>CAJTDX010000001.1:0-217349 GCA_910575155.1 Lachnospiraceae bacterium
GGATGATCCTGGATCTTTTGACGAGGCTTGCAGGGAGGGAACGGCTTTTGGAAAAAGCAGATAAGACTGCATTTATAGTATCTGATAAAACTGGAATCATATCAATTGTTTTCTTTCGCATAATAAGACCACCTTGTTCATTCGTAATAAGATCATTATGCACCAAAACCGTCAAATAGAAAACAAAAATTTATTCACTATTATTTCAGCAATGCTGTACTAGACGCTTAGTGGCATCTATTAACATAGAAAGTCCACAGATTGCATCTCTTATATCTCGTTGGAACGATTGAACAAAGAATTGGAAACTGAAAAAATTGACAGTGACGAATACAACATATGGATAGACAGTTTGATGAACTCATTTAATATTCCGATAGAGAACTATTAGCAAATATTTTGATATATTTTCCTGATGAGCAAATCTTTTAGAACCATATTAGAACCACAAGAGAATTTTTAGCTGTTTCACCACGTAAAAAGGCTTTCGGAGAAATCCCCGAAAGCCTTGATTTTACTGAATAAATTATAATTACTCAATGATAGTAGCAACCCTGCCAGACCCAACAGTCCTACCACCCTCACGATTCGTAGGGAACATAATCACAATACTTTTTCATATATTTCATTGGATTTTGTCTTTATATTCTCCTATTTCGACCGTATTATTTGAGACTTTCAAATTTTTTAGAACCAAAATAGAACCACAAAATAATTATAGCATTTTCAGAATTACCCTCAATTTATACTTCCTATGTCCTCAATTTTTATATAATTCAAAATAGCTAATGCAGCATCAAAACTTCCTCTATAATGCATATCTCGTTCATAAGTACATTTTGATATTACGTTTTTAAGTTTTTCAACATTTTCAACTCCAAACAAAACATACATTTTTTCACAATATTTTCGAGATTTCATCTTTTCCCACTCATACATTCTTTCTCCAGCATAAACATAACACGTCGGAAACCAACAACTATCTCTATATGATGTACTCTCACTTACCAAATCAAAGGCATTAAATACTTGATAAAGGAATAAGTCTGCCTGGGCTAATGTTTCCTTTGTATATATTGGATATTTTTCTCTTTCACAGCATAATGTATTTCCCATCAAAGTAAATAAATCTTTTTTCTCTGATTCCGGTTTGTAATATTCCTCTATAGGTCTGCTGTAGTGTCTAAATCTTGCATAATTTGTTGGTTTAAAAGAACCGCCAAATCCTGAATCAATCAAAAAATATGTATTACTTAATACTTTATTCAATGTTTCATAATCTTCAAAATGTCTTAAAAATGTTACTGTACAGATAAACAGTTCCCAAATAAGCGTTTTGAAAACATCGCACTCTATGTCGCCATAAGAATTTGCTTTGTCATTAAAAGTCTTAACACAAGTAAGCGTATTGTAAAATCTTTCAAATATTTCGCACAATAACCTTCCCATATCACAATCAGTTTCTAAAAGAGCATCCAAAAAGTCTAAAAAGTAATCTCGAACATTTTTTGTCTTCATCCATGTTTCATATACTTGTTGTCCAGCACTTAAGCCTTTATCGTAATAGGATTTTAATATTTCAATATACTGATCAATAAATCGTCTGATTATTAGATTCTGTTTTCTAACATCGCTACTTCCTTTTAACTGCCGAACTAAATCCTGCAAAGGGAAAAGGTTTACACTATCTTCCTCTAGCCACTCCGGTTTTGATCCCAATTTAGGTTTTTTAAATAATGGTTTTTCATATATATTCCGTAATAATTTTTCATATTCTGCTTCATACTGTTCCGCATTTGATAAATCAACATAAATCCTTGATTTAATATAGACAGGAACATACGGATTTCCTTCCTCATCACACTCTGCAATAATAGGAATAAATTTTTCTTGATTTACTTTTCCATATATTTCAGTTGAAATAATAGCTGTTTCATCACCTACTCCCCCTTTTCTATTATTAGCTTTATCTGCATACTTTTGATCACAGACTATAAGAACTTTGTCAACTTCTGGGTTATTGACGCACTGCTCCATAAAAGCATATTTATCTTGCTCTTCCTTTAAATCCCATTTATCCAAAACAACATCTACCCCATGTGACACCAAGCGCTCAGCTAATGGCATAGTTATATCATCGCTGCTCCAAGAATAGGATATAAAAACCTTTGGTATTTTATCTTCTTTCACGTTCTTCTCCTCTTAACCTATTAAACTCTAAACATCCAACATATTTCTATATAATTTCTATCTCGGTCCTAAAAACTTATCCCCATTCAAATGTATCATATGCTCCGGCATCTCCGCAATCCAGACTTCCGTTTCCCATGCCAAATTTTCTGAAAATCTCTTATAAGTCTTAAAATCAAGAAATGCTGTCACAAAGATTTTCCCTGCCGCTACACTCTTTGTCATTTCAGTTATTTCCAATATTCTTTTAGCGTCCATCGGACCTACGGAAGTCACTGATTCAATAAAATATATCCAGTCTTTATCTTCTCTGTACAAAACCACATCCGGCATCTTGTCATGCAAAGTTATTTCAAATCCCAATTCTTTTAACTTATCAACATTCTTTACCAAATCTTTCTCTATGGTATCACCAACATACAAACATTCTGAATTGGGCGCAAATCGTGGCGCAAATTCCTCAATAATAGCCTTTTGCAGTTCATTGTGTCTGCCTATAGAAAATTGAAAATCTGCTCCATTGATGCGCACCGGCATCATTGTCATTTTCTTTTTTGAAGCATACATGTCTACCAGTTTTTCATGATATTCCAAAAATCGACTTACAGACTTTTGCCATTCTGATGTTTGAAATGTCCTTACCATCTGCAATGTTTCTTCTGTAAGCCTGTACCTGTAATTAGGACTGTTTGTGGCTTTTCCATTATCCTCTACAAGTGCGGCATTGCGAAAATGATGTAATGCCTGTTTACGAAAAGTTTCCCTGCTGTTTTCCGCATAAGTTGATCCATAATATGTATTCGCAAATTGGATAATATCATGGATACGAATCCACTCATTTCCAGCATCTTTCCATAATGTATCCGGCTTTATCCCTGCCATTGCCAACAGCACATAACAGCAAATATCTGCCTGCTGCGCTTTAGGCATTCCTAGCATTTTCAGAAGTTCTCTTGCCTCATCAATTTTATCCACAGTATCCCTCCAATATCATATTACAGTTATTTTCTGACATATCATTACTTTTCATTAGTTTCCTGCCCATTTCCTGTATGCTTTCTAAATCAGGCACAGGCATTGCGTTTATTTCTGTTGAATTTACCTGCGTTGAACCATTTAGTATTCTATAATATTCATCGTAAAGTGTAGAATTAAAAATTACATATAATCCGTACACAAGGCACTCTGACATTTCCGTTATCAATCCATCTACAAAATTAATCTTGTTCTGTGTACTGATTTTCTTATACTGTGGATACTTCTTTGATAAATATACACCACACTGCAGTCTGCGCCTTTCTTCTTTTGCAGTAAAACGCTTGACAAACAAATAATTTCGATTATCCTGCATTAGTCCTTTTTGGTCAGTCACAACATACTCATGTTCTTTCTGGATAGGAAACTGCACTTCTCCTTGTTTGATATGTTGTGAATAAAAAAGCGGAATCGCACCTTCCTCTGCATCATCACGAAGTATCTCACGATTGCGAAAATCAACTGTCAATCCCGTTTTCATTTTCAGTCCAATATCCGGTAATGTTTTATCAAATCTATGCAATCGTTCCAACACAGAAACTTCTTTTTCATCTGTTACTAAATAAACATAATAATCTTCTCCCGAAACCACAAGGCTATATGGCACTGTCAACGAAGTCAGATTATCAAAATCATTATTTGACTGCGAAGAAGAAATTGTAACCTTTTCTGGTGTTTCATTTGTCTTTTTTACTTTTATTATAATTGTTTCCTGCAAGACATCTTCTTTATCAAACACCTTATTCCTGCTTACGAATAAATGAATATGTTCTAACTTCCCTTCTGTCAAAAAATACTGCCTAAACCGCTTAAAATATGCTCCAGAAGTCCATGAACGAGGGATAATATACACCATCTCCCCTTCGCTATCAAGATTGAATAATCCCATTGCCGCAAAAATAAAATATAAATTGGGGGCGCCATAACAGACTTCCGGCATAGCCGTTGCTTCTGGCGCATCTTTAGGTATCTTCATATATGGAGGATTTCCAATTACAAAATCATATTTCTTTGGTGCGAGATTGCCGCCTAACATATGATTGAAGTCTAAATATTGGCTTGTAATATAATTATCTGTGATAATGTGAATTTGTATGTCTTTTTTAGAATTTGCCTGGCAAGTATGCAAGTTCTCTTTTAACAATCGCAAAATGTTGTCATCATTTTCATAGCAGGTTAACTCTATCGTCTGAATAGAATTCATCTGTTCTAATCGTTCTAAAAGCGCACACGCCAATATGCCTGAACCTGCCCCTGCGTCTAAAATGCGAATCTTGAACAAATTTTCAGGAATAGTATATAGTCCAGCCATAAAACGTGCTGTCTCTTTACTTGTAAAAAACTGACCATATTTTTTACGCTCTTTTTTCGGCATATCATCAATATATCTGTTTGTACGTTCAATAATGCAATCTAACATCGTTTACCTTCTTTTCAATTAATCAAATCCTTGTTCCGTATTAATGCCAACATTATGTATGTGCTTAGAAAGATACCTACCTTTTTCCCTTTTAGACCTATAAAATCTGTCTCTTGATAATTTCTTTAGCTCCTGCTCATAGCTATGGACGTACCTATATATTTCCAGAAAGATATCTGGTTCTATTTGTCTTAGCGAACATAAGGTTCCGTTAAGCTTTTCAATTTGATATATATTACTGCTTTTTTTACATTTTGCATATAACTCTATTATTTGTTTACGCTTACTATTAAGCACAACCTTTTTCCCTTGCTTTATTCCAACTCCGGTAACCACCTTAAAATCATTTACCTGATAGTAATGATCCTTTTTACTTTTTGCCAATAGCCCATTCTTTCTTAATACATCGGAGACCCCATCTCTCAAGATGGCTTTAATCGGAAAATCAGAAGAAAATGTCATATCATCTACGTAAAGCGAAAAATAGCAATTATATTCTTCTGCTAATTCATTTATTCTCTGAAACATACCACAGTATGTCCAGTATATAATTAGTTGGCTAGATGGGCTTCCTGTTGGCAATTTTCCATTATATGTCACTAACTCTGTCATAATCCACGCAATATCAGATGCCATATTAAAAGTTTGTGAAAACATTTGATAGATTCTGCTTCGCTGTGCTGAATCATAAAACTTTGATATATCCATTATTTTCACAAATCTATGTTTTAAATGCACCTCTGCATTTGTAATATAGCTACATGATTTTTTACCTGATATTACCCATTCCGGCGTTATAATTCGTTTAAATAATTTACAAATATGTTTTTGTATATCCTTTAAATCTTCTGGTGGTACAGTAAAATGTCTTTCTCCATCTCCATTGGGCTTCGGTCTTGAAAATTCATTATAACAATAAGTATGTTCTTCCTTAAAATAGTTTTTAGGCAGATTTAAAAATTCTGCTAGCCTTCTTCTATTCCTCAACCGATACAATGGACTGTTCTCTATTGGATAACATTTATTCATCTTCAAACTTACCAACTCTTTCAAGTATTTTCAATAATTTCATTCCCGCTAATGCCACTTTCTGTTTTTTATCATTTTGTGCTTCAACATCATTTTCCAAAGCTTCTGCAAATAATAATAATGTTGATTTTTTCATTTCAAATACGCTGGCATACTTATCTAATATATCCATTGTCGGCTGTTTTTTATTATTTTCTATTTCCGAAACATAACTTTGAGAAATTCCAAGTTTCTCAGCTAATTCAGCGGATTTATATCCATTAAAAATTCGTAATAATCTAAGCGCTTCTCCAACCATAGATTTTCCCTTCTCCATCTATGCATAAAAAATAGATTAGTTGGCATTAAAACAAGTTATCTAAAATCAACTCAATAATGGTTTTGCAAACATAGATAACAAATTTGCCAACCAATCTTACGATTGATTTCTTGTTATTTCTACAGAATGCCACCACCGTTTCAATGCCGGATTTGAAAAATACTTTAACTTTTCTGCAAAACCTTTTCATAGTTTCGCCCCCTTTCTCATCTTTATAATCAAAGACGCCATCCAAGAAAGGAATTCGAATCAAGGTCTTTTTTCAAATCACAAACTAATCAATCATTAAAGCGTGTTCCATCCACACGCTTTGAGAACGCTATATACCATACTGCAGTATGTGATGTGACAATGCGCACATACCATATGGAACACGCATGATACTCGCTCCCCGGTTTAAATTTAAGGTTTCCCTTCCAAGCAATTTGCTCACGTTACATCTTCTGGATGGATATACCTATTTGTTAAAGCACTATCAGTATAACACATAAGCAGAAAAAGTCAAGATATTTTATCGCTATTAGTGATATTTTTCAGATACCACATTCAACGTACCGCAACCATCAACTTTAAACATCGTTTCTAAATATTATGTCACCATTAATCCTCCCTCGCTACATGGTGCTAGCACCATGTCTATATGATTTTCAATAAAAAGAAAAAATACTGTCTCTTATCTACAACGTCTAAAAAATTACCTATTCCTTATATAGAGATTAGCATCTTACGAAAGGATATAGAAATACCATTCCCTCCCTCACCTTCTACCAGATAAAATTCCGTTCCAACTTCTCTCTCTGCCCCTTTAACTCATTCTGCTTCTCATACAAATCATTACGCTCCTCACACAGTTTTTTCATTCGTTCTAGCTTTTCTCTGATGCCCTCCCGACACTCCGGCTCTATCTGTTTGTATTCCCCTGTCAGGCTACGAATTTTATTGTTATTCTCTTTCATCTGCTCCGAAACACATATCCAATCCACTATATTCTTTACTTCCATATCTGTTTCGTACAAATCTGTTTCTGTCAAAATCTTCGTGCATAGCCGCACCATCACTTTCTTTTCCGTATCCGTCATACTCTCCCTCAACTTTCATATCTAAAAAATTCTCTTGCCAACGCTTCTGCCATAGCTTTACTGTATCCCTGCTTCAAATAGCCCTGAACAATCGTACCAAACATCCCTTTTACCATATCCGCTTCTATATCACAATAGGCTTGCAGCTCTCCCGACAATGCCATCGCAACATATTCAATCGGCTTATCATCCAACAGCTTATACAGCTTCGCAAGCGATTGTTCTATAGTATGCAGATTAGCTTCTATTTCTTCACATTTCAACTGCAAAATATTGCCGTCAGAATAATAAACTTCCACATAACCGTTATCCATGTTGTATTCACAACCCATAATATTTTCCATAGAATACTGTTCGCTCCAATTTCCATTATCCATCATATCAATCCGTCCTTTCTTATCTGCCCATTCCATACGCTCTGCTCTGCTGTTTTTCACTCTGTGCGATTCGTTCCAATTCCCTTGCATTTGTCACAATAATATCAATTTTGTCTACCCCGACATATTGTTTCACACGCTCAAAATCATCCGCTTTTTCCTGCAACTGTTCTAATTTTACATACTGCTGATGTACCTTACTTTTATAGAAATCAATATCCTCTGCCTGTTTTGTGACTTTTGCCTTTAACTGCTTAATCTGATCCATGAGGTTGACACATTTTATCGTAAGGCTTTTTACAATTTCTTTCAGCCTTTCCACAAGCGGCATAGCGTTCTTTTCCCGATAAGTCTTTGCGCTCATTAGTGCAGTTGGCTCCGGCAACTGCCATCTTGCATCTTCATCATAGACATATATGTTACGTTCCAACGCTACTTTAGAATCAGCCATTTTCTCAATATCCTGCTGTAACTTTTTCTGATGCTGTTCCAATGCTTTATTATCAGACATCAGCTTTTCTCTGTTCTCTATCAATCCATCCGCCTGTTCCCTTAATAAATCATTGGTTGCGGAAAGCTCTGTTGTTTCTTGCCGGACAGCTTCATTCTCATGCTTTATCTTCTCCATTTCATTTTCAGCCAAGACTTGCTGATAAATAATGTGGGATAATTCCGCTTTATTACTGGATACCGCCTTTTCCAAATTTACGACTTCTTTCGCTCTCTCCTGTTTCTCAAAATCTAATACAGATAAATGCTTATTGTGCGTTCCCATCTGTTTCCACCGTACCCCATATCTTTCCGCAACTTTTGAAAGTTCCTGCTTTTCTGATTCTATCCATTGATTCCACTCCGTTGCGCTTCTTGTGCCGCCTTTAAACCCCTGCTCTGCCAGCGCACCTTTCAGTGATACTCTCGTATCAAGTCCACGGTTGCTGTTACGGATAAATGGAACAAAATCAATATGAACGTGCGGTGTTTCCTCATCCATATGCAGATGCGCCGAGAACACATATAGATTCGGATTTCTTTTCTGAAAATCTTCCATAAATTCTATCAGTATATTTTTTGCAAGCTGCCCTTCTTCACTTTTGGCGTTCGTATCATCCTTATTTCCAATCTGAAGAATAACCTCGTGAAATAATTTCTCTTGCTTGCTCTGCCTTATCTTCTCATAATAATTGTCAATTTTCCGGTCACTCCGTTTCTGCTTTGCATTGTAACGCTCCAGCGCATCATCAAATAATTCGTGATATACCTTTTTAATATCTAAATGGCAGAACTCCATATTATATTTGCTCCGTTCCTTATCCACATTCTTTGCGCTGAAAGTCCTCGTATTATGGCTGACAGAACCTTTTCCCATCATGCCGCTAATTGTCCTCTCCAATAATTTCACACCTTCCTATCTTCTCTATTCTTATCTGTTATATTTGTGCCGATAGGCACAGCCTTTGTTACTTTCTGCGAAAGTAACGCAAAAGCACTTTCGACAGGCTACGCTCTATCAAAAGTGCCTTTGCGCCCTGCCGGGGGCATTGCCACGCTTACGCTGGCAAATAACTTTGCCTTTTCATCTACTCGCTTCATCCATGCGAAAGCGCATCTCAATCAAGTCCGCAACAATGCAAAGTCTATATATTTTGCAACCTTGCAATATTCATCTCCGCAAAATCTTTATAGTCTGCATTGTTGCGTTCTTCCTTTTATTACGGCTTGACCTTATCCAATTCCCAATACCAAGAATTGTTTATCTTCCTCGCCCGAATGCCAAGCTCCCTTTTTGCATTTTCCAATGTCCTCTTTGAAATTCCCTGCTCGTCAGCCATATCAAAAATCTCATTGCTCTGAATTGCATCAGAAGTCAAAGCCAGTTCCCTAAGCAATCGCTTCGCCTGTTCCATTTTATTTGCTTTTGGGGCAATGCCGCCTAAGACTTCATCAGCCGTAATCTCATAATCACCAAGCCATTGAAAACCATCCTCCGACAATGCAAATGCCTTCGGGTGTCCAAATGCTGCAAGATTATTTTTTATTTGCACCACTGCTCTAATATTTGGTTCTCCTTCAACCCTGCCCACCAATAATACGCTTCTTGCTACTGCGAAGAAATCAATCGAACCCATGCCCCGATACGCAGCCTTATTTCCTGCCGCTTTATTCATGTGACCGATAAGAATGATTGCACACTGATATTTCTCTGCTAACGCTCCTAATTTCTTCGTCATATCCCTTGCTTCATTTGCTCTGTTCATATCCATACCGCCACCAAGATATGCCTGTATTGGATCTAAAATTAACATTCTTGCTTTCGTCTTCACAATCGCCTTTTCCAATCGTTCATCAACCATAGATAATGGTGTTAGTATATAAGTGTGGACAGGAAAAGTCGAACAATCTATACTATCAAGTGAAAGAATAAAGGAGATGAAATGTATGGCCAAAAACCAAAAATCTTATACCCCGGAATTTAAACAGCAGATCGTGGATCTGTACAATTCTGGAGGAACTTCGTATCCACAACTGGAACGTGAGTATGGCGTAAATCGGAGCACTATAAGCGGCTGGGTAAAGCAGCTTTCCCCAATTCGTGTATCAGAGGGTGAAACGGTTACCCTCAAGGAGTACAAGGCTCTCCAAAAAGAAATCCAACGCCTTAAGATTGAGAATGAAATATTAAAAAAAGCGACCGCCATATTCGCAAAAGAACAATAGCCGAAATTGTTGCATTTATCCAGAATCACTTAACCACCTACTCTGTATCCCAGCTTTGCAGTGCCTTGAAATTTCCAATGAGTACTTATTACAAAGCTCTGGTTTTTGTACCTTCAAACAAGCAGAAAGAGTACGAAAAATTTGGTCAGCAGGTGAAACGGGCATATGAGGATTCAAAACAAAGATATGGGGCTGTAAAAATATGTCGTATCCTTAATGATGGCGGAACATCCTGTAGCGTAAAACGGGTGCAAAGACATATGGCAGAGCAAGGGCTTCGTTCCATAGTAGTAAAGAAATATAATCATCATGCCAACCATGGTACCATACCAAACGGTAAAGTAAATATCCTAAAGCGCGATTTTCAGGCAGATACGATCCATCAAAAATGGTGTACAGATATCACATATATCCATGTGCAGAAGGAAGGATGGACTTATCTGGCATCTGTTATGGACCTGTGCAGCCGCAAAATCATTGGGTATGCCTATGGGACATCTATGACAGCAGACCTGGCAGTGAAAGCGGTAGAAAATGCCTGCCTGAACGTCAGGGATACAAAAGGGATCCTTTTGCACAGCGACCTTGGAAGTCAGTATACGAGCCAGGTGTTTGAAGATTGCCTAAACAGGAAAGGAATCCAGCATTCCTTTAGCCGTAAAGGAAATCCATACGATAATGCTTGTATCGAATCCTTCCATTCTGTATTGAAAAAGGAAGAAATATATCTTCATACTTACCAAGATACAAAGGAAGCTCGTAGAGCAATCTTTGAATACATAGAGGGATGGTATAACCGAAAAAGAATACATAGCGCAATTGGTTACATAACGCCTCAGCAAAAGGAGGATGAGGAACTCAAAAAAGCAGCATAATCTTTCGACTTTTTTTGTCTAAAGTATTGACATAGGTCCAATAAAGATTTTTCCTTTTCATCAATAACCAATATCCTCTCACAGTCTGCTCCTGCCAGCTCCAATCTTGGTTTAACTGTATCTGCCAAACCATCTTCCGCACTCTGGTAAATTACATTCACTGGCTCAGACAATTTCATCTCACTGTCTAATCCCTCTCCCTTTGATAGCCATGCCGCTATATTCAGCACAAGCGTTGTTTTTCCATCGCCCGGATCGCCTTGAATGATTGTCAGCTTTCCATAGGGGATAAACGGATACCACAACCAAGAAACTTCCTGCGACTGTATCTCCGACATTTTTATCATCTGTAAACCATTTTTTGTTTCTTCCATCATGCCCTCCATTGTTAAAAAATTATTGTCGTTGGAAGAAACCTCTGCTATACTTGTATTGTGATTACTGATAACAGAGGTTTTCCAGTTATCATAAGTCCTGACAGTTGCCGCTGTTAGGGCTTTTTTTGTTGATTCAGCATATCCGCTACCTGTCTTTGCTGATTAGGATATAAATGCCCATAAGTATTCAATGTGATTTTTATATCCTTATGTCCTAACCGTTCTTTAATAATCAACGGTTGTACGCCCTGATTGATGAGATATGCTACGCTGCTGTGACGAATATCATGGACACGTATCTTTTTCACTCCTGCCTTTTCCGCCTGCCGCTTTAGCTTATGCTGCACTGCTTCAGCAACGATAGGAAAGATACGTTCATCATCCGGCAGCTTATATAACTTATCTACATATTCTTTTATTTCCTGTGTCAAGAACTCCGGCAATTCAATTACTCGCACAGATTGTTCCGTTTTTGGCACTGTAATTACATCACGCCGCTCCGTCCGATAATAGGTCTTTGTGATGCTCATGCGGTTGTTCTGAAAATCTACGTCCGATTTTGTTAAGGCAAGTAGTTCTCCTTCCCTAATTCCTGTCCAGAACAGAATTTCAAAAATCACATAATAGCGGCTCCCAACCTCAATCGTGCCAATAAATTTGTCGTATTCCTCTTTTGTCCAAAATTCCAGCTTATCCGCATCCGGCTTTCCCATCTTTTTCACTCTCTTGCATGGATTGTTTGACAAATTGTAAATACTGCTTGCATGAGTGAATAATGCAGTGATTTGATTTTGCACCATGCGAAGATAAGTCTGCGCATACCCTTTTTCTCTCATTGCATTCTGCCACTGTATAATATCTGATGGAGTAATCTCATTCATTTTCTTATTTTCAAAATACGGAAGAATATGAGCTTCTATCATGTACCTTTTATTCTTAATTGAACGCTCTTTCAGCTCACCTTCCTTATCACGAAAATAAATTTCAACGAATGCTCCCAATGCCATATCCATGTTGGCATTAGCGGATAATTTGAAATTATTTTCCCACTCCAACGCTTCTTTCTTTGTTTTAAACCCACGTTTCTGCTTTTTCTTCTTGTTGCCCTGCCAATCCTCATAGTAGAACAGGCTTAACCAAGTATTCCTTTTTTCATCCTTATATGCTGGCATCTGTTTTCCCTCCTTATGCTGTCTGCATTGTTTCATAACCGTAGAACTTCTTTTCCCAAAATGCTCTGGGAACTTTCCCTGCCACAATAATAAAGCCAGATTTCTCCAACTCTCCATTAAGCTGACGAATGACCTTATAAGCATGTCCTTTAGAAATTCCCAACTCATTAGCCACATCTTCCGCATCCATCATGTAATTTGACTTCATATAACCCTCCTTACAATTTGAATTTTAATAGAAATATTTAATTTCTTGTATTTTTATCATAATATCTGTTTTTAGATATGTCAAGTAAAAATATTAAAATTTGAATATTTCTATTTATTATTGTTAAAATTGTGGTATAATAATTAAAAATCCAATGCGAGGTGAGAATATGCGAATAGCGCATTATTTACATGTAGACAAACGTTTGAAGTCCTTCCGTATGGGAGCTGATATGTCTCAAAAAGAAATGGCTGCGAAGTTGGAGCTGTCTGTTCCGACTTATTCTAATTACGAAAACGGTTATAGTGAACCGCCTATGGAGGTAATACAAAAATTTTGTTCCATTATTGGTATTAAAGAAGAACTATTTTTTGGATACACAATTAAACCCAACGAAGAATTGAGCATTAATACATATTCAGATATTTTAAAGGTAATCATGGAATTGATAAGAGCAGGTATTCCTGTAGAATGTTCCACATCCGTCAATACTGCTACAAGACGCCTAGTGGCATCCATTAACATAGAAAGTCCGCAGATTGCATCTCTTGTATCTCGTTGGAACGAATTGAACAAAGAATTGGAAACCGAAAAAATTGACAGTGACGAATACAACATATGGATAGACAGTTTGATGAACTCATTTAATATTCCAGTAGAGAACTATTAGAAGATATTTTGGATATATTTTACTGATGAACAAATTTTTTAGAACCATATTAGAACCACAGAGCATTTTTGAATTGTTTCACAACGTAAAAAGGCTTTCGGAGAAATCCCCGAAAGCCTTGATTTTACTGAATAAATTATAATTACTCAATGATAGTAGCAACCCTGCCAGAACCTACTGTACGTCCACCCTCACGGATAGCGAATGTAAGACCCTGCTCCATAGCGATCGGATGAATCAGCTCAATGCTCATCTCTACGTTATCACCAGGCATACACATTTCTGTTCCGTCCGGCAAGTTGCAGACACCTGTTACGTCAGTTGTTCTGAAGTAGAACTGAGGTCTGTAGTTGTTGAAGAACGGTGTATGACGTCCACCTTCATCTTTGGTCAGAACATATACCTGAGCGGTAAACTTGGTATGGCAGGTAACAGTACCTGGTTTAGACAAAACCTGTCCTCTTTCGATTTCTGTTCTCTGAATACCACGAAGCAGCGCGCCAATGTTATCACCAGCCTGAGCTTCGTCTAACAGCTTACGGAACATTTCGATACCAGTTACAACTGTCTTCTTGGTCTCTTCTTTGATACCAACGATTTCAACTTCCTCGTTTACATGCAGAACACCACGCTCTACTCTACCGGTAGCAACCGTTCCACGGCCGGTAATGGTAAAGATATCCTCGATAGGCATCAGGAATGGCTGGTCAGTTGCACGCTGAGGATCCGGAATATGCTCGTCTACTGCTGCCATCAGTTCCATAACCTTGTCGCCCCATTCTCCACTTGGATCTTCCAGAGCTTTCAGTGCGGAACCCTTGATGATCGGGCAGTCTGTAAATTCATACTCTTCCAGAATTTCAGTAATTTCCATCTCTACTAATTCAAGCAACTCTTCGTCGTCAACCATGTCGCATTTGTTCATGAATACAACAATATAAGGCACGCCTACCTGACGGGATAACAGAATGTGCTCTTTGGTCTGGGCCATAACACCGTCAGTTGCAGCAACAACAAGGATTGCTCCGTCCATCTGAGCCGCGCCAGTGATCATGTTCTTTACATAGTCGGCATGGCCCGGGCAGTCAACATGTGCATAATGTCTCTTATCTGTCTCATACTCAACGTGAGCTGTAGAAATCGTAATACCTCTTTCTCTCTCTTCCGGAGCTTTGTCGATATTTTCAAAATCAGTAGCTTCATTTCCAGCAACTCTTTCAGATAAAACCTTTGTGATCGCTGCTGTTAAAGTAGTTTTACCATGGTCTACATGACCAATGGTTCCGATATTACAATGCGGTTTAGTTCTCTCAAATTTAGCTTTAGCCATTTTATAACGTCCTCCTTAATTTTCTGCCCCTTTGGGCTGTCTCATAATATAAATCAGCTATTTATGATTATATTCGATAATCATTGGATTTTCAAGTGTTTTCTTTACTTTCCCTATGCTTTTGCAGAAATAACTTTTTCCTGAACAGACTTTGGAACCTGCTCATATTTCTCAAAAAACATGGAATAATTTCCACGTCCCTGCGTCTTGGAACGAAGGTCGGTAGAATAGCCGAACATCTCTGCAAGAGGTACAAATGCACGTACAATTTTTCCTCCGCCAAGGTCGTCCATTCCTTCGATCCGTCCGCGGCGGGAATTGATATCACCGATTACGTCTCCCATATACTCTTCCGGCATGGTGACTTCAACCTTCATAATCGGCTCTAACAGCACCGGAGTCGCCTTCTTCATTGCTTCCTTAAATGCCATGGAACCTGCAATGTGGAACGCCATTTCGGAAGAATCGACTTCATGGTAAGAACCATCGTATACCGTAGCGTGTACGCCCACAACCGGGAATCCTGCAAGGATACCGGCTTTGGTAGCTTCCTCAATACCTTCGCCTACAGCCGGAATGTATTCCTTGGGAATTGCACCGCCCACAACTTCTGAATCAAATTTAAATAATTCTTCTCCATTGGCGTCCATAGGCTCAAAACGAACCTTACAATGTCCGTACTGTCCGCGTCCGCCAGACTGTTTTGCATATTTGTATTCCTGATCAATCGGTTTGGTAAATGTCTCTTTGTACGCTACCTGAGGAGCTCCGACATTTGCTTCCACCTTAAACTCGCGAAGCAGACGGTCAACAATAATCTCCAGATGCAGCTCGCCCATACCTGCGATAATCGTCTGTCCGGTCTCTGCATTGGTATGTGCGCGGAACGTCGGGTCTTCTTCTGCAAGTTTTGCAAGCGCTTCACCCATCTTGCCCTGTCCTGCTTTGGTCTTCGGCTCAATGGCAAGCTCGATTACCGGTTCCGGGAATTCCATGGATTCCAGGATTACCGGGTGCTGCTCGTCGCAAATGGTATCGCCGGTACTGGTAAACTTGAAACCAACTGCCGCCGCAATATCTCCGGAATAAACTTTGTCAAGCTCCGCTCTCTTATTGGCATGCATCTGCAGGATACGTCCCACACGTTCTTTTTTGCTTTTGGTAGCGTTCAGTACATAAGAACCGGAATTCATTGTACCGGAATATACACGGAAGAATGCCAGTTTTCCAACGAAGGGATCTGTCATAATCTTAAATGCCAGCGCTGAGAACGGCTCGTCGTCAGAAGAATGTCTCTCCGTCTCATTTCCGTCAAGATCCACGCCTTTAATTGCGGGGATATCCGTAGGAGCCGGCATATAATCAAGGATTGCATCCAACAACTTCTGAACTCCCTTGTTGCGGTAAGCAGAACCGCAGCACACCGGAACCGCCGTACATTCACAGGTTCCTTTTCTCAGGGCTGCTTTCAGCGCTTCCACAGAAGGCTCTTTGTCCTCCAGGAATTCCATCATCAGATCATCATCTAATTCACAGACTTTTTCTACTAATTCAGAACGATACAATTCTGCATCATCCTTCATATCATCCGGAATATCGGTAATGGAAATGTCGTCGCCCTTATCATCATTGTAGATATAAGCTTTCATTTCCAGCAAATCAATAATTCCTTTAAAATCATCTTCTTTGCCGATCGGCAATTGCAGAATAATAGCGTTTTTACCCAAACGTGTTTTTATCTGATCTACGGCTCCGTAGAAATTTGCTCCCAAAATGTCCATCTTATTGATAAATGCCATTCTGGGTACGTTATAGGTGTCAGCCTGACGCCATACATTTTCAGACTGAGGCTCCACTCCACCCTTTGCACAGAAGACGCCTACCGCGCCGTCCAGCACACGGAGCGAACGCTCAACCTCAACAGTAAAGTCAACGTGTCCCGGAGTATCAATAATATTGATACGATGCTCCAAGGCGTCAGCCTTAGGCTTGCAGTTCTCCTGCTCTGTCCAGTGACAGGTTGTAGCGGCTGAAGTAATCGTGATACCTCTTTCCTGCTCCTGCTCCATCCAGTCCATGGTAGCAGTACCTTCATGAGTATCACCAATTTTATAATTAACACCGGTATAATAAAGAATACGCTCAGTCAATGTGGTTTTACCAGCATCAATATGAGCCATAATACCAATGTTTCTGGTTCTCTCTAATGGATATTCTCTTCCAGCCAAGGTTTTTTCCTCCTAAATTTCAGACGGCAAAAACAATGTTCCCCTCCCTTTACAGGCCCGAACTATGGCCGCAGGGAGCGAAGTCTTCATTTCATATCCATATAAACGGTTCTTCATGAAATGAAAGACATACTGGCTTTGTGCATCGCAGATTATACTAGAATCTGTAATGTGCGAAAGCCTTGTTTGCTTCTGCCATTTTGTGCATATCTTCTTTCTTCTTTACAGATGCACCTGTATTATTTGCTGCATCCATGATCTCGTTTGCCAGTCTTTCTTCCATGGTCTTCTCGCCTCTCTTGCGGGAGTACAGAGTCAGCCAGCGAAGAGCCAATGCCTGACGTCTGTCCGGCCTTACCTCGATTGGCACCTGATATGTTGCACCGCCGATACGTCTTGCCTTTACCTCTAATACTGGCATAACGTTATTCATAGCCTCCTCGAATACTTCGATTGCCGGCTTGTCGGTCTTTTCTGCAACTCTGTTAAATGCTCCGTATACAATCTTCTGTGCAATACCCTTCTTACCATCTAACATAATGTTATTGATAAGCTTGGTAACCACTTTGTTATTGTACAGCGGATCTGCTAATACGTCTCTTTTTTGAGTATGTCCTTTACGTGGCACGTCGCTTCCCTCCTTAATCATTCCTTTTTGATTTTCGATTAATTCAACGGTACTCACATGTGTCAGCCGCATTGTCTGCAGCCGGGATATCAGCCTTTTGCTGACCCTCCAACTAACTATCTGTGTATTCGTGCGGAAATCTATCTAAAAAGAATGTACGCCTGCGCGCTTTCCAACACTAAACCTATAGCAGTCAATATTCATCAAGCCCCTGCTAAATGAATTTTTACACTTACTGTGATACTATTGGTCCGCCAAACTTTATTTCTTAGCGTCTTTTGGTCTCTTGGCACCATATTTGGAACGGGCCTGGCGTCTGTTTGCAACACCTGCGGTATCTAAAGTTCCACGAATGATATGGTATCTGGTACCTGGTAAGTCTTTTACTCTTCCACCACGAATCAGAACAACGCTATGTTCCTGTAAGTTGTGGCCTTCACCCGGAATATAGCTTGTCACTTCGATTCCGTTAGAAAGACGTACTCTGGCGATCTTACGAAGAGCAGAGTTAGGTTTCTTAGGAGTTGCAGTCTTTACTGCAGTACAAACACCTCTTTTCTGAGGAGCAGAGAGATCTGTCGGGCGCTTTTTCAGGGAATTATATCCTTTCTGCAAAGCCGGCGCTGTAGACTTTTTCTCTGATGTCTGTCTTCCTTTTCTTACTAACTGGTTAAATGTTGGCATTCTTTTCACCTCCTGTAATCTTATATGCGTGCTCTTATACACGCTAAATCATTATATAAGGATAAAACTGGTCTGTCAAGAACTTTTGCGGATTTTTATTTTTTTCCTATATAAAAGGGACCGTAATTTTCCGCACGATCTGTATTTTTGTTTATTCCGTAATTAATTCTCTGACCTCCACCTTTTTAATTTTTGCTGAGGACAGAAAAGCAAAGAGGAAGAAGCATACGCTGGTCAATACCGTCGGCACTGCAAACGTAGCGGCGCGAAACGTCACCTGAAAGCTTGAAATTCCTACCAGTCTCAAAATACAGCTTAACATGTTTCCTGTAAAAACCGCTGCAGCCACACTGCCCGCCGCCGCTCCCAGTACAGCAACCATAAAAAATCTCACCGCAAACTGCAGACGCAGACGCGTGGATGTAAATCCCAGCGCCTTATAGATCCCTATGTCTCTTCGTTCCTTTAAAAAAGCTTTGGAACAGACCATATGCACTGTCACCAGGGCAAAAATCGCGGAAAATATATATACAACCAGCGTCATCGCATGGATGGCGAGCTGGTATGTACTGTCCATGGACGTTTCATCATAAGAAGCTGTCAATATCTCCCCAAACTGCCGGTTCAGCTCCTCCTCGATCCCGGCTCCCTGAGACTGATCTTCCAGAATATATCCCAGATAAGATAAATGCATATCATCCAGTTTGGAAGCTGCAGATTTCGTCATACTGAAATTTACTCCGGCATCATTCATAAATTGATTGAAACCGGAAATAATATAGGTCTCTTTTCTGTCCCGGCAGCCTACCGATACTTTATCGCCGATTTTAAGCCCCAGATTATCCGCAGCGATTTCCGTTACGATAATTTCATTGTCGTAGAGAGGAATCCTTCCTTTTGTTATTGCTTTGATATACTCCGCTTCATCGTAAATGCACGCCATAATCTGCTCTCCATTGATGGACATATAATAATTTCCGCAGGATTTATAAGAAACCTGAAAATTCGTGTTATGGCGGATCATTTCCTCCACCCGGCGTATTTTTGCGTCAGAAACAGATTCTTTCAACTCAATATCCAGATCCGCATAAGCGATTCCCATAGCGTCCCATGCGGAGGTCGCTGTAATTACATTGGTCAACACCATCATGGTAGTCATAAAATAAACAAGGATTCCCACAATGGCGATTACCCCGGCATACTGCTTTTTATCAGACGTAAACTGGCGGAATGCGAGACTGGCGGAAAGCAGTTTCTTACTGACTGCCGCCTGAATCCTGCTGTCAAAATAAATCTCTTTTTTTATGCCGGCGATCGCTTTCACCGGAGAAATTCTGGCAATTTTTCTGGTGATTAGCAGAATACAAATTACAGAAATCATAAGAACCATCAGCAGGATCCCGCCGCTTTTTCCTATAGATATTCCATGTTGCGGAATAATTCCTGTTATGGGCAAAAACAAATCGCCAAGTGTTCTACATAAGGGGATTGCCGCCAATATTCCAATTACTGACCCCAAAATTTCGGCCGCAACATATTGTATCACAAAAACAGCCTGCATTTTTTCTGTTGTAAATCCCTGGGCCTTCATAATCCCAAAAACCGTATACTCCATGTCAATTCCTGTAGACACGCTGTGACACAGAACCACTACTACGGATACCAGCAAAAGTATTACAAAAACGATTAATATCATACATATAATTTTCGGAAACAGACAGGTATACATCGCCATCATTTCCCTGGTAATTGCGCCAGAACTCATATCTGCAATTCCGGTATCCAAATTAATCTGACGGGCAAATCTGCCATCCGTCAGAAGACAGTCCTCATTTTTATAAACAGAAACAAATGTCAGAAAACTGCTGATGCCATCCGCCCGCCGCCCGGCTCCTTCAAGCTCCTCACACATGTTCTGATAATCCGCATGACTGAGAAATACGTTTTTCCAGCCAATGACAGAAGCTCCCATTTGCGGTTCTTCTATAATTCCTTTTATCCTGAATTCATAAGAACCGCCGTCTGTGGCAATGGCCAGAATATCCCCTGTTTCACAGGAAAAATTGGTTTTCAGGCCCTGTGGAATATAAATTTCTCCATGATTCAGCTCCTGCGTTTCCTCAAAAAATCCGCTCCTCTCAGAATGAAACAGCCTGTATCCCGACGGCAATTCCCGTATATAGACCGGATTGCTGTAAACTGCGCCGTCATAACTTACGTTCCAGGAGGCGATCGCTTCTTCCAGTTTTACAGATTTTACCAGCTCATGTCTTTCTACCTCTGCAATGAGGTCATCACTTAACATCTCCCGGTTAACCATACATACAACGTCCGCGGTATTTACACGCGCCTGCGCTTCGCTGACGCCTTCATAAATATTCTCCCATACACTGAGAATCGCAGTCAGCGCCATGGAAATTATGGTCATAAGCAGAATAATGCTCATAAAGGAACCTTTTTTATATCTGATATTGGCTTTCATAATCGTTAATATTTCCATAAACAGCACCTCACCATTCCAGCGACGTCAGCCATGCGTTCACCTGCACTTCACGTCTTTTTTCATCCTGCTGCCGGTACTCTGGCAGCGATAATTCTCCAGCAATTGATCCATCCTCAAGATACAGCAGCCTGTCAGCTCTCAAAGCCGCTTTCAGATCATGCGTTACCATCAGAATGCTCTGCCCGTTCCTGTTCAGATCTGTAAGCAGATTCAGCACCTCTATGGAATTTTGCCGGTTCAAAGCGCCCGTCGGCACTGTTCAGTTAGTACAACATAGAGAACCCCCGGAAAGCCTGCTACCCTCCGGGGTACTTTTATTTTCTCCTGCTTTTGCTATACTCCCAGCACTCTTCTACTTCTTCACATTCATCACAAATCATTGCGCCATATGTCAATCTTCCGTTTTCCCTAAACATATTCCCAAAACATTTTGCGTGTGCTGTTTCTTCTGTGTCAGGTCTTCCGTTTACTGTTACCATGTGCCGCCCTCCTTACTCTGCCACTATCGCTTCCGCTGCGGCTTGCGCCGCTTCCCTTGTATTCCATTTCAGGCAGTCGCCGTCCCTTAACTGCACGTCCCCTATGTATGCGTACCAATGCCGCCCGCCCCTGAATTGCTTTATCCTGATTTCCTCCCGCTTGAAGTGTGGGAATACAAGCTGTTTCCTGCGGCAGAACTGCACCGTTTTAATTCCCCATGTATGACCGCCAGCCTGATTGATGAAGACTGCCCCATGTTCCCGGATTGTTTCAAGCTCTCCCGCCCCTATTTCCATATTCAGGCAACGGAAGCCGTCAAATATAGTCCCCTCTACCTGCTGCGCCTTAATGATTGCACATTGAAGATATTTAAAGTCTTTTCTCTGCATTATCTCTATACGCTCTTGTAAGGGCATATCGTCAAGTAAATTATACCACTCTTTCCCTTCCTGCCTGAACTTCATATAAAGGTTTACCGCCCCTTCATATCTGCCGCCAGTCTGTTTGTGATAGTCTATAATCTGTTCAACGTCCGTTAGCTTCAACCACCACATTTCCCCGTCATAGATGAAAAGATATTCGTTTTCCATGCGCCGCCCCTTTCATACGAACTGCGTCATTGTGTCAATATACTTCTTCATGTCCCCGGCTTCCCAGTACCCGGCGCAAGAATCGCCGCCCCGCCTGCTCTTCCCGTCATTGCTACAGAAATACTTCCACGCCCCTTTTCCCTGTTCTTTCGGCATGGCAAGTCCGCAGCTCTCACACTTCCCCGGTCTTTTGTCCTTCTCCTTCTCCATCCGTCTGCCCCTCTCTTTCCATGCGCTGATACACGGCAGTTACAATGTAATCATTCAGGGATTGCCCGGCAGCGGAAGCCGCCCTTTCAATCTTCACTTTCTCCCCCATTTTCACAAACGGGTACAGCCTTTCATAATTCTTGCCGTTGAAAGTGTTCTTCGCCCTTGTCGCCGCTTTCTGCTGCCCTGTGTTCTTTGTGTCCGGCTTTTTCCCTTCCGTCTTCTTTTCCTCCATCTGTCGCCCTCCTTCCTTTGGGTATGAATCATTATATCACTTACGCAAGTATTACGCAAGTATACAAATTATACAAAGTTACGCAAGTATATTTGTATATCCTGCCTATTGAAAATATACTTGCGTAAGTATATGATAGACTTATCAAATGAAAGAGAGGAAAACACAATGAAGAAATTTGAAGTAGGCAAGGGATACAGCATGACAAGCGTATGTGACCATAACTGCGTATGGACTTATACAGTAACCGCCCGGACAGCGCAAACAATCACCATTTCAGACGGCGAAAAAGTCCAGAAATGCCGGATAAGCAAGAAAATTTCTGAATACTGCGACGCTGAAACAATCTACCCGTTAGGGCGTTACTCCATGTGTCCCAGCCTGACAGCGTAACCGATAATCGGGGCTGCGGCTCCTGCCGCTGCCCTCCCTGAAAAAGAAAGGACCCTGAACAATGATAAAACCTGAAAAAGCCGCTTACAGCCGTCTTGCACTGAATGAAGGATTGAAGCAATTAAAAGCCGTACACCTTACCGCCGCCCGGAAGAACTGCTATTACCCGATTTATTCCAACCTTAATGAAATTAAAAACTGGCTGGAAGACTACGGCGGGAACCGTCACGCTTTCTACTGCTATCACCTTGAAGAATACAGGAACCGTCTTTACAGCCACTACAAGGAAACAACAAAGGCTGATTTCGCCCGCCTTGCCCGCCTTGCAAAACGGGATATGACAGAAAATATATTGTCTATCTTCCGTGAAGGGGAAGCCGGAAACGTGGATATTGTCTGAACCCCTGCCCCGTCCCTGCGGGGCTTTTCTTTTTATCTTACGCAAGTATACATATTGTACAAATATACTTGCGTAACTTTGTGTATTCTGCCTATTGAAAATATACTTGCGTAAGTATATAATAGTATCATAAGATGAAGCAAAGGAAAGGGGCAAATAAAATGACAATAGCAAATACAATCCTTGAACAACTCGGCGGCAACAAATTTATCGCAATGACAGGCGCAAAAAACTTTGTATCAGACGGAAACACGCTTCGCATGACGCTTCCGAAAAACCGCAGCAAGGCGAACCGCCTTTACATCACGCTTGACGCTTCCGACACTTACACAATGAACTTCTTCAAGTATACTGCCGGGCGGCTGAACAAAAAGACTTTCGCATGGTCCCCGGACAAGAAAGAAGACATTGAAAATATTTCCGGCGTATATGCAGATATGCTTCAAGATATTTTTACATCAGTAACGGGAATGTACACACATTTATAAAAACAACGGGCGGCGGCTCTGCCGCCCCTCCAGCAAAGAAGGGAATGAAAGAAAAATGATGATAGCAGAAAATTTCAATGATTTTGTAGACAAGGTATCAGAAGCGGAAAGAAGCGCACTGAATAGCCCCGCAGGTCAGGAACTTACACAAAAACTTCTTGAAATGAAGCTGGCGCAAAACCCGCACATGACCCCAGAAGAATGGGCGCAAACAAAGTCAGAATTTATGACTTTCATGTTTACAGTGTTCGTGAAGGAAGTCCCGGAAGCCATGCAGGAACTAGGACACCACGTTTATAACGAACTGCGGAAAGAAAACTGAATGACCGGGCGGCGGCTCCTGCCGCTGCCCTCCCTGAAAGGAACGGTGAAATTATGAAATTGAAATGGACTATGAACGGCGTAACCTTTAACCGCAGCAATTACCGCCCTGTGATTGCCCGCTTTGACAATACCACCTGCTGGCTCTCCCTCGCAGCCTGCACAACCACCAGCGGCTTCCGGGCGGCTGTCCGGGAACTTGCCGCCGCTTACGGCGCAAAAACCGTTGAACTGAAATATTTTTATGACGACGACGACAACCGGACTGAAACAAATGTTGTTGACTTTATGAAGCTATATTCAGAAGAACTTGACAGAAGCTATTTTATTTTTAGAAATGAATTAAATGTGCCGTCCGGCACTCCCCGGAAATTTATAAACTATACGGAAAGTGAGATTTTCACAACCGCATGAACGCCCCGTATTTGCCCCACAAGCGTCAGAAAAGCCCCGCAGGTATATTTCCTACCTGCGGGGCTTTTAGTCTGTCTGTGGGCTTGCGTGGCACGTCTGCGGGCTATTCTACTTCAATATGTGTCACGCCCTCTGCCGCTTCTGCCGCTTCCTCTGCCGTGATTGTCCCGGTTTTATTCCCGTCTGCGTCGTATACGTTCACTTTCCCTTCCTTGCTGTCCTCCAGCGCACCTTCCGGGACTTCATCTGTCGCAACTGCGGCTTTCCCTGCCGCTGCGGGTCCTGTGTAAATATTCACTGTCGGAACCTGTGCCGCTTCTACCGCCTGCGGCTCTGCCACCGCCGCTTCCTTCTCCCCGGCTTTCATTGCGTTGTAGGCTGACTGTGCGATTGCCCGCAACTGGTCTTCCGTGACTTCAATCCCGGCTTCGTCTGCAATCTCTTTCAGCTTTTCGACAACTGCCGCCATCTTCTCTTCCCCTGTTTCCTTTTTCATGAACTCTTTCGCCCATACTACAAACTGCGCCGCCCACTGTGACAGCATATTCAGTTTGTCAATTACGTTTTTCGGAATGTTCGGGAATACATACTTCCCGATAACAAACGCCGCAACCGTAAGTCCTAACTGTACCGCTAAAATGATAATGTCATTCATCTTCTTTTCCTCCCTCTTATGCTTCCGGCAGCTTCAAGGTCTGTCCGGGGTGAATCGTGTTGTTTGCCAGCCCGTTCATGACTTTAATTTCATTGTAACGGGAACCGTCCCCAAGCTGCGCCGCCGCAATCGCCCACAAGCTGTCGCCCGGCTTTACTGTATAGGTTTTTACGCCGCTTCCCGGAATCCTGATTTTCTGCCCGACGTTTATAATATTCGGGTTTGCAATCCCGTTGTGGCTTGCCAGCTTCTGGTATGTAGTGCCGTACTTTGCGGCAATCTTTGAAAGCGTGTCGCCCGCCTGAACTGTGTAAACCTGTTCTGCGGAAGAAGCGGACCCGGAAGAAGGACTTCCGGAAGGAACGCTTGCAGAAGGAACGGACCCGGAAGGAACGCCGCTTGCCTTGCTTGCATAATCAGGCAGGCAATATCCCCGGATATAACGCCCGTTTACCTGCAACGCCCGTTCCCCCACTTTATTGCTCATATTCCCTTCAATGACCGTAATTGTATTCCCGTTCACCGCTTCCACAATGCCGACGTGTTCAGGATATCCCGTACAGTCCCCCGCCCCGTTGTCGTCCCAGTCATACATGACAATATCTGCGGGCTGCGGTCTGTATGCGTCGTTCTCCTGCCAGCGTCCCTTTGCCCGGTACAGGTCAATCATTGCCCCGCACCCACATTCAGTCGGCATAATGTCCGTAAGCCCGCAGACGATACCGACAAAAGAAACGAACGTGGCGCACCATGCGTCCGTATACTTCACCAGATAGCCCCGTGCAATCGGCTTGTGTGCGTTGTACCCGTCAATAATCTTCCTGTGGCTCCCGTCCGCTTCATTGCTTCCCAGATAGCCCCGTGCGGTCTGCACTACTTTGTTTCGCAACTCCTGTTCTGTCATAGTCTTTTTACCTCCTGTCTGATTATTGTTTGCAGCCCCGGAAGCCCCCTTGAAAAGCTCCTGTGCCTTTTTATATACAAGGTTCCTGCGGCTGCTGTATTTACCCATTACACGGTCAGCAAGTGCCGCCCCGTGTATGTGGTCAAGTTTTACTTTCCCGGCTCCCCCGGCTCTTCCCGCTGCGGTGTTCCCGACACGCTTTGAAGCTCCCGCCCCTCCCTGATTCTCCAAGTCTGCAAAATATACAAGGCTCTGCGGGTCTTCAATCCCCATCTTTACGCCGTGCGTGACGTATGAAAGAATGTCTTCTTCTGCCTGCCGGTCCTGCGCCTGCTTCCCCTGAACGCTCCCCAGAACCTTTGACAGCTTCGCTTTTTCCTCCGCTGTCGCTTTCCTTCTTGACCAGTCGGAAGCCGTCATGATTTCCCGGTACAGGGTCCCTCCCAGAACCGCTTCCGCTCCTGCGCCCATGCCCTGTACAATCTTTTTCAGAAGCGACAATGCCCGGTTCCCGTGCCACTGTACCTTGCCGACGCTCACCGCCCCATTATCATCAGCATTGACGGAAGCATAATTTCCTTCATTCGCAAAGATAATTTTCGCCGCTTCCGCTGCAATCTCTCTTTTCAGCTCTTCTTTCATCTGTCCTTCCTCCCTTACTGTGAACCCATGCCGGAAAAATCAGAAAGGGAACCGCACAAGTCCGGGTTCCCTTTCTTTATCTTCTCTAAATTTTCCGCTTTGCTCTTCCAGCAATAGAACGCAACCGCAAAAGCCGCAACGCCGCCCGTGAATGTCAGCAGGCTTGAAAGCTGGTATATGTCCTTTGCAACCACTACCCACACCGCAACCGCAAAAGCGATATAGTAGGTTATCATGATTGAAAAGACAATGATTTTTGTAACCTGTATCTTTTCCCGCTTCTGCTTCTTTGTCTGCGTCCTTGCCTGCGCCCTCCTGTACTTTCTTCGTGCCGCCATTATTCCCCGTGCGTTGAAAACGTACATGAATAAAGCGCATAACACGAACCCGGACGCAATCCATAAAACAATCATTCGTCTTCTTCCTCCCTTTCCACAAGAAAATCATTCTTTTCACAACGGCGCATATATACATTGCTTACATACTTGTAAGCCATATCTACACGCCCGTTTTCCAGCTTGTTTGCTTTTATGTACTCTTCATAGTCGCTATGTGTTTCAAAGAAATTGTCAAATTCTTCTTTCGTGTGCTTCCTGCGGTTCATACATTCATTTGCAAAGGTCAAGATTTCATGCCGCCAGCTCTCCACCTTGTGCTGCTGCAAGTCCTTTTCTATCTTGTCAAGCTGTCCTTTTATATCATGATTCATCAATGCCCCTATGCGCTTTATGATATACCGCACGGGCTGAAATTTAATGCCAGGGGTCAGGTCAATTATTATCCCTGCCGCCGCAAGCCACGCCAGAATCTCTTTCGCTGTCTGCAATAGCTCCTGTGACATTTCCGCATACCTCCTTTTTATACATTTCATTCAAACTTTTTCGCAGTCCGTAGCTTTCAAAATGTTTTAATATTCCCCGGTATGAAGCAACGCTTCTGTCAAGCGTGTCTTTGTCAATTTCACCTATTTTGTAGGCATGGAACATATATTGCAGCCGTCTTTTCAGCTTCTTTGCAGTCTTCTTCCTTAACTTCCTATGTGTCGCCCACACCCGGAAGCCTACAAACTCAATGCCCATACTTGTCGGGCGTATGCAGGTTTTCTTGTTTAACTGCAAATTCAGCTTCTTTCCCAGAAATACGGCTATGTCCTGTTTTACCTTCTCCAGATACTTTTTATCATCATGCAAAATTATAATGTCGTCCATGTATCGGATATAGAAGTGCAACCTTAATTTGTGCTTGCAGAACTGGTCAAGCTCATTCAGATACAGGTTTGCGAACATTTGAGAAGTCAGGTTTCCTATAGGCAAGCCCACATCATCTAACATTCTGTCAAATGCAACGTCCCCTATATCTGCGCCCAACGGCAATCCGAACTTTGTATCTTCGCAGTCAATGATTTTCGCCATAAGGTCTAAAAGCGGCGGGTCGTCAATCATCTTTGCAAGAATCTTCTTCAAAATGCCGTGGTCTATCCTGTAGAAATACTTTGATACATCTAATTTCAGATAGTAGTATTTCTTCGGCTTCCTGTCGGTCTGCTTTAACCAATATTGCAGGCGGTCTATTGCCTTGTGCGTCCCCTTCCCTACCCTGCAAGCGTAACTGTCGAAAATGAACTTCTTTTCAAAAATCGGGTTCACCTGCCTGTATATTGCGTGCTGCGCCACCCGGTCTTTGAATAACAGTGACATTATCAGGCGTTTTTTCGGTTCGTACACATAGAAAATATTGTACCTTCCGACGCTGTATTGTCCCCATATCAATTCATTTTGCAGGATAATCAGGTTATCTTCCAGCCTGTCCGTATACTCCATAACGTCCTGTCTGTATCTTTTGCACTTGATAGCCGCTTTGTATGCACAAAACAGGTTTTCAAAGTCATAGATTTTCGGGAAAATTCCCCGTATCTTCTTCAATGGTTTTTACCTCCTGCAATCAAAAATGTGTCGGGCAAATTTACTCCGGTCCACCACTCCGTTTCAAACGTGATATATTCATTCAGCCTTTCGGCTGACTTTCGCCCTGTAAGACAAAATCCTGATTCTGTCTTACAGGGTTACTAACTATCTTCCCGACAATTCAATCTTCTTCCTACGGTCCCCGGTTCCCCGGTCGCCTTTGGAACGGAAAAGAACCCCTTTTAACCCTGTACGCACGGGACACGCTCACTTGTGAACGTGACTTCTGGCTGTAGAGGAAAAGCGGAACGGAAGGACACATTGTTGTTGACGTTAGAACGGGCGTTGTTCAAGTTCAACGCCGCCACTCCACCGTTGGAAGTGTTGTTGAAGCTCGAACCCCGGATAGGCACGGCAAGTCCTCTATAACGGTTCTTTCCCGATATGAAAAAAGCGGTTTCCCGCTCATTTCTTTAATGATTTATAATAGCCGCCAATCATGCAGCCTATTTCATTTATCTTGCGTGAAATATTCTCATACTTCCGCAAGGGCAGGCAGGGTTTCCGGCTCCTTGTATACTGCGGGTCAGCCGCAAGCCTTACAAGGTGGCGTAATACGTCAACTTCGTTGTCAAGTTCTCCCAGCGTCGTCTTCTTGTAGTGCTTATTTTCCAGTGTCACGACAAGCCGCAAAATTTGAAGCATTGTTTCCCGTATCTCTTCCGCAAGTCTTCTTTGCGCCCGTGGAAACTGTTCAAGCTCTGGTCCCGTGTATAGTATCAGCTCATAGACTTTATTTTTCGTCTTGAAGTCGTCTGCCGTCGCATTGTCCCGTACCGGGTCAAGCTCCGGCAGTCCCTTTTCTTCTCCTGCCATATTTCACCCGCCTTGTCTGTTTTGATAGAAAGGGCTTGCTGTCGCAAGCCCTCCCAGTGTATCAGTTATCAGTTTACAGTTATTCATAAAAAGCGGAACGGAAGGACACATTGAAGTTGACGAGAGAACGGGCGAGGTTCAAGGACAACGCCGCCACTCCACCGTCGGAAGTGTTGTAGAAGCTCGAACCCCGGAGAGGCAGTCTTTCGCCGTTCGTCCTTGCCCAGTACCCGCCCGGTGAAGTCATGCCCGCTTCCGGGAAAAGTCCTGCTGCAATCAGAATTTTCGGTATTGTAACGCCCGTTACCGCTTCAACGCTCTTGAAATACTGGTTTCTCAAATAACTGTTTCCTTCGTCTGTCGTCGCAACTGTAACGCTTGTATTTATCCGGGGGCTGCTTGTCTGGCTTGTTCCGTCAATTTTCAATGTCCCTACGGTTCCCGGTTCAACCAGCGTTCCGTCCGGCTTAATCGCTTTCCATTCGGTACTACTTACCCCCATACTGCAATCAGATTTCATTGCGTTTCCGTAAGGAATAATCTGTATTTCACCGTTTACCAGCCGCATACCTGACACCCATTCCCAACAATTCCCGCAAAGGTCAGCAATGCCCGCTGCGCTGTGGTCATGGTTCCATGTTACGGGTCCGCTTCCTGTCGCCGTCCTGCCGCCGCCGTGTGAACCGTCGATATATGTATTTACGCCCCGTTCCCACGCCTTTTCATAGCTTGCGTCCCAGTTCGTGTTCCCTCTCGGAATCGTTTTATTTTTTTCACACCATAACACAAGGGCGGCAAAAACGCCGTTCTGTAATAAGTGCCAGCCCTCCCCTTTGTTCCGGCTGAACCGTAAAGCGTCGTCAAAATTCACATACGCTTTCGGGTCCTTCATAGGCAGGGAATAGGCTCTGTCATTCACGACACAATTCAGGTACTTTGATACCCAAATCACATTCTTTTCCACTCCTTCGACAACCCACCACGGCAAGGTTTCCTGTGTGCCGCCTGCAATAATATCAGAATACTTCATCTTCGGAACGCCTACCATGATAGACGGCTTTCCTAAATCGTCAAGAATGACTTTGTTATGTCCTCCAAAAGACGCAACCGCAAGGGCTAAATCATCAAAATTTCCCATCTTTATACCTCCCATAAAATAATTGTGCAAAGTGTAACATCAAAGTCAATCGGAATCGGCACTTCCCGTGGTTCTTCGTTTTCGTCCACCCCGTCTTCAATCACATCATAGCGGCGGGCGGGAATGATAATTTGCGCTGCGTACTTCTGCGCCCTGCCGCCCGTCCCGATAACAATTCCGTTTTCGCTGTCAATGCAAATGTCCAGCGACACTTCAAAATCTCTTTCCCGGCTTGCCAGATTTACAGAAAGTTCATCATCACCGAAAATAATCTTCTTGCCCTTCACTTCATACTGGATATGATTGCCGGGCATTTTTTCAACAACCTTGATTTTTGCCATCTTATCTTCCTCCTTCTTTTACAACTTCACGGGTCCTTGCGGCTATGATTTCCGCTGCTTCCCGTTGTTCCGGGGTTCCTCTCCCCTTTACTCCAAAAGATTGCAGCACATACGCTTCATGCTGCTTTCTTTCTTCGCTCCTGATAATCACATTTGCGCCCTTCATCAGTAGAAGCCCCCCTTCACAAACACTTTCAGTTTGACTTCCTTTGCGCTTCCTGTATGCGCAATCTTGAAGCCGTTCGCCAGCTTCTCCGTTACTTCAATATCCCCGACGCAACCGCCGCTGTATTCCAGCACTTCCGCTGTCACGGTATAGTCTAAATGGTTTCTTTCTGTTTTCAGCGCAACGGTCTTCACGGAATCATTGAAGGGGTACTGCTGCCCGTTTGTCATGGTCAGAAGAATTGTTTCCCCGGTTTCATCTGCCGCCCGCTGGTTCATGTGAATTGTTTCCGTCGCCAGAAGTGCCGCAAGCTCCCCGGCGTTCGTTATGCCGTCTTCCATGTGGTTGAAGTTCGTTGCGCTCTGCGGGGTCCCCTGCTGCAATACCTCCCCTTCCACGGCTTCATGCGTGATTGTCCCGTCGTCGTTTTCAATCTCTCTGTAACGGTTTTCATGCTCTGTAACATGGTCCTGCCACTGCTGCCATTCGTATGCCATCTTTATACCTCCTGTTCTACAAATCGGAAGACAAAACGGTATAACGCCCCTTCCTGCACATTAGAAAGCGTTATATCCTCCGTTTTATCTGCCCACAACTGCTTATTTTTGTTGTAAAGCTGTACCCGTTGAATTGTCGCTTCCGTCCCCGCCTGCGGCGTAATGTTCAGGTAAACCGCCACCCGCCCGTCTTTCAGGCGTTCCCGCCTGTGAATCGGGATTTTCTTCACTTCCTCATTCACCGTAACTTTTGCATACGCAATGTTATTGTCAAGAAAGCCTTTGAAGTCCTCTATTGCCTGTGGTGTCAGCATGGTTTTTCACCCCCTTTCAAAGTTTTCTGCGGCTCCCGCAAGGCTTGTTTGTATGCCTGAATACCTCCGCTTTCACCGTGCTTTCAATCCCTCCGCTTCCGGCTCCTTCTCCCGTGTTTCTGTCCGGCACGGTCCCGGCAGCTTTTACGGTATATAAAAAGCCGTCTGCGGCTTCTTCTGCCGCAATCCCGGCTTCGGAATTGCTCATGACAGTATTTCTTTCAGGCTTTGTCCCGGCAGCTTGCATGAAGAAGGGGAAGCCCTCTGCTTCCCCTTCTGCTTTTATATCCGTGCCGCTTCCCTGAAATACTGTGTTTCTGTCCGGGGCGGTTCCTGCTGCCGGGACTGAAAACGGCGTTCCTTCTGCTTCCGTCTGTGCTTCTATCCCTGCGCCCGTCCCTGCCCCTCTGTGGCTTCTCTGTGGCTCTTCTCCGGCGTTTATTTGTCCCGCAGGTGTATTTCTATGCCTGTAAGCCTTTAAAGCCGTTTCTGCGTCAATCTGCGTGTCTGTGTGCCTGAATACCGTGTTTCTGTCCGGGGCGGTTCCTGCTGCCGGGACTGAAAACGGTTTTTCCTCTGTTTCTGCCTGCGCTTCAATGACCGTCCCTGCCTGCGCCCCTCTGTAGCTTCTCTGTGGCTCTTCTCCGGCGTTTATTTGTCCCGCAGGTGTATTTCTATGCCTGTAAGCCTTTGAAGCCGTTTCTATGTCAATCTGTGCGCCTGTGTGCCTGAATATCGTGTTTCTATACGGATATGTCCCCGCCTGCGTCGGCAAAAAAATAAACCCCGCAGCGTCCGTCCCTACTACAATCACGCTTCCCGCCTGTACGCCCCGCCTTATCCTCTGCGGGTATGTCCCCGCCAGCAGGCTTCCCGTTGCCGGGTTTTTGTACAGAAAGAAGTCTGTATGCGTTTCTACCCTGATACCCACGCTTGCCTGATATACAACTTCGTCCAAATGTGAAGAAAGCCTTTTGTACATCATCACGGCATTTATAATTTCCTGAAAACTGGCTGTCACCCTGTTTTCCGTTACGTCGCATACAATGTGAAAGTGATGTGGTTCCCCTTCGTACTGATACCATTCTTCAACTTCGCTTTGCGGGTACAGTGCGCCCAGTGCTTTTTCAACGGCATATTTTGTCCCCATCTTCTTATGGACTTTTACGCTGCTTTTCAGAATGTCCCGTTTTACTTTCAGCGGAAAAGAATAGTCGTACCAGTCAACGTGCATATCGTATGCCAGAATGTCAATCAATGCTTCCGGCAGTTCGTCTATACGGGAATATATCAGCACATTTTCAATTTCCCCGCTGACCGTCAATGCTTCCTTTGTTACCGCTTCCGCAATCGCCTTGATTTTCGGGTCCTGCTTCAACGCCCCCGGCAGATAGTCCGCAAAATTCACCGTGTACATATCCCGCCCGGCGTTCCTTATTCCTTTGGGGTTAGGCATTTTCTACACCCCCGTTCAAAACCTTCATTGTGTCCCGGACAATCCTTGCAACGTGTGTTTCCTCTACCACCTGAAATGTCGGTTTTCTTACTTCTACCCGCTTCACGCCTGCTGCCATGATTAACTGCGTCAGGTATGACGGGTTTATGTCCCTTCCCATTTTCCCGGTCTGCCATTTTATGTATTCTTCCACCGCTGCCCTTGCTTCCCTGTCTGTAATGCTTGTGCTTGCCTGACTGTTTCGGTTTATGTAATATGTCAGGTCTATTTCAAACGGGTCTTCCTCCGGCATTGATACCGTGACAATATCCGTCAGCGGGCGCACGTCGGAAGCGTTCAGGGCGGCTTCTATTTCCTCCAGAACTGCCTGCGTCGGCTGTTCCCCGCCTTGTAACAATACCCTAATATCTACCACCCCGGCTTCCGGGCTTGTTGCCGCAACGTCAGCTATTGCCGTGCTGACTGTCTTTGTGTGATAGATATAGCCGTTTATTGGACCCGCTGTTGAAAAGCTCTCCATGCTCTCCCTCATGCGCTCATAGTATGAAGTGTCGTCTTCCTCTCCTGCGCCGCCCTCTGTCTTTGTCACGTTTTCAGCTTTTAAATAATAGTCGTAAACGTCAACAATTTCTTTCACCTGCCCAGGCGCAAGGTTATTCCCGACAATTCCCGCTGTCTGGCATTTCCCGTTGACTTCCCCGTATGTTTCCCCGGCTTTTATTTCAAGCTCTTCCGTGGTTTCAAATGTGATTTCCCCGTCAAATGTTATCCGTGTCCCCTGCGGGACAATTACGCTTTGATTCTGCGCCGCCGATATGTAACAACGGAATTTTGCAACGGCAGGCGTGGCGGGCAGGCGTTCAATATCCTTGAAAAGCTCCGCAAGGCTGTCTAAATACTCCCCCTTTGCATACCGGGGAACATTCTTTTTTGCCGTTTCATTTATCAGCACTCTTTGTTGTACAATAATAGCGGCGCACCATGCAATAAAAAGACGCTCCGGGGAAGCCGGATAAACTTTGTATTTTTCCCGTTTCCCCTGCTTCACCAGCTCTTTGTTTACCAGCTCTTCATAAAGCGCAATCATATTGCTTTCAATCGTTTCTGTGTCCGTTTCCAGAAACTCAATGTCCGGGTATTCCCTTTCAGGTTTCTTCATTTTCCGTCTGCACCCCCTCTATTTCTATTATTGGTATCAGCTTCCCCGTGAAAGCATTTTCTTCAAAGGTTATATCCCCCAGAATCGCCCGTGGCTCATATTCTTCAATCTGGTCATGCAACTGCCCCACCATGATATTTTTTACTACGGGCAACGGTCTTCCTATCAACTGCCCCGGAAGCCCTAACGCCCGCAGCAAAGGGCAGGTATTTTCCCATGTGTCTATTATGATTGCTACATTCTGCAATACTTCCTGATATTCATTTTTCGGGGATAGGTCAATATTTTTTAGTAGTGTTCCGTCACCTCTGATAATATCCATCTTTATCACCTTTTCGGGTACTCTTTCAGGGTCACTTTTATGTTTGCCGCCCACAAATTCCCTTTGTTGTCGAACCTCTGAAAGTCAACCGTCCCTTTCTGCATTACCCACTTGTAACTGCCGTATACCTTGCCGCCGATTACAAGCCGTTCTGCGTATCCCTTTCGCACCATCTCCCGCAGCTTTTTTATTTCCTTTAACGGGTTTACCCCTAAAAATACAGAAAGCGTCATAGAAAATGATATGCTTTCAATCCCCGGTCCCATGTATTCTAGCAGGTCAGCTTTTATGTGCCTGTCATGCGTTGCGTAATCAGCGGAAAAATCCCAGTTCATGCCGTCAAATGTTTTTACCGTATTTTCCGACACGCTGAAAACAAGGCTCCCGAAACTTCCGATTTTTGCCATTACATCACCTTCCCTACAATGTACCCTTCCCCGTCGCCGTCAGGAATCATCAGGCACAAAACAAGGTCCCCTACTTTCGGGACCCACTCTGTTATATATGCTTCGTGGAAATGCCCTGCTTCCGTTTTTGTTTTATTCCCGGCTTTGTCCTTTTCCCCCGGAACTACTATTCTGGGTCTGACTAATATGTGAAGCTCCCCTGACACAATGCCGCCTTTATCCCCGAACTTCACCCGTGCTTTCATGGTTCCGTCATTCACGCTCTGCACGGTCCCTTTCCGTATCATGTTTTTTAGTTCGTTCATATCTGCCATTAATACCCCTCCAGAACCTGTTTTAAAGAAAGGTCTACCGTGTAGCCCCCTGTCAAGCTGTGCTTCGCCTGCGTTACCTTGTATTTTCTATCGAACTTCTGAAAGCCTTTTAATTTTACGGTCATTCCCGCTACAAATGAAACGTCGCCCACTACCTTCAAACTTGCTGTAAATTCCTGCGTGTTCTTTTCCCGCAGGCGTTTTTTTGCCAGCGTCTTCGCTTCCTCCGTGTTCCTGACTTTTTCGTTTATCTCCAGAACCTGCCCTGTCCCCGTGCTGCTGTCCGGCGTGTATGTATATTCAATGGTTTCTTTGCTGTCCGGGTCTGTATAAGAAACATGACAACTTGTGTACGCCGTATCTGTCAGGCTTGTTCCCAGTTTGTAGGATATAATATTTTTATCCCCGTATTTGAAAGTCTTTGCTGCGGGTTTTGCGTCATACTCCGCAGCGTCATATATTACAATTTTCAGCGTTGTCACTTTCAACGCCATTCCTGCGGCGTGGCATAGCTCCTGCAAAAACTTTACGTCCGACGTTTGCACCTGCTCTTTTCTTTTGAATGTCGGATTGTCGCTTGCTTCATACATCAGGGAAAGCCCGCTGTCACCCGCTATTTGTTCCCCTATTGCTTTTAACGTGATATTTTCCCACGCCCTTGACTTTTTCTCTATCCGCATTGTGGAAGTGTACGGAATAGACGTGCTTTTCACGGTTACTTTTGTGGGCGGTCCTGATACGTCGATACCGTCTATTTCAAAAGTCCCGATATTCAAAGTTGCGTCTTTCCCTGTGTCGTTCCAGTTCTGCTGGACAAGAACCGCCGTTACAAGTTTCGGCTTTGCCCCCTGCTTCACTTCCTCCACGGTTTCAACTGCTGTACTCTTTGCCGTGCCGCCTGTCGTTATCCTGAATACCTGCCCCGGATAAATCAAATTCGGGTTCGGTATGTTGTTTTCTTGTGCAATCTGCGGGTACTTTGTCCCGCTCCCTAAATACTGTGAAGCAATCGCCCACAATGTGTCACCCCGCTTCACAACATAATTTATTACTTCTTCTTTCTGAACCTCTTTCACAACCTGCTTTGTTGTTTTTATGATTGTCGGCTTTACTTCCAGCCAGTCCCCCATCAGGTTCCGTTCCCGGTCTTCATACACAATTTGAAAATCATCTGTGCTTCCGTCTTCATTGTCCGTATAACTTGCGCTCACTAAATGCAACGCTATATTCTCTGGCACGTCTACATTTTCAAATTTCAGCTTTAGCACCACCCGCCGTGCAAGTCTTTTGTCGCTCATTAGATTAACAACCCCCTTTTCCACGGCGGCAGCTCCATACTTTGTTTTTCCTCCACTTCCGGGATAGTCAGAACTACCCCGGCAGGGAAGATAAACATTGCGGCATAGTCGGCATTAGCTTTTATCAATTTGTCCGTATGAAGGACGCTGCCCATCTGCGTGTACGCTATCTGGTCCCACATATCCCCGGATATTGTTGTATATGTCTTACTCATGCCTTGACCGCCTTTCATCATCATTTCTTTTGTCCAGAAGGTCTTCTACCTCCTGCAACAAGTTTCTATTGTTTTCCTCCAGCTTCTCTTCCAAGTCGCCCGCTTTGTCGCCATCAACGTATATTGTCGGATTGCTGTTGATTGTTACGCTATTCCCGCCGCCCGTTCCTGCGCCGCTCACTACTTCTGGCGGCTTTACTTCCGGCGCATTGTTCGTGGTATTGTAGAATACCTGTGAAGCCGTCTGCCCGGCTCCTGCCGCCTGCGCCACCTGTCCGGCTGCGTTCTGTGCGCTGAATATGTCTTTTGTCTGTTGCGCCGTGTATACCGTCATTCCTGGCGCATTTGTTATCAGCTCTGGACCCTCTTCACCTGCAATGAATGTGTCCGGCGTGTTCTTTGTTCCTTTTGCAAAGGTCGGAAGTGTCGGAATGTTTATGCCCTTCCCTCCTACTCCCGGAACCCAGTCTGGAATCTTAATGCTGTTCAGTGCTGAAATAGCTCCGTTGATAACGCCTATAATTCCATTGATAACGCCCGTTGCTATGGACTTTAGCCCGTCCCACGCTCCTTGAAATACCGACTTCACGCCCTCCCAAGCTGCGCCCCAGTTCCCGGTGAAAACTCCCGTGATAAACTGTATCAGCCCTTGAAAAATCTGCGTTGCCGCCTGCACCACACTTCCAATCGTTGTGAATACTGTTTGAAATACAAAAAGCACCTGCGGCAAAACCGCCTGTACCGTTGTAAGAATCTGTGTCAAAATCGGCTGTATGATAGTCCATATTGTCTGGAAGACGGTCTGCACTACAGGCAAGACTGCTGAAAGAACCGTTGTTATTATGGTCCCTAGCTGCTGTATGCCCTGCACAATGAACGGAAGTACCGTTGATACGATAAAGTTAAAAACTTCGCTGATAATCGGTAAAACATACGTTTGAATGAATGTTATAACTTCGCTGATAATCGGCATAATGCCCGCAATAAAACTTCCTATGACCGGGATAATGCCGCCTATGAAGTCCGCTATTGCCTGAAAAATCTGCATTACCACCGGGGCTGCTGACTGTATGCCGCTGATAATTCCCGGAATGACCGTTGTAATCAGCACATTCAAAAACTGTTCGACAACCGGGACTATATGCGTTGTCACAAACCCTACAAACTCCCCTGCTGCCGCTACAACTTTCTGGAAAACGCCTGCAAAGGTATCAAATACCGCAACGCCCTTTTCCCCGAAAATCTCTTGTATCTTGTCCCTTGCCGCACCCAGATTTCCGTCTGAAAAAACGCCCTTGATTGTTTCGCCTACGCTTGTTACTACTGCAACAATTTTGTCGAATATCTCAAGCCCCTTTTCTCCGAAAATATTTCCTACTGCTTCCCGGACTTTATCAAAGTTCTTCCGTAATAGCTGTACTGCCGTAATAACCGCAGTTACCACGCCTACTACGGGCAAAATCTTTCCTGCAATCCCTCCTAACGGTCCCAGAAGCGTCGAACCAATTTTTCCCAACGGTCCTAACGCCTTTTTTATGATGTTTCCTACCGGGGCAATGAATGACCCGATTTTTCCAAAACTGGAAGCAACCACCCTTCCGATTGACCCAAGCGGGGAACGTGCGACAATGCCGCCTATTCCTGACAGTGCCTTTCCAAGTATGCCGCCGATACCGCTAAACGGTTTTGTGATGAATCCGACAACTTTTGAACCTATGCTGGAAAGCCCGATTGCCTTTATCTTGAAAAGCTCCAGAACTCTCTGTGCGTCCTTTATCCCGCTTGCTATGTTCAGGAACCCCAGTTTTGCGGTCAGCCCTGCAATTCTCATTCCTGCAAGTGCCGCCGCTACTTTTAGGACTGTTTGAACCAGCTTCGGGTTCGCCTGCGCAAATTCTGAAACTTTTATCACGACCGCAGCCACCTTGTCTGCAAGGTTCCCGACAATCGGCAGAAGGTTTTGACCCAGAACAATACCTAAATTTGCGATACTGTTCTTTGCCTTTTGCATTTTCGCTTCCGTGGTGTTTTCCATTTTCGCAAACGCTTCTTCCGTTGCGCCTGCGCTCTCAACCATTCCTTTTACAGATTCGTTGAATCCGTCCACACCGTTCGACAAAAGGGAAACTGCCGCTTTTCCTGCTTCTGCGGACCCGAACACATCAGACAGGCTTTTCCCGCTGCTTTCTGCCGCTTCCTGCATTATTCCCAGAACGTCGCCCAGGCTCTTCCCGTCTGCCATCAATTCCTTGAAGCTCTTCCCCGCTGTCTGCCGCAAAAGTTTGTCTGCTGTAGTCCCGGACTTTCCAAGCTCATTCAGCATACTATTCATGTAAGTTGTGGTTTCTGCTGCCGCAATACCTTTGCTGGTCATGATTGCATAACCAGCCCCAAGCTGCTCTAATGCCACCCCGTTTGCGTTTGCTGTCGGTATGATTTTACCCATAACGCTTGACAGTTCGCCCACGGTCACTTTACCTTTATTTTGTATCTGAATAAGCATATCCGACACGTCGCCTACTTTTGACGCTTCCATTCCGTAAGCGTTTAGAATCGTCGTCAGAACGTCCAGCGTCTGCGAACTTTCCGCAAATCCCGCTTTTGCAAGTTTAGCTGAATTGCTAACAAAGTTTACTGCGTCCCCAGTCTTCTGCCCCGCTGAAATTGCATTGTAAACATCATCTGCAATAGCTTCGGCAGCAATCCCCGTCGTGTTTGACAGCTTCATGATTTCACTTGAAAGCTGTTCAAGCGGCACTTGCTTTGTGTCTGCAATCGTCCCGACTTTCGCCATAGCGGTTTCGTATTTCTGCGCCGCCTGTACGGGTCCGGCGTATATCGCCGCCGCAACTGCGCCAACCGCCCCTATCGTTCCCATTAGCTGTGTCTTTGTAGCTGCTATATTCTCTTTTATTTTTGCCTGTTCGGAATTGATACGGCTTAAATTTTCTTGCGAACCCCGCAGCCGTTCATATGACCGTTGCAAGCGGGCGTTTGATTCTTCCAGATTGTCTGTGTCAATCCCTGCGTCCCGTAGCTCCTGCGCCATCCGTTCAAGCTGTTCTTCTTGTGAGTGTATGCTGGCAGTGGTCTGTCGTATCTGGTTTTCATTGCTTTTCAGGCGTTCGGTATTCCTTGCGACTTCGTTTTCTTCCTTCACAAGCTGCGCTGTCAGTTCTCCCGTTGCGTCGCCTGTTTCTTCGATTTTCGCCCGCAGCCTTTCAGCGTTCGTCTGGTGTTGCTGTATCTTCTGCGAAACTTTTTCATGTTCCGCTTGCAGTTTTTCCAGCTTCCCCCTCTGCTGCTCTATGGCGTTTGAAGCCTTTGTGTAGCCGTCAACCTTTGATTGCATGGAATTTACGCTTTTTATGCTGTCCTGCAACTTGCGCTGTGTTTCAATCGCACCTTTGAAAGTGCTGTTGAAATTCCCGCCCAGTGACGCTTTCAGCTTAAAAAGAAGTTCAAATTCCTTCTGTGACCCTGCCAATCGCTTCCACCTCCTATCACTTTTTATGTGTTAGGCGTTCCCGCTCCCGTGCATCTTCCCTTTCTACTTCATTCACGCTTTTAATCCAGCGGAAAAGTGCGGAAAGTGTAAGCTGCATAAAGAACGGTATAGGCGTGTTAGAAGCCCTTGCCAGTCTGTAAGCCTGTTTTCTGATAAAATTTCCGGGGCTGCTTACTTTTAATAGCCCGATTCTATTAAAAAACTTCTTGCCTGATTCTTGATTTTCATGTACTCCCCAAGAGGAAGCCGCCTGATTTCATCAGCCCCCACGCCTGCTGCACGTGCGGCAAGCATGGTCTGGAATACAGACGACACTTCCGGGGTCAGAACGTATTTGTTCTTGTCCTGCAATTCCTCTTCTATCGCTTCTACGTCTTCCCCTGTCAGCTTTTCAAAGTAGAATGTCAACGCCTTGTGCTTCTCTCCGTTAATCTCAACCGGGGCTTTGAAGGTGTGCGTGTAGTTCAGGCTGGTCTTTTTCTCTTTCTTCTTGTCTTCCATGCTGACAATCCCGGTTTTCTGCGCTTCCTTCATTTCCTCCGTGAACTCTTCCTGCTGCCCCTGTACAACCTTGTTATCTTCCATCTTTTTACCTCCTAAAAATAGGCAGATAAAAACCAGCGGACCCTTCCGCTGGCTCTCTGCCTTTCCCTTTTTTATTTGCCAAGTGCCCTTCTTACGTCGCTAAGATAATCTGTCCCGTTGATATAATAAATAAAGTTCAGCGGGTCAATTTCAATTACCTTCTTCCCGTCCAGATACAGTGCATAGTATGAAACGGCATATTCTCCGCTTGCGTCCGCTGCGGAAGCTGCCGCAAGTTTTCCAGGCGCAAACTTTTTCGGTACAACCTTCATAATGTGCTTTGCTGCAACCGTTTCAATTTTGCCTGTCTGCGTGTTCCTTACCTGTTGCGCCGCCCGCAGGTCAATATTATGTATTCTCGGTTCTGCCAGCCGGATTGCCGCTTTCGTGACCGTTCGGAAGTTCAGCGTCAGTGTCATTGCTTCGATATGTCCCAATACTACCGCTTCAACATTCCCGGCAATCCCCGCCCCTGTAATCTCTTCCGCAAGGTTCGACACTTCCGGCAGCGTCGCTTCTGACATTCCCAGATACTCGTTTGCGTCCTCATATACTCTAAAATTTATAACAAGTTCATCAATCTTCGGCATTTTTTAGCCCTCCTTCCTTATGCTGCCAGCAGGCTTGACAGATAGGAAATATCATATTCAAGCACATATTCCATAAGCCGCAAAGGTGAAGGTGGCGTAATGTAGATATGGAATTTTGCCTTTCCTGACATTAACGCTGTCAAGCTGTTTTCCTCTTCCCGCAGTTCTACACGCCCGCCCACAATCTTTTCATCTGCCGTCAGTGCCGCCAGCCAGTCATTGATACCCTGCAAGATTGCGTCTATCAGCCGCCGTGTCAATTTTCGGTCAATGTGTGACCAGTAAGAAAGCGTGACTGTTTTTGCAACCCATTTGAACATACGGGAAATGCAATAGAAATAGTCAACCGGGTCTGTATTCGCCGGGAAACAAGCCGTATAATCTCCCCAACTCACAAAACCGTTAATAAAGTTCAGCCCCGTAATAACCCCGTTGTCATTCAGGAAATTCGCTTTCTGCACGTCAAGCACGACTTCTTCACCGTTTGCCAATACCATGCTGTCAGCCTGCAAGCTCTTGTTTGAAGCACTTTCGCAGGGGGTCCCGTCGCCCAGTGAACCGTCGTTGTCCGTCCGTGCCATCAATCCTGCCTGCTGCGTCGAAAAGTTGAAAACCCTGTCACCCAGTTTCAACTTCGGGAAGCATACTAATTCATTCGGCTTCATGAAGTTCTTTGACTGCTTCCATGCCGGAACTTCTGTGTAATATGTCGCACCGCTCCCTTCTTTCGTGTCTACGTCCAGAAGTGCGTCCGCTTCAAAAAGCCCGTTGATATTTTCGCCCTTTGCTGACATTACCGCTGCCACCTCCTGGTCATGTGACCAATTCGGACACAAAATCAGGTCAGGAACAATCCTGTATTTCGGGAAGCAATCGTCAATCAGTTCAAGCCCCGTTGTCTTGTGCGTTGCTATGCTGTAACCTCCGATAATATCGGCTTTTGTCACCTTTGACGGGTCAACCTCCTTACATGATACCGTCATTTCCCCTGTCGTGTCCTCCACAAACTCAACAATGCAGGCTGTGTCATTGTAGAACACTTCAAAGTCTGTGCCTTTTTCCTTCCCTTCAATCTCTACGCTTTCCGCAAGCGTTTCAAGCGGAAGCGCAATCTGGTTTTCCGCAACTTCGTATTTCTTCCCGCTCACTTCCTTTTTGTGCTTCGACGGGTCCAGAATGTTCACGAAAAACGCCGGGGACTGCTGATATAAAACAAACTGCGTGTAGACTGCTTCTGAAAGCCCGTACCCCTCCCAGTTGTCGGAATATCCCAATGCTTTCACGGCTTCTTCATAGTCATTCGCCATGATAACGTCGTTCACCTTCCCGCCTACCATATGCGCCGGGGCAGCTCCTACCACAAACGGAATCCCCGTTGCTACGACTGTAGGACTTCCGACGCTTGTTTGCTGCTTTTTCGTGTCAATTCCATGTGTAATATCAGCCATCTTTTACTCCTCCTTCCTCTCATTTGCGGCAATGGAAGAAACAATATCCGTGTAATATTTGTTCAGAATGTTTCCTGCCGTTGCTGCCCTGTCCTTTTTCTCTGCCAGCTTTTCAACCGGGACAAGCATTTTCCCCACAAGCGGGTACTTCTCCAGAACCGCCGCAAGCTCTTTGTCTATTTCCTCCCTTGTCCCTATCAGGATTTTATTTGTTTTCAGAAGTCCGGCAGGCAGCGACGGTCCTATATATGCAAGCGTCACTGTTTCCCTTCCTTCTTTTTTCCCTCCTGTGGCTTCGTTATTTGCCCCAGAATCGGTTTTTTTGTCGTTCGTGGTATTATTTACCGTCTTTCCCTTTTCTGCCGCTCCTGCGGCTTCTGTGGCGTTCTTCTTTACTGCCATATGTCCGTTACCTCCCTTTCCATTGTGGGTATTGACCAGTTAGTTACCATTTCGCCCAAATAATAGGGCTGTGTGCTGTCCGGGTACACGATATATTCAAGCGGATATTGCAGTACGAACCGTTCTCCGACAACCCCGGCTTTTTCCAGTTCGCTCCTGATACGCAAAAGCACGTTCAGCACGTCAAAAGAACCTTCGCCGCCGTCCTCTGAATACGTTGCAACCACTATCCGTACTTTGCAGTTGCTTTCCTGCGGTTCCCCGTTCTCCTTGTCGTCCTTCCCGGTCAGGAATTGCAGAAGGATATACGGGATTTTCTCTGTCTGGTCCTCTTTTTTGGGAAGCCGCATTTTATACACATCTGCCGCCCGCTCTTTCACTTCCTGCGGGTTCCGGTTTCTTACTTTCACTTGCAGCTTAATATCTGCGGTTTTTTCTTTCACAAACTCTTCCAGGCACTCTAATAAATTTATAGCGGTCATTCCTCTAACCTCCGTAACCGTTCAAAATGCGTTCTATCTCATGTTCCAGCCGTTCGTTTATGACTTCCTGCGCTTCTTCCTGTAGTTCCTGAACAATCCTTTCATTTCCTACCATCTGCGCCGCTGAAAGCCCCATCAGTTCATCTACAGGGAGCCTTTGCGGCGTTTCACGCTCAAAAACTCCCGTTCCGTGCCTCATGTTTGCAATGAACGCTTCTTCAAACTGTGTGCCGCCGCCCTTTTTTACTGCTGCTTTTACCCGTCTTCCTACTCCGGGGGCTTTCGGCGTTACCTGAAATTTGTATAACGGTATCTTGCAGCCCGCAAAAGTCACAACGCCTGCCAAATTGCTTGTGCTTGCCTTGCTTACCTGCATATTTGCCGCCGCTGTAAATGCGCTGCTCTGCACTGTATACACTTCTTTCACCCGTTTTTTCGCCCCGGTCTTTACCCGTGACAATCCCCGGTTTATTGCGTTTGACAGCGCACGTTCCGCACCTTTCGGAACTCCTGCCAGAATACGCTCCACCCGTTCTATCGCTTCCGCTGATACTTCAATCATTCTGTATACGCCCCCAGTTCAAGCACGATTTCCCCGGCTTCATAGCTGCTTTTTTCAATCACATAAGAAGATACCGCCCCGGCTTCCTCTATCTCGATTTCATGCCCTTTTTTCGGCACAATGCCCATATCTGCATGGGATATATAAAGCATTGCTTCCGCTCTATATATCCCCTCTGCATTATCGCCGCCCGGCTTCTGCCTGTCTGTCCCTGTCAGGTGGTCAAGCACGGCAGGGACTTCGTACTGCTGCCCGTCGTACCATATGCACATCATTTCCGCAAACTCTCCGGGGTTATGGAATGTTTTCAGGTCTTCTATTATCTGCGCTTTGAAGTCCATTATATTACCTTCGCCACAAACCAACTGTCTACGTCGTGCGGCACGGACAGCGGGGCAGAAGACAACTGCAAGAACCTTCTGGCTGGCTTTCTCTTTACCCATGTATCAGGCACATATTTTCCCTCTACCGTGCGGAACTCCTTTGTATTTTCATCAATCAGAGTTATTGCGCCGTAATACATGGAATAGTTTGCATTGCTGCTGATAAGAACAAGCTCACCTTCCGGGACAAGCGGTTTTTCCGTCGCTTTCTTCGGGTCCGGGTCTGTCCAGTCGTCAAGATACCATTCGTTGTATGTGTAAATGTCAAGCCCTAATTCGTGAATAGTCCCGATATAGGTTACGCCGTTCGGAAGCTGCCGTGGCTGAATGACAGCAAGGTTATAATTTTTCACGTCCAGCAGGCTCTTCACCTTCTCATGGTTGACAAATACCGTTGCAACATCATCTGACATAATGCACATATCGCAATTTGTGAATCCTGTCTGCTGTACTTTCTTGTGCCACCGCTTCAAGTCTACTATCGGGTCAGAATCCTTCCCGGTCCACTTCTTTGCTGCCGTCGTGATTTCTTCCCGGTTCGTAAACTTGAAGTCAATTACTTCGTTCAGCCCCTCCCCGATAATCGGGATTTTCCCCATGAAGATAGACTGCACACACATCAGCTCTTCCCGGCGTGTAATCATTTCCCGCAGCTCCACAAAGTCACTTGACATTTTCAGAACTGCACGTTCCGCAGGGGTTCTTCCTGAAACAATGCTTTCCCCCGGCTGTCGCTTTAACAGATTGTCAACCGTTGTAATTTTATCAGGCGCAACCAAAGGCGGCTTGTAGCTCTTTGTTTCATACCCTGTATTTGCCACGGTTTTCCCGCCGATAAGTCTATGCACATACGGCGCAACCTTGCGGGAACCCTTTACAAAGTCCACGTCAACCGCTTCTGTTACAAAAGTTTCTTCATGCTTGAAGAAAGTGCTTCTGAAAAACGTATGCACCGGGGGCATTTTAGAAACTACCCGCCCCATTGTCCGTGGGTCATAAATACTTACTGTTTCATTTGCCATCTTTTTATCCTCCCTTTTAACCTAACTTCCGCAGGAAAATTGACATTTTCCGCAGGGGTCCTTTTATGTCTTCTACCGTTACGCCATTCGGCAGGTTCAATGCTTCCTGAAAAAATTCCCCCGTCATGTAATATACAACTGGTTCATCTGCTGCCGCCGCCGCTGCCGTAATTCCCACAACATTTGCTGCCGTTTCTGCTGTCACCGCAACAATCTTTCCTTCTGCGTCTTCCGCTACGGGCATATGTTCTGCAAGCTCACCGCCTGCCGTCCCGCTTTCGGTCAGCGTCTGGAAGTCGCCAGCGAAAAAGTTTTTCGCTTCACACGTCCTTGTTTCAATTTCGTACATTCCCATTGTTGTCCCTCCCTTTATTTCACATCAGGAAACAAGCGGTCAATCGCTTCATTAAAGGGGTCTTTCCCTTCGCCGCCCTTCTCGCTTGCGCCTGTGCCTACGTCAGAAACGTGGCTGTCTGTTACGTCCTCTTCCCTGTTTTGCAGGTATGCGCCGCCCTGTTTCTTTTGTTCCATCACAATCTGCAATGCCATTTCCCCGGCAGAAATAGGGTTCACAAACTTTGCGTCATGCACAATGCTTTCAAACCCTCCCACCGCTGCGTCTTCCAGTGCCTTGATACGGTTTCTTTCCTCTTTCCGGGCATTATCTTCTATTGTTGCCGTCAAGTCGGGGTATGCCGCTTTCAATGCTTCAATCGTTGTGATTGCGTCTTTCGGTTCCATCTTTTTTTCCTCCTTTTTGGGTTTATTTTCCGGCTGTCTGCCGTTTTGCAAACCTCCCGGCGTTGCTGCCGGGCTGTTTAACAACATTTTAGGAACGGTCTTGAAATTCCCCATGTCAATCGGTACAGAATTGACAATGATTCTTCCTGCGTTTTCAATGACCGTCTGGGCTTCCTCAAACATCAGTTCATCACAAAAACCGTTTTCCACCGCTTCGTCGCCCGTCCACCATGTTTCATCTGACATAAAGCCGGATATTTCATCAGCCGTCTTTCCCGTTTTTACAGAATAGGCGTTTATGATTGATTGTTTTATCACCTTCAATTCCTGCGCCATCTTTTCAAAGTCTTCTGCCCTGAACGTATCCCAGACGGTCATTGCCGGGTCATGAATCATGAATACGCCGTTTCTCGGTATCTTTATTGTGTCGCCTGCCATTGCGATAATCGTGGCGGCAGAAGCTGCCCACCCGTCAACCTTCACTGTTATTTTTGCGCCGTGGTCCTTCAACCGTGTATAGATTGCGTTCGCTGCGAACACATCACCGCCGGGGCTGTTGATACGCACTACTATTTCCGGCACGTCCTCACCCAATGCCGCAAGCTCCCTGTTAAACTGTGCGGGCGTTACCCTGTCTTCCCACCAGCTCTGCTGGCTGCTGATAGTCCCGTATAGAAGCAATTCAGGCGGCTTTGTCGCCGTCCCCGGTACAAAGTCCCAGAATTTATTCTGTGTCACTCCGAACGGGCTTTTCTCCCTGCTTCCCGTCGCCGTCTTTCTGTTCGGCTGGCTCTCCGGGCTTTGTCCCGTTGTCGTCCTGCTGTTCTGCTGGTTCTCCGGGCTTTGCCCCGTTCCACTGCTGCCCGGCTGCGCTTCCGGGTTTTTGTTCCCCTGCGTTGACAATTTTCTTTACCTCCTTTAGTTTCTTTTCTTCCTGCTTTAGCTGTTCGCAATTACTGTAAAAGTCGCCGCCAGCCATCTCCATTGTTTCTGCGCTTCTTGTGGAAAAGCCGTTTTCAACCCTTGTTACCGCCGCCCCTACTTCCTGCACCGGGTTCAGAAGCCCCCGTGCCGGTCCGTTCCACTGCGCTTTGCAGTATGCTTTCCGGCGCAACGGGTCTGTGAAGAATCCGGGGGCTTTTATCCTGCCTTTCGCTACCGCTTCCGCAAGCCATTCTTCATATACGGGCTGGCAAAAATCGTTCGCCATCCATGCCCGGTACATTTTGAACATTTTCCACGCTTCTTCTAAAGCTCCCCGGCTTGCAGAATAGGAACTTGTGAAATGCTTTAAAAGCAATTCATACGGAATTTCAAGTGCTGCGCCTATCTGTCGGCAGATAGCTTCCACAAAACCGCTAAAATTTTTGTTCGGTCTTCCGGGGTTTATATCATGCGCCTTTTCCCCTTCTGCAAGGTCAAGTATTGCGCCTGGTCCCAGTTCAAGACTGTTTTCGTCGTCTTCGTCAATCAAGTCTTCTTCCGCTATGCCGGACCCTACAGGCTCCCCGTCTTCGTTTGATTCTTTTTCTATAAAGACAGTGAAAAGCCCCGATATAACCGCCGCTATCAATTCAGCGTCCGTGTACCGTCCTAACTGCTTCAATGCTTCTATGACCGGGGCAAGGAAGGGAACGCCCCGCCGCTGGTCTATCCTCTCCCGGCACATCAAATGCAGCACGTTCTTTCTTCCTGTCTTTTCCCCGTATGCTGCTACCCTCTGCCACTCCATGCGCTCATTTGCGTATGACAACGGGTGGTGTTTTGAAAAGTGATATGCTACCACCTCCCCGTCTTTGTCTACCTCAACGCCCCCGACAATCTGATTGTCGAATGTGTCAAAATTATTCGGGCTTGAAAGTCGGTCAGCTTCTACAAGCTGCACCCGCAAATCATAGGGCTGGTTTTTCCGCTTCTTTGTCGGAAGCAATACAAGCGTGTCCCCGGAAGCAAGCCAATTCAGGAAAGCCAACTGTTGCAACTCATAAAAATTGTCAATCCTTGCCATGTCGCAATCCGGGCTTTCTGCCCACAATGCCCATTCCCTTGTTATTTCTTTCTCTAATTGCTGCGCCTGCGCCGCTGTCAGCTTCAATGCTTCTGCGTCCACCGTTGGTTTTAACATCAGCCCCCGCCCGACAACATTTGTACGCATTGTTTTTACTGCGCCCGTTGCAATCGGTACGCCCATGTATAAATCACGGGAACGCTGCCGCAATATATAAAGATTGTCGTTTATGTCTTCACGGGCTGAACCTCCTGCATAATTCCACCCGATTAAAGACTTTTTTGTTGTGTTTGCGCCGTAATTGCTGTAACCGCTGTTCAAAATCTGCATTTTCTGTCTTGCGGCAGTTCTTTTCAATGCCGTCTGCGGCGCAATCGTGGCAATTACGCTGTCTATTGCCCTTGCTATGCCGTTCAATCCTTCACCTTCTCCCGTTTTATGGCATGAAAAAAGCACTGTTTCCAGTGCTTTCTTGCTGTTTTTTCAATCTTACCAGTTTATATAATATCAGCTTTTTCCGTGCAAAAAAAGGAAATAAAACGGCATTTCGGGCAATCGGGGGAAATTGCGGGCAATACCGGGCAATTTTACAAGTCCCGTATCACTCCCCGCTTTATCCTGTTTCTTCCTCCCTTGCGCTGCACATTCTCCAGCTTCTGTACTTTCCCGTTCCAATACTCTATAGCGTTCCTGATTTCTGTTAGGTTCGCCCGTGTCAGCGTCCGGGAACCGATTGTATAGCTCTGTCCCGTCGCAACTGTCATTTCCGCTTCCAGCCATACGTCTAAATGCTTTTGCGCTGTTTCAAGTGTAATTCCTGCCATTACAATATACCTCCGTTGCTTCTTCTCTTTTTTCTTTTCCTTCCTGCCGCCGCTCCTGCTGCCGCCGCTTTCTTTTCCTCCGGCTTCTTCAACGGAAGCTGCGTGATTTCGATTGCCGCCGTTGCATAGTTCCGGCAGTCTAACGCTTCATTCCTTTTGTGTTCCCCCTTGTCCTTCAGCTCCCATGCAAAGTACGGTCTTCCCATTTTGTACCGCAGTACCTTTTTTTCGGAAGTCAGCCCTTTAAAATATTTTTCGTCGTACCCCTTCCCCTGTTCTAACGGGAAATGACAGTACCCCGGACCCGGCGTTTCAAGTTTCAATCTGTCCATCAGCCAGCTTTTCCCTGTGTCAACGCCTATCGTGAAAAGGTATGCTTGTTCACGATTGCTTTTTGACGGTTTCTGTATGTACGCCGCTGCGCTGTCGTTGCTTCCCTTGATTGCAAACACTTTCCTGGCAAACCGTTTTTTGCAGAATTTATATACCCTGTTTGTGAAATGCCCGCCGCTGTCCATGCAGGTACAGACAATTTTCAGCTTTGTCCCGTCTTCCTTCGTGAAGGTCTGTGAAAGAAATGTGTCTAATTCCTCCCAGATTTTATCCCCGTGCAAGTCCCCGTATATTGCGGCGTACTTTATGCCCCAACTCTCATAATCAGGACCCCACCCGACAACCTCAATTTCAAACCTGTCGTCCTGCGTATCAACTCCCGCTGTCAGGTACAGAACTTCTTCCGGGACTTCGCAACTATAGTATTCCCTGCGGTTCAAAAGTACGTCGTCGTCTACGCTTTCCCCGTCTTCTTCCCATGTCTGCCCCATCTCGGTATTTGTCCATACCTTCATTAGCTGCACATTCCCTTTTTTTACTTCCTCATTCGCTTCAATAAACTTTTCGACAACCTCTTTCCACGTTGTCAGTGTAGAAGCAAGTGTATTCAGGTGGAAGCCTTTCACCGGGTTTTCCGGGTCCTCATGTACAAATTTCCCTTCTGTATAGTGTTCCTTCCACTCCGCTTCGCTTGAAATGACACCGCATTTTTCGCAGGCATAGCGTATTTCTGACAGGTCGTTTTTATCATAGACAACATTTCCCCATACAAGCGGCTGTAATTCCCCGCAGCACGGGCAGGGCGTGTTCCATTCTCCCCGGCTGCTGTTTTCGTATTCAATTTCTATCCGGGAAGCCCCCTTGATAGTCGGCGTTGAAATATCCACCTGCTTTTTGTTCCAGTACGTCGTTTGCCGCTTTGCCGCAAGTAGAAGCGGGTCCCCCTCTGCCCCTGCGCTTGCCGGGTATCCGTCTATTTCATCAGCAAGAAGAATCCTGACCGTATGGCTCCGCAGTCCCGTGGGGCTGTTCGCTCCTGCAATCGTAACGAACCCGCCCGGAAAAATCTTGTGCGTGATTGTGTTCCCGCTGCTTCTTGATTTATCGTCTATGCGCTCCGCAAGTACAGGCGTACTCCGCAGCATTGGTGACAGCTTTTCTTTTGAAAATTTTTCTGCCATATCAATGGTGGGCTGTATAACCATTATCGGTGAAGGGTCGTAATGTATGTAGTACCCTATCGGGTTCAAAACCATTGCGTCAGTCTTCCCCACCTGCGCCGCTGACATAATCACAACTTTTTTTATTGATATATCCGTGATTGCGTCCATGATTTCTTTCTGGTACGGGGCTTTTGCTGTCTTCCACCTCCCCGGTTCCGCAGTCGTCCCGGCAGCAAGCCGCCTGAACTTGTCAGCCCATTCAGATAACGTCAGGTCTGGCGGCGGTTTTAGAACCTTGAATAGCCTGCGGAAAAGCTGCGCCGTGTTATCCCTCATCTTCCCCGCCCTCCTTCGTTATCCTGTCAAAATCAGATAATTCTTCCAGCGTTTCATCAATCGCCGCTTTCATCAGCTTAAATATTTCCGTCTGGTCTTTCTTCTTCGCAAGAATCTGGCTTAACTTTGCAGGGATAGCCAGAAGACGGGTCCTGAAATTTACAAGCGTATCTGTGACAATCTTTTCAATGTCTTCTGTCGTGTGAAGCTCATTCTTCCGCAACTGTAGTTCCAGCTCCTGATTCTCCCTTTTCGCCCGCACCAGCTTTGCCCGCTCCGTGTTGTAGTCCACCTTCTCTTCTGCTTCCGGGTTCTTCTGCCGCAGGAAATTTATATACTGCTTTGTCGCCGTCTGCAAGTCATACAACCCCGGCTTGTATTCGGTCAATATCCCTTTGTCCCGCAGCGTCCGCACGTTCCTTTCCGTCATGTCCAGATACCGTGCTATCGCCGCCGACGTGTACAACTTCATTTTTTGACGCACCCCCTTTCAAAATATTTCCCGGCAGAAACGGAAGCCGTTTTTTTCATTTCGTATCTAGGCAGGGTCTGGGCGTCCTCGTACCCGCATAGCTTCCAATCGGCTGAAAGAACCTACACCCATTCAGTCGCCGTCCATCAAATCGTCAATGATTTCTTCCGTTTCATCATCAATAATGAACTCACCTGTTAATTTTTGTTTAGCAAGCTGATATTTTCTTTCTTCCAGCGACAATTTTCTTTCTTCCATCTCATATGACTTGATACTGTCTATCTGCTTTATGATACGTCCATGCAGGCGGTTCAGTTCTGCTTCTACCTTCATAGCTCTATCAAATGCACTTGATTTAATGATAGTCTTCATTGCTGTCTTTAGCTTCTCTGTACCCCCTTCCGGGTCCTGCACCTGCCCTGTGTCAATGCCGCTGTCCTGCTCTCCCTGTACCTCTTCAAGCGTCTTCGGTACTGCCATATGTACCAGCTTATCAGCATAGAAAGCCCCCTCCGCTTCCGGGGCTGTGTACTGCTTCAATAGCCCCTCCAGATATGCCTTGCGTACTAACAGGCTTTGCAGCTCCTCCGTCATTTTCTCTATGCTGCCGCCTGGCTTTACCGCTTTTATTTTCTCCGCTTTCTCCGGGTCTATGTCGTCAATCCCCGCTTGTGCAAAGGCTCCGTGTGTGACGGCGTTTTTATTTCCGTCCTTTTTAGGGGTCCTGCCTGCCGCATTTTTATTTCCCCTCTGCCCGCCCTTTTTCTTCGGGGCTTCTTTCAGGCGTTCTTCCCACTTGTCCTCTGATTTCCACTTGCTTATGCGGGCTTTCGGAACGCCTGCTGCCGCCGCAAGCTCTTCAAGCGTCATTTTCCCGCCGCTTTCTATGTACCTTTTCAAGCTCTGGTCCCGCTCCGGGTTCCTCTTTCTTCCCATGCCCTCTTTCACTTCCCTTCGTTCGTTTTCGCAGCTTTGCCCCGCCCTGATTTCGGAAATATAAAAAAATCAGGGTTTCAAAATCCCCGGAATATGAAGCCAGCCTTGCTTCCCCTGCATTTTGAAGCCCTGTTTCTTTCGCCTTATTATACCAGCTTTTTCCGTGCAATGCCGGGCAATCCTTCATTCCTTTATTTCGTATTCAGAAAGTATGCGGTTATTTTCAAAACCTTTCAGAAGCCGTTCCACCGCTCCGTCCCGGATATTTTTACACTGTCTTTCGCTGTAGTGCGTCCGCTCCGCTACCTGTTCCCACTTCATGCCGTGAAAATAATACCCGAAAACAACATTTTTTTGCTTCATTGTCAGCCGTGACACTTCTTTCAGGATTTCAACCTTTACTTTCTGCAATTCCTCTATTTCCTGCTGGTAACGCTGAATATCTCCCCGCACATACTCCGGGATATTCAATGCAAGCCGTTCTGTGGGGTCAGAATTTGCATATTTCCCCTTTGTTGTGTCGCTGTAGCCTACCCCCTGAATCGGATTGTAATATTGTTCTAAATCTGAAATAAAGCTGCGTCTTGACTTTATTTCTCCGTCAATCTCCTGGAACAATTCAAGCAATTTCAGGACTTTGTTTTTGTTCATGGTCTTTGCCATCCCTCTTACCTCCTTCTTTCCACACGGCAAGGGCAATCACCGTTTCCGGCGTTGCCCTCTCTCCGTTTTCTTTCATGTTTTCCATAACCTCCGCAATATCCGCAAGCAATCCCACTATGTTCAGCCTTCTTCCCTTCTTCTCAATTCCTGAACCGTAAATCCTATAATGCAATAATCGTCTTCAAGCCCTGTCCAGTCTTCCCATACATACGTTATTTCTGTTACAATCTCCCGCCCCGTGGTTCTTCCTGCCGTGTACTCCTGCATTACCACCGTATCTCCTACCCTGTACCCGTCATTCTTTAACAGATAGAATGTCAGCGTTTCACTTGCAATTTCATTGTACTTTGAACCCGCCAGCGTGATTTCATGCACCTTCTTTTCCGCTTCACTCGGTAACTGCTGCATTTTCTCTTCCTGCTGCTGTTCTTTCAGCTTCCTTGCCGTTTCCCGGTCAATTTCTGCCTGCTGTTCGTCGTACCGCTGTTCATCTGTCTTTCGGGCTTCTTCCCGGTTCACATAGGCATTGCAGGAAGTGACCGTGCTTTTCTTTTCGTGGCACGTTTCGTAATTTTCGCAGGAATAGCAAATTGAAGTGATATTTTCCGGCTGCGGGTCTTCGTATTCTTCCGGCTGGTTCATGAAGTCTTCCTGCTGCCCCTCTGTGGCTTCCTCTGCGCCCTCTGTGGGCGTTTCTTCCTCTTCTGCGTGTTCTTCCTTACCTTCCCCCGTTACGCCCGGCATAATGTCTTCTGTGAAGCTCATTTGCCCCGGCATTTCCTTTCCGGCTTCCTCCCTCTGCTTCATTTCCTTTGCTTCCATCAATGAAAGCGTCCCGGCTTCCTCCACCCTGTCCGCTGCTTCCTCCTGCCCCGCTGCGCTCATGCCGCACAACTCAACCGCTACAGAAACATTGATAACGCTTTCTTTAAAGTATTTCATCAGGCGGGCAGAAAGATTGTTATAAATGGACTTATACCGTCCCAGTTGCGCTTCCGTTGTCCCTGTTATCTCTGCAAGGACTTCACGGGTCCTTCCGTTCAGGCTGTATTCCTTTTTCAGCTCTTTTGCCAGTTCCTCTGCCTGAATTGCTTCCATCATCTTTTCCCAGTCGGTCTTATCCCGGAAGCGGTTTGCCATAATCAGTGCCAGGCGGTCCCGCACGTCCGCTTTTTTGAAGATACAGGGGACAAACCGCATTTCCTCTTTTCCCTCTTCTAACAGGGAAAGTGCCGCAAGCCGTCTTCTATGCCCCGCAATCACTTTGTATTTGCCGTTTTCCGGGCGGCTTACCAGTAACGGCTGTAATATGCCCACAAGCTCAATAGAACGCTTCAATTCGTCGTCTACATGATAGAAATTGTCTTTCGACGGTACAAGGTCATGAACGTCAATATTCATAATGGCGTTTTCCTCTGCCTGCTGCGTGGCGTTGTCCTGCTGCCCCGCTGCGCTTTCCTGCTGCTGTCCTCCGCTTACTTCCTCCAGCTCCTTTGAACGGCTGTTCAATAAGTCTGTCAGGTTGAATTTTGCTTTTGCCATCTCTTTTTCCTTCCTTTCCGTGTCCGATTCGGTCACATTTTCAGATATTCTTCAACCAGCTTTTTATAGTCCTGCGCCGCCCCGCAGCGGCTGGAATAAATCAAAATCGGCTTCCGCTCAAATGTACTGGGTTTCATTTTTGCCGTGCGTCTGATATGCGTATCAAAAAGCGGGTATTTATTGCATACTTGCAGATATTGTTCCCCCTGCTGGTCTGCTTCGTTCAGTCTGTCATACTGTGTAATGAAGCACCCCCGGAAGCACAATGCCGGGTTCAGCTCTTCCCGTGCGTTTTCAATCTGTTCTGTCAGCTCTTCCAGTCCATCAAGTGAAAAGTCGTCAATCGTAATCGGCACTATCACATCATCAGAAGCAACTAGCGCATTTATCGTGCTTATGTTAATATCCGGGGCATTGTCTATAATGCAGAAGTCGTATTGCCCCGCTACCTGCTGCAACGCTCTCTTGAACCGTGTCTGCTGCGGGCGGCTCTGGTCAAGCATTACTGACAGATTCGCCGTTGACAGGTTCATATTTGCCGTGATAATGTCTAACCCCTCATAGTCCGTATGCTGAATGACTGCTTCCATGTCAATTTTCCTGTCCGTCATTACCTCTGCAACGCCCGCTTTGTCATAGCTGTGGCGGTTAAAGAACTTTGAAGCGTTCCCCTGCTTGTCGTTATCGACCAGCAGAACCTTCTTTTTGTGTACGGCGTTCAGGATATGCGCCATATTGACGCTTGAAGTTGTCTTTGCAACCCCGCCTTTCAAGTTGATAACAGAAATTGTCTTCATGTGTCCTTCCTCCTTGTATCTGGTATGATATTTTTATTTTCCCAGTAGTGCGCCGGGCGGGAATCGGACCCGCCCCGCAGGTCTTCACACCTGCTACCCCTCTGCAGCTCCCGGCTCTTCTCCGAACAAAAACCCTTTGTCTACAAGAAATTTTATCCAGTCGCAGCCTGTCACGTCTTCTTCTTTGATGAATTGATAGAACGCTTCTTTTGTTTCAACTCCGTCTGCTTTCATGAAGCGTTCGGCGTTTTTTACTGCGTTTGTCTGAAAAACGTGTTCTGCAAAGAATATCTTTTCACATTCCCCGTAATCATTTACCCCGTATTCTCCCCGCTTCCCCGGCGTTCTCATTAGAACCTTTACAACGGGCTTTTTGCTCTTGTTTCCTGTTCCCTTGCTGATAACAACTGCTTCACTGAATAACCAGCCATTCCAGCCCCTTCTTTGCTGTGAAAACTGTGTTCTAGGAACCTCTACTAAATCCCCCGGCTTCAACTTGCTGTATTCTGCTTTTTTCATGCGCCCTTCCTCCTTGCGTCTGTTATTTCATTCAATGCGCCGGGCGGGAATCGGACCCGCCCCGCAGGTCTTCACCTGCTGCCCCTCTGCTGCTCCCGGCTCTCTTTATGCTTCTACCGTTTCACTTCCTGCAAAAAATACTTCCCTGCCGTCCCAGTTTTGTATTTTCACTTTCTTTTCTTCTCTCCTGCTTTCATTGTATCTTCCTGAATGGTGGATTGCCGCATATGTGATTGTTTTCGCCGTTCTCTTTACAATTTCAAATACAACTGCGTGTTCCCCGTATCTTTTGCCGACTTCAAATGTCCTCATTCTTTTTTCCTCCGTTTGCCTGATTGATTATGTATTTATTATATACTTGCGCAAGTATATTTTCAATAGGCAAACTGCACAATCTTACGCAAGTATATTTGTTTATTTTTTATACTTGCGTAAGATATACGGGTTTTCAGACGGTCAGCCCGGCTTCCTTTGCCGTTATCAACGGTATGTATTCCCCGGACCCGTCAAGCTCATATGTAAAAAGAACTCTGTTTTCCCTCTGGAAATGTGTGCAGGCAATGTCTGTTATCTTCGCATATGTCGTCATATACAACGCCCCTTCCTGATTCTTTCCCGCTGGTGTAATAACCTGAATTTTGTCCCCGATTTCATACGGGCTTCTTGCGCTAAATGCCGCCACCTGCATTGTCCTTTTCCTCCATCTTCTTTTCATTCTGTTTTCTGACATACCACGCAACTTCCCGCAGTATGATAAACACAAGCCCCGCTGCCGCTTCAATCAATATCACTTTTGCTTTCCCTCCTGTTCTTCTCCCTCATTTGCGCCCTTGCCCGTTCAACGGAAGGTCTTATTCTGTTTACCGTCTGCAACTGTCTTTTTAAAAGCGGCTTGCGCTTCTCCGGCTGTTCTGCCGCTTTCTGCTGCCGTACTCTCTGCAATACCTCCTGTTTGCTCTGGCAATGCCTGTTCTTTCTCTTCCCCACTTCCTTCGCCCTCCTATCTTCTTTTCTTTTTCCCGTATTTCCTTTTCTTCTTTGTCGCCCGGCATTTCAAGAAAACGTCTTCTTTCGCCTTTGCAACTTCTTTCTGTACCCGTTCATGATTTCTGTTGTCCTCTTCCTCCTGCACAACCTCCAGAACCTCTACCGCAGAAAGCGGGAATGTGTAAGTACAGCCAGGGTCATAGGTTCCCGCTTCCCAGTCAGCCTTGAAGCCCTCAAAATCATCTTCATAAGCGCAAAACGGGTTATATTGTTCCGCTTCATACATTGCAAGCATTACCCGGTTATCGTCTTCCTTCTTCCAGTTCCATAAGTGCCAGCTTTCGTGATTGTCATAGTCCCACATGCTTACCCATAGTTCTAATCCGTCCCACAATTCATCAGCTTTCTTCATGTGCTTGAACTGATTGGAAGTAAAGCCCTGCCCCTTGAACTCTTCCCGATAGTCCTTTACTTCCCTTCCTGCCGTATGAAGCCGCACAAATGCAACTTTCGGAAGATACGGCGGCTTTTCCCTGTCAACTTTCACTTTTCCTTCCTCCTGTCTATCCTGTAGGCAATACGCATGATTGCTTCCATTGATTTTTTTATGTTTGCGTCCGTGTCTGCCGTAATACTTAACACGCCCGCTATATCCCGCAATTCCTCTGCGGTTTCTTCGTCTGACTTTTCAGCCAGACAGTCAGCGCATATTCCCTGCCCGTCCTCCGGCAGCGTCTTTCCGCAGATAATACATTTTTCACGGTCCATGCCCGCACCTTCTTTCACCAGTCCTGCATTTTCTTCACCTTTTCTGTCAATGCCTTTTCCCTCTCTATCAACGCCCGGACTTCATACGGGGAAAGCCCTGTTTCCTCATACTCGAATAGCTTCTTTGCAGCCCGTACAACGCCCACATTCTGCTTTAGAACGGGTTTTCCGCTGCCTGTGCTTATCTCTGTAAGCCTTTCCCGTTTCCTGCCCTTCTTGCCCCTCTGTGGCTTCTCCTGCGCCTGCTGCCGGGCGGCAATCTTCGCCCCCTGTGAAACTATGGCATTATGCGGGATATAGCCCCGCATGGCGTTATTAGAAGCCCTGACCGCTGCTTTTTGTATGTTCACGTCTGCCCCTCCTTTAATTTGTGATTCTTAAAAACTGAAACATACAGGCTTCATCATGCAGAAGAATCACTTCCCCGTCTTCGTTCAGAGTAACAACCGTTAAAAATTTCGGCTTTGCAATCCCCTTTTCCTCTGCTTCAATCTCTGGTGGCGTGTCATTATACCTCCAGCACATATTCAGCGCATTATATACACGCTCTTTATAAACAACCTTAAAGCCCCGCATATCTATTCCCATGTTTTAGCCCTCCTTCTGTGTTTTCCGGCTCTCTATTGCAGGATAGCCCGGAAACTGCAAATACCCTGCAATTATCCTTTCCGCTTCCTCTGCCCCGTAACAAACCGCCGTGAAATATCCCTGTTCTTTCAGTGCTTCCAGCCATTCGTCCTGGCTGTCCGTCGTTTTGTTCCTGCCGTACTTCATTTCGATATACAGCCCGTGGAATCCGTTTCTTGCTACAGGCAAACATAAATCAGGAACGCCCGCTTTTACCCCCTGCCGCTTTAGGTTCGCCGCTTCCAGCGTGTTCCTGCTGCCGCCGTTCGGGATATGATAAATCAATTTCAGTTCCGGGTGGCTTGCCTGCTGCCATCCGCACCACTGTATCACTGTTTCCTGCTCTGTCGCTTCGCTTCTCCTGCGGTTCTGCTGCCTTGCGTAATAGTTCATTTTCTCTATCTCCCTTCTGTCAGCTTCTTAACGTGTGAACTCTTAAACAGGCATGACTGGGGATTGATTAAGAAATAGCATTTCTGCGGTATGTACAAATTCGGGTCATTTCTGAATTGTTCTTCCCCTGTTTTATGCAGTTCCCCCTTGATAACGTCGTTGTCAAATAGCTTTATTGTGACGACTTTTCCCAGATACTTTTCTAACTCACTTCTTTTCACTCTTTCTTTTCCTCCCGTTCGTCAAAATGCGTCGCCATCATGTCTGCAAGATGAAGCATAACTGCCAGCTTGCTTTGCCGGAAAGCGTTGTCTAAATCATACCCGCCGCCCCTTGCGTAAAAGTCGTACTGCCCCATGTGCCACCTGATTGCCAGAATCTCTTCTTGTGTCAAGTGCATAAATTGTAAAATCAGGATAACGGACTTTTCCCCGTGTCCGGCAGGGAAATTCTTTGTCAACTGATATTCGTTTATGCCCTCAAACCCAACTTTTCTATATGCGTCTATCTTGCATAAATCATGAAGAAGCCCGCAGATTGCCAGCGTTTCTAAATCATAATTCAAAGACTGCTGCCGCCGTTCTTCCTCTGCGTTCATCTGTATAAGCCGCCGACACACATTTATTGAATGTTGCGCAAGCCCTCCGGGTTCCGCTCCGTGGTGTCGCTTGCTTGCCGGGGCTTCAAAGAAGCCGTTTGCGTCCATCCATTGCAGAAGGTCAGCCGCCCCCGGTCTTTTTATGTAGTTGAAATAGTTCTTGAATACCTGTATTGTTTCTTCCTGCTTCATTCCTCTTCTTCCTCCGCTTTTAATGCTTCTTTCTACATTCAGGGCATAAGACTTTCTTTCCCACGCTCCACCCGTTCTGCCTTGCGTATTCAACAAGATATATTTTTGACGGGAGCCATTCTTTCGGTTCTCTCCTGTATTCAATGGCTTTCCCACACTTGTCGCATGAATAGCCGCTATAAAACATTCTTTCCCCCTTTCCTCTTCCTTGACAGCCTTTCAAGCCGTCTGGAAAGCCTTTGTATGTTTCCGTATGTCCCGCACTCTTTACACTCTGCCTGCCCGTAATGACCGGGGCAAGCGTCGCACTCTTCCTGCTCTGCTTTCAGCATTGTTGCCGTGGTCGCTGCCTGAAAGAGTGTGTCCCCGTCAAATTGCTTTTCCTGCTGGTCCTGCTGCGGTTCTTTTAATTCCTCTTCGCTTATCCCGTATTTGCTTTTTATCTTTTCATACAGCCGCCGTGCGTCCTGTCTTTCGCCGCCCACGCCCTTCTCTGCAAGGGCTTTCAGCTTTTTCAGTTTGTCCGCTGCCTGTTCTCTTGTCATGCCTGCTGCCCTCCGTATACTTCCACAAGCCCGCCTTTCTCCTGTGCAAGCTCCGTTATGCCCTCTTCAAGTGCAATCTGTATTTCCGCAAGCATACCTTCTGAAAGCCCGTACCTGCTTCCGATAAAGATATATCTGCAATTCCTTAAAAGCTCCGTGCCTGCCGCCATCCCCTTTTCCCTTTGTTCCTGGTCCTCTTCGTTTAGTACCTGCGTCAAGTACAAGTGCGGCGTTATCGGCGTATATCCGCAGTCTAACGCAATCCGGGTCAACTCCCTTGCATACTCCGTGTTTCTCTCAATATCACCCCTGTACGGGCTGCATATATAGCATAATTTACTTTGCATTTCCCTTCCCTCCTGTCAGATTAAGTCAAACAATGAAAGCTGCGCTTTCTCTGCCTGTATGCGCCTGTCTGCGTCCGTGTAATACCCTTCGTCAATCTCTATCGCATACCATTCAAACCGCAGGCGTTGACACGCAACCGGGCAAGAACCGCTTCCGGCGTGTGTGTCAAGTATTCTGTCGCCCCGCTTTGCATAGCCGTTTGTCAATATCCATTCATACAGCTTCGCTGGCTTCTGTGTCGGGTGAATCGTCCCTTCTTTCAGAAGTTCCACCCGGTTAAATGTGACAATCCTTGTCGGGCAGTCAAACGACGTGTAGGCAATTTCACAATCTGACATTGACAAGCCCCGCTGCCCTTTGTCCCAGATTATCCAGCCTTTATGCCCTGCTTTTAAGTGCTTCACAAAATAATTGCCGCCCCAGATAATCTGGTTTTCAGATACCCTTTCAAGCTCCCGGAAGTATTCTGCGCCCGGTATGCCTTTACTGTCCCAGTCCTTCTTTTCGTGTTCCTTCCTGCTTTGCTTTGGATTGCTGCACACTTTCTTTTTCTGTCCGTCATTGCCTATCCCATAGGGCGGGTCAACTATCGCAAGTTGAAAGAACTTATCCGGCATTTCCCGCATGACGGGCAGGCAGTCCGCATTTAAAAGCGTGTTCGGTTCATACCTCCACAATCTTTTTCACCTTCTTTCTGTCTTACATTTAATGTCCGGCACGTCTTCCCCTCTGTAATACTGCCAGGACTGCGGCGGTCTTTTCAGCCCGTACAGGCTTAATTTGTGCGGCGTGTCGTATTCCTTCGCCTGTGACACTGACCAGCCCCACAAGGGCTTCCCGCTTTCTCCTGCGTACTCTTTCAACTGCTGCCCGGTCAGGCAGCTTGCCCCCGGAACATCTACTTCCAGCAATCCCGCCCGGCTCTTTACTTCCGGGATAGTCCGTATTTTGAAAAAGCTATTGCAGATAAATTCCCCTTTTATTTCCCCTGTCCCTGTCACATACACAAGAACCCTGAACGGACCCTTCCCGGCAGGACGTGTCTTCCTGATTTCAAGCTGCTTTTCTCCCGCCAGAATCTTCTTCCACCAGCGGTCATGCAAAGACAATATGATTGTGTCCGATTCGGACAACCTCTGCTTTTCAGCCATCTTTCCTTTCCTCCTGTTCTGCGGCAATTATTCCCCGGAAGACACGTTCTGCACACGGTACAGCAATACTGTTTCCCAGTGCTTTTATCCGTGCATTGCTTGACATTTCCTTTCCGCTTGCCCCGTACTGCGTCCAGTTATCCGGGAATCCGTCAAGCCGTTCACATTCTAACGGGGTCAGGGAACGGACCCTGTATTTCTGCCGCCAGCTCTCTTCCGGGGCTGCCACGGCGTGTCTGTCGCTCTCTGTCAGCGTCGGGGAAATATCCTGCCCCACTCCCGTCTGATTGCCGCCGCTCCCCGCTTTCCTTCCCAGTACATTCCCGATAATCGTATATACGGGAAGAAGATAGTACCCCGTCTTTGCCGCCCCGCCGCCTGCCCGCCCCATCAGCGTCACGCTTTGTTTTGCGTCAATATATATCCTGTCGCCGGTCCGTCCAAAATCTAACTTTGTATGCTTCTTTTCTTCTCCCTCTTCAAAGTTCAGCTTCAACTGTCCGTCTGCGCCTTGTGCCAGTCCTCCGCTATTACCTCCAGAAGCGCAATCCGCAGTTTGTCCGGCATATCCCGTTTCATATCCTCTGCCCTCTGCAACATAGCCCAACACACTTTCGCACTCAAAAAGTATTTGTCCGGCACGGTCTGTTCTAAAATCTCTGACAAGATAGATTCGTTTTCGACGCTGGGGAACGCCCCAGTATTGAGCGTCCAACATTCTCCAAGCTGTACTTCCCCCCCCTGCTTCTAACCATTCCGGCATTTGCCCATCTTCCGCTTGCAGGCATTGGAATTGCGGTCTTTGTGATTTCTTCAAGCACCTTTTGAAAGTCCCTGCCTTTATTGCTTGAAAAAGCCCCTGCCACGTTCTCCCAGACTGCGTATTTTGGGTACTTTCCATTTGTCGCACACCTCATTTCATCAATAATTCTGACCGCTTCAAAAAACAGTCTTGATTCTGACCCGGCAAGCCCTTTCCCGTTCCCTGCTACACTCAAATTCTGACAGGGGGAACCAAAAGAAATAATGTCAACGGGCGGTATCTCTGCGCCGTTTATTTCCATGATGTTCCCTAACTGCTGCATATCCGGGAAATGTTTTGCGCTTATGTCTATGCAGTCCGCTTCAATTTCGCTTCCCCATACAGGCGTTATGCCCTGCCGCTTCGCCGCAAGCGGAAAGCCTGCTATCCCGTCAAATAAGCTCCCTAACGTCATTTTCCCCGCCCTCCCCTGCTATGAAAAGAAAGCTGCTGGCATAAGCTCATACCCGTCAATATCTTTGTTTTCAAGCGGCTTGTCATATTCGATATATCCCCACGCCATTCTTCCGATTTCCGGCACATATTCCCGGCTATTGAAATTGTGAATCAGCATTGCCGGATTGTCTTTCGGTTTCGGATATGTCCCCGGCATTACCGGGCGTTCTAAACTGTAATACTTGTATTTCATTCTTTTTAGCTCCTTCCTTCAATCTCTGTCTTAAAATCCTGCTTTTCCCAGAATCAACTCCCGCTTTATCTGTTCTTCCGCTTTCTCTTTGTCGAACCCATTCGCCACAATTACCTTTGCAACGTGTTCTGTGCAATACGGGTATTTTGCAGCTATTTCAGAAGCCGCCTTTTTCATTTCCGGGTCAAGCCTGCTATATATCGGGTATGCCCTCTTTGATTCGTCGTACAGCATTTTCTATCCCTCCAGCACAACTTTTGTATAAATCTCCATTGCAAGGTCGGAAAAAGAAAATTCGCTGATACTTTCAACTGGTACTTCCTCCCCTGCGGTCATGTACTCTGCTGCTCCTACTCTTTTTAGCTCTTTCCGGTGTATATCCGTTGACAATCCGTGCCGCTTGACTTCCCGGCTCCTGTCAATCTGCGTATATCCCAGACAGGCAACAAAACCCCTGTAAAGCTCCCCTGTGTTATCTTCAACAATCAGCCTGTCACTTGGGACAGCTCCTTTCATAAACTCTTCCAGAATCACTTCTTTTTCCCTCCTGTTTTTCTGCCTTTTTTCTTTCCCGGCTTTTTATCCGGCTTCTTCCACATCTTCAAGTAGATATGCCAGCCCGTTTCTTCGTAGTAGACAGGTTCAATGCTTACAATGTCATAATTCGGGAATTGCTTCTTGAAGAACTCCTTCCCGCAATCATCAGACTTCGCCAGCTTCTCTATCTGCTTTTTCGTGTATTTATAATCTGCGTTCGGCAGCTCTACCGGGCGCACAAGGTTTCTGCTACTGCTCCACCTCTTCTTCCCCTGCGGGTCCTTCACTATGTACTTGCAAAGTGCTTCAATGCCGTTTTCATTCGTCTGTATGCGGTCAGCGTTCGCCCATCCCATCTGCTTTATACCTGCCCTATACTGCGGGTCATTCTGCGCTTTATTCCAGTTGATACGGTCAGCCGTCCACATCAGTTCTACATCATCACGGGACAAACCGCCGTTCATGATAATGTGGTGGTGTACCCTCTTTATCATCTGCCCTGCCTTGTCGAATTTATATTCTGTCACAAGGATATATTTCAGCGGGTCCAGCCCTAATTTCCCCCGCCTGTATGCTATCCGGCGCAAGTAGTTATTCACTATCTTTTCCGCTTCCTCTATGCTGCCCGGCAGGTGGTCTTTATCGTATGTACAGGAAACGTGCAAATCACCTGTACCAAAATTCCCATTCCCTAACTGAACCAGATACCGCTTTGCGTTCTTTTCATTCAGGTCTTTTTGCTTTGGCTCCGATACCTTTTTACGCTTCCCCCTCTTTCCCTTTACCACCTTTTCTGCCTTTTCTGTCCGGGGAATTATATCCGCTTCCCGGTACTGCCCGCAGTCCACCTTCTTCTCCCTCATGAACACTTTACCCAATGCAACCACACCTTCCTTTTCTGTCCTTATACCTGTGTGGCGTGGGTATGTTCCGGGCGGGGACTCTCCCCCTTCCCTTCTTTCCCTCCTGCTTATTATCCATGTGTTACGCAAGTATATAATATATATTATCTTACGCAAGTATATATTCTATATCTATATTACGCAAGTATATATATACTATTCGTAGGAATGTTAATACCCCATACAAGCCCGTTTTCCGGGATAAAAACCCGGCATTTTCAACGGTTTCACCGCTGATTTTGCTTGCTTTTACACCGCCAACATGGTATAATAAACATGAACTGATTTATTAAAAAATGTTAGCGAAAAACCTTTGTTGAATGTGTTTGCGGCACTTCTTCAAAGGTTTTTTGTTATGTCTTTTTCGCATTTCTGCGGGTTTTACAGCGGTTTATATAGTTCCTTCCTGCTTTCCCCGCACCACAACTTCTTTCCGTCTTTCGTCCTGATAGTTACTATCCCGTCCCGGAACCTGTACCCGGCTTCAATCGTTCCTTCATGCCACTTCCCTTCATGGAAAATCGCCGCAGGCTGACCGACGACATACGGGAATTTCAGATTTTCTTTTGCTTCCATTTTCCAGCCGCCTTTCTTTTAGCGGGCGTTGTCACGCCCTTTTCAGTATTTCAGTTACCAGTTTCCAGTCCTCCAGATATAAAGCGGAACGGAAGGACACATTGCCGTAGACGTTAGAACGGGCGTTGTCCAAGCCCAACGCCGCCACCCCACCGCCGGAAGTGCGGTCGAAGCCCGAACCCCGGAAAGGCACGGCTTCTTCAAGCTCACTGTCAACCCATATACCCGCTTTTTCCTGCTGCCAGTCCTGCGGCAATATCCCCAGCCTATGTATGATTTCCGGGACTTCTTTCAGGCTCCCGGCAAGCTGCAAATCCCGCATATGACAGCAATTCCAGCCCCCGGCAATCTGTCCGTCTGTCAGCACGACTTTTCCGCACTGTGCGTCAAGATACAGCGGATTTCCGAACGGAAGCCCTTCTTCCCCCGGTTCCTCTGTCCGTGCAATCGTCCAGGCGGGGTCCTGCGGCTTGAAGTCTTCTGCTGCTGCGTTATTGTCCGGGATATACTCAATTACGCCTTTGTGAAGCCGCAGCCCTGCTACACGCTCCCAGAAGTTCCCGCAAAGTCCGAAAACCCCTTCCGGCGTTCCGTCGTGGCTCCATGAAAGCGGCTCTGTCCCAGTCAGAACCGTGTAGCCGTCGTAACAATAGCCCTTTTCCTCCGGGTCGTCAGCGTTCTTCCCGTAGTCTGTGTTACCGCTGATTGTATGCCCTGCTGCCGCTGCGTCTTTCATCAGGTACACCCATTCAGCATTAGTCATTAAATGCCATCCGGGTCCCTTCCTCCGGCAAGCTGCCGCCGCTTCGTCATGGCTCATGCTTTCGGCGGGCTTCTGATACGGCAGGGAAGCGGGAATGTCCTTCATCATGACGTTTGTATATTGCGATATGAGAATCGCCGCCATATTTTTCCCGTTTACCTTGAACATTTCCGGCACGTCCTCCGGCTTATACGTCCCCGGCTCCATGTAAAACATAGTCATGTAGTTGGGAAGCCCGGCTTCATCATGCACGACGACTGCCGCCTTGAAAATTCCCTTTTCCTGCGCTTCTGTCATTTTTGACATTCTGTTTTTCCTCCTTGTATCTGGTATGATATTTATTTAGACAGCCGCCTTTCGGGGCTGCTGTTCTCCGTCTTCATGTACCGTCACCGTGATAGACACGTTTTCTTTCCGGGACAGAATCAACGCCAGCGTTTCAAAAAACCGCTTCGCATTGAAAGTCCCTTCTACCTGCACGCCTGCTGCCGCAAGCCTTTCTTTCATCTGCTCCACCTCCTACATTTCATAACACGCCAGCAGCCGGACGGCGTATTTGCCGCCCTGATTTTCTGTGACTATATGTATAGGCTGGTATCTTCAAACAACATTCCTTCTACCTCTGCGGCAAACTTATTGAATAAGTCCCGCAGTTCTGCAACCCTGCTTTCCTGCAATCCTTCAAATTCCAGATTGACTTTTGCGTATGCGTCCGGGTCACTTGATACTATTCTTTTTTGAAATGTCACGCCACTTGTTATCCGCACTTCCCTTTTTACTTCTTCCGCTTCCATTTCTGCACGTTCCTTTCCGCACCGCCGCTGCCGCTTTTCTCTACTAAAAAGCCGCCTGCCCGGAAAACTTGCTGTCCGACTATACACTTTATAGCTGGTGTAACCGCTGCCCGTTTGACAGTGCTTTATTTTCGGGGTCTGGCTGTCCCCTGATTGAACCGGGCGGGAATCGGACCCGCCCCGCAGGTTTTCACGCCTGCTGCCCCTCTGCGGCTCCCGGTCCTTTGCTTTCTTCTTATACTGCTGCCGCTGCCAGCTTCGCCTGCCTTGCCTTTTCGATTTTCTGTCTATCAGCTAAAGCGGTCATGTAGGTTCTGGCAAGCACGATTGAATTTTCATCTAAACTTTCAAGAATCCTTGTTACTTCCTCCGTATCGGAAGAAAGCATTGTTTTTCTGATTTCCTCTGCGCCTTTCATGTGGTCTTCCTCCCTTCTGTTTTCTGCTTTGTTTTTCTTGACTATGGTATGATTATATCTACCTTTGGTAAGTTTGTCAATACCTTTTTCAGATTTTTCTTGACTATGGTAAGTTTTTTTGATATTCTCTTTTTAGACGGACGGGAAAGGGGTGATAAAATGAATGAACGTCTAAAAGCTCTTAGAAAAGAATTGTCTTTAAGTCAGGAAGCCTTCGGGAAGAAGTTGGGTGTTACCGGGGCGGGAATCTCCAGAATAGAAAGCGGCGTTAGAAGCCTTACGGAACAAATGATTCTTGCTACTTGCCGGGAATTTAATGTACGGGAAGAATGGCTGCGGGACGGAACCGGGGAAATGTTTCTTGACTTCACGGAAGATGAATTTTCAAGGGCTGCTGCCACTCTCTCAAATGACGCTTTTGTTAGAAGCCTGATTGTTGAATACTGGAAACTTGATGAAGACAGTAGACAGCTTTTCCGGGACTTCATACATAAGTTGTCAGACAATATGCGGGGGCTGGAATAAAAGCCCCCTGCACATCATCAGCAGCCGCACAAAAACATTTTCACACTATTTCAGATACTTAATGAATGTGTAAATCTTAATTAAAATGTTTTTGTCTGAAATTGCGTCAACCATCTTGTGAATGGCTGCTTTCAACTCGTTTACCAACATTTGCGCTTCCTCCTTTCCTTCTCTGCAAGGTTTTCAAGTGACATTACAATTTTAAGATTGTCCGGGGATAGCACAAAGAACATGATTTTATGGGAGATTTTAAGAATGGGAATAAGATATAGAAAAAGCATAAAAGTTGCTCCGGGTGTCAAAATCAACCTGAATAGAAAAAGTGCCAGCGTCACTGTAGGCGGCAAGGGTTTTCATAAAACCTACAATAGCAACGGGCAGACAACCACAAGCGTCAACCTTCCTGTAAAGGGATTGTCCTATGTGGACAGGAAGGGAAAGGCTTCTTCCTCTGCTTCCGCTTCTCCTGCTGCCAGCTCTGCGGAAATAGATAAAATATCCGTTCCAAAAGAAAAGAAGGTCACGGCGCAAGCTGTCCTTCCTGACCCTCCGACTGCTGGCGTTGCCGTTGTCGGTTTTTTCATCATTGTTGCCGGGTTCTTCCTTTCCGGTCCGTCTATCCCGGCAGGAATCATTGTTGCGCTCTTTGGTGTCTATCTTATTTATGCCTACTTCGCATATAAGAAGAACCCGGACAGCGGAAAATATATTTCAGAAGGTCAGCTTTCACGCTGGCGGCAGCTTCTTTCCGTCACTTCCGGCACGGCTTCCGACTTAACGAAAAAGTCTTTGCCGATTCTGATTGAATTGAAAGCCGCTGCGGAAGAATACGCACGGGAACTTCCCTATTCTGCGGAAGACTTGCTGAACACGCAACAAAGAATCATTGACTTTTCAGAATTTGTGATAATTAAAGGGGATAACCCAAAACAAGACTATGACAAGTACGTTTCTTTGATTGATGAATCAAAGTGAAAACATAAAGGGAAGCGGCGGCAATACTGGGAATATCGCCGCCGCAAGTGCAAAGTATATCATACCAGATACAACATACCGTCTGCAATTCTGATTATATCATCTGCGGGCGGGAAATTAAAGGAAATGCAGGTGATTTTTCATGAAAAAGAAAAGCCTGCCGCCCCTTGTCCGTGTCGGTCTTTATATCAGGGTTTCCGGGGAAGAACAAAAAATAAAGGGTCTTTCCCTTGAAGCCCAACAAGAACGGCTGGAAGAATACGCACGGGAACGGGGGTGGCTGATAGTCGGGGTATATATCGACGCTGCGAAAACCGCCAGAAAGAATATGCACAAGCGGACAGAATTTCAAAAAATGATTGAAGCCGTGAAGCGTGATGAATTAGACTTGCTTCTGTTCTGCCGCCTTGACCGCTGGTTCCGCTCCGTCGCTGACTATTACAAAGTTATGGAAATCTTGCAGGCGCACGGCTGCGACTGGAAGACAATAGATGAAGAATACGACACGACAACCGCAAACGGGCGGTTATATATCAATGTGAAACTGTCTATCGCACAAAATGAAGCTGATATTTGCGGGGAAAGAATCGACGTAGTATTTGACAGCAAGATTGCACACGGAACCGTTGTTTCCGGCTCCTGCCCGTTCGGGTACAAGGTCAATGAAGAAAAGCGGCTGGAAGTTTCCCCGGAAGAAGCCCGGATTGTTCAGGACGCTTTCAACCGCTTTGAAAGCACCGTCAGCCAGCGGGGGACTGTGAAATATATCCGGGAAACTTACGGCGTGAACTGGTGTGACGCTACTTTCCGGCGTATGCTTTCAGAATCCTTGTATACTGGAATCTATGACCGGGGCGGCAGAAGGAATGAAAACTTCTGCCCGGCAATCATTGACCGGGCGCAATTTGACCGGGTTCAATCCCTCCTGAAAAGGAACGCCCGCAGCTCCCCTTCCGGCAGGGTCTACATTTTTACATCAATCTTGAAATGCGCTGAATGTAATCATAACATGGTGGGGCGTATTGCGGGCAGGTCAGGCAATCTTTATTATTACCGTTGCAACCAGCACTTTCAGCGGGGGCGTTGCTCCCACAAGGCAGAAGCACGGGAAGATATTATTGAAAAATGGCTTTTTGACAATCTGGAATCCGAACTGAACCGGGTCCGGCTTGAATGGGACGTAAAGGCGGCAGAAAAGAAAAAAGCTGTCCTGCGGACTGATAAAGCCGCCCTGAAAAGGAAGCTGACAAAGTTAAAAGAATTATATGTGAATGAGCTGATAGACATTGAAGAATACAAGAAGGACTATGAAATATATACGGCTGCGCTCCGGGAACTGCCGGAACCCGTAGCAGAAGCCCCGCCAGATTTTGCGGCAATAGAAAACCTGCTGCAAGCGGACTTCAAAAATATTTATGATACGCTGACCCGTGAAGAAAAGCGCACGTTGTGGCGGTCCGTGATTAAGGAAATCAGGATTGACAATGAAAACAATATCACGGGTATTTCTTTCGGGTAGTGTTGTACTAATTCGACACTACCCGTGGGTTCGTCTGCAAACAACATCCTGGGCATGTTAATCACTGCCCTTGCTATGGCGCACCGCTGCTGCTCTCCCCCGGAAACCTGTGAGGGAAGATGGTTTTTTACATGCGCGGCATTCATCTTATCAAGCAGTTCTTCTGCTTTTTGTTTTATCTCACTGGCTGTTTTTTTCTTATTCAGATATCCGGAAACTGCAACATTTTCAAATAATGACAGATTGCTGACCAGATGCATCTGCTGAAAAATAAATCCAAAATCTGTGCAGCGCAGCCTGGTCAGCTCTTTTTCACGCATGGATACCAGATCTTTTTCATGGTACAGCACCTGGCCTGCCGTAGCTTTGTCCATGCCGCTTAACGCATACAGAAGCGTTGACTTTCCAGAGCCGGAGGCTCCCATAATCACGGTAAAATCTCCCTCATATAAATCTAAATCAATGTGAGACAGGATATGCGTCTGCCTGCCATTGTGTACGAAACTTTTACTGATTCCCTTTGCTGATAAAATACATTTTTTCATTCTCCATTCTCCTTTCCCTACGACGCGACATCATCAGCGGAATAAAAAAACTATAACAGCAAAGTTATTAAGAAGTCCTTAAATATTCAAATTTCTCTACATTCGGGAACCATCGTTCCACAGACCATCTCCGCCATAGAAGATCTCCTTATTCCTGTATATCTGCCGGCAGCCGCACTGCCACGGACAAACCGTCCGCCTTATTGTCCAGCAGTACGCTGCCCTGCATCTTTTCTATGAGATACTTCACAATATATAAGCCCAGACCCGAACCCTGTGCTTCCCCGCAATTTTTCCCGCGATAAAATTTACCGAAAATAAACGGCACATCCTCATCCATAAGTCCCGCTCCATAATCCCGGAATGAGATCTCAGCCTCTCCTTCCCCCGCGGCTACCGTTATGTCAATATCCGTCTTCGCATACTTTTGCGCATTATTAATAAGATTCTCACAGACCTGCATAAAACGCTTCTTATCCGCCGATATGATAATTTTCTCCCTGGGAAGCATGAGATGGATATTATTCTGTTCTGCGCAAATTTCCTGTACGCATTCTTTTAAAAACGCGCACAGCTCAAACTGTTCCACAGAGATATTCAGCCTGTCCATACTGGAAACAGCGTGCCAGAGCAAATCATTGGTAAGCGCCGATACCTCGTCGCACTTCTTAATAATCACTGAAATGTATTTTTCCCGTTTTTCTGCGGAACTGTCCATATTTGCCTGAAGCCCTTCCGCATACGCCCGTATGGAGGCAATGGGCGTCCTGATATCGTGGGAAAGCGTTGAGATCACCGTTTTATTGTTTTCAATTGCCTGCTTTTCACTGGAACGAGATCTGGTAATTTCTCTGCGCATACTGTCAAACGCCCACGTAAAATCCCCAAAATAATTGGAGCGTTCATACCTGAGCGGAAGTTCAAAATTTCCTTTCGCTATTTCCCCGGCAAACTGTTTCATCCTGTAAAAGGGACGGAGAATGGATATATAGATATAGCCGAAAACCAGCAGCAGATATCCCGTGTATACTCCGCCCAGCAGCAGATAATTTCTATCTCTTCCGGAATTATGCTGCAAACGGCTCAGGCTTTCCTGCAGCAAAGCAGATTTCTCTGAAACCTGATCCAGCTCTCCCTTGAATGCCAATTGTTCCAATTCGTTGACAGCTATGATCTGCTGCGCCATTCTCTCAGCTTCACCCGCTCCTTCGCTTTTCGCATAGAACAGAGCGGTAAGCAGCATCATACCTGCAAAACACAACAGAACAATCCCCATAAATCTGCTCTTCATTCTCTCGCCTCCAACATATATCCCACTTTATACACTGTTTTGATATACTGAGGATTTGCCGGGTCCTGTTCAATCTTCTCTCTCAGCCAGCGGATATGGACGGTCAGCGTGGAAGGCTCCGCGACGGAAAAAGCTCCCCACACCCGCGTCATAAGCCTGTCTTTAGAAACAGCGCTGTTTTTATACTCGCACAGACAGGCAAGCAAATCAAATTCTTTTAGAGAGAGTGAAATGTTCCTGCCATTCTTCTGTACGGTCCTGGCGGTGAGATTTACAACGACGCCCCCAAATGAAACTGTTTTCTCGGCCTCCTGAAATTCATAAGTACGGCGAAACAGCGCATTGACTCTGGAAAGAAGCTCTTTCATAGAATACGGTTTGGGAAGATAATCGTCTCCTCCTATATCAAATCCCATCACACGGTCTGTTTCACCGGTTCTTGCACTGGCAAAAATTACAGGAACCGTCGACGTCTCTCTTAATTTTTGGCATAATGCAAACCCGTTGCAATCCGGAAGATTAATATCCAGCAAAATCAACTGAAATGTCTGTTTTGACAGAAGGTCGTACGCGGCTGCCTCGTCAGCCGCAGCAGATACCTGATAGCCATAATTTTCCAGCATCTCCGATATAATATAAGACAGATCTTCATCATCATCTACAATTAATATATTTTTCTGCATTGATCCGCCTTTCTTTACAAAATCCCCAGCGCCTCTTTTGCCAGATGGTCTGCAAGATCATTATATTGATCGCCGGAATGGCCTTTTACTTTTACAAACTGTATTTGCACGCTGGCGCTTGCCTCTTTATAAAAACCGGCATACGCAATCGTACCGGCTTTTTTTGCCTGCCACTCCCCATTACACCATTTTGCAATTCCCTCATAATCGTGATAAATTGTGACACTGGAAATACCATGCTCCAGACAATAGCGGATTGCCGCTTCCGCTCCTTTTATTTCCCCGGCAACATTATGCATGGACGCCAGATCCTGATCCACATATTTTTCCGAAAAATGCAGTTCCTGTCCCTCATGGAACATTACCATTCCATAAGAAAATGCTCCTGTTGACGAATCATAGCTTCCATCCACATATGCCGCCGCCTGTGTTTCTTCCTGTTTCTGCTTCACTCCCCCTCCGATAAATTCCATTGCCTCCTCTCTAGTGGCAAATCCTTTAAATACAGCTCCGGAAAATCCATGAATCTGCTTTTGGCATTCTGCCCATGTCCCGTAAATCCCAGGTTTTTTACCCACTTTAACCGCATAAAATTTTTTAGCCATGATATCCTCCATTCTCAGTACGTTTCTATCTGAACTCGTTTCTGTTCCAGATCAGAATTTCAGTTTCAGTATACAATGTCTGACCAGACCCGTCCAGAATATTTTCGCAAAACAGTTTCCCTGCGCTGGTACAGACACATCCGCCTGTTATTTTCATATATTGTAAAGACCATTTATTTTTGAGGAAACCTATGGAACAATCCATTGCCATAATAGGCGGAGACTTAAGACAATGTTATGCTGCAGAATATTTCCGCACTCTGGGCTGGCAGGTCGTCTGCTGGCACACGCCTGATTTTCCCTTCCATTCAGAAATACGTATCGCCAGTCATCTGGACGACGCACTGCAGTATTCGAGGCTGATTCTTGCGCCTGCCCCGCTGACACGGGACGCAGACAACTTAGTTCAGTCAGAAACCATCCACACGCCCTGTCCTCTGAACAGTCTCTGGAGCAAATTAACGGAAACGCAGATCTTTGCCGCTTTGAGTCTGGATGATACACAGCAGCAAATTCTGAGGGAAAAAAACTGCCGCGTACTCGCCTATGGCGCTTCTTCGCTTTTTATGAATGAAAATGCCTTATTAACTGCTGAAGGACTTTTGTCTGAGGTAATTCGATGCACGCCCTTTTCTCTGTCCTCTGCAAATATACTGCTGTTAGGTTACGGACGCTGCGGTTTTGCAATCGGCAAATTGTTCTCTCCTCTTTGCCAAAGTATTTATTTAGTGGAAAAAGACGGTAAAAAACAGAACCTTGCCAAAAATAACGGCCTCTTATCTGTTACAGCAGAAGACCTGTCCCAGATACTGCCCCGATGCCAGATTCTTATCAATACCATACCTGCTTCTGTGCTTGAGCCGTCAATGCTGCGCCTGCTTCACCATTCCTGCCATATATTTGACATCGCCTCTGCTCCTTACGGCTTCCCCGCAGACACCACCAGGAACTATCTGCTTCCCTATTACCGGCTTCCAGGCATTCCCGGACGTTTTTCTCCCATTACTGCCGGAGAACTCATCGGCAAAACTATAGAAAGGATGACAGAACATGATTTATGATTTTCATGACAAATCCATAGGAATCGGTTTTACTGGTTCCTTCTGCACTTATGAAAAAATTTTTCACGCGCTGGAAAATCTCAAAGAAACAGGGGCAAAGCTTCTCCCGGTATTTTCTCTGAACGCCTCTTCCCTGGATTCCCGTTTTGGAACCAGCGCCTCTTTTATGGAACGGGCAAAGGATCTGACCGGCCATGCGCCTATCACTTCCATTCCGGCGGCGGAGCCTATCGGCCCCAAAGGACTTATGGATATCCTTGTTATCGCTCCCTGTACCGGAAATACTCTTTCCAAACTGGCAAACGGCATTTCCGATACTCCTGTGCTGATGGCTGCAAAATCCCATCTGCGCAATAACCGTCCTCTGGTGATTTCCCTGTCCACCAACGACGCTCTGGGCATGAACCTGAAAAATATCGGGATACTTCTCAATACCAAAAATATTTATTTTGTCCCCTTCGGACAGGACGATTACCAGGCAAAACCCAATTCCATGACGGCATTTACCGAACTTCTGCCTGAAACCATTGAAGCCGCCCTGAAGGGAAAACAGATTCAGCCTGTGATCCGCAGCCCTCATAACGCATAGTCAAAGCTGAAAAAACAGCCGCTTTTGAGGCGGCTGCTACATAGATGCAGTATTTCAGACGTATTTTTAACGGATCGTATACTCCATCATCTCATAATGAAGCTCTGTCCCTTCTGCGATCTCCGGCGGCAGCAAAGCTCTTGCCACACATTTCAGCTCCTGCTGCGGATCATCCATCTGCTGCAGATATGCATAATCTCCGTCAATTCTCGCTACTTTATATTCTATCGGCCCTAAATTCATATTCTTCTCCTTTCTCTTCTGACACAGGCGGCTGCATAATCCAGCAATTTGTTACCATCTGCTATTTATGTTCTTTCGTCTCATGCAAAGCCAGAAGATCTGCAATTTCCTCAGGCGGAATCATTGTGTACTCGCAGAGTTCCTGTAACGTGGGATCCGTCCCATTTTCTTCAGCAAGCGCTTTTCTTGCTTCATAGACCAGGTTTACCTTTGCCAGAATGGCATTCTCGCTGTCTCGTTCCCCTTCCAGTTCCCTGCGGTAACTTTCCAGTCCGTCAATAACAGAAGCCTCCAGTCTTTGCTCCAGCTTCGTTCTCTGATCCTCCCCCAAAGTCCCCTGGCCGCTGCCTGCCATACCGTATTTTGCTCCCTCTCCCAAAAGCTGACGCAGACACAGCAGAAGGCTCATATTTCCTTCCTGTACCAGATCTTCCAGAAACGCCCTGGGGGCAATATAGTTTTCCGCAAGCTCAATCACCCGTTTCAGCCATTGTCCGGACAAGTCTGCAATCGCCGCTTCTTCTCCCTTAAGGAGACGTTCATACAGGCTCCTTTCCTGATCCTTGTCCAGCCTGGGGACAGCGGAAATCTCTTTCAGGTACATGCGAAAATGAGCGGAATAAGAAGATTTCTTTTCAGCGCCCGTCCCGGCCGCCTGTCTCTGTTCCTTCTGCTCCTTATGCTTCTCTTTTCTGTCGTCTTCTCCGGGCGTCTGCAGGTACTGGTATATCATCTCCTGCTGCTCTTTTGACAGATCCATATCCTGAAAATAACTTTGTATTTCTTCTTTAGACATTGGCTCTGCACTTGTCTTTGCAATCTCCTGTACAAAACGCAGCGTTTCCATAAAGGTTATTTTATCTACCATAATTTCCTCCAATCTGCAGATTCTTCGGCGCATACTTACGTTCTATATAAAATATAGCAAAAAGCAGCGTTATTTTCAATGGAGAGTTTTTCTGCAAAAGGGATTTTTCACGGTTTATTTACCCATGTATTTGTCCCGGATCCGCATACTTCTTTCTTTACACTGCCTGAATATCATGATAGAATAAACAGGCGAACGTCTGTAAAGGCTATGTATTACTCCGGCGGTTTCATATCATAGCAGATTGCGCAAAGCGAATCTTCATGGCAAAAGATTGCGCCGCGGCGATTGATGACGCGCGGCAGATGGAAATTTGGGCGAATAATCTGACAATCATCTATTTTATTTACATACATAAGAAAGGAGCTTTTAACTATGGCAAAGTATGCTTATCCTGCAGTTTTCACCCCGGAAGAGGAGGGCGGTTTTTCAATTGTATTTCCTGATCTGGAAAACTGTTATACTTACGGAGATGACATCGTAGACGGGCTGATGCGGGCGGAAGACGTCCTGTCCCTTGTCCTGTATAATTATGAAAAGGAACGGAGAGAAATACCTTTACCATCCGACGCCGCTTACCTTGCCGTCCCAGAAGACGGGTTTGTAAATTTTGTGGCGTGCGATACCGTGCAATACCGAAAAATGTACAATAACAAATCTGTGAAAAAAACGCTTACCATTCCGGAATGGCTCAGCGACGCTGCCGCGGAAAAGGAAATGAATCTCTCTCAGGTATTGCAGGAAGCCCTGATTTCCAAAATACAAATATAATGAAAAAGCAAAGTGTGCATCATTGATGTTCTCTTATAGGAAATACACTTTCGTGTGACAAGGTATTTCCTATAAGAAAAAAGAAAGGCAGTCATCATGCGTATTTATTCCACGCTGTTTTGACTGCCTTTCTGGTTCGCTATTTCATCCGGCTGCACTGCGGGCGCCATTGCATTTTGGACAAAATAACATCTTTTATTTTACACTTTTTAATTTCATTGTCTTCTTATAACCGGTAGAACTCTTGAACAACTTCTTATAAGCTTTCTTTTTGCTTTTGGGAATTTGAATTACCGCCTTTTTACTGATACCTTTGATCGCATTCTTCTTGATGGATTTCAATTTCTTTCCCTTCAGTTGTATGCTGCGCAGCTTCCTGCAATTGCGGAAGGCATTTGTCCCTATGGTTTTTATATTTGTTCCCAAAACAACTTTCCTGAGCTTTTTGTAGTTTTTGAATGCATTATTTCCAATTGCTGTAATCTGGAAAACTTTTCCACCGATTCTGACTGTATTTTTCACTTTCAAAGAAGAGATCTTTTTGCTGGACGCGCCTGTAAGCATTACCGTTGATGTGCCTGTGATCTTATATTTCATACGGCTAATGGTATAAGACGCTCCTTTGGGCGCATAAATATTAAATGTCTTTTGAACATGTTCCGTATAATTGCCTTTGCCGGAAATTGTCACGTTATATTTTCCAATATTGGCGCTCGAGGTTGGATAAACAACCGTGTAATCCACTCCTTCTGTCAGTGCTGCATCATTATCCTTCACGATTACTGCAGGTCTGATTTGTTTTCCTTTTTCCCATGCAAACTTATTGTTCATTGTCACCATGGAAATTTCTAAAGGTTTTTCCTGAATGGTAAATACTACTGTTTTGCTTCCCTGATAGTTTCCATGTTCAGCGGTAATTACTGCCTTTGCCTCCTTGCCCGCATTGACATTGTCCAGATAAGCCACCTGATATTCTGTCTCAGATACAATCTGCCCCTGATAAGTTACCGTAACGGCAGGCTGCTGCGGTTTCCCATTATAGACGCAGGTTTCCGGATTCAAGCTGATTGTACAGTCTTTTAAGTCTATCTTTTCAGATTCCTGCTCTCTAATGATCTCAAATTCTTTCGTCACCTTTCCCTGGTAGCCGGCTCCGGTCGCCGTTACTGTCACTGTCGCCGTTCCAGGTTCCTTATTATTCGCATACTCTGTCTTATATTCCGTCTCCGGCACGGTCTTTCCTTCATATTTGACCGTTACTTGCGGACGCTGTTCTTCTCCATTGTATACGCAGGTTTCCGGATTCAGGACGATTGTACAGTCTTTCAGGTCTATTACTTCCGGCTCCTGTTCTCTAATAATCTCAAATTCTTTTGTCACTTCTCCCTGGTAGCCGGCTCCGGTCGCCGTTATTGTCACTGTCGCCGTTCCGGGTTCCTTATTATTCGCATACTCTGTCTTATATTCCGTCTCCGGCACGGTCTTTCCTTCATATTTGACCGTTACTTGCGGACGCTGCTCTTCTCCATTGTATACGCAGGTTTCCGGATTCAGGATGATGGTACAGTCTTTCAGGTCTATTACTTCCGGCTCCTGTTCTCTAATGATCTCAAATTCTCTCGTCACTTCTCCCTGGTAGCCGGCTCCGGTTGCCGTTATTGTCACTGTCGCCGTTCCAGGTTCCTTATTATTCGCATACTCTGTCTTATATTCCGTTTTCGGCACGGTCTTTCCTTCATATTCTACCGTTACTTCCGGACGCTGTTCTTCTCCGTTGTATACGCAGGTTTCCGGATTCAGACTGATGGTACAGTCTTTCAGGTCTATTACTTCCGATTCCTGTTCTCTAATGATCTCAAATTCTTTTGTCACTTCTCCCTCATAGCCGTCTCCAATTGCCGTTATTGTCACTGTCGCCGTTCCGGGTTCCTTATTATTCGCATACTCTGTCTTATATTCCGTTTTCGGCACGGTCTTTCCTTCATATTCTACCGTTACTTCCGGACGCTGTTCTTCTCCATTGTATACGCAGGTTTCCGGATTCAGACTGATGGTACAGTCTTTGAGATCTATTACTTCAGGTATTATTGATGTAATATTGTCTAATTCCGTTTTCAATTGCTCATTGACCGTGTTGATCTGATCTTGTGTGACATTTTCGCCTTTCTTTGCTTTTTCCCACAAGGTCTCAGCCTCATGAATTTTTTGCAGAAAAGCCTGAACCTGTTCCGCTGTACAATAAGAAAGATTTATACCGTCCGCCTGATCCAGCAAGTTCGTTAATGCTGATACGTCTGCTGATTCCTGCGGCTGATCTTCAAATGATACAGTCAGCTTCATGTCCGCCCAGTCTGCGTGAGCATCCCAGTTATTTGGCTGCTGGATTACTTTTAATGTAACAGCGCTGGAACCTGTAAGATCCAGGGAAAATGTTTTTTGTGGAGTTGATCCATTCATTACTCCGCTCGCAAACAACTCTGATCCCTCATCTGACAATATGGAAAATTCAAGCGCAGCAAATTCGCTGTCGCGCTTTTCATAATCTGCCCCTACAGCGCCCTGCAAAGTCTTAAAAGCTGTATCCGGCAAATCATAGGTGATTTCAGAATCCGCATGAGTACCAATACCCTTTTCATAGAGAACAGGATTCCCATCTTCTCCGGTAAGACGGATTGCCTTTCCTGACGAAGCTTTGTCGCGCATAATAGCGTCATATCCTACGGTTGCCCCCGGCCGGTATTTCAAATCTGACAAATAGATATCTTTTTCACAGATAATCCGGTAAGTTCTGGTTTCTTTTCCATTAAACGAAGTCACATGAATTTGTATATCCAGGCTTCCCTCAAACAAATCAATCTCTTTTTCAACACTGCCCTGTCCTGTCTGCCGCTCCGTATTGGTCTGCAGTTTTACAATCGCACGGCTGTCTTCTGCCTTCGCCTGAATCCTCAGTTTCCCTTCTGTTGGAATCCATGAGATTGTCTGGTTTTCAATGTCAGAATAGACGCTCCCGCCGTTAATAGCCAGATCAAAAAGCTCTGCGTTTGAAACGTCTGACACAAGCAACACAATGGTATAAGCCTGACGTGTCCCATCAGATGCTTTTGCAATGATGCGGATCTCATTGCTGCCCCCTGCTAAATCACTGAGTTCTGCATGTGTTCCTTTTATGACTTTACTGCCTGATATAATAATAACCTCCGCCGCATTTCCTTTTTCTACATCGATCTGTGCCGAAACGCTGCCTTCATCTAATGTCTTTAACATGCGCACTCCTTCATGGTTCAGGTCTTCCAGCGAAACATTGTTAACCTTAATATCCGCCAGTTTGGCGTCTGTAGAAGAAGCATAATTCACATGCACCAGATACTGGTTCTCCGTGATTCCATCCTTTGCTGCCGCGCGTATATAATAGGAGTTAAGGCCGTTAGAAAAACTAAGCGGCGCTGTCCAGACATTTCCGTTTCTTGTCAAAGCCGTCTTCTCACGGCCATACCCTCTCATAAGCTCTATACTGCCAATCCGCTCATCCGCCGTTATCTTTAATTCTGCTTGCGAGACCGTGCTGTCCGCGTTCAGAAACCAACTTCCTTCAGATAAAGAAGTCTGTGTGAAAGATAAATCTTTTATGGAAATCTCCGTCAGTTCCGCATAATTATCCTCCACTGCATGAAGACGGATGAGAAACGATTCCTGTCCGCATGTTAGGCGAACTTCCTCTTGATTCTCTGTCTCAATAACTGCCGGAGAAGCGACAACGTTTCCATTTACACTTACCTCGCCTGATACCGTCTGATATTCGAGTACTGCCTTTGAAAGCTCTCTCGGAAAATATACATCAAATTCTTTTTTGTTCTGTCCCATTTGATATAAAACATCTCCATTAAACGCCAGCTGCGCAACGGCGCTTCCACCTCCCTGTAGCTGCACCTGGGCCGTTCCACTGCTGACTGGAGCGCCCACACAGCCCTTTGCATCTACCGGATACACCGTACATGTCAGCGTACCGGCATGCATTAATGGCACAGACGGCGTTTCACTAATTTCTTCCCATACCGTTCCATCTTCATCCACACATGTAAAACGGTACAAAGTCGCTCCCTGCAAATCGGCATCGGCATCCTGAAAATCAAATGTCACATTTGCATTCTCACCCACCTGGTAAGAAGCTTTATCTAACGCTGCATTTGCAGCCGTAGGGAGCTGATTATCTAAAAGCTGGAGGAATGGAACCGCCTCCTGACTGCACAGGTCTTCATATGATGTATCTCCAGAACCTATATGCAAATCGGAACACACCAAATTTTTGCCCCTGAGATTTGACACCCAGCCTGCAAATCCTATTTTGAAATTATCCCCTAAATTAACATCGGTAATATCCATAAGATGTTGCCACTCATTTGTCCCATCTACTTTATAATCTACAGATATACCACTGTCATTTTTATAGAATCCAAAGGACGCTTTTGTTACTCCGTCATTTGTCTCATCAGCTTCCTCCAGTTCCGTGGCATTCCCTCCTGTTTCTTTTACTACCGCAATTCCCTTTTTATGGGATTTCTTTCCTACTGTTATATAATTGTCGTCGTCTTTGTAAAGAATAAAAGACGCCGTGTCCCATTGATTCTGCTCTCTGGGTGGAAGGTTATCAATTGTCAGGACTGTGCGCAGATTATTTTTCGCAATCTTTTCAGGAATCTCAAACAGAAACAGGTTCTTAACCGTGTTGTCACTACCGTACAAATCTCCTCTTTCCAAATTGATCGTTATCTGATTCTTTTCCATCATGTAATTAGAGGCGTTTTCCCTTGTGACAGCCATGGTTGGATTTTTTCCTTCCAATTGGGGAATCGCAAGAACAACTGCTCTTTTGTCCGACGCTCCGCCCGCAGAAGCCTTCACCCAGACGACTCCGTTTTCATGCGCCGTCAGCACGCCGTTTTCATCTATCTGCGCTGCGTCCGTGGCCTCCCCGGTCGCAAAATCTTCTACAGACCACGTGATCGACCCGCTTTCCGCCCCAGAAACGGTAAATGTGTGCGTTTCCCCAATGGTATCCAGTATCACATTTTCTTCACCGTCAATTGTCACGTCTACGGACGGCAGCTGCCCGGCGCCTACCGTTACTGTAATTTTATCAGAGCGCACAATCGTGCCATTCCATTTGTAATAAGCTAAAATATCTGCTGTTCCTTCTTTCTTTGCAGTATATTTCCCGGAATGATCGACAAAAACAACTTCCGGATCCGTACTTGCATAAGAGATCTTCCCCACTGGCTGCGAGGGAGACAAACCGCGTTCAGAAACGACCTGGATCTCAGAATCATGGTTTGTCAGATTTGCCTCCTGCATTCCCTGCAAAACGGCATAGCGTTTCAAACCATCGTCATATGTATTGCCTTCCAGGACAACGTTCTTACATTTTTTAAACTCATAAACATTATCTGTAATGCCATCGTTTACCGTTCCGTCTGCCTCTGTCTGCAAACGCCCGGCTTCTCCAATGCTCAATTCTGTTTTGGATGCAGAAATTCCCAGCGAAATATCCGGGTTAGTCCTGATAATCGAATTATTGCGAATGATTAAATTTTCCACACTCTCTGCTTTTACAACAGTATCTACATCCATATGGAAGGTATTTCCTTCAATTGTAATATTTTTGTGGATTGGATTGTCTTCTGAAGGCAGACCCCCTCCTTTTGTTACCGGATGAACATAAACTGCCGGCGCATATTCCCATGACGTCCTTCCTATCGTCTTTACATAAAATGTATTATCACGAATCGTCATATCACGGATAGGACCGGATTCATACCATTCATCAGAATCGTTGGACAAAAATATGGACGCCATCGACATATTTAAAAATGTATTGCCCTCAATCAAAACCGGATTTCTGGTAGTGCAAAGGATTCCGCGTGTGGGAACGTTTTTAAACGTACAGTTGCGAATAGTCACCTTTGGCGCATACGTTACATTTTCCGCCACGTATTTTGGCTGTCCTCCTACCTGATCACTCAAATTCTCCGGCAATACTTCTTCAAAACGAACGACCATGGTCCGCAGGTCGTTATCAGCCTCTCCGGGATTCGAAATTACTTCTGCCACCGTATATAATGTCTCTCCATCTGTAGACTCCAGAGTATCTCTGGTAAAAAAGGCTACTTTATCGCCTGCATGGTACTGCGGAAATCCTCCTTGCTGAGTATGGATATACTTTAACTGAAGGGTATGTCCATCCGTCCTTTCTTCTACTCTGGTAAATGTTCCATGAAGATTAATCGGATCATCGTGCGTATTGGAAAAATTACAGTTTTCAATCACCAAATCCCCTGCCGCTCCGGAGGCATGGATACCGTCTGCGTAACTCACCGTTATATGACCTGAATTTTCTCTGGGCATTAAATTGCAGTCATAATAATAAACATCTGTGCTCATTTGAACCAGCCAGCCAAATCCATGCATAAAATGAACGTTTATATTTCTTGCGGTTACGTTTTGGCTTTCCCATGTAAAAGCTCCCGCGGTCTCCCTGAACGTGCTGCTGGCCAGTTCCAGAATCATACCCATTTTCTGCATTGACGGACGCGCGTTGGAATAAGTAATTCTTACCACCGTTCCATCAGTTCCCTCTAAAGCCTTTATACCAGATACTCCGCCAAAGGGTGTGTCTGAAGTATAATAAGCCCTTGTCATTTCTTCTTCCGGATGATATGCCACGATGGAATATGCACTGTGGATTCCCATCTCCGTCCAGTAATAATCTCCTGTATAAGGACTGGGTTCACTGTTCCACTGAATGGTGTTCCCCTGTATCTCATATGGGAAGCATTTGGGAATATAAAAATCTGTATATGGTTTTCCTTCCTCTTCACCCATATTTATTATGGTCATCTCTGAAACAGTAGGAACCGCAAAATCCCATGAAAAATCCTCCAGTGTTACATTGCTGGAATTTACAACCGCGAGAGCCATCATATTTCCGTGCATCATAAACAAAGAACCATTGCCCTGCAATGTAAAATCATGCTGATCTTCAATCAAAAGACCAATTGTCTTTTCAGGGCTTTCAATACTATTTGTGTTTGAAGTATGATACTCTCTTTTTTCTGCATAATCTTTGTAAATATGGTATTCTCCCTTGGGAAAGTCCACAATTACCTCTGCAGCCCCCGCTTCTTTTGCTTCCTTTGCAGCCTCAAATGCCTGTTGAATCGCCTTTGCACTGTCTTCAAGCCCGTTCGGGTCTGCTCCGTACTCTTCTGCATGAATGATGACTTGTCCCGTCCCTTCTGTACGTTCCTGCGCCTGAACAGTCAGTCCCGCAGGCATACATAACTGTATAATAAGCGCCAGGGATGTCAGACAAGATAATAATTTGTTCCTGCTAATCACTTTATCTTTCATAATAAATACCTCCGTAACCATTTGAACAGCAGCAAATCTGCCGTCGTTTTAAATAAAATTTCTTCTGCCGGACATTTTCCCCGCTAATAACATCATATTAGCTGCATTACTTACTGTTCCTCATCTCTGTGCCGCAAACAGGGCTATCCATACGGTGGTTATGCCCCTTCCTCCTCCCCTGCTGCTAAATTGATACTCTGTTTTGGCTTTCCATCAAGAAAATGTATAATAAATCCATGAAAATATCACAAAAAGAAATCGTAAACATATAATAAAATCAGTTGTATTGCCCCCGAATTTTGTATATGAATTAAATTTACAATATCATATATGCATGATTTTTGCAATAATAACAATGCATTTTTGTTATTATTGTCCAATTTTTATTCAGCTTATGTAAATCACATTCTGTCTGAATGATTTATAATCCTATTATTTTGAAACCTGTTGTGCATCTGCAAATACCTCTTTTACGTTCTGTATTGACATTGAAAAGAACTGTCATCTGTCTAAAATAGTGAAAAAATGAAAAATGAAAAAAGCCGCTTTTCGCACAAGCGGCTTTTATGTTTGATACTGTCGATTTGATTTATAGAATTGATTCGTTTTACCGCCAGATTTCTCTAAGTACCTGCTCCCAATAAGAGCCAATGGACAAATCCAGCCGGTATTCCTGAAAAGAATCTGCTTTCCGCCGCAGCCGTTCCAGATTTTCATCTGATACCGCCTGCTTATATGCGTCTTTCACTTTTTGTTCTATTGCCTCCGGAGACTCCGGAGGTTTTTTCCCGCCAAAAGCTTCCTGGATCTGCACCATGACTTTCTTAGAGGCGGCAATGAACGTAGCGTGCGCTTCATAGGCGTAATCCAGCTCTGCCAGTCTGTCATCGACGGTTTCTTCCCGCCGTTCTCCAGTGGCATGATCAATCACATATGTAACCTCTCTGTCCGTTCTGGAAAATTCATCTACAATACGGTCATGCACTACCTGATATGCCTTTGCCAGAGAATTCACAGAATCATCAAAAGAATTTTCTCCTGCCTGGCTTCCCCCTGCATTACGTTCTTCTTTTATGACCTCTCCCATTTCCTGCCAGAACATGTTCGTATAGTCCATTGTTTTTGTGCGGAGCTGTTTATCAAGTTCTTCCAGATTCCCCTGAATATCCACAGAAAAATTCAAGCCGTTTTTATTCAGGTATTCCCGCATTTCTTTGGCGGACTCCAGACCTTCCCGGGAAAAGGTAATTTGATCTCTGCTAAAATTCTGTACTTTTGGCTCCTGTTTCTGCTCATTGGCACGGGCGGCAAGTTCTTCATAGGTAGAAATATGTTTATTGATTCTGGGAATTTCTGTTCTTCCCGCATAGATTTTGCTCATAAGTACGCCTAACTCCAGAAATTATATCTGCTGGATTCTGTAAAATAGTTGTAACCGGAAGCATTATACTGACTTGATGCACTGGCCGCGTTTGCTTTCGCATTATCTGCCACTTTGTCAGCCAAAAAGGATATTTTTTCTGTAAAAGATCCTCCTAACACCTGCTCTAACGTATCTGCATCCGTCTCGTTCAGTTTATCTTTATCAAGACTTAATGTGCCGTCTTTTTCCTGGGTAATGCCAATACTGATCAACTGGTCTTTTTCTTTTTGAGCCGCTTCCTTCAATGACTGACGGTAAAACTGGTTCAGAGGCGACGTTGTGCCGTTCAATGATTTTAAGGTCTGATTATAATGTTCCAGCAGACGTTCTGCATAATCGCTGACAGCCTGGGTATCGCCGCTCTCCCTTGCCTCTTTATACAACTCTTCGGATTGCAGCTCATCGGCAGACTGCTGTAAATTCTCTGCTGATTTCCTGAGCGCCTCATATTTTTTGCGGTCTGTGGATACCGTATTTCCCTTATTCAGTGCCGATAAGGGATTATCATTCTGAACTCCGCTGCTTTTCATACAATCCAGCAATGACACCGTATTTATCGGCAGCCCTGCTTTCCTCATAGATGCGTTCAACACTTGTGTCGTAATTCTCATATTCATCCTCCTTTAGTCAATGCTGTTCCTGCCCTCTTTCTATATAGGCAAGATATTCTTTTACAAATTCAGCATATTTATATCTTGAAATTAACAGTTTCTCTCCATTGGTGAGAAGAACCGCCGTCTTACTGTACCCATCCACAAAGGACAAATTGACCAGATAACCTTTGTGGATCCGGAAAAACTGCCCGCAAAGCTCCTGCTCCAACGCGCTGATCTTGGCATAATATTCCAGCTTGCTGTCCTCCATATGAAGTATCACTTTATGTCCCTGGCTTTCCGCATAATATATACTGTCCAAGCAAATTGCTTTACTGGCCCCTGCGTATTGTATTACCAGAGACTGTTTTTGATTTTTCATTCCTGACTGGATCTGTTCTACGGCACGCTCTAAAACTGAGGCAAACTTTCTCTCATTCACAGGTTTCAGCAGATATTGAAATGCTCCCACATCAAAGGCGTCGTACACATATTTCTCATAAGCGGTCACAAAGACAATTAAAGGCTGTTTTTCTCCAACTCTGCTGCGAATCTCCTGCGCAAGCTTCATGCCGTCTCCTGGAATCTGCAGTTTCATATCAAGAAACACCAGATCAAATCCGCCTTTCCCTGCCAGATATTCCCGGCCGGAATGGTATTCTGTAATCTCACATTCCGCATATTGTTTTTTCACAAGCTCAGAAAGATAGGCTCGTGCATCCTTTTCACTGTCACATACTGCAATTCTTATCATATTTTCCTCTGCTTTCCTTATTTTTATCGGAAGCCGGAAAATATAATTAACACAATTTGCACAAATTGACGCTTTTCCGACGTAAGTGGAATCGCTGACAACAGGCATAAAATAATGACTGTAAAACGAAACAATGGAGGATATTTCCAGTGCGGTGAAAAATAATTATGCGGAGGATATTTCTTATATTTGTATACCGGTTTCATAACAGAACAAGCCTGCTTTCATGCCTCTGCCCCTTCAATCCTGAAGGGATTGCACGCTTTGGGACGCCGCGTGCAGTTTCCTTGACGATATAATACTATTCACACGCATGTATATAATATTTTATATTATAGGAACTTCATCAACTTGAACACTTCACAGTAACAAGGTGTTTCTTATAAATAAAAAAACAGTATAATCGGCGCCATTGCCTTTTATACTGTCTTCTAAACTCACTTATGCTGTTTTACTTTTTCTCAATTGAGATTAATGGATCGAGAAGGATTCGAACCGTTTTGGTTTTTCTCATCTGTTTTCATGGATGGAGAAGAATTCGAACCGTTTTGGTTTTTCTCATCTGTTTTCATGGATGGAGAAGGATTCGAACCTTCGAAGGCGTTGCCAACAGATTTACAGTCTGCCCCCTTTGGCCACTCGGGAATCCATCCAAATTCAGAAACAATTATTTCTGTTTCAATACTTGTCCTGACAGTAGTAAATTATAACACATGTTCTTTTAACTTGCAAGATTAATTTCACACTTTCTTCCATAATCCTAACCCTGCGAATGTATTGCATCATTTCTTGATAAAAGATATAAGCAATACTGGTTCATGCTGATTCCTTACCGTTTGGATTGTTCGGAAAGCTGACGATGCAGGCTTTTAGGAATCCGTAACTTAAACTGCCCGAAATAATCTTCTATCTGTCCGGCATCGGAGTCTCCTGCCACTCCTTTTTTGCAGTTTCACCCACATGATCCTTAAATCTTTTATACATATTATATTTCGTTTATTGCAGAATACAAGCCGCACAAATAAATTTCCACCATAAAATATTACAACACTTTTTATTATAAATGTCCACAAAATCCGTCCTTCTCAAATAAAACAAAGAGGCATACAGATCTGCTCCATATACCTCTTTGCGCCGTCATCTTTCTGCCGTCTTATTTTATCATTGCTTTCTTACTGGTTCCTGCTTTTTGGAACAGTTTTTTAATACTGCTGCGTTTCTTAGCTGTCATCCCTTTGGGAAGCGTTATTTTCATCTTTGTACTGGTATTCTTAAACGCCCCGGATCTGATGGCGGTAAGCTTCTTTCCTTTCAGGATTACCGTTTTCAGTTTTTTACAGCCGTAAAAACTTTTCGTTCCAATGTTCTTCACATTCTTGCCCAGAGTTACTCTGGTAAGCCTGCGGCAGCCATAAAAGCTGCTGTCGCCAATAACTGCCGCTTTGGCGCCGATAGTTACGCCTGTCAGCCCCGTACATTTACGGAAACTGCTCTTTCCTATTTTAACGGCATTCCTGGTATCTATCCCGGTAAGTTTTGCGCAGCCGTAAAAACTGCTGTCGCCAATAGTTTCCACATTCCTGCCAATAGTCGCCTTCTTTAGCTTCTTAAAATTCTTAAACGCTCCTTTTTCAATTGCGGTTACTTTGCAGTTTATTCCGCTGATTTTGACGGTATCAGGAATTTTAACCGCAGCCGCATTTTTATTCAGTCCCTTCACTGCCGCCGCCGTTTTTTTCACTGCGTCAGTCACCTTATATTGTATACCTGTCTGATTATCATTGAAAATCTGCCCCTTGTTCAGCTCCTCTGTAAGAGGCGGAAGTTCCTCTTTTTGTTTCAGTTTGCTCTGCGCGTCCGTCAGCTCCTTTGCCAGCCCGTTCAGCTCCTCTATATCTTTGGAGCCTTTTGCCGCTTCCGCGTTTTTATAAGCTTTTTCAAATTCCGACCAGCTTTCCTTCGTATAATTCTTCTGGCCTGCCTCATAGATGCTCTTTGCCGCCTGCAGAGCATGGCTGTATTCTGCCTGTGCCGCCTGCAGAGGGGTAGCCAAAGCTTCTTTTGCCGCTTTGAGCGCCGCCGCCAGCTTCTTTAACTGTTCCACATCGTCAGATTCCTTTGCCGCCAGAGCAGCGTCATAGGCGCTCTGGAACGATAACCAGCTCTGTTTTGTATAGTTCCTCTGGCCTGCCCTGTAAAATCCCTGCGCGGCTGTTAGCTCATCCGTTAATTCTTCCCGCGCGGCTTCCAGCGGCGTATACTGCGTTTCTGTTTTCTTTAAGGCATTCTGCGCGGCTGTTAAAGCCTGCGCGCATGTTTTTACATGCTGCGCGTCAGTCGCTCTCATAGCAGCCTCGGCCTCTTTATAGGCGTTCTCAAACAACGACCAGCTCTCCCTGGTATAATTTTTGCACCCTGCGCCATAAATCCCTTCGGCGGCTGTCAGCGCAAGTTCCAGTTCTTCCCGGGACGCTTCCAACTGCGTGATTAAAGCTGTTCGCGCAGCATCCAAAGTCCCCGCCAGCTTTCTTAACTGTTCCACATTGTCAGATTCCTTTGCCGCCCCGGCGCGCTCATAAGCTTTTATAAATTCCGACCAGCTTTCCTCCGTATAATTTTTGCGCCCCGCTTCATAAATTCCTTTTGCCGCTGTCAGCGCGTCCGTTAACTGTTGCTGTACAATTTGCAGCGGCGTATGTTGTCCCTGATCTTTGATTTCCAAAGCGTTCTGCGCATATTCAAGAACCTCTGCCAGCTTCTTTAATTGCGCGGCGTCATTCGAACTTTTCATCGCTTCCGCATCAGTACAGGCGTTCTGAAACAGCCTCCAGCTTTCGTCCGTATAATTTCTCCTGCCCGCCTCAGAAATCCCCTTTGCCGCTGTCAGCGCGCGTTCCAGCCTGTCTTTTGCAATTTCCAGTTCCGGACTTGTCAAATCATTTTGCGCTTCTGTAAGAGCTTCTGCTAATTTCCGCAGCTTTGCTACATCACTGATCTGTTCCGCCGCTCTGGCGTCTTCATAAGCGTTCTGAAAAGCTCTCCAGCTCTCGTCTGTATAATGCTTCTGTCCGGCGTCAAATATGCTCTTTGCTCCTTTTAACACCTCGTTTAATGCTTTCTTTGCTTCCTCTAAATCTGTGTCTCTGGCATTCTCATTCTGCACCAGCGTCACATAATTGGAACCTGTATACGTTCCACCGGATGATCTTCCGTAAATCTGAATCGTATTCTTCAATCCCTGCGCTTCCGTAAACAAAGAGGACTCCAGGAGTATGGAAGCCGTTTGTTCCGATACATCCGTTTTTCCCGCCAGAATACCGTTTACATAGCACTCCGCTGTTTTTACATTGGAACTGCCAAAAGATACTTTGGCAAGAACATTTTTTTCCGGACGTATATCGCCTGTAAGCGGTTTTGTTCCATGCTCGGTATACAGGGAAATCCGGCAGTTTTTGTCCGCCTTATACTGATAAACGCTCCCAAAGGAATCTGTCAGCGTTTTTGCGCTGGCAAACTGAGCGTCCAGCCACTGAATACGGTTGTACATCCATGTTTTAAAATTAGCCGCGCCGCCGTCAAACGTGTAATCCGGCCACCATTTTGCAAAATCCTTTGCCGCGGAAGCAGAAAGATATGCGGCGTAACGGTCAATGTTACTTAACAGATCTTCTATCAATGTGCCGCGGATACTCTGGTACAGTTCCAGCGCTTTTTCTACAAAATAAGGATCTCTGATCATCTGTGCAAACCAGTTGCGGTAATTGGTATCCGCCGTTTCCGTGGTATGCCAGTAAGCTGCGCTTTGGGACGCTTCATAATTCTGTCCGCCCGCGCCATAATCCATATCCCATAAAGGTCCCATATATAAAACAGAGTCAATATCTTTATACATATAGGTGCTGTTTTTTCCGGCGTCCATATTGCAGAAGATCTCGTTCACAAGCCAGTATTTTATCGCAGAATCAAAGTCCATCAGCTCTGTATACCGCACCTGTTTTCCCTGATATTCTGTATAAAAATTCTCGGAATACACTGCGTCCTCGACGGCCTGAACATAATCTTTTATATAAGAAAACATTTCACGATTGGTATTTAAATATTCCGGATCCTTGACGTTCATCTCCTTGCCGTGACTGGTCTTCCATTTGCTGATTTCATCATAGTACATATCGTTTTCCAGCAGGAACCCGCCGTTAAAGTCAGGTATCTGAAATTTATCCCTGTAGTCTTGCAGATGATATTCGGTATTCTCAAACGTCACCCGCTTTGTTGTAATCCAGCTCAGATTTTCCACAAGCTGCTCCTCAAGCGCGTCCCTTTTGTCCTTTGGCACAAGCGCTTTAGCGATCTCTTCCGCCAGCCCTTCCCAGTCAAAGATATTCACCCGGTTCTTGTCCACGCGGATCTGTTCTGTGAGCTGGTAAGTTCCGACGTAACTGCCATTGAGAACCACTTCCACCCAGGTGGATTTCATATACGGCATTCCCAGTTCCCCGGACAGGTCATAAGCCAGTTTGTTTTTCATAAAACTGTAATCTTTGTAGTTTGCAAGCAGAACCCAATGTTTGTTTGCTCCCATACCCAGCAGATCCTTTTTGGTACCGAGTTTTATTTTGTAGGGCATTTTTCCTCCCCGCATAGCCCAGTCCCAGGTGGCGTTTCCCCGCCCGCGGATCTGAACAGGAGCGTCCCCGCCTCCCGTACTGTCGTATAACATGCTTTCATCCGCAAACTGTTCATTTCCCACAAGTTTCATATCTGCGGTCACATATTCTGTCTTGCTGCTTATTGGCTCTCCATTTTCCGGTGTGATATACAAAACCGGAAGTATCTGCGGCTTTATCTGCTCATCTTCTGAGTTATCATACGCCCCGCTGGGTGTTTTGAGCGTAAACTGCAGATAATCCATGTTAAGCTTTGCCTTACCCGGATCAGAGCCATCCATAATTTTCACTCCGTGCAGACCAGTCTCAGGAATATTGATTGTGCCAATCACAACCTCCTGATATCCGTCCGTCACCCTTGTGTCAATGGTTGTGGTCGTCACCCCGTCTCCCGTCGTTTCTGTGCTTAAGCCAAACATAAAATTGCTGTCGCTGCTCTGCTCCACTTTCATTCGTACCTTAACTTCATAAGTACCCGCCTGACGAAAATATACAACCCATTTGGCGTTTCCCCAGCTTTCGGCATTCCATCTGACGTACTTTACGTGTTCGCCTCCGGCCTCTTCTTCAGCGATCGAAACATGATAAGATGAAAACTCGCCTGATGTGGGATTGCAGTATTCTGCCTGCAGTCTGCCGCCATATTTCTCCAAATCCACCCCGCCGCTGCGCGTCAGAATTTTTTCTTTCCTGGCAAAAGGCCGGGCCGCTTCCTCAGCCGCTGCTTTTACCACATCGCAAAATCCTTCCCTGTGATTGATATGGGACGAGCCGTTATCGCTCCATCTTGCCAGAATATCTTCGTACTCTGCAGTGGCTGCATTTACTTTACGGCTGTCGTCCAGATAGTACTGGCACCAGTTTTGGGCGGTAGTAGTTTCTGTTTCAATTCCTTTATAGCTCCAGGTCGTCCAGCTAATTCCCGCCTTGTTCAGAAGCTCAAGCCCCTGTTCCCATGCAGAAGGCTGATTCATCAGACAAAATTCACCAATGTAGGACGGAACATTATAATCCTGGTTAACGATATTGTCTATCTTATTTTTTAGACTGGATATCTGCTCTCCGGCAATATTATCATAGTCATCATAATGATACTGATGATATTCATACATAACATTTTCCCAGCCGTAAGTTTCAGGATCAGGCAGATCAACGGGATCCCAGGTAGCTTCCATAATCAGCATATGATCCGCATCCACCGCCCGGATTCTCTGATAAGCCTCATCATAAATCTTCCACAGCAGCTCATGCAGCTCGTCTGCAGAAAGCTGTGAATTGTAGCGGTAGGTACAATATGGCTCGTTGAGAAGGTCATAACCGGCCACAGTTGGATTTCCTTTATAATGTCCGGCAAGATCTTCCCACAGTTTATAGTACAGTTCCTGGTTCGCTTTGGCATTGCCGCCAAAGAAAAATTCTGATCTGGCTTCTTTCTGGCTGCCGCCGTCAATTCCGGAATGGTCGCTGCCATTTTGTGATCCGGGCGCGCCGTGCATATCGAGAATCACATAGATCCCCCTTTTTCCCGCTTCTTCCACAAACCAGTCCATCCGTTCATAGCGGTTCTCCAGCAGGTTTCCCTCAAAATCCACCAGATTCATATACCAAAATGGCAGACGGATGCAGTTCATTCCCAGGGCGGCGATATGGTCAAAATCCTCCTCGGTCCAAAATCCTTTCTGGTAGGTTTGGATGATTTCTCTCATATGATCCTCGCCAAAGCGCTGGGTAAGCTTTTGGTACATATCCATCTCAGCCGCAATGCCGTTTTCTTTGTCCGCCTGCAGCGTACACATCCACGGCTCCTGTATAAGATATCCGCCTGCATTCGTTCCTTTTAACTGCACAATCTCTCCCTGCCCGGAATTGCTGCAGACTTCTCTGCCATTGGCTTTTAGAAAATCAAGGTTCGTCATAGCTTCTGCACTTTGCGCATATACCCCGGCTGGCGCTGAGATCTTGCTTAGAACAATCGCCGCCGTCAGTGCAGCGGCAATCCATTTTTTTAGTATTTTCATCTTCTTTCCTTTCTCAAATAAAACCAAAGCAGACTATTCATCCCTTTCCACGCGTACGCAAATATAAAAAGGGAGCCGCCCCCTGTACTCTCTGTTGGAGGCGGCTCCCCTTCAGGAACATCATGTATTCTTAAGCCTGCCGCTGTACGAAAGACTTTAGAATTATTTTACTTTAATTTTAAATGTCTTTTTAATCTTTCCGGAAGTTGCAACTACTGTCACGCTGCCTTTCTTCTTTGCTGTGAATTTGCCGGCTTTTGTAAGTTTGGCAACCTTGGAAGATTTCTTTAAGGACCAGGTAATTTTAGCGGAAGATCCGTATGCTTTTGCTTTCAGCTTCACTGATTTGCCCTTTTTCACAGAAGCCGGAACTTTCACTTTTTTGATATAAGCTTTCTTGACCGTCACATTAAATGTGAATACTTTGGACTCTCCGTTTGTCAATTCCACTTTTGCCGTAATTGCCGCTTTGCCTGCTTTGGCAGCCGTAATTTCACCGGCAATATTAATTGCCGCTGCTTTCACATTGGATGTGCCGTAGTCAACGCTCTTAATTTCTGCGCCCTGAGGCACGGTTACTGTAATCTTCGCTGTATTTTCGGTGTTTCCGCCTGCATAGAGCAATGATTTGCTGCAGGCAGCTTTCACCTGATTAATCGCTCCCTGATTGGAAGTTACCGGAGGCTTGGGCTTATCGCCGTCCGGATTATACTTCTCAACGACTACTGTACAGGATGCTTTCAGGGAACCTGCGCTTACCGTGATCACAGCAGTTCCTTCTGCCGCGCCTGTTACCACGCCGTCTTTGACAGTTGCCACTTTCTCATCGCTGCTGCTCCAGATCAGTGTATCCGTATGTTCTGCGGGCGCTGTTACAGCGTTCAATACCACGCTGTTTCCAGGAATCAGAGAGAGTTCTTTCGCCTCTAATTTGATGGATGTAACAGGAGTTTTTACAGCAAGGTTCTTATCTGCTTCCTGCAATGCCTGCAGAGCCGCGTCCAGTTCACCCTGTGACGCTGCGTTTGCCGCCGCTTCCTTTGCGGCTTCCAACGCAAGCCGGAATGCTTCCTGTCTTGCCGCCGGATATGCGGAAATGTCTTTTGCTTCCGCCGCTTCAATGGCATTCTTCAACTCAGTGTCGGACAATTCACTTGCCAGTTTCATGTTAATCCAGTTCAGCTCCATACCTGCCATATCAAAATATACTTTGAGTTTGTGTTTTCCAGCTGTGAGCTTAACCTTGTTGACCTGAGAAGTCACCCATTCCTGAGCTCCTCCGGTACCGCTGGTTACAAAGCTTGTAGCTTCTTCACCGTCCAGATATACGATCGCTTTCACCTGGGCAGTCTCAGAGGCTGCGGACGCCATACGCGCTGTAAAGTCATAGATGCCTGTCTTGGCGACGTTAACGTTGTAGGTCACATATTCGCCTTTGTTGCAGTTTGTAAAATTCTTTCCGCCGTCCTCATCTTTACATACCGTCGGTCTTAAGCCGCTGCTGATGGCAACAGGCTCAGTCTGCGCCACCTTCAGTTTTGTATCATTGCCGATCTCCAGAACAGGCGCCGCTACGTCGGTATTGAATTTTACATAATCAAAATTCGCTGCCAGACTGTCTGCATTCTCTACGGAACCGTTGCAATTGATCAGTGCAAACTTGGGATCGCTGTATTCGCCGGAAGCTGCCGCGGAGAAGTTCATATATGTTTCGCCGTCCGGGCTTACTGCCGCGGTGTAGGTATTGCCGATTTTTTTCAGTTTAAAATAAACAGTATCGGAGAATTTCTCTAAATCACTGGCAGGAAGCTCTTCCAAAATACTGATTGTGGCATTTGTTTCCTGCGTGAGGCTGATTGTCAGTTTGCTGCTCCATTCAGCCTTCAGATTAATGTAGTTGTCATTGTCCTGTTTTACCACGATACCCGTACTCTGATAATTTGTCCATGGAAGCTTTGCAACATCCAGTTTTGCAACGGCTTCCCAGTCGCCATATGCGGACTGTACAAACAAATTGTGGGCGTTTGTCTCAGGCTTATCACTCTGGTCCTGATATAAGCTTCCATACTCAGAATTGATGGTCAAATGACCGTTTCCAATGGACCAGTTATCCGGATTCTCATTTTCCACAGTCCAGATCGTTTCATTGAGGCTGTTATCATTGAACTCGTCGTTCTGCGGTCTCACACCAAAACGAATACGGTAATATTTTACCTGGTCCGTCGTGGTACATGTAATCGTCGCCATCTTTAATTCATTGTCCCATGATTTGGAAACGGTTACATCATCGGAAGCCGTCCAGGTAATTGCCGGCTCGCTGCTGATGGATTCTACCGGAATCGCATACTCATATACTTCGGGAGTAAATCCTTCAATGGTTGCGCCGTTTATTCTGATATCGTCAAGAACTGCATAAACCGGATTATCAAATACTGGCGGCAGACCTTCCTGCGCAGAGAAGATGACGCGGTAGATGGTCTCCTCACCGTTCTCTTTTACATAAATCTTAGCAACACGAGAGTCTTTTGTCGCCTGCTCCACGGTAACTGCGCCATTGCCCAGAGCCGTGCCGCTGACTTCTGGCATCTTATCGATCTGAGACGGCATATAAACATTGTATTCAAATACATATTCGTCAAAGGTAGTAATCTCACGTCCGTCAACTGTGATGGCGGTAAGTCTGGGATCGCCAAACTGAGATTTCTCAACGCTGAACCACTCGTCGCCACTCGTACTGTACGGCTCAAATTCTCTTCCGGTCAGTCTTGCAAACGCCTGAGACTTCAGCAGATAATTACAGATATTCACGGCTGATCTTTGCAGTTCTGCAGTTGTAAGACCGTCTGTCACAATCTTGGTTCCTACATTGGAAGCGCTGTCTGTGGAGGAATCCGGCGTAACCTTGTACAGGTCATTCTGGGATTTTACCATAGCATTGAGATACTGCACGCCGCTGGATGTGGTGCTGGCGTCGCCAATGTTTTTATTCATTCTTGCCCACCAGTCAGTCATTACAATTCCTTCAAATCCCCACTCTTTGCGCAGGATATCAGTTGCCAGATCATAATTGCTGGCTGCCCACAGTCCGTTGATCGGATTGTAGGAAGTCATAACAGAACGGGCATGACCTTCTTTTACCGCAATCTCAAATCCTCTCAGATAAATCTCACGGAGCGCCCGTTCCGATACACGGGAATCATCATAATGTCTGTTCGTCTCCTGGTTGTTAGCGCAGAAGTGCTTGATTGTCACGGTTGCTCCTGATTTCTGAATCCCCTTTGTATATGCGGCTGCAACGCGGCCGGTTACCAGAGGATCTTCGGAATAATACTCAAAGTTACGTCCGTTTAAGGGGTTACGGTGAATGTTGATACCAGGGCCGAGAAGAGAATCAATTTCATTTTCAATCATTTCCTGGCCTTCGAGCGTCATCATTTTCTCAATCAGATCCAGATTCCATGTACAGGCAATGGCAGCCCCTCCCGGAATACTGGTAGCGTTTGCTGTCTGGCGGATTCCGGAAGGACCGTCGGCAGTGCAGGCGCGCGGAATCCCGTACAGCTCTGTCAATGTGGTAACTGTGCCGTCCTCCAGTTTGGTGTTCACGCCGCCGAACGCAGATGCAACTCCTGCAGTGACGCCTGCGGGACTCATACCTTCGCCCTGTACGATGGAAATCAGTTCTGACCAGCTCAACTGAGCCACAAACTGCTCAATCGTTACTTTTCCATCGGCAACATCTTTCAAATCGTAATGCTGATTATCCTTTTTCACAAGCTCTTCTGGCAGATTATCCAGTATCTTCTTGGGTACGTCAACCGTCTGAAGCGGAACATCTTCGTAACCTACCGCTGTCACCATGGTTCCGTCTTCGTCCGTAACCAGAGGTTTTATACGCTGGAATGCTTTCACCGGAGCCATTTCTTCTTCCAGCTGCTCTACCACTTTTAATTCTTTCTGATTATACACATAAGCAAGCTTGCTGTCGCGCACATTATTTCCCACATAAACGCTGTAATCTCCCGCTTCTAACACATATGCGGACTTATGCCCTGTGACGCCGCTGTCATCGTAGGTCTTCATATTATCTTTCTTAAAAGTCAGTGTGATATCCTGAGACTCGCCCGGCTCTAAGAGCTTTGTTTTTGCAAATGCCACCAGCTCTTTGGCGGGTCTTCCAAGCTTGCCCTGAGGCGCTCCAAAATAAACCTGTACCGTTTCTTTTCCCGCGCGGTCGCCGGTATTTTCAACTGTTGTAAACACATTGATACTGTCTTCTGTCTCTGTTACAGAATAAGCGCTGGTATCAAAGGTGGTATAAGACAGTCCATAGCCGAACGGATACAGGACTCTGTCTTTTGCAAAAGTTTCAAAATAACGGTATCCTACGTAGATATCCTCTGCATAGTAATTGTAATCCGTTCTTCCGAAATTTTTGGAAGACGGATAGTCTTCATATTCTTTGGCAATGGTATCTGTCAGATGTCCGCTTGGATTTACATCGCCCGTCAGCACATCTGCAACGCCGTCGCCGCCGCTCATGCCGCCCTGCCATACATAAATGACAGAATCAATATCGTAATCATCCATCCACAGCATATCCATGATGGCCGGCACGTTCAGCACTACCGCAACTTTATCAAACGCGGCTGAGACTTTTGTGAGCATATCTTTCTCTGTCTCTGTCAGCAGGTAGCTTCCGGCTGCAACAGCAGAATCTTTATCCTCGCCTGCCGTACGTCCGATTAAAACGACTGCCGTATCGGATTTTGCTTTCGCCGCTTCCACCTGTTCCTGCGTCAGAGGCATTTCTTCCTGAAACCACGGCTCTGCAGCCCATCCGCCGCCGCCGTTGTCAAAAGGATGGCTTTTTACCCACTCTGTGTAGGTATCTGCCAGTTCTTCATTGACCTGGACTTTGGGGTTCTTTCTCAATCCTTCCAGAATTCCGGTTGTATAAGGAACCTTTACATCTCCTCCGGAACCAGTACCGCTCTTGTAATAATTGCACTGCGCGCGGCCGAATACAGAAATCTTCTCTCCGCCCTCTATTGGCAGTACCGCATTTTCATTTTTTATTAACACACACCCTTCTGCAACTACCTGACGGGCAACATTGCTCAATCCGTCCAGTACCTTTGCTTCCGCGACCCTGGCGGGGGCCACAGGCAAGCCTGTAACCGCCATAGCCGCTGCACATGCAAGGGCAAGAAAACGTTTTTTGAATTTCGTCATCAATATTCCTTCCTCTCTGCATTTCATGCTATCAAATTTCGCCTATTTGATCTTTACCTTAAATGTCAGTTTCACTTTTCCGGCATAAGCGGTGATTTTCGCCGTACCTTTCTTCTTTCCGGTAAGCTTGCCGCTCTTTGTCACAGACGCAAGTTTTTTACTGGCTTTATTCGCCATCTTGAAGCTTATTTTCTTGGAAGATCCGTATACGCTTGCCTTCATGGTAACGGATTTGCCCTTCTTTACGCTGTAACTCTTCTTTTTCAGTTTGATATATGCTTTTTTAACCGTAATCTTCTTGCTCAGAGAAGTTGTTTCGCCATTTGTCAGCGTAATTTTTGCAGTGATAACTGCCTTACCTGCCTTCTTGGCTGTGACAACGCCATTTGCAGACACGCTTGCCACTTTGCTGTTGTCCACAGAGTATTCCACTTTAGAAAGGCTTGCTCCGGTAGGCAGGAGAGGCTTAACGGTGGTTTTCTTATCAGCATCGCCGCCTGCATACAGTGTATTGAGCATCGGATATAACGTAACCTTGCTGATAAAGCTTGCCGGTGTGTTTACACTGGGCTGCTGTGGCTGCGGCTTTTTGCCGACAACTACCGCACAGGTTGTTTTTACGCCGTCTGCCGCTGCCGTAATCACCGTTGTTCCGTCTTTGACTGCCCGTACCAAACCGTCTTCAACGGTTGCCACTGCCGGATCGCTGCTCGTCCATGTAACCGCGGATGTGCTGTTTTCCGGAGTAATGGCAGCCTGAAGCTGGAATGTATCATTCACATCCATGTTCAGTTTATGTATATTCAGGGAAATGCCTGACGCCAGTACAGGTTTTTCACCAAATTTGAAGCTCTTTAAGTCAACGCCGTCGTTTTTCATGGCGATGCGCAGTGTATAACTGCCGGACGGCAGTACGACAGGCGCTCCGTCTGAATCGGTAAATTCGCCGTTGGTAGCGTTCAGTTTTACTGCAGCTAACACAGTTTCTGTGCCATCCTTAATCATGGACAATTCCAGTTCCGGACTCTTGCTTCCTGTATAGGAATAATTGAAATATAAAATTCCATCCAATGCTGCATTTATGGAGATTGGATAATCCAAAGCTGTTCCTGCCGCTGTTCCTGTTACAATACCGGATGAGATTATACAGGAACCTGAAGCATCGCTGAAATTAGCCGCCTGGAATACGCTTTCTGCGCCCGGCTGCGGCATATCAACGGTTCCCGCCTGTTTCTTTGTGATTTTCACACGGTTCAGACGCACCTTATCGCTCTCTGCGAAAAGACGGATCGTCTGTTCGCCTGCTTTCAGGGAAACTGTGCTGCGGATCTCTTTTACAAGATTTCCTTCTGCTTCCATCTTTGGTACGCTTACCGTCGCGTAAACATCCTTTACTTCTTCCGGATATTCACGGTTTTCCCCGTTGTTATATTTGATGCTGAAAGCTTTTTCCACCGCCTCGTCGCTGTAAAGCGCACAGGTAAAGGTGTAATCTCCTGCTTCTTTTACATCTACATAGTAATCCGCCCAGTTTCCGGCCTTGACATTGCTGTTCATAAAGCCGTTCGCACGGTATGATTTTGTCTGAGCCAGAACAATTGTATTACTGTTTGTTAAAATAATAGGCTGTAATTTTTTCCTGACAGCCTCCATGGCTTTCTTAGCGTCTTTACATGCCTTTTGCGCATCGGCAATGGTTGCCGCGGCATTAATCGCTGCGATGCCTGCATCCTTTGCCGCAACCAGCTCCTGCCATTCTTTTTCATGGTAATCGTTCTGATTATATCTTCCAAATTCTTTCTGTAAATCCTTAATCTCATCTTCTTTTGCTTTTACAAGCTCCAAAGCCTCAATCTTTGCCAGGCACTCATTTAATTTTGTCACAAGCGCAGGAGCGATTTCTGCTTTCTCCTGTGCTGTCAGTGCGTCGTAAAAATTCTTTGCTTTCTCGACTTCTTCCTTATGTTCCAGAGTCAGACTATCCTGAGACGGAAGATCTTCAAGCAGTTTATTCACATAACTTACCGGGCTGCCTGCATACATAAACGTGATTGTCTTCAAATTGATATCAGCAGAATCCCAGTGAAGACAGAACGTATATCTTCCTTTCGGCAGAAGAACCCCTTCGGGAACGCTGTCTGTGTACTTATCTGTATCATACCAGTTTCCGCTGCCGCCCCCTGTGGTTGCCAGAGCGCTGGTTCCCAGATCAATCACTTTGCCGTCAGCTATGCGCTGTGCGGTAAGAGAAGAATTGCCATTTGAGGTATAATTGTAAACCAGGTTATAGATTGCGGCTGCTTCCACATTAATCTCATATTTCAAAGTCAGGCCGTTTGCCGCATATCCGATATTGGCGCCGTTATTTTCAATCGCGTAATATTCCGTGCCATCGCTGCATTTTGTCGCATCAATGGTAACAGGCAAACGCGTATCCGCGCCGGATAACTCTCCGGTTACATTGTGAACTTCCATGTCGACCACATCCACTTTGGTCAGGCTGAATCCTTCTGCCAGCGCTCTGGTCCGCAGAATATATTCTCCCGCCTTCAGATGCAGGCTCTGTCTTTGCTGGATCGCTCCGTAATAATGCGTAAGCTGAACCGGATTCAGTTTTATAGTAAAATCAGAATCCTTCATTTCATCTTTTTTCTCTCCGGCAAGAATCTGGAACGCATCCTCAACCGCTGAATCGTTTGCAGCAATGTTGTATACTAAGGTATAATCTCCTTCTTCCTCTACATTCAGCCAATAATCTACATAGTTTCCTGCGGCAACGCCTCTGCGGAGACTGCCGTTCTTTCTGTTTTCCGCAACCTTATTTTCATTTAATTCCAGCGCCTCGCCTTTTGTCAGAATCAGCGCCTCATCCAGGATCTCTTCCTGTTCCTGCGGATCATTACAGGTAAATCTGAATTTATCTACCTTGAAATCACTTCCCTCTGCCCAGGAGCCAAATTTCAAATCATAATTTCCTGCCTCTTCAATGTTGAGATCCCATCCGGTATCGACCCACGCATAAGTATTCGCCGTAGCTGTTGGATCAAGGGAAATTTCTTTCATGCTCTCATCCATTTTGCCGCCCAGCGGAGCGTATTCCATATGGACATTCGTTGCCGCCGTCGGAACTGCGACCAGCAGTTCCATGCGATAGATGCCGGCATTTGGAAATGCTATGATACTTCTTCCATTGTTCCATTGTCCCGGATAAGACGCGTATGTAACTTCTGTGCCGTCTGCCGCCGTCTCTTTACCTACGGTTACATTCCATGACCCTTCTCCTTCTGCGCCGTCCTCAGCCTCTGTCGTGATAATCACAGGCTCCGGTATCTTTTTAAGCGTCAGTTCCAGAGAAGCCACATCTATATCTGCGTCGCCCCAGTCCGCTGTGAGCGTATGTTTTCCTGCTTTGAGTTTGAACTCTGCCGCCGCTGTGTCTGCATAGGACTGACCTGCATTTACTGTGCTTTCCGCTACTTTCGCTCCGTCAACTCTGGTTGTCAGAGCTGCATTTTTTGCTGCCAGGGCTTTATAGGTAATCGCATAAGTTCCCGCCTGTTTTACGTCAATGGCATAATGAAGTTTCAGTCCCTTTGACGGATACACAATGTTTCCACTTTGATCGAATGCATGATAGCCGTCCCTGCTTCCGTACGCATCCGCCTTAATCACGGTTTGATCATTGACTGCGTCGCCTTTCACTGCATGTGTTTTTGCATCGGCGCCGCTGATCTCTATTTTTGTGATTGTTACTCCTGCCGCCAGTGTCTGAACACGCAGAACCTGAGAAGCAACGCCCAGAGTTACGGTTTCTTTTACCTGAACTGCTTCTGTAAACTTTGACAGCTCCAACGCCGCGTTCTCAACTTTATTGCTGTCCTCCGGATTTACCGTGGACTGAATACCGGCCGTACCTGCTGCAAAATCTGCCGCTTCTACTGGCGCGACCGTATATGTAACCGTATATTCGCCTGCATCCTGCACATTTAATTCATAATCCTTTGCGCCGTTTGCTCCGCTGATTTCATCTGTAAATACTGCCGGAGTATCTTTTCCCAGCTCTGTTGCGTCCTCGCTGGCCTCTTTGATTTTTTTGAGCGTCAGTGATTTTACATTCAGGTCTGTCGAACCCCAAACAGCGCTCAGCACATGTTCGCCTGCTTCCAGTTTGATTGCGACTGCTTCACTGTCCTGATAATCTCCTTCATACCAGTTTCCTTCACCGGCATATTTGATCATCTGGCTCTCTGCCGCATTTTCACCGTCAACCTTCGTACCCAATGTGGTATCGTTGTTTGAGACATAATTATAGGAAATCGTATACGTGCCGCTCTCTGCCGCACGAACCGCATAAGCAAGTTCCAGACCCCTGGCAGCGTAAGAAATATTACCTGCGCCTTCAATGTCGCAGCCATCGCTTGCATTGACAAACGCTCCTGCGGGAATTGTCGTATTCTCTCCCAGGTCATGTATGGTCTGAGCATTGATCACAGCTCCTTTTACGGAGCCTCCCTTCTTCAGAGCCTGTATACGCAGCACCTGGTTTCCTGCATCCAAATGAACGCTCTGCCTCGTCGGAAAGTCTCCCCAGATATAAGGTACGTTTACAGGCGCAAGCTTCGTTTCACCTTCGGCTCCCGGATTGATAATTGTCTGGAACGATTCCTGTATTCCTTCCGCCGGAACGCCTTCTGTCTGGGCGTTCTTCCCCTGCAGATAGGTAATGGTGTAATCGCCCGCCTGCTTTACATTGATCCTGTAATCTGCATAGCTGGTCTCATCCTCAATCGGATTGAGCGTTCCTTTCTTTTCACTTGCAAAAGATTCTGCCAGCTCCAGCTCATCCTCTGTATTCAGTTCCCGATATGCGTCCTTGTCTATTAATTTGAAACGAATTTCCTGGATTTTAAGACCTTTGTCTTTCTCCTCCTCGTCGTTCTCCCAACCTGTCCAGTCGCCAATTTTAAATACATAGTCTCCCGCCTGCGCAATATCAATTGCAGCACAGTCAAACTCTTTATATTCGCCTGCATTTGTCTTTTCAAACAACGTGCCCGGCGTATTGCCGCTGGCAAAAACCGTTTCATCTTTTCCATCATTGCCTTCGCCTGATCCCACTACATGAAACACACAGAAATTTCCCGGAACATGCTCTACCTCCGCCAGAAAACTGATCTGGTATCTTCCCGGCGTTGTAAAATTCACATCCCACACTGCATTTGAATATTGTTTTGAAGTAATCTTACAGAACGTCGCCTCCTCACCGTCGCTTCCGCTTACGATTCCTTTCTCGACCGCGTTAGAGCTGGGATTTCCCTGACCTGCCGGCCGAAAGTCGCCGCTCTTTACGACAACCGTTGGCGTTTCTGCCGCCTGCACGACGGTCTGCGGGGGCGTGACAAGCACTGTGGTCAGAAACATGACCAGCGCCAGAAACATTGATAATTTTTGTTTCATTTTGTTTCCTCCTTCTCTCCTTTTCTAAAAGATACTTAAAATTATACCTGTTTTCCAGAAAAAATGAAGTAGGCATTCTTTTAAAAAAGTGGACTATTTTTAAAAAAATAGTCCACTTTTTTATATTCTTCCAATTAATGGTTTTTCTTATATTCTCTTGCCGACATTCCCATTACCTTTTTAAACACCCTGGAAAAGTATTTTTCATCCTGATAACCAACCGCATGAGCGATCTGATACGTCTTAAGGTAATTTTGCTTCAGATAACCGCAGGCCCGCCTGATTCGGATCTGATTGAGATAATCAATATACCCGCACCCCAGATATTTGGGAAACAAGGTCGAGAGATACCCCGCCGAGATTCCCACCTCATCCGCAATGCGCTGCAGCGTAAGTTCTTCCATATAGAAATCTTCTATATATGCTTTCGCCCGGTTTATAATATTCCAATGCCCTCCTTCCGCCTCATCATGCACGTCCTCCTGTCTTCCTTCAATTTCATCAACAATATCAAGAATCCGTTTTAAAATATCCGTGGAACGGATGGGTTTCAGCATGTAATCCTGCGCCCCATAATGCAGCGCCTGCTGCGCATATTTAAACTCCTTAAACCCGCTGAGAATGATTGTCTGAGGCAAAACGTCCACCGCCTTCGCCTCTCTCATAACGTCCAGACCGCTTTTCAGCGGCATCTGTATATCCAAAAGCATCACATCCGGCCGGTTCGTAAAAATAATTTCAAGCGCCTCCTGTCCGTTCTTTGCCGTATAAATTTTTGAAAACCGGTCTGTATGCAGACGTATATACTTCTCCATTCCACTGCGGGTCATATCCTCATCATCTGCGATCAATAACTTTACCGCCATATCAGCAACCTCCATGACTGCGGACGATTTTTCGTGCAGTTTCAAAAGCTTTGCCCGGGGTGTGTAAAAAATTCCGGAACCGATATTCTTCACACAGCCTTTTGCTACTCCTTACCGATATTTTTCAGAATCACCGCCGAATTGGGCGGAAGCGAGATGTGAAGACGCCCGTTGTTCACCTGGTAGCGCTCTGGTTCCAGGGTATAGGAATCCGGCGTTGTAAACAAAATCCGTTCCAGTCTGGTACTGCGGTCCATCTGCGCAGGCCATACGCGCCACACCATATCTCTCTGAACATAATCGTTGTTAATCACAATCACAAACTGCTGCAGGCGGTTGAAACGGCCATAACACATAACCTGATAATCTCCGCCGAGAAATTTCAAAGACCCGGTGCGAAACGCCTCATATCTTTTGTGAATCCGTATAATATCACGATGAAACGCCAGAAGTTCCTGGTCCTCTTTTCCCCATGGATAGGTTCTGCGGTTATCCGGATCTGTGAAGCCCACTACTCCTGCCTCGTCTCCGTAGTAGATCGTAGGCGCTCCCGGCCAGGTCATCTGAATCACTACCGCCTCTTTCATAACGCCTTTATTTACTTCTTCCCCCGCCGCTGCGCTTCCCAGATTGTCCACTCTTCCGACTTTATGATTGGTACGGGTCAAAAATCTGGAATGATCGTGGTTGGATAATTCATTCATGGCGCACTGTAATGAAGAGGTCATAAAGCGTGTCATATAATAATTCATGGCTCCTTCAAAATTCTGATAATTCCCCAGCATATCCTGGCGGTAACCGTCGCTGTGCTTCTCCATTCCGGTGAGAAACCAGGTCAAAGGCTCCATAAAGGCGTCATAGTTCATTACCGTATCCCACTGATCGCCGCGCAGCCATTCCACCGGATCTCCATAATGCTCGGCAAGCACAATGGCCTGCGGATTGGCTTCCCGCACAGCCTTTCGGAAATCTCTCCAAAACTGATGATTAAATTCCACGGAATGGCCCAGATCGGCCGCTACATCGAGACGCCAGCCGTCCGCATTAAAGGGCGGGGAAACCCATTTCCTGCCTATATCCAGAATATACTCATACAATTCTTCAGAACCCTCATAATTGAGCTTCGGCAGCGTATCATGCCCCCACCAGCCGTCGTAACTGCCGTTATAAGGCCAGTGGTTCTCATCGTGAAACTGAAAAAAATTACGATACGGGCTGTCTCCCGATATATATGCCCCGGTGGCATATCCCAGCTCCTTCTCATAAATTAATTCCCGGTCCAGCCATTTATTAAAGGAGCCGCAATGATTAAACACACCGTCCAGAATTACACGCATTCCCCGCTTATGCGCTTCTTCTACCAGTTTTGCGAACAATTCGTTGCTTGCCTCCAGATTTCTGCGGTCTGAAACACGCCTGATATATCTGGTCGCCCTGGTATTGTCGGTATCGCCGGGATTGAGCAGTTCTCCCCCGTCTTCTACAATTTTTCCATAATGCGGATCAATATAGTCGTAATCCTGGATATCGTATTTATGGTTGGAAGGAGAGACAAACAGGGGATTAAAATACAGTACCTCCACGCCAAGATCCTGTAAATAATCAAGTTTCTGCATCACTCCTGTCAGATCTCCGCCATAAAATTCCCCTACCCCGAACTGAGCCGGGCATTTTTCCCAGTCATCCACATGCTGGCTGTATACCTTAATATAGTAATATTCATTTGTCAGTACATCATTGGTGGGATCTCCTTTACAGAAACGGTCCACCAGAATCTGATACATCACCGCCCCCTTCGCCCAGTCAGGAATAGAAAAGCCCGGTACAATGGTAAAAGCGTAATCCTGGCGGATCTCCGGAGATACGCCCATACGGTCATAATAACAATGAAGCATTCCCGTGGCAATCTCAAAATAATACCGATAAGGTTCTGTCCCAAGCTGCACCTTTATCTTATAATAATCAAAAGGTCCTTTGGTCTCCTGCTTTTTCATAGGAATCTTTCCCGCATCACTGCGCAGCCATACAATATCCACATTATCTCTGGCTGTACGGAACGTAAGGGTCACTTCCCCGTTCTCCTCAGGTTCCGGCGGATCTCTGTAATCTCTGGTTCCATCAGAAAACAACGCATGTTTATGCAGCAAAGGCCGCATCAGCATCATATATTGCTGCCTCTGATTTAATTCATAGATCGAATATTCTTTCATAGACCTCAACCTCGTCATAAATTCTTCATAAATTAGTCTGTTGCTATCTATTTTATATGATAGTTTCCCGGAAGTCAACAATTCCCCAAAAACACTTCACAGCGACAGGCTGTAATAGAACGGATATGATTTTCTTTTAATAGGAAGATACCTGCACGCTTCAGCGGCATATTTCTTTTCCGACGCAGTGCGATCATTGTTTTTTATTTTATGGGGAATCCGAAGGAATTTCCTATAAAATGAAAAAAGGCAGCATCATCTGCTGCCTTTTAGGAGAAGGTATTTTTACTATGGGGTGTAGCAAAAACTATATAATGTATTGGGGGGTTTTTACAGTCATTATAGTACCACAGAATGCGCAATAAGTGTGCACAAATTTCACAAAAATGAATATCAGTTTTTTAGTAATTTGTATGGTACTATTTTCCCAATACCATGCTTTTCACCGTATTCTGCACAAATTATCCTTCAAACAGCGCCTCAAACTCATCTCTGCTTATTTTTTCCTTTTCCAGCAGAAGATCCGCGCATTTATGGAGAATCGTTTCATGCTCCTTAAGAATGCTCTTTGACCTGGCATAACATTCATCAATAATCCGTTTAATTTCCTGGTCAATGATACCTGCAATATTCTCGCCGTAAGATCTGGTATGCGCCAAATCTCTGCCGATAAATACCTCGTCGTCGTCGTTATCGTAGTTGATAAGGCCCACATGCTCCGACATACCATAACGTGTCACCATCGCCTTGGCCACTCCGGTTGCCTGTTTGATATCCTGGGAGGCTCCTGTGGTGATATCATCAAAAATCATTTCTTCCGCCACTCTGCCGCCCAGATCCACAATAATCTCCTGCAGCATTCTGCCTCTGGTATTAAACATTTCTTCGCGTTCCGGCAAAGGCATCGTATAGCCCGCGGCTCCGACTCCGGTCGGAATGATAGACACGGAATACACCGGCCCCACATCCGGCAGCACATGAAACAGAATGGCATGACCCGCCTCATGATATGCTGTGATCCGCTTTTCTTTGTCCGTAATAATGCGGCTCTTCTTCTCAGAACCAATTCCAACCTTCACAAAAGATTTGCGGATATCTCCCTGAATAATATAGCCCCGGTCTTCCTTTGCCGCAAAAATAGCGGCCTCATTGAGCAGGTTTTCCAGATCTGCGCCTGTAAACCCGGCCGTGGTCTGGGCAATCTGCTTCAAATCCACATCATCGCCCAGCGGTTTATTTTTAGCATGGACTTTCAGGATTTCTTCTCTGCCGCCCACATCCGGACGTCCCACGTGTACCTTCCGGTCAAAACGACCCGGACGCATGATCGCGGGATCCAGAATATCCACACGGTTTGTCGCCGCCATCACAATAATCCCCTCATTGACGCCAAAACCGTCCATTTCTACCAGAAGCTGATTCAAAGTCTGTTCTCTTTCATCGTGACCGCCGCCCATACCAGTTCCGCGCCGCCTTGCCACGGCGTCAATCTCGTCAATAAATACAATACAGGGGGCGTTTTTCTTCGCCTCCTCGAAGAGATCCCGCACACGGGAGGCTCCCACGCCTACAAACATTTCCACAAAATCGGAACCGGAAATGCTGAAAAACGGAACGCCCGCTTCTCCGGCAACCGCTTTGGCAAGCAGCGTCTTACCAGTTCCGGGAGGCCCCACCAGAAGCACTCCCTTGGGAATCCTCGCACCCAGTTTGGTATATTTTCTGGGAGCGCGCAAAAAATCCACCAGTTCCTCTAATTCTTCTTTCTCTTCCTTTAGTCCGGCAACGCTGGCAAAATTGACTTTTTTATTTTCATCGGTAGTCATTTTGGCACGGCTTTTGCCGAAATTCATCATCCTATTTCCGCCGCCGGAAGAAGCTGCCGCGTGATTCGTCATTATAATATAGAAGACAAACAGTACGCCAAACAGAATCAGCGTGGGCAGCAGGGAAATCAGCCAGTTTTCCTCCGGCATCTGCTGCACCACAAAATCTTTAAATCCATATGATTTCATGGTCTCCTGAAGCGTATTGATATCTGACACATACAGGGTCCTCACTGCATTACGGGATTCACTCTTCAAAGTCACGTCCGCCTCGCCGCTTGGGACCTCCCGGTTCTGGGAAACCACCACAGACAATACATGCTCTGTCTCCAGGTCTTCTTCAAACTGCGCGTACGTATAGACGGAATTCTGGCCAAACCCGGAAGAGCTGTCACGAAATATCCAGAGCAATGCGAGAATGACAATTACCGCAATATACAATCCGAATGCCCTGTAACGTTTTTGATTACTCATTATTAATAACTTTTCTCCTTTCCTGTTATCTACTTCAAAGCTCTACCACTCCCACATAGGGAAGATTACGGTAATGCTGCATATAATCAAGACCATAGCCTACGACAAATTCATCCGGAATGGCAAATCCGGTATAATCCACATGCACATCCGCAATCCGGCGTTCCGGTTTATCCAGCAGTGTGCAGAGCCGCAGGCTCTTTGGTTTTCTGCTTTTCAAATTCTCCAACAAATAACTCAGCGTCCTGCCGGAATCCACAATATCCTCCACTACCAGCACATGTTTGCCCTGGATTTCCTCATCGAGGTCTTTCACAAGTTTTACCACGCCGCTGGATTTGGTTCCGTTCCCATAACTGGACACGGACATAAAGTCAATAGATACCGGTACTGTCAGCCGCTTTGCCAGCTCACAGGTGAAAAAAACGCCTCCTTTCAGGACGCTGACCAGATGCACTGGCTCTCCCTGATAATGCTCACTGATCTCTTTTCCCATCTCACAAATTCTTCTCTCAACTTCCTCTTCTGAAATTAACACGCGGACTGTCTCACTCATGTGCTGCTCCTCCATTTACTCGTATCTCCAGGACTCTTCTGGTATGCTCTGTCACCTTTACATCTTCACTGATGCGATAACCAAGAACCCAAAGAATATGGGTATCATCTGCCAGAAGCAACGTCTGGTCCCTCTGATATCCCGGCACCTTCTCATCTACAAAGTATTTCTTCAGCTTTTTTCTTCTGCCCTGTGCATCGATCACCAGGAAATCATGTTCCCGCCGGGTTCTTATTCGCATAGTACCTTTTATTCTATCATAGTCCATCCATTTCGTATACCTATTTTGCGGAATTTCTTCTTTTTGAGGAATTTTATTCCATATGCGGGTATGAATTTCATATCCGTACGGAGAAATGCACAGCCTGCCATTGTCAGAAATCTCCCATTCCAACGTATGGTTCCGCTCCTGCTTTTCTCTCGTTCTCAGCAAAACCCCCTCGTAAATACGTACCGCCTCCACGTTTCCGGGAAAAGAAACGCTCCTTCCGCTCTGCAGATCAAACAAATCCTGCAGATTCTCCACATGGACTCTTGAAATATCACGGCTGCTCCCTGCCGCCTTTACCAGCGCTTTTCGAAGCGCTTCCCTGAAAACCACCGGTTTTTCATTCAGCAGTTCCCGCAAAATGCAGATTCCGCCTGCCTGTTCACAGATATAGGCTTTTGCCGCCTGCTCTGACAGTTCTTCAATCAGCTCCGCCGCCTCTGATACAAACGCCGCGGACTGGTGCATATGAACGACGGCGCCCGGATTAATTTCACACAATACCGGCAGCGCCTGATGGCGGATTTTATTGCGGGTATATAAAATCTCCCCATTGGTCTGGTCTGTGCGGTATGACTGGTTTTTCTGCGCCAGATCATGCTCAATCTCCCGGCGGGTTACGCACAACAGCGGACGGATAATCTGCCCCCGCACCGCAGGGATTCCGCATAAGCCTTTCAGCCCCGCGCCCCGCGCCAAATGAAAAAGCATCGTCTCTGCACAGTCGTTCTGATTATGCGCCACCGCAATTTTATCCGCTCCAAATTCTCCGGCTGCCTGTTCAAAATACCGATAACGCAATTCCCTGGCTCCTTCTTCCAGAGACAGCTTTTTGCTTCTGGCATATCCTTTGGCGTCGCAGTGGTATATTCTGCATGGGATCTGGCGCTTTTCACAGAATTTTTCCACAAATTCCGCATCCTCAAGGCTCTCCCGCCCGCGAATGCCATGTTCCACATGAACTGCGCACAGTCTGATTCCAAGCTCTTTGTGCAGTTCCAGCAGCGTCAGCAGCAGACAGAGAGAATCCGCTCCCCCGGACACTGCCGCAAGCACGCAGTCCCCCTCTTCTACCATATGATGTTCCTCTATAAAATTTCTCACTTTATTCCGCATCGCTATCTCCTGTAAATAAAAATGTCCCGGCGCCTCACTTCTTCCAGATTCCGGTAACCAGAACCGTCATATCGTCGGGAACCTTCCCCGCGGTAAATAACAGAATCTGTTCCAGAATCTGCTTTGCCATCTGTCCGGGATTGTTGCCCTCAAGCGTCTCTAAAATCTCCCGCATCGTTTCTTCCGGCACAGGCACTTTGAGATAATCCAGCACGCCGTCAGAAAGAAGCACCACAAAATCTCCATCCTGGAGCTGTCTGCGGCTCTGCTCAATTTCAATCTGATGAAAAATCCCTGCCGGAAGACTGGCGGAAGAAATACACTCTACTTCCTCTCCCCGCTTTATGAACGTCGCCGACGCCCCGATTTTATAAAATTCACACATTCCGGTATACAAATCCAAAGAAGCGAGATCCACCGTAGAAAACATTCCGTCTTCCCCCTGAATCACCATTGCCGAATTCATCATGCGGATGGCCGTCTCTTTCTGAAAGCCGGATTCTAAAAATTTCTCTATTAACTCTATCACCATTTCGCTTTCCTTACAAGCATTGATTCCAGAACCCATACCGTCAGACAATGCCATCACGCATTCTCCACCCTCCAGATCGAGAAATGAAAAGCTGTCGCCGGACACCTGGGCATGGTCTTTGGTCAGTCTCGCCACTCCCTGGAGAACATGAAACAGAGTGTCTTCCTCAAAAGTCAGAAATGTTTCCTCTTTTCCAATAAGGCTGCGCGTATATTTTCCGGGAACCATCTCCCTTCTCAGACCCTGACTGGCCGCTTTTGCCAGTTCCTTTACCGGCACACAGTTCCCCCATTTTGACGCTGCTCTTAACTGCAAAGACAATTTTTCATTGTGCCGCTGGTACAAATGGATCTCTTTGACCTGTATTCCCCTCTCTTTGAGACGGTATTTTACAGACGATACCATCCTTGCTTCCTGCTGGCTTACATCACGGTATTCTCTGGCGCAGTCTTCCATGATATATGCCATGGCGTCAAGCTGTTCTGCAATAATCCCCCGGTTTTCCAGCAGGCGGTTATACCAGGCAAGATTTAACCTTGCCTTTTCAAATATTCCCACCGCTTCCTCCACAATACTGTCTGAATAAGGACAGCAGCCGGCCAGTTCCCGGTGTACTTCTTCCTCTGCGCTTCCCCGGTTTTCTATGGAATGAAACAGCCGGAAAAAAAGCTCATACATAGGACTGGTTTCCTCCTGCCAGCAAATCGCGCACTGGTCGCAGCTTATACAAATCTTGCCCGTAATCTCCTGCTGCATCTTTCCCATTTCCTCTGGTTCAAAATCGCTCTTAAAACTCTCCATCTGCGAAAAAATCTTAGACAGACCGCTGAATGACCTGGCGTACGTCTGCAGCTTCTCGCCATGCTCCGGAGCAGTCTGTTCGACGCTGCTTCTCACCGGAAGCGGCAAGAGATGATCTTCCAAAAACCTGTGTACCACCGGAGACAAGACCAATACCATGGTATATACCAGCACGGATTCCAACACGCCCATCCAGATGACCGTGCGGTTGCGCACCAGCATCAGCTCTCCCGCGATGGTGAGCAGAAGCACACTGGCGCCCGCCGTCCCTGCCCCCACATAAGTACGGCAGTTTTTGTACGCCCATTCCACCAGCTTAATCACCACCCCTGTAATCAGCAGAACCATCGTATACTTCGCCATCGCCTGCACGGATGTAAACAACGCCATACCAAAAATACCAAAAATCAAAAGCAGCGTCCGGTTCACTTCTTCCAGACAGATCGCCGCAAAGACTCCCGGGATCAGCGGATAGCACCCCGCAAACTCCACTTTTGCCGCCAGCGCCGCAATCCCATACAGCGCTATTTCTTTCCATTTTCTTTTATCCATCTCTCATATCCTCCTTTTCTGCCGCCCTCTGCGTGCAGGAGTTATTATAAAAAGAGGACTCTGAAATGTTTGTCAAAACCGGTATCGGTTTTCAAAAACTTTTAGACAAAAAATCCCTTAGAATCACTGCTTATGGCGATTCTAAGGGATTCAGGCTTCTCAGGAAATTCACTTTCACTTCCTGGTGTCTTGCGTTCAGTTCTTTTCCCTTTTTTCCTTAAAAATAATCTCATTATCATGAACGAGACCCAGTCTGGTCTTTGCTGCCTGTTCTATGTATTCTTCTGTATTTATATATTTCTCATATTCCTCCAGTTCTTTCTTGCGCTGTTCCTCAGATTCCAGTTGTGCCTGCATTTCTTTCTGTCTGCTTCTGTAGGACTCATTCTTATGGTGCAAATTAATAATCTGAATAGACATAACACCTGCCAAAATCAGTACAATCAGAGTAATGCATAGCATCCCGTTTTTATTCTGCCTTCCTCTTCTGCGCATTCGGGTTCTCTGTGCACTTGCCTTTCGTGCTTCTTGTCTTCTTCCCATTTAAATGCCTTTCATTCTTTAATTCGTTTAAAGTTTACACATTCCTATTCTAACCGCTCTCCATAATTTTTTCAATTGTTTTTTTAAAAACCGTAAGACTTTTTTCGATTTCTTTCTCACGTGACCTACAGGCCTTTTTAGCAGACGGGCTGTCCATGCCAAAGGTCTGCTGAGGACAAACAGTATTTTTTCCAATAGAAATACGCTGCCTTTTACCACCCAGGCGCTGAATATCAGGTTATAGATCAACATTCCCACCAACACTCCGCCAATGACAAAGCCCCGAATGTAACCGCTGTTTTCCCGATACAGCATTGCAAACAGCGCTGCCGCGCTTCCAATCCAGAATATCAAATCTTCTCCGCCAACCAGCCACAGCTTATGCGGAACGATTCTGCGGAAAATGCGCAGAACATCGTAAATCAGCAGCAATAAGATCCCTGTAAAGAATGCTGCCAGCAGCACATCGGTTTCTTTTAAAATCCCCGCGCTGACTTCCATTATTTAAAGAGCCTTCCCAGCAGGGATTCATTCTGTTTTGCAGAAGGCTTTACGTCTGAGTAGGTAAGACTGTCTATTTTCCCTTCGATATCTATTTCTCCCTTTTCCAGCGTCAGGCGGTTTACATGAAGGTCGTTCCCCTTTATCATTAGCATACCCAGTTCCGTCTCCAGCAAGACTTCTCCCACATCAAAGGAAAGTACGTCTATTACACCGTTGAGCACCCCGCTTTTCCGGTTGGAGATCATAAGCTTATGACCGCCCCCTGTCCCGGTTCTTTCTTCCATTCAAAAACCTCCTTCCATATATCCAGGATCAAGTATGTCCTTTTTAAATATATGAAAGAGGTATGGTTTTATTCCTGATTTCTATTCTTCTATTATAAATATTTAAACAGCTCTTTTGCTTCTTCCTTCTTGCTGGTGTCCTGGATGGAAAGCACTTCCACCTTTACATTTTTCGTTCCAAAACCAATCTCAATCGTGTCTCCCACCTTCACATCCTGCGAGGCTTTTGCTGTTTTTCCGTTTACAGATACTCTTCCGGCGTCACACGCTTCATTTGCCACCGTTCTGCGTTTGATTAACCGGGATACTTTTAAATATTTGTCAAGTCTCATATACGTCTCCTTAAATACATAGAATTAAACATCATCGCGTGGCAGGGTCTTTCCTGTAAGAATCGAGGATTCCTCTTCCCCTGCCTGCGCGCCAAGCACAATTGCGAAGCAATATTTTACCTCTTGTGCGAGTGCGCATATTTCTTTTTCGCCGCAGTGCGATAATTGTTTTTTATTTTACAGGGAATCCGAAGAAATCTCCCATAAAATAAAAAGAGGACCTTCTCTCGAAAGCCCTCCGTAATGTCATAAACTTAATTATGCGTTAACCATATCCTTCAAAGCTTTTCCCGCCTTAAATTTCGGCGCCCTGGACGCCGGGATCTTCATCTCCTTACCGCTCTGAGGATTCCTTCCAACTCTTGCTGCTCTTTCAGAAACTTCAAATGTTCCAAATCCAACTAACTGGATCTTCTCTCCTTTTTTCAATTCCTCAGCTACAACATCTGTAAAAGCCTTCAATGCTTTCTCTGCATCTTTCTTGGATAATTCGGTTTTGTCAGCAATTGCTGCAACTAATTCTGTTTTGTTCATGACAAAGTTCCTCCTCTGGATTTCTCTCTAAAAATATTATTTCGGCCCGCTTACCTGGAAAGCCTTTGCTTCCACAGTAAGGATGGCTATTCAGACTGTCTCACGGCCAGATAGCACATTACAGAAATTCTATCAAAGTAACCGATTTTTCCATTCAAAATTACTCTTCAAGATTACCTACACACATATTTATACTTGTTTTTGAATTGTTTGTCAAGGAATTTTCCATGTTTGCCAAAGAATTTTGTAACCATTGAACCATCCGTCATACAATCAGTGAATCAAGCTTGTATGAATGTACAAACGATTCGGCTAAACTGTGACAAAATTTTACCTCTGGTTTCCGTTTACTGTCATATATCCAAAAAACCTGCCGCATCTGCGGCAGGTTTTTTGGGCATATTGACTTTATATTTCAGACGTTTCTGTTACAGAAAACAGAAAAATCTCGGAACAAAATACCGTTCTCTGTAAAAAAGCAAAGAAATTACAACATCTCATTGATCATGGAAAGCACTTCTTTTCCAAGCTTTTCAGATTTATCATCTGCATCCACGAGAGAAGTTCCCTTTACGCCATAGTAAAATTTAACCTTTGGCTCTGTACCAGACGGCCTTACGCACACCCATGCGTCATCGCAGAGATCATAATAGAGCACGTTGGAAGCGGGAAGTCCGGTAGGCTGTGTCGCGCCTGTTTCCATATTCTTTATGGTGTCCGTCTTGTAATCTCTTGCGGAAACCACCTGATAAGCGCCGATTTTGGCGGGCGTATGTTCTCTTAACGTATTCATGATTTCCTGAATCTTCTCCAGCCCCTCGATTCCTTTTAAGGTAATGGCTTTTACATCATCCTTATAGTAGCCATAACGTTCATACATAGCAATCATAGCGTCCCATAAGGTCATATTTTTAGTCTTATAATAAGCGGCCGCTTCACACAATGTCATAGAAGCCACCACAGCGTCTTTATCTCTTGCATAAGTTCCGGTCAGGCAGCCGTAGCTTTCCTCCATACCAAAAAGATATGTTCCTTTGCCGGTATTCTCAAATTCCAGAATCTTCTGTCCGATAAATTTAAATCCGGTGAGCACTTCTACCAGGGCAATTCCATAATATTTGGCGATTGCATCCGCCATATTTGTGGAAACGATGGACTTAATAAACGCTCCGTCTTCTGGAAGCCCTTCCTTCTCTTTTCTCTGGCTGATCACATAATCTCCAATCAGGCATCCGGACATATTTCCGGTAAGACTGTGGTATTCGCCTGTCTGCGCATCCTTGACATACACGCCGAGACGGTCTGCATCCGGATCGGTTGCCAGAATCAGGTCCGCATCCACTTCTTTTCCAAGCTTTAAGCCAAGCTGGAACGCCTCTTCTGCCTCCGGATTTGGATAACTTACGGTTGGGAACTCGCCGTCCGGCAATTCCTGCTCAGGTACTACATAAACATGTTCAAAGCCAAGCTCTTTCAACACGCGGCGTACCGGAATATTTCCTGTTCCATGAAGAGGGGTGTACACAATTTTCAAATCCTTTGCCACTGCGTCGATACAATCCTGGCGAAGTACCAGGCTCTTCAATTCTTCTATATAAGGATCGTCAATATCCCTGCCAATAACGGTATAAAGTCCTGCCGCCTCTGCCTCCTGCTTATCCATAGTTTTCACCGTGCTATAATCGGTTACTTTCTTAACCTCATCCATAATGCCCTTGTCATGAGGCGGGGTAATCTGGGCGCCGTCCTCCCAATATACCTTATATCCATTATATTCCGGGGGATTGTGGCTGGCGGTAATATTGATTCCCGCGATACATCCCAGTCTGCGCACTGCATAAGACAGTTCCGGCGTTGGTCTTAAAGATTCAAATACATAAGCTTTGATTCCATTTGCCGCAAGGCAGAGAGCTGCTTCATCTGCAAACTCCGGAGACATTCTTCTGGAATCGTAGGCAATTGCAACCCCTTTTGCCTGTCCATTTACTGAGGCTATATAATTGGCGAGTCCCTGAGTTGCCTTGCGCACGGTATAGATGTTCATACGGTTCGTTCCTGCTCCAATGACTCCTCTCAGTCCCGCTGTGCCAAATTCCAGATCCATATAGAAACGTTCCTCAATTTCTTTTTCATCATCTGCAATCCCCTGAAGCTCCGCCTGAACTGCCTCGTCAAAATAAGGGTTATTCAACCATTCATTGTAAAGTTTCCTGTAATCCATTTTCTTCCTCCTTACATTATTTCAGTATCTCAAATCACTCATAACCATAATTCTATCATACTTCATGAGATGATTTTTCTCAACTGTTTTTTGCGATTATGTTCGTTTTTCTCAGCAGCTCATTCTGTTTCTCTCAAACGCCGCCGTCGATTCTTCCGCTGCCAGTACGATCGTCGTCAGTTCCATTCTGATCACCGGAATTGCCGCTGCCATTTCCATTATTGTCATTGGAATTATTATTGTTGCTGTTATTATTATTGTTATTGTTGTTATTGCTATTATTATTGCTATTGTTATTGCTGTTATTGTTCCGGTTATTATTATTGCTGTTACTGTTGTTTCGATTGTTATTATTGTTGCTGTTATTATTATTGTTATTACTGTTATTATTATTGTTGTTATTGTTCGTTATATTATTTCTGTTGTTATTTGTCGTATTACCATTACTGTTATTATTGTTTGTTATATTGTTCCTGTTGTTATTTGTCGTATTGCCATTATTGTTATTATTGTTTGTTGTATTGTTCCTGTTGTTATTGTTCTCCGTTGTATTATTGCTGTCATTATCGGATTTTGCTCCGGAAGTGGAAATCGTCTCGTCCTTCTCCTCTTCTTCCTCACGGGTCATTTCAATGGAAATCTCTGCGGTTGCGGAGTTTACAATCAGCGTCCTTTTCCAGTCCGTATACCCCTCTGCCTCCGCTGTCAGCCGATGGGCTCCATAAGTCACCTCGACAGCCTGGCCGAGCTGCACCTGTTCTCCGTCCAGTTTCACCACAGCGTTTTCCGGCGTCGCTTTGAACTGTATCTGACAGATCTTCGGACCTTCTCCTTTCAGTTCATCCAGATTTACCTTCAGCTCACGATTTGCCTCCACGGTAATATTCCTGCTTCCGCCATAACCATTATTGGCTACTGCAAGAAGATATGTTCCTTCCGGTACCTCAATGCGCATCTGGGGCGTAATTTTTTTCGACAATATATTCCCGATGGTAATATATCCGCCCTGGAACAGCTCTGTATTTTCCAGCACTACCGTTCCATGTCCTGTCGTCACCTGGATCACATAGATCTGCTGTCCTATGCCTTTCATACATATCGTATCCTGCTCACTGATCTCAGACACAGAAATCTTGCTGTTTTCATGGTATATCAGCAGGTTTTCATCAAAATAATAACTTTCGTTTCCCACTGTCAGGGACTTCATCTCTTTGTCCAGGGTATAGCGGTACAGGTCGTCATATGAGAACGCCTCCGCGGAAATCTGTACAGTGGCCAGCGTCTCTTTCTTCTCTTCGATCGTAACCAGCTCTCCCAGTTCCAACTGCTCTATGGTCAGGTTATCGCCATATTTATTCTTAATGTAAGTTCCTCCTGTGTAGCTATAGGGCTTTTCTTTGGTTGTTTTGCAGTCGCGCAGCGTCAAAAGCCGGTGATCCGTGTCAATACCTGTCACCGCATACAATGCCTGCGGATCCTGTTTCTCTTCCTCTACCTGTATGTCCTCAGACGCTTTTGTTTCTTCTCTTTTTACATAAACCTCGCTGCCATCTGTAATCTTTTTTTTCTTTTCCCCGCAGCCCGCTGCCGTAATAAGAAACAGCAGCAGCAGAAGCAGAATCTGTCCTTTTCTCTTTCGCAACTTTATTCCTCCTAAACTTTTATGTTCTGATCAGATGGAGAAAATTCTCCCTGTCTTCATTTTGATGTATAAATTTCTGCAGCTTTTCCAGATTTCTTCCGCAAACCCATGCCTTACTGGTATTAAAATAATGATTGGCAATCTTCCAGAATTTTTCAGGATAGGCAAGACGGATATAAAGCTGCTTCATCTCCGGACGGCTCAGCGTTCTTACATCATTATAAGCCTTCAACATATCCATGCCAAGACCCATATTCCAATTATGTTTTTCCAGAATCTTACGCATAAAATTCCCCAAATCCGCTGCCTGCACATCGTAAGACGCTTTTTCAAAATTGAGGACGGCCATGCCTTTGCGCAGAAAAATTACATTATGCTGATTGTAATCGCCATGGCAGATTCCATAAATGCCCTGCCGTTCCTCCGCAGCTTCTCCGCTGCACAATTCCTGCTGCAGTGCGACTATATTCCGCGCCTCCTCATAGAAGATCTCAAAACTGCGGAGAAATTCCATCTCAAAATCACTTTTCTTTTTACGGTTAAAAATAAAATTCCGAACTTTCTTTAACTCTCTGGTATGCCTGTCATTTTCCTGAAGCAGACTATCGTCTTTAATCTGAAGATAGTCCGGGATTTCTTCCGGAAACGTTCTGAGAATGCTATGTATATCTGCAAGCTGCCGAATGGCACGTAAAATATCTTCCCGGCTTTTAGTATCGCATTCTCTGCCCTCGTACCAGTCGCGCACCATATAGACGGTTCCATCTACATCTCTGGCAAGGGTTTTTTCCTCACTGGTCCGCACAATGCAGTCCACCTGTTCTTGTCCATGCTCTGTCAAAAACTGCAGAAGACGGTACAAAAAATCAGCTCTGCCTTCCGAACCTCTGTATTCTTTTAAAATTTTTAGTCCCTGGCTGGTGTCGCAAATCAATGCGCCTCTGCCCTTTACCGTCTGTTTTACCTCAAACGGGTACTGTTCCAGAATCAGATTTTCTCGATTAAACACATAAACCCCTCCACCATGATATTCACAAATCCATTTCTTGTGTCTTTCTATCATATGTGAAGAGGTTGCATTCTATTCTGCTTTTTGTTCTGTTTTTATCAAATTCATTAAAATCTCCCTGGTATTGTCCTCGGGATACTCCAGGACATGCATCAGAAGATGGTTTAATGCCACTCCGATTTCCTTTCCGCGCTCCAGTCCCAGCTCCATCATGTCAAGCCCGTTCACTGCAAGATCTTTAATGTCAAGGCATTGTTTTTTTTCCAGAATCTCCTGGTACAACGCCTGATATTCATCAATCAGCCCCAGTTTCTCCCTGCGCCTGTAATTATTTTTTGCCAGAGTATCGGCGCGTTTCACTTCAAACAGTGCCGGATACTGTTCCTGTCCCACCCGGTGAATGGCGCGGCGGACTGAAGATTCCTTCAGCGAAGGTCTGTCATCATGCCATTGAATCAGCGCCGTCACTCTGCGGATGGTATCGTTGTCAAATTTTAAACGGCGAAGTATCGTTTTCGCTATTCTGGCTCCTTCTGTCGGATGTCCTAAAAAATGATAGATGCCGTTTTCATCTACCGTTTTGCAAAGCGGCTTTCCTACGTCATGCAAAAGCATGGTAAGACGCAAAACCTTATCCGGGCGGATATTCTGCATTGCCAAAATAGTATGTTCTCCTACATTGTAGCGGTGATAGCGGTTGTTCTGGGGCGTGCGCATCATCTCGTCAAATTCCGGCAGAAAGACGCGGCTCATCCCTGTCTCATACACAGTCCGCATTTCCTCCGGGTGTTCGGAAACCAGCAGCTTTACCAGCTCAGCCTGAATCCGTTCTGCGCTGATTTTCGCCAGATCAGAGGCAAACTCTGAAATTGCCGCTCTGGTATGTTCCTCAATGGTAAATCCAAGCTGCGCCGCAAACCTTACCGCGCGCATCATCCGCAACGCGTCTTCCGTAAACCGGTGTTCCGGCTTCCCCACACAGCGGATTATCTGATTCTTAATATCTTCCATTCCGCCAAATGCATCGATCAGACCTTCCGTCTCATTGTACGCCATGGCATTAATGGTAAAATCCCTTCGTTTCAGGTCTTCCAGCAAATCAGAGGTAAATATGACTTCTCTGGGATGCCTCTGGTCCTCATATTCTCCGTCAATCCGGTAGGTAGTCACCTCGAAGCCTTCTTTTCCTTCCATGACCGTAACCGTACCATGCAGAATTCCCGTATCAACCGTTTTGGGAAAAAGCTGCTTTACCTGCCAGGGTGACGCCGAAGTAGTAATATCCCAATCGCCAGGAACCCTTCCCAGTATAGAATCTCTGACACAACCGCCAACAGCATATGCTTCATAACCGGCACAGACCAGTGTGTCGATGATATATTTCACTTTTCCGGGTAACTGAATCGTCATTTTCCACGCCTGCTTTCTACTGACAAAGTTTTGCAACCACCTGGTTGATTACCTTTCCGTCCGCTTTGCCTTTTAATTCCGCCATAACTGCCTTCATAATCTGACCTTTATTTTTCGTTGCCACTATTTCTGCGAACTTTTCGGTAATATAGTGTTCTACCTCTTCTTCCGACATCATCTGCGGCGCATATTCTTTAATCACATCGTGGCGGAGCTGGTATTCTTCCTGTAAATCAACGCGCTCTGCCGGACAGGTGTCAAGCTGTTCCTTTGCCGTTTTAAGTTCCTTTAAAATCACGCGGTCCACCAGGGCTTCCGGGATGTCCTCACGGCACCCTTCGTCAATGGCTGCCTTTTTCACCGCCGATACCAGCGCAGAAATCGCGTCCTTTCTTCCTTTATTTTTTGCCTTCATGGCTGCAATCATATCTCCCTGAAGGGTCTTGATATCCATAGTTGTGTTTCCTCCTGTTCATGTAATTATTTACAGCATGTCCCTTATAATACCCGCCGCACTGTAATAATTGGACGGTACGTTGCATTGTCGTATGCTACGATTCCATATGCTGTTCCTTTGGCGTGGACAATCTGTCCATTTCCCATATAGATTGCCACATGGCCGTTATAACAAATCAGGTCTCCCGCCTGGGCGTTGGCATAACTGACTTCCCTGCCAACAGAACGCTGGGAATAAGAATAACTGGGAATGCTGATTCCAAAATGCGCGTACACATAACTGGTGAATCCGCTGCAGTCCGCGCCGGTATTGGGATCTTTTCCGCCCCAGACATAGGGATTCCCCACAAAGTTCATGGCATATTGAACCACTGAGCTGCCGCTTACGCCAGTAGAATAATCAGGGTTTTTATTGCCGCTGTCTGACGCTGCCGGCGGGGCTTCCTGGCTGCCGTTCTCTTCAGTTCCTGCATTTCCTGAATTTCCTGAAGAGCTGCTGTCATCGTCCGCTTCGTCAGAACTGTCAGTTCTTGTGTTATTCTGCGCCACCTGACTCTGCCGGCGGGCAATTTCCTGACGTTCCCGCTCCTGCTGCGCCAAACGCTCCTGGCGTTCCCGTTCTTCGCGTTCCCGGCGTTCCCGCTCTTCACGCTCATTTTCCTGGGCAATAATAACATTCTGCGCGTTAATGGTGTCCTGATACTGGGCTGCCAGAGACTGGGCTTCTGCCAGAAGATGGTCAAAATTTGTGGATTCCTCTTTCTTCTGTGCAATTACCACACGATAATTTTCTTCCGCCGCCTGAAACTCCTGCCGCTTCTGTTCCAGCGCCGCAACTTCTTTCTTCTGCTGCTTCTGCAGTTTGGCCACCTGCTTTTTGGTAGTCTCATACTGGGTCAGAAGATTTCTGTCATAATCATATACCTGATTGACATACTCCACACGGTTCAAAAGATCGGCAATGCTTCTGGATTCCAGGATACTGGTGAGCATGGCGCTGTCGCCTTTTTCATACATAAAGCGAATCCGAAGCTTCATGGCCTCATACTGGTTCTTTTCATCCTCTTTCGCCTGTTTTAAATTCTCCTTCGTCTGCGCAAGCTCGTCCTGCTTGATCGAAAGCTCCTCCTCCAGAGTGGACAATTCTACAATAACATTTACAAGCTCCGCATCCAGTGCATTAATCTCTTCCTGAAGCTGCCCTTGTTCCTGTTCAATATTATCTATTTCATTCTGTTTCGACTTTAAATTTTCTTCTGCTCTTTTCTTGGCGTTTTCTGCCTCTGACTTCTTGTCCGCTAAGGCAACGTTAAACTGTGAAATCCCCATAGCAGCTACCAGCAATACCGCAATCAGCTTCTTTGATCTCATAAACAGGGGCTCCTTTCTGAATCTGTTTTATTCACAAGTGATTATAACATCATATTACCCGGATAGCAACCAGTGAACATTTGAATTTTTGTGGAATTTTAAAGACAAGCCCCCATATTTTATGGGGGCTTGTCCTCAGAATTCCGGTTCAATCAGACCGTATGTACTTCCTTTTCTCTTATAAACAACATTCACCTGCTCTGTCTCTGCATTTTGGAACACAAAAAAATTATGACCCAACAGCTCCATCTGCACACAGGCGTCCTCCGGATACATCGGCTTCATGCCGAAGCGCTTGGTACGTATGATCTTAACGTCTTCATCGTCTTCCACTTCTTTATCAATATATTCCTTCTGGAAATTAGGCGCTGACTGCTTCTGATCCACAATTTTGTTCTTATATTTCTTCAACTGCCGTTCAATGACTTCTTCCACCAGATCTATAGAAACATACATATCATTGCTAACCTGCTCTGAACGGATAATGTTACCTTTTACCGGAATGGTAACTTCAATCTTCTGGCGTTCCTTTTCTACGCTCAAGGTTACGAGAATGTCAGTATCCGGAGTAAAATATCTCTCTAATTTAGATAATTTATCCTCAACTGCCTGTTTTAAGCCTGCGGTCACTTCAATATTTTTTCCACTGATTGTAATCTGCATGGTGTCCAACCCCCTTGATGTTTATTTTTCTGAATATAGGTATTATAGCATACTTGTCTTTTCAATACAATAAATCTCTGCGGAAATTTTCTTGACATTTCAAGGGCCTGGTAATAGTATATCCTCAACGAAAGGAGTACCTGTCTATGAAACAAGAAATTGCCTTTATTACCGGCGCTTCCCGCGGAATCGGACGCGCCATTGCCACAGCATTCGCCGGAGCGGGATTTGCTCTCGCCATCAATTGCCAAAATTCTTCCCAGGCACTGGAACAGCTTGCGGCAGATCTTACGAAAACATACCATGTACCCTGCATTACCCTCGTGGGTGACATTGGAAGAGAAAATTTCGTGAAAAATGCCTTCTATATTATAGAGGAAAAGCTGGGACCTGTCTCTGTCCTAATCAACAATGCCGGCATCTCACAGATCGGCCTGCTCACAGATCTGAGCCTGGAAGACTGGAACCGCGTCATTCAGACGAATCTGACCTCTGTGTTCTGCTGCTGTAAATATGCCGTTCCCTCTATGGTGCGCAGACAAGCCGGCAAAATCTTAAATATTTCTTCTGTCTGGGGCAGCGTCGGCGCTTCCTGTGAAGTGGCATATTCGGCGTCAAAAGGCGGCGTCAACGCATTCACCCGCGCTCTGGCAAAAGAACTGGCGCCCAGCAATATCTCTGTAAACGCCATTGCCTGCGGCGTCATTGATACGCAGATGAATCAGTGCTTTTCCCGGGAAGAACAGACAAGTCTTGCCCAGGAAATTCCGGCGGGGCGTTTCGGCGCTCCTGAAGAAGCGGCGGAACTTGCACTGTCTCTGGCGTCGGCGCCCTCCTATCTGACGGGACAAATTATCACGCTGGACGGAGGATGGCAATAAATACGCATTTGTGAATTGTATATGAGTTTTGCATATTTCCATTATTTTCCACTTATTTTTTCGTAAAATATTGGTAGTACATTTGTCTTATTTTACTGCAGAGGAATATTTTATGAAATTTACAACCAGACTGGAAAATCTTTTGGAAGAACGGAATCTTACCCAAAAATTCTTATCTACAGAACTGAATATTGCTCCCTCCACATTAAATGGATATTTGCGCCAAAACCGGGAACCGGATTTTGATACTTTAATTAATCTGGCTAATTTTTTCGGTGTGTCCATAGATTATCTGCTTGGCATCACCAATATCCGGAATCCTTATATTCTTAACGGCTGTTATGATGATAACGAAGAGGATCTGCTGGAAACTTACCGCGCTCTGGGTCCGCTGGAACAGGACTATTTACTGAAACAGGCGCATATTTACTGCCAGCATGATTTGGATGTTACTCCGCCAAAGAAGAAATAATGTATTCAATACGCATAGCCGCATCCTCGCTATGCGTATTTTCATTTATGTGCGGGTATACTTCTATTAGAATAAATATAATTTAATTTTATTTTAATGGGAGGTAGCTTCATGGATTTCCATGTCCGTCTTGAAAATCTTGTCGAAGAAAAGAATGTTACGCAAAAGCAGCTGTCTATGGAACTGCACATTGCATCTACCACATTAAGCGGATATATAAACAATCACAGAGAACCGGATTTCAGCACCCTGATTCGTATGGCGCATTATTTTGACGTATCTACGGATTATCTTCTGGGTCTTAGTGATGAGAAGAAACCCGTACCCTCCTCTTTAAATTCTTCTGAAGGCGCGCTGATTCATATCTACCGCTCGCTGGTTCCGGAACGTCAGGATCTACTCATGGAACAGGCAAAATTCTATCAGTGGCTGACTTCTAAAAATCCAACGGACGGCAAATAGAATACGAAATGGGACTATCAGACAATCCCCTTTCGTATTCTATTTGCCAATATGCCGCGCTAAAAACCCCGAATCGCATCATTTTCATCTTCAGACGTGTTTTCAATTTTCTTTATTACAATATAATAACTGTACGAGTCATTGACCTTAATCTGAACCCGTTCCCCTGCCCTGCGTCCCAGAATGGCTTTTCCGATTGGCGATTCTGTGCTGATGAGATTTTTCATGGAATTTCCCCGGATCGAAGTTACAAGACGAAACACCTGCTCCTCCTCGTCCTCCTCAAAATATACCGTAACTGTATTGTTAATTCCCACTTCATCCTCTTTGGAAACGTCTGAGACAATTTCTGCTGTTTTGAGCATACGTTCCAGATAACGGATCCTGCTTTCATTCTTATTTTTATCTTTTTTCGCTGCATGATATTCAAAATTCTCGCTTAAATCTCCATGCGCTCTGGCTTCTTTCACCGCTTCAATCGCTTCCCTGCGAACCACAAGCTTACGATATTCAATCTCTTCTTCGATCTTTTTCACATCACTTTTCGTCAATCGTTCTCTCATTTTCTTTACCTTCCTTAATTAATAGTCTCTCCGGGCAGCAAAAGCCCTTCCAGATCCCTTCTATATATGTCTGTTTTGTAAATATAAAGAAAAACTTAAGAAATCTTTAGATTTTTGTCTATGATTTATTAAGTTTTTCGTTCTATACTGCTAGCTGTAGTGATAAACATTCTTATTTCGTTTACATTAACAGAACTTATAGAAAGGAATGCCGACATGAAATCCATTTTATCTTACAAAAGCACACCATGCAACTCTCAAAAAAATATCGCTGTATGGATGTATCCTGCCGCGCTGCTGCTCCTGATCCTTGCCTGCGTCTGCCCCGTGCTGTCCCAAAACGCTCTGTTCGGTTCTGAAGGAGACTGGTTCAGTCAGCACGTTGCGATTGCAGAACAATACCGCACTGCTTTTTATGAAACCGGAAAAATTCTTCCTGACTGGCTTCCCTTAGGGGGCGGCTGCAACAGCTACGATTTCTCCTATTATGGATTTCTGCGACCGGACGTACTGCTTTCTTTTTTACTGCCAAACGTGCCTATGACATATATAATTTCCGGCTATGCCGTTTTCGGCCTTGCCGCGGGAACCCTGCTCTGCTACTTTTGGCTGAAACGTCATGTGCAGTTTTCCTTCTTTGCTTTTGTGGGCGCCATACTTTATGCGTGCGCCGCTTGTTTTTACCACACGCATCATCAGATTATGTTTGTAAACTATATGCCCTTTCTCATCCTTGCACTGTGGGGAACCGAAACGCTGATTCAGAAGGGACGTTTCGCACTGCTGGTTCTTTCCCTGCTTATGGTATGCCTACACAGCTACTACTTTGCCCCTGCCGTTCTTGTGGTGTGCCTGGTATATTTCCTGTACTGTCTGGCAAAAGAACAGAATCTGCACGGTTTTGGCGGCTGGTTTAAAAAAGCAGATTTCCGGCGCTGGTTTCCGGTAACATGCAAATTTGCCGCTTCTATAATATTGGCAATTGGCATGGCGGCAATCCTTCTCATCCCCACCGGGCTGGATTTGCTCTCTACCTCCAAAGACGCCGGAACGCCCGCGTCTTTATCCGACATTTTTTCTGTGAACCTGAATTTAAACAGTCTGCTGTACCATCCCTATGGCTGCGGGCTGACTGTCCTCTGCCTGTATACGCTGTTATTGAGCATCCGGCGAACACGCACGCGCTTGCTGAGCGTCTTTCTTCTGCTGTGTCTGACCGTGAATACCTGCGCTTACCTGCTCAGCGGCCTGCTCTACGTTCGTTATAAAGTATTAATTCCGCTGGTTCCGCTGCTGCTTATGCTGTGTGCCGCAACTTTGGAAGCGCTGTTTACCGGCAGGGAACGGCACAGCCTGATTCTGGGACTGCTGTGCCTGACTCCCGCCATATTTTCAAAATATTCTCTAGGAATCCTTGCAGACAGTTTATGGCTCCTGTTTTCTTTTTCCCTGATCCATTTTGGAAAACGCCGCGCTCTGCACAGATACTGCAGTTCTCTTTCACGGTCCGGGACTGCCGCCTCACGCAGAATACTTCCACTGTTTTTAATCCTGTGCGCGCCCTCCCTTTGTATTTCTGACGGCTTACGCCAGCATGAAGATTATGTCTATGCCTTAGATAAACGCCAGTTATCGGTTTACCGGGAAGACGTTCCTGTACTGGACGCCATAAATACCGATCCGAACTACCGCTTTGAATGTCTTTCTGAACCGTTTGTCAATGTAAATACGCAGCCCCTGCCAAAATTAGGGCGCACCTCTATGTATTCCTCAGTAACAGACAAACATTATGCCGATTTTTATTACAATACCATGAGAAACCCCATCCGCATCCGCAACCGGGTGGCTCTGATGACGGATGCCAATCCTTTTTTTTCCTACCTCATGGGAATCCGTTATATACAGACAAACCGCGAACTTCTGCCGCTGGGCTACTCGCCCATTAAAGCAGCGGACTCCAATATTCTGGCTGAAAATCCAAACGTGCTCCCTATTGCATACACCAGCAATTCTTTTATGACAGAGAACGAATTTCAAAAACTGGATTTCCCGTATACTCTGGAAGCGCTTACAAAGTACACCATCATACCGGAAGAAGAAACAAACAGGGTTCTGTCTGTGACAAAAAATGCTTTTATGAAGTCCTCTCAAATACATGAACTTTCTCCAGAGGAACTTCATCTGACAGATCTTTCCCGCAACAGACGCTCTTCACAGGCAGAAACAGAGCTGACGCTTCCCCTTCCATCTGATTTGAAAAGCCGGCTGCTGATTATCACTGCAGAAGTTGCTTCCTCCGGAAACGAAGTAGTCGTAGACATTAACCAGATACGAAATAAACGTTCCGGCAGCGATGCGCCTTACCCCAATCATAATGACACTTTTACCTGGATTATCTCCTCCAATAATGTCATTCAAAATCTCAGCATCCGCATGTCTGCGGGAGATTATACACTCTCTCGATGGAAGGTATGGAGCATGGATACACATACCTGGGGAAACAATACTATAAGGCCATTACAGAATCAGGAAATGAACCCGGTTTCCTCTGAAAAACAACCCGGCGCTTACGGAACTACGCTGTTAAACGCTACGGCAGCTCTGGATCAGCCAGGATATTTTACCACCAGTCTGCCCTGCCGCAAAGGTTACAAGGCATATGTAAACGGCAAAGAAACAGCTATTTCCAGGGTGAATCAGACATTCATCGGTATTCCACTGGAATCCGGAACCTGCCAGATCACTCTTGTCTACTGCCCTCCGGGTAAAATAATTTCCTGCTGGATCAGTCTGCTGTCCCTGTTACTATTTATCGGCTGGGAACTTTCTTTCAGATGCAAACATTCGGCAAGACACGCTCATCCTCTGCGTGTCTGACCGAAATAAACATTCTGGCGCCGCATTTATAATTGAAAGAATTTCATTTCCTCGTCGATCTGGTCTGATAATCTCTTGAGATTGTTTGCCGCCTCCAGCAGCATACTGGTGGTTGCCCCTAACTCTTCCATGGAAGCTGTAGTCTCCTGCGCTGAGGCTGCATTTTCCTGGGAAAGCGCAGAAAGATTTTCAATTACATCCACCACTGTCTTACGGGAATCATCACAGACTCTTGTACGTTCTTCAATCATGCCTGTATCCTCCCTGGAACTGTTGATTCCATGCTCCACTTCTGCAAAATGCTTCTGAGTGGCCTCAAGCTTCTCGCGCTGCTCTGAAATTATCGTCTCTACCTCCTGCATAACCTTTACGGTCATGTCTGATTCCGTAAGCAGTGCTGCGATAACATCTGTAATGATCTGCGCAGACTGGCTGGATTCGTCGGCAAGCTTCTGAATTTCCGAGGCGACCACCGCAAATCCTTTTCCAAATTCTCCCGCCTTTGCCGCCTCAATACTGGCATTTAATGATAAGAGGGAGGTCTGGTCTGCAATGGTGGAAATAATTTCCACCGCCTCCTGAATCTTCTGTGCAGATTCATTGGTGGCATAAACCTGCGCTCCAATCTTTTGGATTGCCTGATTCGTCCTGTCTGTAGATTCCGCAAGATGCTGCATAATTTCTGCCGACGTATCTCCGGCCTGTTTCATGGTAATGGAAGTCGTATTCAGCTTCTCCACGCCTCCTGCAATATGTTCAATCATAGATCCCATATCCATAATCTGTCCGGAAGCATGTTCAATCTCCTCTGCCTGAGTGGAAGCGCCCTCTGAAATCTCTCCCACGGCTCTGCCAATCTCTCCTGCGTTGGTATTTACCCGCTCCGCCATTTCATCCAGCAAATGTCCTGATTCCATAAGCTCGCCGGATGACTTCTGAATATTGCAGAGAATGTCTGACAGTTCCGTCACCAGGTAGTCAAGCGCTCTGGCGCTCTTGCCGAGCTCATCCTGCCTCTTCTTCAATTGCGGATTAATTGTGATATGGAGATTTCCGGCGGCAAGTTCTTCAATTACGTTCTCTTCCATTTGAATTGCTTTGCCAATTCTCCTTGCAAACCAGATTACAACCACGGTACCCAAAGCAATAATAACCAGACTCATGATCACAACCTTTGAAATTCCACTGTAAATATACTGGCGGATGCCGCTGCTCGGCTCGCCCGCAAATATCATTCCTACAATGGTTCCGTCTGCATTTTTCATGGGCGCATAATAACAGAAATAATCCTGTCCGCTTAACTGAAGATCCATGTCTGTAAAACTCTGCCCCTTCTCTAAAACCATTGATTTCACATGGTCTGCCGCCTGGGTCCCCACTATATGCTCGCCCGTATTCTGGTCTTTGAGCGTCGTTACTCTGCGCACATCACCGTAGAACAGGGTAATATCAATTTGAGACTGCTCTGAAAAAGTCTCAAAGTAAGACAGTTTTTCTAAAATATTCTCTTCTCCCTTATAAAGCGTTTCCCCTTCCAGATAAAAATCTCCCTCGTCCAATGCGTTTAAAGCCTGCATGACTCCGTCTACTGTGTCTGCCAGGCGTTTAAGCGCCTCGTCTTCCATTCCCAGTCTTATAATTCTCGCCGAGTACACCGTACCCACGATTACTAGCGTCAGCAGTGGAATCAGGGTAATTGCCAGAATTTTATTCATAATATTGAACCTGACCCTGGTGGCTCCATTCTTTTTTTCCATAACCTCTTTCCCTCCTTCTTCTTCTGTTCCAACGGTTCCTGTTTCCTATATTAAAATTATACCAAAAATTTAACAACTGCACCATGATAAAATACATTTTATACAAAACAAATCATTTCATGATCAAATTGCTTCAATCCATTTCCGAAGCTCCAGCATCTTGCTGTCAATTTGCTGGATGGCATTGGCATACTCCTTAAGCTCCCTTCCAATATTTTTTGCCTCGCAGTTTTCTTTTTTATATTGAAGCTGATAATCAAGCCCTGCCCAGTAATCCATGGCTGCCGTCCGCAGCTGAACTTCCATTTTAATCCAATATACTTCTGCCTGAAAGGAAATGGGCACCAAAAATATCAGATGAAGGCTGCGGTATCCGCTCTTCTTTGGCTTCTTAATATAGTCTTTTTTCTTTAAGAGCCTCATATCCTTCTGGGCACAGAGCATTTCTGCAATCTGATAAAGATCGTCTGTATAAGTACACACTGCGCGGATTCCCACCATATCATTGATATGCTCCCTGACAGCCTGAGGATTTTCCGGAAGCTCCTTGCGTTTCAGCTTTGCCGCAATACTGTCATAAGATTTGATACGGCTGGACATGCTGTGGATTACTTTCCTTCCAAAACGCATTCCAAGTTCTGCATTGATGATTTGCAGCTTTGCTTTCATCAGACTGATCCCGCACTCACACTTGACAATAAATTCCTCCTGCTGCAAATATTCCCTTAAATCCATTCTTTCCTCCTTATTTGAAATAGTTTTAAACGAAACACGGACGGATTTCCTCATTTTTTATGAGCGCGTTGATGTCTTTGCTGATAAGAGAACAAAGAATCCTGCTCTGCAGGATTCTCCGCCTGCGGCGGGTCGCTTTAGCGGCATATTTCTTTTCCGCCGCAGTGCGATCATTATTTTTTATTTTATAGGGAATCCGAAGGAATTTCCTATAAAACAAGAAACAGCCCGGTATCTTCCCATTATGGAAAAAGATGCCGGACTGTGTTTCTCGCAGGCTTATTCTAAGGCGTGTATAAAGATTCCACTTCTTAACTTGGGTTCAAACCAGGTAGATTTGGGCGGCATCAGCAAATCTGCGTCCGCCACTGCAAACAGCTCCTGAATGGAAGTGGGATACATGGCAAAGGCTGCTGCACAGTCGTTCTGGCAGCGCCGTTCCAACTCCTCTGTACCCCGGATTCCACCCACAAAGTCAATCCTTACGTCTGTCTTTGGGTCTGTGATTCCCAAAACAGGAGCTAAAAGCTTTTTCTGCAGCAAAGACACATCAAGGCCTTCCACCGGGTCGTCGGAACAATCCTCCGGCCGGATACTGCATCTGTACCAGTTTCCTGCCAGATACATGGAAAATTCCCCTTTCTTTCCAGGTTTGATGTGCTCTCCTTTTAATAACTCCACTTGAAAAATTTCTGATACTTTATCTAAAAACTCAGTCTCAGACAGTCCATTCAGATCCCTGATCACACGATTGTAATCCATAATCATAAGCTGTTCATCCGGAAACAGCACAGAAAGGAAGTAGTTATATTCTTCTTCTCCGGTATAATCCGGATTCGCCATTCTGCGCATCTGTCCCACCCTCACTGCCGACGCCGCGCGATGATGTCCGTCCGCAATATATATTTCGCTGATAGAGGCAAATGCCGCCTCAACAGTTTCTACTTGCGCCGGGTCAGAAACCACCCATACTCTGTGGCGGATTCCATCCTCTGACACAAAATCATATAACGATTCTTTCTTTTTTACCATATTTACCACATCATTAATTGTCGGATTTGAACGATATGCCAGAAAAATCGGTCCTGTCTGGGCGTTGCAGGCGTTCACATGATTAATACGGTCCTGTTCTTTTTCCGCCCTGGTATTCTCATGCTTTTTAATCACGCCCTGCTCATAATCATCAATGGATGCGCAGGCCGCAAGCCCGGTCTGAATCCTTCCATTCATGGTAAGTTCATATATATAATAACAATCCTGTTCCTCTTTCACAAAAGAACCGTCTTCTACCATTCCCCATAACGTATCATGCGCCTTTTGATATACTTGCGGGGCATAAGTGTCCACTTCATCCCCCAACTGCGTCTCTGCCCGGTCGATTTTTAAAAAGCTTTCAGGATTTTTTTCAACTTCTTTTTTCGCCTCGCTGCGGTTATATACGTCATAGGGAAGCGCCGCAATATGATCTGCTTTCTCCCTGCTGGGCCTGATTGCAGAAAAAGGTCTTATTCTTGCCATATTTCTTTCCTCTTGTCTTTCAATTATTTTCTAAGCCGTTACGGGCGCATAGTTCCCGGATACAACATCTTTCGCAATGCGGGCTGGTTCTTGCGGTACAGATCTCTCTGCCGTGATACACCAGACGATGGCAGAAATCGCTGCCTTCCTCCGGCGGAATCAGCTTCCACAATGCCATTTCCACTTTCCTGGGATCCTTGATACGATCCACAAGTCCCATACGGTTCACCAGGCGGATACAATGGGTATCTGTGACAATTGCCGGCTTATGAAACACGTCGCCCATAATCAGATTTGCGCTTTTCCTGCCAACTCCCGGCAGTTCCAGCAATGCGTCAAAATCTTCAGGCACCATGCCGTCATATTTCTCATGCAGCAGCTTCATGCACGCGCTGATATCCCGCGCCTTGCTCCTGCCAAGCCCGCAGGGCCTTACAATTTTCTCAATCTCTTCCACAGGAGCCTCTGCAAGCGATTTCACATCCGGATATTTTTCATAGAGTCCTTCCACCACCACATTGACCCTGGCATCGGTACACTGGGCAGCCAGACGCACGCTCACCAAAAGTTTCCATGCCTGATTGTAATCCAAAGTGCATCCTGCCTCCGGGTATTCCATCTTCAATCTTTGAATGATCTCTAACGCCAGTTCTTCTTTGGTCATTTATGATTTCCTTTCTGCTGTTATTTTACATAAAAACGATAAATCGTTCTGGTAGTAAAAATCTCGCCTGCCTTCACAAGAGGAGAGGGAACATGTTCCTGATTCACAGCATTGGGATAGAACTGAGACTCCAGGCAAAAGCCGCAGCGGTCGCTGTATGCTTTGCCGTCTTTTCCAATCTGATCGCCAATATAGTTTCCCGCATAAAGCTGTACGCCGCAGCAGTCTGTGGACGCTTCCATGGCAATTCCTGTCTCCTCACAGTATGCGTTTGCCATAACTTTCATCTCTCCCGCCTTATCGCTGAGCACATAGTTATGGTCATAACCTTTGGTAAACTTCAATTGCTCAAAATCTGCTTCTATATCCTGTCCGATAGGTTTCATGGCGCGAAAATCCATAGGAGTCCCTTCTACCGGCGCAATCTCCCCTGTGGGAATAGATCCGGAATCGCGAACCGGATGATAAGCGTCTGCCAGAATCTGCAGCCTGTGATTCATAGCCGAGCCGCTGTCATGGCCTCCGAGATTAAAATAGGAGTGATTGGTAAAATTCATGACTGTCGTCTTGTCCGCCTCTCCCCGGTAACTGATTTCCACTGCGTCTTCATCTGTAAGGGTATATGTAACCTCCACGTTCAGATTCCCGGGAAATCCCTGTTCTTCCTCGGTACTCAAATGATAAAAAGTGATGCTGCTGCCGGTATGCTCTTTTACCTCCCAGACAACACTGTTAAAACCGTTGGGGCCGCTGTGAAGGCTGTTTTCATTTTCATTTGCCGGAATCTTGCACAGTCTGCCGTCAATCATCATCTGCGCCTTCTCAATCCGGTTGCCGTTTCTGCCTATGGTAGCGCCGAAATAGCAGGTGTGGCTGTCGTATTCTTCTGCGCTGTCATACCCTAATACCACGTCGCGCACAACGCCGTTCTTATCGGGAATCAGCACAGATACCAGCGTTGCGCCATGATCTGAGACCTTGATCACAGTATGTTTTTTATTTTCCAATACATATAAAGATGCTTTTTCCCCACGTTTATTTATCCCAAATGCTGATGTTTGCATTGTTGACCTCCTTCATAACTGTATTCATAAATATTTTCATTTGTTTTACTTCAGGCAAGCAAACGCTTACTTATCTATTCTCCTATCAGTTTATCTGATTTCAAAATATGGTTTGACAGCCAGCCAAAGAGAAATTCCATCAGCTCCTCCAGATATTCCTGTTGATGATCGTCCACCTGCTCCAAATCTATTTCTTCCAGCTTGGACACAAATGCCTGGTGTGCGATCCTCTGTGCATGAAGTCCCGGATAATGTATATTTTCCATATACTTTTCCTCATCCTGGAAATGCTCCTTGGTATAATCGGTAAGTTCATTTAAGATCGCGACAATCTCGTCATACTTGTCGTGCAGAAGCTCTTCTTTTACCAGTTCATTTGCTCTTCCTATAATTTCAAACAACGTCTTATGTTCCCCGTCAATCAGCGGAATCCCCGTCATATACTGTTCGCTGAATGCGCAGGGATTTACCCGTTCTCTCCATTTTTCCACAGGAGGCATTTTCCCGATCATAATATCGCTGCTCAAAATATGATGATACAGCCATCGGGTCAGATACCGCATCAATTCATCCAACGTCTCCTGCTGCCCCTTTATTTCATCCATATTGGAAAAATCCAGACTGTTAATCTTCTCCCGAAATGAGAGGTGCTGCTTTTTCTGAAGTTCCAGTTCCGGATCATTAAGCGCCGCCATATGGGCTTCTTCACTGGCAAAGTGAACATCCGCATACTCTTTTAACTGCTCTAAAATCTGATGAACCTGATAATATTTATCATCAAGAGCCTCATTATGCAGCAAATCCAGCGTATCATTGATTAATCCAAATAGTTTCTCATGCTGCTCATCAATTTCCCGGATGCCTGTAAGGCAGTCCTCTGTAAACTGATACATACCTTTTCCTCCTCTTCTTTGTCAGGTTATACATTGATTTTAAAATAATTCCTGAACAAAAGCAAGCCAGGAGCGGATATTCGTAATATCTTTTGCCAAAGCTTTTGTCATACGCCATGCGCTGCAAATATTTCCTCCAAATGTTAACCATTTTATTTTTATAGTTGACATTTGTTGGAATCCTATTTATAATACAAATATATTTTTTATACGAAAGTAAAAGAAAGGAACATGAATGTATGACATCAAACAGCGTTACCCCTCCAACTTCTGAAAAACAGAAATTTTCTGTACGCCAGCTTGCCGTAATCGGCGTTATGACAGCCGTTACCTGTATCCTGGCGCCTTTTTCCATCCCAATCGGCCCCGTGCCGGTCTCATTGACGAATCTTGCCATTTATTTTTCCCTGTATGTTCTTGGCATGAAAAAAGGAACTATTTCTTATCTGGTATATCTTCTCATTGGATTTATTGGGGTTCCGGTGTTTTCCGGCTTCACCAGCGGACCGGAAAAACTTCTGGGACCCACAGGAGGTTATCTGATTGGGTTTATTCCCATGGCTGTGCTGGCGGGCATTCTTATTGATAAGTTCAGCAATAACTGGATTATTGCTTTTCTGGGCATGGCCGCCGGCACGATTATATGTTACGGCTTTGGTACGGCATGGCTTGCGTATCAGGCGCATTTAGACTGGAAAGCCGCGTTATTCGCAGGTGTGATCCCCTTTATTCCAGGGGACGTCATCAAGATTGCGCTTGCCGCCGCGGCAGGGCCGGTAATTCGCAGACAGTTAATACGTGCCGGACTGTTTTTCTGAATCTCCATACCTTTATTCTGGTATTACTCTAAATAAACTCAAACCTGCAGTAAGGGCTGTGACATGAAGCAATTAAAATGTCACAGCCCTTCTCCGATTATAAAAAACGCACATTCAGCTTACCTGCCTTGTCATTTTGCATAAATAACCTCTTCATCCATTATTTTTAAAGCCTGCTCTTCCAATTGATAGGCCTGATATCGTTTTCTGTTGGCCTGCAATGCTAAATCATTGATTTCACTTTGCATCTCTTTCGATTTTAAAACAGGAATCTCAACGGAAGCCAGACTTTTATCATCAATCATATCTACAACCGAACCATATGTCTGTCTGCACACAAGGGTTCTTCCGTAATCACTGTTTAAATAAATATATATGTATCCTGCAATTGCGTCGGATGAGGGAATTAACTTAAGCACATTTTGACTGACGGCATATCCATCCCAGTGTTTTGGAACAAGCGCGGCAGTTCCTATGGTTCCGCGGTCTGTAACTAAAATGGTATTTTCAAGAACTTTCAGCTCCTTTTCATAGCGTGCTTTATGTATCGGTTTTGATAAAAACTTATCCGTCTGAGGAATGAGCCGGGTAATTTCTTTGCCGCCTATAAACGGATAACCATATTTTTCCTGCACATAGGTACGCTTGAAAACACCTGCTAAAATTATATTTTTACTTATTCTGGGATCGCTCATTGTCGTAATTTCCGCAGCATATTTTTTCATATGAGCAACAATCGCATCAACAACCGGCATATGATAAGATGCATCGACACGACCTCTCAGTTTGCTTAACTTCACATTAAATGTATTCACCGGACTTTCTGTTTCCATTTCAAGCTCATGTATGTCCGGCAATTTTAATTCATCCCTCAGCAGTCTCTCTGCCTTATCGATCAATTCATTCGATTGATCTCTCAGATCATATGAGTGAACGATCAGATCATGAATTTTCTTTTTAAGCTGCAGGGGCGCATTGGGGATCGGCACTTCTGCCAAATGCTGCGGTTCAATATGAGTGATAACTGCGCCGTAACGATTTGCCAGCAATATTTTATTTCCTATTTTACTTTTCAGATAAGTATATATGTATCCCTGATCCATTGTGTCTTTACAGTCTATCCGAAGTAAATCATGACTGAATACCTTATGCTCTAATGTCTTAGAAACATAAGTTACTTTACCAATCGTTCCAGAACAAGTCATTAAAACCTGTCCCTTTTTTACCCGCAGCCCCTCTATGTCTGTGTCCGTCAAATGAGACAGATACCCGTCGGGATCCGGCTTTACATCTTCGATGGAAGATGGCTGAAAAATAGGGATATCCGATTTTTCCACCCATATACGCTTAAAACGGGCGCATGTATAGGAGGTAGTCAAACCATCTTCGCCGCCAATCTTTGTAAGAGGATATTTGCTTGATTTTATTAGCTGCAGGGCTTGTTTCGCTTCTATATCATATACGCTTGCCTCCAGCCGTTTTCCGTGTGAAAAAATATCCGAAAGCGATACAGAACACCATTTTAATGAAACGCCTTTGCCATGTTCCGCTTTTGCAAAAGTTTGGTCCTGATCTACCATGCGATTCCCTCCTGCCGCTTCCATTCCGCAAAAATTACAGGGACATCCGGAGTTTGATCATCTTCCGCTTTTTTCTTTCGTTCATGAGAAATAATGTTATCAGGCTCTCCTGTTTCCCTCTGATCCGATATCTGTTCTGTATCCGGAATCAAAATTTCATTCCCTTCTTTGTCGCGTCTGAATATTGGATTTCCCCGTTTATCATGGCCAATTTTCTCCACCATTGCCATAAAAATATTATAATCCGACATTTTTCCGCTCTTTTCCTCCATATCTTTTTGTTCCTGGGTCTTCTTTTGCAGAACTAACACGGACGTCTGCGTACCGTTGCGCGGCTGAAATGTATCTGCATGTAAATCTATACTTGCCACAATACGGTGATTCTGAATCAGCCATTCACGAATATATCCCAATCCTGGTGAGCCAAGAATAGAATCTGGTAAAACAATACCCATTCTGCCGCCCGGTACAAGCAATTGGGTACAGCGCTCTATGAATAAAATCTCCGGAGGAACAGACGACTGCAGCTTCTGCGTTTTGATCCATGTCCCTGATTTCCTGTCGTTGAACCAAATATGCGCCAGTTCATATTGTTCCAGTACGTTTTTATCTTTAATGGGAATTTTACTGCCAAACGGAGGATTTGTGACAATTACATGAAAATGCCCGATCGTATTGTGATTTCGCAATTCCATCTTATTAATTCCCAGAGCTTCTGCAAGTTTCGTTCGAAATTCATCATTCCATTCATGGGGCGGAAGCAAAGAATTTGTCTGCAAAATATTGCCGCTGCCATCATTGTTCATCACCATATTCATTTTCGTAGCTTTTACAAGATCCGGATTAATATCAAATCCAAAATAATTCGAGGCGGCCATTTCAGAAATTTTATCCTGAAAAACGCGTAATGTATCGCTATCCCAATCCTCTTTCTTTATGCCAATTGCATCCGCATAATCTTTTTCAAGCTGTAAAATTACATGCGTCATGGCAGTGACCAGAAAACCTCCAGTCCCGCAGGAACTGTCCAATACTTTTTCGTCAATCGCCGGATTAATCATTTCCACAACCATCTTCATGACGTTTCGCGGTGTAAAAAACTCTCCTCTGTCGCCGCGGAGATTTGCACCCACAATTTCTTCATATGCTTTTCCTTTTATATCAACATTGGTGTTCAGCAGGCTGTATTTTTGTATCTCGCTTACTATATAGGCAAGACTGCGTGGTGAAAGCTTAATTTCATCATATGCATCAAAAATTTTTCCATATTTCTTCTTGACTCTCTCAAAAATTTTAACAATACGTTTATATACCGTCAATTGTCCATCGGGATTAGAACGTTCTTCAGAAGTAGTGTAAAATTCCAGTGGGACAGGTATATTGCGTTCATCCTCAATCTTACAGAAGATTACTTTTAACAATTCAAAAAAAGCCGGCTGCTTTTGCAATCCATCATTAATGTGGATATGATTATGACATGTTTTAAATACAAATAACAGATTATCAGCATAAGCATTTTTTAACGATGTTCTTTGGGGTCGATTAATGTGATCCAGATTGCCGTCCGCTGATGGAATATCATTATAATCCATGAAAGCAATATTTCCCTGAGCATTTATGTATTTACGGAATACTTCTTTTTGTTTTCCATTCGTCCACATTCCCCATTCACAATTAGGGCAGGCAGACATATATGATTTTAACTGCTCTACGCCCTCTTTCATATTGCGGGCGTCAATCGTTTCTTTTTTGCATTCGATAATGAGTTTTATATGTTCCTGCACCTGATTTATGCAGTTTTTATCAAAAATAACAAGATCTGCGCGAGGCTTTTTGGAGCCAATCTGCAAAACATACTCAACTGAAATCTGCCCCGGCGCATACTTATGTTCATTGATCAGACGTTTTTCAATCGTCTGCCTTACATATTCCTCCGGTGTATCATTACGGAACTTGCCATCTATATAATCACATATTTTCCCTTCTGGAATTACAATTACTTTTGTTTCATTCATTATGGCCTCTCCTTTCATCCTGATCCTTCCCGGATTAACTGCCAACTCTATTAATAACGCTCTCATTATAGCACAAACGTTCTGATATCTCAATGTATATGGCATGATTTTCTTTCATCAATAAAGAATGATTCCATCATAATAAAAAGCTGCCGCACCCATGATGTTCCATCACAGATGCGGCAGACTCTTTTTGTTTTATTTTGCTTTCACTTTTACTGCGGAGCTGTAATTACCGCTCAGGCTCTTGCCTTTCTTTGGCTTCTCAAATGCGCATACTTTATAGTACCATACTTTGGAACCCTTGGGCATACTCTCTGTAAATGTAAGGCCAGAAGCCTTGTTAATGGTTTTTACCAGTTTATATTTACCGGATTTTGTCTTACTTCTGTATACCTTATATCCGGCTGCCCTGGATACCTTTTTCCATTTGAGGCTGACTGAAGCGCTGCTGCGGGAAACTTTCAGTTTCGGCGCCTTTGTCTTGGCTGACTCCGTTTTGCTGAAACTTCCTGTAACTGTATTTCCGGATTTGCTGATATACGCCTTCACCTTATAATAATAGGTCTTTCCGGAAGGATGTTTTAAGGTGCAGGAAGTAGTTCCTCCCTTTTTAATATCTTTTACAAGTTTATACGTTCCATTTTTCTTAGCGCTGCGGTAAATCTGATAACCGCTGGCCTTGCTGACCTCCCGCCAGGTAAGCGTAACCTTTGAGGAATTTTTATACTCTGGTGAGAACGCTTTTACCTGATTGGGACCTACGGTAATGTTTACCACTGGACTGTAGTCTCCGTAGGTGATACTGCCGTCCGCGTCTTTCTTAAATGCACGAAGCTTGAAAGAATGATCTGTAGCATAAGCATAATTCTTAGCGAGTGAAGTTGCTGACGCAGACAGCGTCGTCACACGCGTATTCTTTCCGCTTTTCACCTCATAGAGCACATAGCCGTCGGCTCCTTCAACCTTATTCCAGGAAAATGACACAGACCTGGAACCATTTTTTACAGAAGCTTTTAACAGGGGAACTTTTCCAAAAGCCGCTCCGCTTGTTTCGATCAGAACAGGTTTGGAATTACCCAGAGTTTCCGTCATGGCAGAAACCCCGTTGGCGTCCATATATTTTACCACAGGACTTTCATTGTTATCCAGTTCTCCCAAAGTTTCCACTTTAATTTTATACTTCTGGCTGGTGGGGCGCACCGACAGAGTTCCAATCTTTGCAGATTCGCTGCCGCCAAAGATACTTTTGTCTTTCTGACCGGATAAAATCAAATCCACCACATAGGTTCCTTTTTCCCCTGGCATGATAACAGCGTCTTTAATCTCACTCTTAACTGCGCTGTCAAATTTGAAAACCGGAGCATTCATTGTTCCGCTGTTCACGGAAACACGAAGCTGCATCCGCAGAGATGTAATCACTCCTGATTTGCCCGCTGGTATATCTACAGAAACAGTAACATCTTTATCTTTAACTGTAAGATTATTTTCTGCCGCATCTGCTGTCAGCGGAACGATCGTGAAAAGGAAAAATGACACCATTATTATTTTTAACCATTTTTTCATTTTAGCCTCTCCTTGTACCATCAATTATTTTTGCTGCCTTTGACTGTAATGGAAGGAAGGGTATCCGGAACAGTGATAATCTGGGTATCACTGACGATTCGTTCTCCTTCAAGTGTCTTGGCGTCGTCCACGCGGTATAATTCACCGCGAACCTTCATGCCTTTTAAGGAAGCTTCATCCCACTGTCCGGGTTCTACATAGTATACCCATGTTCCCTCTGTGGTTTCGCCTTCATTTCCTTTCTCAGGCAATTCTGCGAAAATCACCTGTCCAGCCTCGACATTTCCGTCTTTTGCTCCTATTACATTTCCTTCTGTATCATAGAGCATAACCACGTTATAAGCCCAGTTTCCGCGATAAGTTCCGGTAAAGATCAGTGAACCTTTCTTAATAACATCTTCCGGATTGTCTCCGTACTGGTAATCTTCTGATAAAACGCCGACTGCCTTCTCTCCGCCTGTCGTTTCCATAAATTCCAGATTATCTCCGGAAGGTCCGCAGAAGTCAATTTCTTTGATTACGATATCACCGGCCTGGGAAATTGTAAGCCTTACATATCTGGCATCATAGGTTCCAATAAAGTTCTCGCGCGCGTCCTCTTTTACAGAGTCAAACCAGAGCGTCTGCACTTCTTCCCCTGTTCCTGCCAGACTTGCGTCATCTGTTTTCACTTTTGTCCATACTTCGCCGTCTGTACTGATTTCAACGGTCACTTTTTCCAGAGCGCTTCCCTGGTATTTCAGGGAGGTTATCTGCTGCGCTTTATGCATATCCACTGTAATTACCGCTGTTCCGCTGCTGGTTCCGGTATAAGTGCCAGCCTCGGCAATGCTGTTATCCAGCACGCGGTCAATGCTGTGTTCTTTCTTTGCGGCAACATTGCCTGTTGAATCAAAGCCGCTGTCCGGATCGTCTTCTGTGCTCTCAATCTCTTTGTCGTCCTGAGAAACCATATCAGTTTCAACGGTCCATTCTGTTTTGTCCAGTTCGCCGTCTGTCTGAATCTTAATAGATCCTGCCTGCGCCGCACTGGAATAGTTCATATACTGGTCTACTGCACGCACCTCATATTCCATTACTCTGTTATTGACAGTGGAAACCGTGTCTGTATAAACAGTAGACTCTGCCGTATCAATCGGCACAAAACCAACCACCTGTGTCTCCTTCTGGCCATTGGACGTCATGCTGCGGCTGATTTCATAGCCCAGAATCAGTTCTTTCTTCTCAGTGGTACTGATCTTCAGCTCTACCTGATTGGATTTAGCAGAAACAGACGCAGTCACTGTATTTTTACCTTTTACGCTGTTTTCCTCTGTCTCCGGATGATCCATACGGTAATCACGCGCTTCATTATTGATATAGTAAATTGCTTTTGTTTCCGGCGTTCCATACTTATCGGCGTATGCAATGGTTTCCTCATCCGGAATCATCCCCCACCGCTCAAAGAATGGAAGAATATTCTTATTCGCTGCCGCACATGCCAGACGCATCAGATTCTGGTCTGTACCTCCGTTCAGAGTTAAGCCTTCCTGAGGCGCTTTTCCAGGATTTCTGGAATAAGTATCAACTCTTGCAAAGAAGAGATTATTAAACTGGTCTTCATAGTTGTCATAAATGTGCTGGTCATTCTTATTATTGTCAAAGAAAAGATGAAGCTGCCAGTACAATGCAAGCTGTGTAAATACATTAGAGGCACGCCCTACAGATCCGGAAGTCACCTTTTTATATACATTTTCCTGGGTAAAACGTCTCGTGCCCGTCAGAAGCTGCGCAAAGTAATTATTTGTAACTTCTGCAACCGCATATGTTCCCTGGTTAATATCATGACCGATTTCATGGCCGATTCCCCAGCCAAAGCCGGACATATCATTGGGTGCGCTTACCACGGTAGTGGAACCCCACTCAATTCCCACATGGTTGCCGGACGCATACATAAATGCTCCTGCAAACATTCTCATGTAACGAATATTCAAATGCTGTGACGGCCATGCATTATTTCCTCTTTCTGTTCCTGCATCGTCGCTCAGTCCTTTATGCTGATAAAACAGCGTCATGGCCTGTTCCATAGCTTTCAGTGCATTGTCAAGTTTTGTTGTCTTGTCTTCTGCGTTTTTGATACCTGCCCATACCTGTGTAGCCGGTACAGAATGCATCATTTCCCGCATCATGATATCTGTCGTATTAAGAATACAATTGGTCTGGTCATACGCATAATCAACATTGGTTTTACCTGTATGCTGTTTCTCATGCTCTTCTTCCAGATGCTTCACATATTCCTCAAGCTCTGTCACATATTCCCGAATTGCCGCTGTCCGTTCTTCTCCGGTCTTTCCATAGACGCTGAGAACCGGAATATCGCTGCCTCCATTGATACGTACCGCATATTTATCATTGGCGTTGTTTCCGGTATAGCTGACATATACCTGTCCTCCGCGCTCTACCGTACCGGTACTTATCGTTGGAACTGTAACTTCATTTCGGCCGACTTTCAGATTCTGGCCTTTGAAAAAGCCTCCGGCTTCTGAATGGTTCTGTGTAAATACAATCTGCAGATTTGCCGCTTCTCCCCACTTCTTGGTATTATGACCTACATAAACCAGAAGCTTTTCGCCGGCGCGCGCTGATTTGCCAACCGGCTGCCAGGAGTTTAAGCCGCCAAATCCGAGATGTTTATCTTTCTGCGCTGTAATCTGATTTTCCACCTCATATGCCGGATCCAGATTCGCAGTCAGAATATCTCTGGCATTCTTAATCTCTAACGCAAGTTCTTCATGGAGTATATGTTTCTCTCCGCTTACGGTATCTACCATATTCAAACGGTTCTCCAGTTCATCCAATGTCGCGGCTGTCACATCCGCTCTTAAAGTGATATGCATCTCATCTGTGTACAATGCCATGATATCGTCTTCCAGTGAATCATACTCATGGAAACGAATTTCACCTACCATCATGTTGATTCTCTGATATCCTGTTCCAAAGGACAAATGAATCTTGTTTGCAGTAATCGCGCTGTTCAGTTTTACAATATAATACGGATTGTCATATTCATCTGTTCTGGCAACCAGGCTTGCAGCCACATTTTTCTCCGTATTGGGATCCTCTGTGGTCCAGTAACCTACTCTTACCTGGCTCATTGCCGCCTGCTGGTTCGCTGCTGCATAAGTAATATAACTGATCTGATAATCCTGATCCAGCGTGATCGTCATTCCTCTGTCGTTTGCAGGATATACCACGCCGTCATCCCAGTCTTCTTTGGTCCAGTAGGAAGCATAATCATCATCTACCAGTCCCCAGGCAGTTTTACCTTCTGTATCCAAAACGCTGTTTTCCATATGCGCTCCGCCATGTCCGCCGTAAACTGCCGCTGTAACGTGGCTGGTCTTCTTTCCTGTTCCGTTGGAAGTATTAATCAGTTTATACTCAGGAAGCTTTGGCGCAACACCTTTGGCTGCCGCCGCATGATGCAGGGAAGCCGGTCCCCAGCCAAGGTCATTCCATCCTTTGACATACACTTCATACTCAGCGCCTGCCTCCAGAGACATAATCACATATTTGTTCTCTGTGAGCATTCCGGTGCCCTGCGGCGTCTCTTTAAAGCCTTCCACAACCGGACGGAACGCTGTATCAGCTTCTCCTGACTTCTTATAATATACCATGTATCCGTTCGAATCTTCCATATCCTTCCAGGAAACGGTAATGGAACAATAACCGCCTTTCGCGCTTACATTATCCGGCGCTGCCGGCAGACTCTGCGCTTTCACTGTTGCTATTTTTTCCTCCGACCAGGGGCTGTTCCAGCCGCCGTTCACGGAACGCACTTTAATCGTATATTTGCCATTATAAACTAAATTTTTATCTAAAATAGCTGTAATAATATGTTCTGCATTTGACACACGCACGATCTGCGTCTCGTCTGTTCCTCCTTTTACCGGACCGGATACAGAGACTTCATACCCTGTTACATTCTTCTGAGGGGTCCAGGAAGCGGTAATCATTTTATCTCCCGGAATCAAATCTTTGATCGACGGGATATCAAGCTGTGGCGGCGGAACCCTGTCTTCCATATTATTGACAAATTCCACTTTGGCAATATTTACCAGAGGCTCCGTCTTCTTCGTTCCGGTAATGCGAATCAAAACGCGCTTCACAGCAATCTGTGTTCCAAAATCAAGCACCATGGATCCGTCTGATTCGGTCTGCACGGACGCGGCCGTTGCTCTTGCCATCCGCAGACTTGCTGTGGAAGCCTGGCTTTCTGCTGCCAGCGGGACAGACATTGTCTGCTCCTGTCCATTTTCGTCCACATAGACAACAGACACTTCTCCATCCGTAATAGCGCTGGGAACTGCTTCTCCCGGCTCTGCCTCTGCCGGAGCGCAGATCGTCATTCCCTGCATCTGAGCAGGCTCCTCTTTGTCTCCTGCCAATGTATAATCAAGCGCCACCGGATTATCTGCTGAAATTGCTTTTTCAGAATCTGCCGGAACCAATCCAAGGCTTCCCGTATGGTTTAAAAATCCTTCCATCCCCACCGCCGTGGTGCCCTCTGTTGTCTGAAGATCGGTAAATCTTATGATTTTCTGCCGCTCAACAGCCGATTCTTTTACCTGACCGTTCATACTCTGAACAACGCACTGCAAATCTGCAAGATCTGTCTTATTATCGCTGTTAACGTCGCATTCTGTCCCCTGCGGATTATTTCGAACCGCCTTAAGCACAGTCTGGACGTCTTCATTTGTGATCACTCCATCCTGGTTTACATCTCCCGGACGCAGCCATCCTCTTGCAGCCTTGCCTTCCATAGAAGTCTCCGCTGTACAAACTCTGATTTTCTTCTGATATCCTTCTTCCATTTCAACAGACTGGCTGTATGTTGCAAATTTCGCCGTCTGTATCTGAACCATATAAGTTCCGGGATTGAGACTGAATCTTGCCGTCCTGGAATCTGCGTCGCTAAAATCCAGCTCCTGTGTCTGAGCTGCGCCTTCGGCGCCGCTGACCTTCACCTCTACCTTTCCCTGAACCGGAATTACTGCCGAGGTAACTTCTACCTCCAGAACACTTCGTTCTTCCGGCACATTAATGCCCTCAGACGCCTCTTTGCCATCTATGTTCTTCTGCGTCTGAACATCCTCTGTGCTCGGCAATGATTCCACTTCATCTGCATTTGCCTGAGGTTCTGTACCTTCTGTTTCATCCTTAGGCCCTTGGTCCGCTGTTTTTTCTTCACTTTCCACATCGGGGGCTTCTTCTGAGAATCCCGGGACATCCGCAATGTCCGTATCTGCTCTGTTCACATCTGACTTAACTTCGCTGTCTTCTTGGGAATAAACATTGTCTTCCTGCAAAGATCCTGCCTGCGCCAGTACAACATCACCGGCCCAGGCCTGCAAAATCAGACTTGCAGTAAGCAGCACCGCCATCAATCGTTTCATTTCGCTTTTTTCCTTTCTGATAAATTCCCATTTAATAAATGGGTATAACCTTACCATATCATCATTTTCCAATTTTTGCAATATAAAACAGGCCCAAGTTTTTACAAATTTTTATAAGTTCAGACCTCACATATTATACAGGAATTTTCTGGAAATTTTATCTTCTGTGCAATTGCGCATATTTCTTTTCCGCCGCAGTGCGATCATTATTTTTTATTTACTGTGAAACAGTAATAAAAACTGCTCTACCAAAATTTTTCAATCATTGATAGAGCAGTTTTCCAGTATGCATTCTGTTTATCTCTGCTTATTCGCCTTTATGCAGTTATAAATATTTTATATTACACCCTGTGCAATCATAGCGTCCGCTACTTTCTCAAAACCGGCAATATTGGCGCCTGTTACATAATCGCCTTCTTTTCCGTAACGCTTTGCGGCATCATCTAAGTTATGGAAGATATTTACCATAATATTCTTCAGTTTGCTGTCCACTTCCTCAAATGTCCAGCTCAAACGCTCGGAGTTCTGGCTCATTTCCAGCGCTGAAGTTGCAACGCCGCCTGCATTTGCAGCCTTGCCCGGAGCAAACAATACCTTATTCTGCTGCAGATACTCGGTTGCTTCCAGTGTGGTAGGCATGTTCGCGCCTTCTGCCACTGCGAGGCATCCATTTGCAACCAGCTCCTTTGCATCCTCAAGAAGAAGTTCATTCTGTGTTGCACAGGGAAGCGCAATATCACATTTCACAGACCATACGCCGCGTCCCTCGTGATATTGTGCGCCTGGCCTTGCAGCCGCATATTCGGTAAGACGCGCGCGTTTCACTTCTTTTACCTCTTTTAACAATGCCACGTCGATTCCATCCGGGTCATATACCCAGCCGGTAGAATCACTGACTGTCACAACCTTAGCGCCCAGCTGCTGCGCTTTCTGTGTCGCATAGATCGCCACATTTCCGGAACCGGATATGCATACTACCTTGTCCTTCATTTCATGGCCATTACATTTAAGCATCTCTTCTGTCAGATATAACAGTCCGTATCCGGTAGCCTCTGTACGCGCCAGGGAACCGCCGTAAGAAAGTCCTTTTCCGGTCAGTACCCCTTCATATACGCTGCGGATTTTCTTATATTGTCCAAACATATAGCCAATCTCTCTGGCGCCTGTTCCGATATCTCCCGCCGGAACGTCTGTATCTGCTCCAATATATTTGCAGAGCTCTGTCATAAAGCTCTGGCAGAACGCCATCACTTCGCGGTCAGATTTGCCCTTGGGATCAAAATCAGACCCGCCCTTGCCTCCGCCAATCGGAAGTCCGGTAAGAGAATTTTTGAAAATCTGTTCAAATCCCAGGAATTTGATAATTCCCAGATTTACAGACGGATGCAGTCTCAGTCCTCCCTTATACGGTCCAATGCTGTTATTAAACTGAACGCGGTATCCGGTATTCACCTGAACCTGTCCCTTGTCGTCTACCCATGGCACACGGAATTTAAACTGTCTGTCCGGCTCTGTCAGCCGTTCCAGCAATGCTTCCTTACGATACTTCTCTTCATTCGCTTCAATAACCGGTCTTAAGGATTCCAAAACCTCTTTTACCGCCTGGTGAAATTCAGGCTCAGCCGGATTCTTTGCAATTACGCGCTCCAGTACTTCATCAACATAGCTCATCTTTCATTCTCCTTTACAATCACATCTATCGTTATCACCATATATTTTAATATTTTTTTTATTCATTTGCAACAACTTTCTTTCATTACTTTAATGTTTTATTATAGCAGAGTATTGAAATATCTGTATTGACAGTCAGACAAACCTCATTATAAAATAGAAAAAAACTTTTTTGGAGGATATATATGAATCACTTTTTTGCTTCTCCCACCAATGAATGGAATGATCATGCCATGCGGCTTACTCCCGCGGGCTTACTGACCGTTGCCGCCGTAATCGCACTGTTGGTAATTATTGCGCTGCTGAGGCGTTACCGTCAGTCACAGTCCAAAAAACTGACAACCAGACAGCTTGTATTTTCTTCCGCCGCCATGGCGCTTGCCATGGTCGCTTCCATGATAAAATTGTTTGAACTGCCTATGGGCGGCTCTGTGACCTTACTGAGTATGCTGTTTATTGTGCTGATCGGCTACTGGTTTGGTCCCTGTGCCGGACTTATGACAGCCACCGCTTATGGCCTGCTGCAGTTTGTACTGGAACCCGTCTTCTATACGGTTCCCCAGATGCTCACAGATTATCCCCTTGCCTTTGGCGCCCTGGGCTTGTCCGGTTTCTTCCGCAAACAAAAACACGGCCTGATCAAAGGCTATGCGGCGGGAGTTTTGGGACGCTGCTTTTTCTCTTTTTTATCCGGCGTTATTTTCTTTGCTTCCTATGCGCCGGAAACGATGGCCGCGCCCATTTACTCTTTGCTTTACAACGGTTCTTATCTGGGAGCGGAAGCCGCCATTACCCTGAGCCTTCTCGCCCTGCCTCCGGTTTCCAGAGCGCTGGCGCAGGTAAAACAGATGGCTCTGGAAGAATCATGATTCCCAGAGAGGAATGACGCTCTAAGGATACCATTTACATATTTTGCAGTATTCCGCTTCTGTCAGTCCATAGGCAGAAGCAATGCTTCGGTCCGCTTCATTATAATATTGCCGGCGGATTTCTGAATTTGGGGCAGACAAGATTTTTTCTGCCAGAAAAATAATTTCCTGCTGCTCTGTACTGGAAACCACCGGAATCGGAAGCTGCTCTAAATAGCTGCGCAGCACTTTTACAGAACAGAATTTCCTGTCATACAGAAACTGAGCGGTACGGGAATTAAGTACTGCAAGAATATATTTCATATCCATGCCCGGAATATGGGAAATGAGAATATTACAGCTATTTAAAGACAATCTCTGCCTGTCATCATATGCAAACACCAGGTTTTTGCATATAAAGCGGTAAAAAAGCTTTTCTTCTGCTCTGTAACAGCTCTCCGGCGCAGTCTGCTGAAAATACTGCGGTTCATAGCGCAGATACTGCCTGGCCTCACGGATCACATATTTTTCTATATCGCCGCCCTTTAGCACGATCTCATTTTCAGCAGTCTTTTGCTTCTGTATATATTTTTTATTATTTCCAGTTACAATTCCCATTGCAAAATCCGCCTGGCCTTTCAGAAACACCACTCTGGCCCGCTTTTCTATCTGATCTAAAATCTTGTATTCTTCATCCGGCATATGAAAATTGAAGCATTCCGCGTCCACAATGCGGCTGCCTGTTATCTCAAATTCCTGTTGCTCTTTGTAAATTTGCATCCCACAGGCGGTCAGCGGTCTGCCTGTTTTCTGCATTTTAAGAATAATGGCCGGACATTGCACCTGATGAAACACATTTCCAATATAAGTGATACTTTGAATCTGTACCTGCTCTGCCAGAAGTTCACGAATCTGCCGATGTGATTTTACGTACAATACAGCCTCTGGCAGCACAAAGGCGATAATTCCTCCAGTTTTGATTCTCTGAAGAGATTGTTCCAGAAACAAATCATACGCTTCCCCGCTTTTTCCCGTAAAAAAGCGCTCTTTTAAAAATTGCTTCCGCACAAACTCCTGAGAACTGCCCCAGGGCGGATTTCCCAAAATCACATCATAATGTTCCTGGTCCCGCTCCATCAGAAAATCCCGAACCTGGATCCGCTCCCGAATCAGAGAAACCGGCGCTTCGGGACAGGCGATTGCAAGATTTATTCTGGCAATCTGCACCGCCAGAGGATCAATATCCGTGCCATACAGCTCCTCCATATGCCATGTTCGGCTTAACTGCAGCAGAAAATTTCCGGTTCCGCAGCAGGGATCCAGAATTTTAAGCGGCTGCTTCCCCGTCAAATCTTCCTCTAAACACAGCCGTTTCAGCAGTTTTTGCACAATATGTGCGGGCGTATAATATGCCCCCGACGCTTTGCGCACTCCGAGATTTCGAAAAGACAGATAGAGCATCCCCAAAAGATCCTCTCCCTGTTTCAGACAATAATGAATTCCAGCAGAGAGAGCCTCCGTCTTCTGCCGTACCTCAGAACCCCCGGGCGTCATATTTTCTCCCAACAGCTCCTCAATAAAGCCGTCGTATGGCTCCAGGTTTATCTCTCCCTGCTGATAATGACGCAAATAGTTATCGGTAAAATCATATTCTTTCCCTTCTCTCTGACAAAAAAGCTGCAACGCACACTCTCCAAGGATTTCCCGAAGCTGCAGTTCAGAGAGCGTCTGTTCTTTCAATTTAACCGCCAAATCGCAAATCACAGAAATATTTTCTGACGAATGGGAAAGATAGCTGGCGTAAACGCCGCTGCCACTGATATATTTCTTATTTCTTCGATTCTTTAAAACATTCGAATCCCCGTTTTTCAGTTCTGACAGAAACTTCCGTACATATTCTTTTGAAAAATACGGCTTCCCCTTCCACTCTCTGTCAGGCGCAAGTTTTCCCAGCCGCAGCCAGTTTCTGCCCGTGGCTTCCGACACCGACAAAATATGGCAAAATTCTTTTATAGAAATTATTTCTTCCTGGTTAATCTTTGAGCGTTCTTTTGGATCCATACCATTTTGTACCTTCTTTAAAGATTTCAGATCATGTTTTGCGCTGTCAGCAACGCTGCCGTAAATTTTTCAGAGAGATTTTATCATATTTCCTGTGGTTTTACAAGTAATGTCAATTGGCATAACGTTAGAGAAAACGCGCAGACAGCCGCCCGCTCATATTTTTCTTTCCAGTGCATATACTAAACAATATTTCATATACCTGACGCCCAAAACGGAGGAATCTATGAGCAAAAAACTTTTACATTATATAATAGCCGGAATTGTATTTACGTCTGTATCAGGAACATTCTCCCACTTTGTTTATCAATGGTCCGGCAGCCATTGGCTGGCAGGGCTGTTCACTCCCGTCAATGAATCTACCTGGGAACACATGAAATTGTTATTTTTTCCCGCGCTTTTTTACAGCATCTTTATGCAGTATCGTCTGAAAGAAGATTATCCCCGGATTTCCTTTGCCTGTCCGTCCGGCATCCTTGCCGGAACTTTTGCCATCCCCGTTTTATTTTATACTTATTCCGGCATTCTGGGCGAAAATTATATTGCTCTGGATATTTCTATATTCTACCTCAGCGTAATTCTCGCTTTCACAGTAATGTATTTCCTGTGCCGCTCTGAAAAAACTGGAAACCCATTCGTACCAGCACTCCTTGTTCTGGCTCTTGCTCTGTGTTTTATACTGTTTACCTTTCTTCCTCCGGATCTCGCTTTCTTTCTCCCGCCGATACCGGATTCTAAGACGCCGCAATAACGCAGGCCCAAAGGCGCCGCGTTCCCTGCCTGCAAACACAAATTTTATATCTTTGTGAAGAATACTGGCATTTTTCTGCTGTCAGCATATGCTAAAGAGAGAAACAAAAAAGGATTTTTTCTATGAATTACGAAACTCTTGTACCGGTAATCGGCATCATTCAAAATATCTCCCAATCCCCCAACAACTGCTGCAATCAAACGATTACGATAAATACTCCCAACGGCGTCAGCAACTTTATCCTCTCGCCGGAAACTGTCGTTATAGACAGCACGCAGCTTCGTTCTGGTATGCCTGTGGCTGCTTTTTATGATTCCAGTCTTCCTGTACCTTTGATTTATCCCCCGCAGTACCAGGCACAACTTATTACCATTCTGCAGAATGATGAAACGGTAACGCTGGACTTTTTCCGCAGAAATCTGACTGCCAGTGATAATTCTCTTCGTCTGAATCTTTCACGCAGCACCCGGATTCTCACGCTGAACGGACAGCGGTATTCCTGCGCTCCCGGAGGAAACTTCCTGCTTGTATATTATTCTGTTACAACCAGAAGTATTCCTCCTCAGACTACGCCCAGAAAAATAGTTGTTCTCTGCAGGGGACAATAAAATGCGTTGCGCAATTTCCACAGATAACGTATAATCATACTGAATTATGCTGAACTATATCTGCGAAAGGAATCAGGAATCTTATGAGAAAACGAGAAAGAGAAATTACAGATCTGGAAGAAATACGCTCCATTTTGGATCAATGTAAAATACTGCATCTGGGATTGAGCGACGACGGACAGCCCTACGTGGTTCCGCTGAATTATGGTTATACTCTCGAAAACGGCGCGCTGACATTTTATGTTCATGGAGCTGTCGAGGGCTATAAATATGAAGTAATACAGAAAAATCCCCGGATTTCCTTTGCCATGGAGTGCGACGCCGTCCCCTTTGAGGGAAAAACCGCCTGCCAGTACGGTATGTCTTACCGCAGCCTTATGGGAAGAGGCAGGGCGGAACTTGTAACAGATCCCCAGGAAAAACAGACAGGTTTATCTGTACTGATGAAAACCCAGTCCGGAAAAAATTTTACGTTCAACGATAAGCTTGTGTCTATCGTAAACGTACTCAAAATCAGCGTAGACAGCTATTCTGCCAAAAAAAGGCCTCTGCCGCAAAAATTGACAGAAGAAGGGGCTTAAACTTCCTCTTCTTCTGTCAATTTTATTTCGCGAAACTTCCGCTGCTTTTTATTTTTATAGTTTAAAAATACGATGTTCTATCCTTTAAAGAAATTGTCAATATTTTTCTTGATATCTTCTGGTTTAAGACTTTTAATCAGATAACCTGCAGGTTTTAAAGATAATACTTTTTTTACACTCTCGCTGTCAGCTCTTCCGGTCAGAAAGATAACGGGAATATCTGCGAAATCATGCTCCGCCCGGATCATCTCCAATACCTGGCTGCCGTTGCAGACCGGCATTTCATAATCGAGCAAAACCAGATGCGGTCTGTCCAGTGTAATACATCTGATTGCAGCCAGTCCGGACTGCGCCACTGATATTTCATAATCAGTTCCCAGAAGATCTTTCATAGACTGCTGTACAACAAGAGAATCGTCTACTACAAGTATCTTCTTTTTCGTACTTTTTTCACTCTTCTTTACATATTTTTTTACTTCCTTCATGGCGTTATCTTCTTGAATCGCATTTCCTATTCCTTGATCCAGCAAATGCCGCGCCATAACGCAGAACGCAAAATATCCGGCTCCTGTATCAAACAGCAGACTGGACTGCGGGTGTTCTCTGTCAAAAATTTTCTGCAGCTGTTCATAACTCAGCAGATTTTCTTCTTTCATTTCATACAAATCTGCCGATGAAAAATGCTTTCTGATACTCTCTACAAACTGACGCGCCGTATATCTCACAGCATTCATCAGCATATCGTCCATGGAATCAGACTTCGCCCCCAATATGCTTCCTACTGTGCTGACCAGCAGTTTCTTCTCAAAAGCCAGTACAATCTCCCAGTTTTCACCCTTTTGCGTCGCATAGACAAGACGGTAATAAATACCATCTCCAAATTTCTCCCCGCCGTAACTTCTGCTGATTACCTTTGAATTCAACTGAAACAAATCGTATACAAGATTAACAATCACCTGACTCAAAGCTGACTGCTCATCCTCCGGCAAAAGATTTCTCCATTTACTGACTGATTTTCCTGTAATTGCATGGTCCTCAATCAATGTATGACCAATCAGCCAGCCAGCACATACTCCCAGAAAATGACTGATCGCATCCTCAGAATATTCTTCCCGTTCCAGTTCTCTCTCCAAAGACGGAAGCGTTACTTTCCGGAAATTATCATGAAGCCTTCTGTGCGTTTCAAATCCGGAATAGTCGATCGAAGCCATATAGGCTTCTTCTTCTGTGAAATGTTTCATTGCATGGTCTTTAAAATACTTAATTCCCTCCTGGCAAACCCATTGGCTTTTTCCTTCTTGCTTCTTATATGAAAAAAGTCTGTTCATTATACTAAAAAGCTTCTTATGCTCCTTATCAATAAAATCCACACCAATATTAAACCTGTCTTGCCAAACCAATTGATTTTTCATTTTTTCCTCCTTCATCTCAGTATTCTAATTATATACCGTACATTATATTATATCATAGAGCGTAATAATTCGACATCCTGATTTGCAAAATATTATACTCTTTTTGATAATAAAAGGCTTCTCTATTATAAGAAAATGGAAAAATCAACTGCTCCAAAAACGCTCATGCCTCCGTTATGATCTGCAGGCAGGCTTCCAGTCAGCGCATTGACAGTTTCTTCAAAGTATTCATTTCTTTTTTTCTCTCTTTTCTCTATGCAGCTTAATGGTAATGCCTATGGATGACGTCAGCATTATAACAGCTCCGACAAGAGAAATCATTAGTCCCCAAAGTTCTCCCCTGAAATAACCGAACACATATCCGGATATATCAATGATAAAGCCAATGCAATCTAATATTAATAGTTTACGCATAATATTCTTAAGCCTCCTGAATATAAAATATTCATAACTTTTTACCTGCTTCTGGTGTGCTGGCCGTATTATATTCAGCCAGCACACCAGGTTCACAGCATCACATCTTTTAACATACCGATCTTTTCTTATATTTCGGTAAAAATATCAATTCCCTCAACCTAAAGGCAAAAATTCGCAGTGTTTTCCGCTTATTTTTACAAAAATACCCCTGGAAATGCTCTTTTTCATGCATTCCAGGGGCTCTCAAAACAGAAACTTTCTGTTCTCTTCTTTATTCTGCCGCCAATTCCTGTTCTATAAAAGGTTTCTCTACTTCATGTTCAAAATCATCTCCGGCTTCCTCTTCTTCAGGCTTATAACTAAAATCCAGCATTTCTTCTTCAAAATAAATATCGTCCGTCTCATTCACATCTGTAGAAAGCCTGATGCTGTTATAACGCTTCATTCCGGTTCCGGCCGGAATCAGTTTACCAATCAGCACATTTTCTTTCAGACCAATGAGCGGGTCAACCTTGCCCTTAATTGCCGCCTCCGTAAGCACTTTGGTCGTTTCCTGGAAAGAAGCTGCCGACAGGAAAGAATTTGTTGCCAGTGAAGCTTTGGTAATACCCAGCATCACCTGTTTGCCCTCTGCAGGCTCCTGTCCTTCCTCTTCCAGTCTTTCATTTGTATCTTCATAGTCCAGAATATCTACCAGTGTTCCAGGCAGGAACTCGGAATCTCCATTATTTTCAATGCGGATCTTTTTCAGCATCTGCCGTACAATCACTTCAATATGCTTATCGTTGATTTCCACACCCTGCAGACGGTATACGCGCTGCACTTCCTGAATCATATAATCCTGTACCGCGCGGACACCCTTAATTTTCAAAATATCATGCGGATTCACACTTCCTTCTGTCAGCTCGTCGCCGGCCTCCAATACGGCGCCGTCCATAATCTTGATCCGGGAGCCATAAGGGATCAGATACGCCTTACTCTCTCCCGTCTCCTCGTTAGCGACGATAATCTCACGCTTCTTCTTGCTGTCCTTAATGGTCGCAACTCCCGCAAACTCCGTGATAATCGCAAGTCCCTTGGGCTTACGCGCCTCAAAAAGCTCCTCCACACGGGGAAGACCCTGTGTAATATCGTTACCTGCAACACCGCCCGTATGGAAGGTTCGCATGGTAAGCTGGGTACCCGGCTCACCGATGGACTGCGCTGCGATGATACCCACAGACTCGCCTACCTGTACAGCCTGCCCGGTCGCCATATTAGCGCCGTAACATTTTGCGCAGATCCCATTGTGCGAACGGCAGGTCAGAACGGTACGAATCTTTACCCTGTTTAAGGGTTCGCCCTTGGAATTGACGCCTTTGCTCATAACAAGAGCCGCGCGCCTGGGCGTAATCATATGGTTTGCTTTTACCAGAACATTTCCTTCTGCATCAGAGATCGTTTCACAGGAAAACCGTCCGGTAATTCGTTCTTCCAGACTCTCAATCTCTTCTTTTCCGTCCATAAATGCCTTTACATACATGCCAGGCGCCGGTTTTCCTTCGCAGCAGTCAATGTCGCGGATGATCAGCTCCTGGGACACATCTACCAGACGTCTGGTCAGATATCCTGAGTCTGCTGTACGAAGCGCTGTATCAGAAAGTCCCTTCCGCGCTCCATGCGCAGACATGAAATATTCCAGTACGTCCAGTCCTTCACGGAAATTTGACTTAATCGGCAGCTCAATGGTACGTCCTGTCGTATCCGCCATCAGACCGCGCATACCGGCAAGCTGTTTAATCTGTTTATCAGATCCACGGGCACCGGAATCCGCCATCATATAAATATTATTGTATTTATCCAGACCGCTGAGCAGCTCGTGCGTCAGAATGTCGTCCGTCTCTTTCCAGGTTTCAACGACTTCCTTGTATCTTTCTTCTTCTGTAATCAGACCGCGCTTATAGTTTCGTGTAATCTTATCCACGGTATCCTGCGCATGTTTGATCAGCTCCGGTTTCTTTGCCGGCACTGTCATATCGGAGATCGATACCGTCATCGCCGCGCGGGTAGAATATTTATAACCCATGGATTTAATATCGTCCAGCACCTCTGCTGTCTTTGTCGCTCCATGAATATTAATGACTTTCTCCAAAATCTGCTTCAGACCCTTTTTACCGACATGGAAATCCACTTCCAGCTTCAGACGGTCCTCCGGATTGCTGCGGTCTACAAATCCCAGATCCTGAGGCAGAATCTCGTTAAAGATAAAACGTCCCAGCGTAGATTCCACATTTCCGGTAACTACCTCTCCGTCCGGCATGGTGCGGCTCATACGCGCGGTAATTCTGGAATGCAGGGTCAACGCATCATTCTCATAAGCTAAGATGGCTTCGTTTACATTCTTAAAGAACTTGCCTTCTCCCAGAGCGCCTTCCCGCTCCTGCGTCAGATAATAAATACCCAGCACCATATCCTGAGAAGGAACTGCCACCGGACCGCCGTCCGAAGGCTTTAAGAGATTGTTGGGAGACAACAGTAAAAATCTGCACTCTGACTGCGCTTCCACAGACAATGGCAGATGCACCGCCATCTGGTCGCCGTCAAAGTCTGCGTTAAACGCAGTACATACCAGAGGATGAAGCTTAATGGCCTTACCTTCTACGAGAATCGGCTCAAATGCCTGAATTCCAAGTCTGTGCAGAGTAGGCGCTCGGTTCAGCATAACCGGATGTTCTTTGATTACTTCCTCTAATACATCCCAAACCTCTGACTGGAGGCGTTCTACCATCTTCTTGGCGCTCTTAATATTATGCGCCGTCCCATTGCATACCAGTTCCTTCATAACAAAAGGCTTAAACAGCTCAATTGCCATCTCTTTGGGCAGACCGCACTGGTAAATTTTCAGTTCCGGTCCCACCACGATAACGGAACGCCCGGAATAATCCACACGTTTACCCAGCAGATTCTGACGGAAACGTCCGGACTTACCTTTCAGCATGTCAGACAGCGATTTCAGCGCACGGTTTCCAGGCCCGGTCACCGGACGCCCTCTTCTTCCATTATCTATTAAAGCGTCCACGGCTTCCTGCAGCATTCTTTTTTCATTTCTGACAATAATATCCGGCGCGCCTAACTCCAGAAGACGGCGCAGACGGTTATTTCTATTGATAATCCGGCGGTAGAGGTCGTTTAAGTCAGAAGTGGCAAAACGTCCGCCGTCCAACTGAACCATCGGACGCAGATCCGGCGGAATGACCGGGATCACGTCCATAATCATCCATTCCGGCTTATTTCCGGAGCCGCGAAACGCCTCCACTACTTCCAGCCGTTTGATAATACGGGCGCGTTTCTGCCCGGTAGCATCCCGCAGCGCCGTCTTTAACTCAACCGCATCTTTTTCCAGATCAATGGCCTCTAACAATTCCTTGATGGATTCTGCGCCCATTCCTACCCGGAAATCATTGCCGAATTTCTCTCTCGCTTCCTGATACTCTGTTTCTGATAATACCTGTTTGTACTGCAGGTCGCTTCCTCCCTTATCCAATACAATATAAGAGGCGAAATACAGCACTTTTTCCAGCGTTCTCGGAGACAAATCCAGAATCAGTCCCATACGGCTTGGTATTCCTTTAAAATACCAGATATGGGACACCGGAGCCGCAAGCTCAATATGGCCCATACGCTCCCGGCGCACGCTTGCCTTGGTAATTTCCACGCCGCAGCGGTCGCAGACAACGCCTTTATAGCGGATTTTTTTATATTTTCCGCAATGGCACTCCCAGTCTTTGCTGGGTCCGAAAATTTTCTCACAAAATAAGCCGTCTTTTTCCGGTTTCAGGGTTCTGTAATTGATGGTCTCCGGCTTTTTTACCTCGCCTCTGGACCATTCACGAATCTTCTCTGGCGACGCAAGGCCAATCTTGATCGCATCAAATGTAATTGGCTGGTACTTCTCTTTATTCATTGCTTCTGGCATTGTGATTCTCCCTTCTTCTATTCTCTCTTTGCGGAGCGTTCCCTATTGGAGAACATCATCAAAGTCGGCGAAATCGTCCTCAAGTTCTAATGCTTCTTCCTCGTCCTCTTCTTCTATATCCACCAGTTCTTCGCTTTCTTCACTAAATTCCTGTTTGCTAAAGCCCATCGCTCCAAAGGACTCCTCCTCTTCAAAAGCAAAGTTCCGGTCTCCGGCAATGATCGCGTTCAAATCTGTATTGCCATACTCGCTGGTTTCCATAAGCTCTATCTCTTCTCTGTTCTCATCCAGAACCTTCACATCCAGACCCAATGACTGAAGCTCCTTTAACAGCACCTTAAAGGATTCCGGAATACCCGGTTTGGGAATATTATCACCCTTGATAATGGCTTCGTAGGTCTTCACACGTCCAATCACATCGTCAGACTTTACAGTCAGAATTTCCTGCAGGGTATAAGACGCGCCGTACGCCTCCAGCGCCCAAACCTCCATCTCTCCAAAACGCTGTCCTCCGAACTGCGCTTTACCGCCCAGAGGCTGCTGTGTTACCAGAGAGTACGGACCTGTGGAACGGGCATGAATCTTATCGTCTACCAGATGGTGCAGTTTCAGGTAATGCATGTGGCCGATGGTGACCGGACTGTCAAAATACTCTCCGGTTCTTCCGTCGCGCAGCCTTACTTTACCGTCTCTTGATAAGGGCACGCCCTTCCATACTTCCCGGTGTTCCCGGTTCTCGGACAGGTATTCCATAACTTCCGGCAGTAAATCCTGCTTATATTTCGCTTCAAACTCTTCCCAGGAAAGGTTCACATAATCATTCGCCAGATCCAGGGTATCCATAATATCATTCTCGTTGGCTCCGTCAAATACCGGAGTCGCAATATTAAATCCCAGCGCCTTTGCCGCCAGGCTTAAATGAATTTCCAGCACCTGCCCGATATTCATACGGGACGGCACGCCCAGCGGGTTCAATACGATATCCAGCGGGCGTCCGTTCGGCAGAAACGGCATATCCTCCACGGGCAGCACTCTGGAAACCACACCTTTGTTACCATGACGTCCGGCCATCTTATCACCCACGGAAATTTTACGCTTCTGGGCAATATAAATGCGGACCGCCTGATTAACGCCCGGAGACAGCTCATCTCCGTTATCTCTGGTAAATACCTTGGCGTCTACCACAATACCGTACTCGCCATGCGGCACCTTCAAAGAGGTATCTCTTACCTCTCTCGCCTTCTCGCCGAAAATAGCGCGGAGCAAACGTTCTTCTGCTGTAAGCTCCGTCTCTCCCTTGGGCGTTACTTTTCCTACCAGAATATCTCCGGCGCGCACTTCCGCACCGATACGGATAATGCCTCTCTCATCGAGATCTTTTAACGCATCATCACCGACGCCGGGAACATCTCTGGTAATTTCCTCCGGTCCCAGCTTGGTATCGCGCGCCTCCGCCTCATATTCTTCAATATGGACGGAAGTATAGACATCCTCCTGCACCAGTCTCTCGCTTAAGAGAACCGCATCCTCATAGTTATAGCCTTCCCAGGTCATAAATCCAATCAGCGGATTTTTTCCAAGCGCAAGCTCTCCGTTGGAAGTCGAGGGACCGTCTGCTATTACCTGTCCTTTTTGTACCCTGTCTCCCTTAAATACGATTGGTCTTTGATTATAACAGTTGGACTGGTTGCTTCGTGAAAATTTCGTTAATTTATAAACATCGCGTTTTCCGTCTTCGGTTTTCACAGTAATCTCGTTGGAAACCGCCCGTTCCACCACGCCTGCATTTCTGGCAAGTACGCACACGCCGGAATCCACTGCCGCCTTTGTCTCCATACCTGTGCCCACTGCCGGAGGCTCGGTGGTAAGAAGAGGCACTGCCTGACGCTGCATGTTTGATCCCATCAATGCGCGGTTGGCGTCGTCATTTTCCAAGAACGGAATCAGAGCCGTAGCCACGGAGAATACCATTTTCGGAGAGACATCCATGTAGTCAAACATAACTTTCTCATACTCCTGCGTCTCCTCACGGTAACGGCCGGATACTGAATTTCTCACGAAATGGCCTTCCGCGTCCAAAGCCTCATTCGCCTGCGCCACATGGTAATTATCCTCTTCGTCAGCGGTCATATAAACTACCTCGTCCGTTACCCGCGGATTCTTAGGATCTGATTTATCTATTTTACGGTAAGGAGCTTCCACAAAACCATATTCATTAATTCTTGCATACGTAGCAAGGGAATTAATCAATCCAATGTTCGGGCCTTCAGGCGTCTCGATCGGGCACATTCTTCCGTAATGGGAATAATGCACGTCACGCACCTCAAATCCGGCGCGGTCCCTGGACAAACCTCCGGGACCCAGAGCTGACAGACGTCTCTTATGCGTCAGCTCGCCCAGCGGATTATTCTGGTCCATAAACTGAGACAACTGGGAAGAACCAAAAAATTCCTTCACCGCTGCCGTCACCGGCTTGATATTGATCAGACTCTGCGGGGAGATTCCCTGCAGGTCCTGAGTCGTCATTCGCTCACGAACCACGCGCTCCATCCTGGAAAGTCCGATTCTGTACTGGTTCTGCAATAACTCGCCCACCGCGCGAATACGGCGGTTGCCCAGATGGTCAATATCGTCGCTGTTTCCAAGACCGTATTCCAAATGCATATTATAGTTAATGGAAGCTATGATATCTTCCCTGGTGATATGCTTCGGAATCAAATCTGCAGCATTTCTGTGCAGCGCTTCCTTCATATCTTCCAGACTGTCGTTTTCTTCTAATATTTTTTCTAAAACAGGGTAATATACTAATTCTGTAATACCTAATTTTCTGGCTTCTTCCCTGTCAATCTCTACATAATTGGTAACATCCACCATCCGGTTGGATAATACCTTGATATTGCGCTCTTCGCCCTGAATCCAGACAAAGGGAACCGCCGCATTCTGAATGGCGTCCGCAAGATCACGGTCTACCAAAGCACCCTGCCCGGCAATAATTTCACCGGTCGAGGCGTCCACAACCTCCTCCGCCAGAACCTGTCCGCTAATACGGTTCTTAAGCGCAAGCTTTTTATTAAATTTATATCTTCCCACCTTTGCCAGATCGTAACGTCTGGGATCAAAAAACATGGCGTTGATCAGACTCTCCGCGCTCTCCACAGTAAGCGGCTCTCCCGGACGTATCTTCTTATACAGCTCCAGCAGACCTTCATGGTAGTTGGTGGCGACATCCTTGCCGAAACTGGCAATAATTTTCGGTTCCTCGCCAAACAGGTCGACAATTTCCTGATTTGTGCCAATGCCAAGCGCACGAATCAAAACTGTGACTGGAACCTTTCTGGTTCTGTCCACACGTACATAAAATACATCGTTGGAATCTGTTTCATATTCCAGCCATGCGCCTCGATTGGGAATAACTGTGCAGGAATACAGGGTTTTACCCACTTTATCATGTGCAATGCCATAGTAAATGCCGGGGGAACGTACCAACTGACTGACAATTACGCGCTCTGCACCGTTGATTACGAAGGTTCCTGTCTCTGTCATAAGTGGTAAATCGCCCATGAAGATTTCATAATCCTTGACTTCTTCAACCGCTTCTTTGTTGTAAAATCTGACTTTTACTTTTAAAGGAGCCGCATAAGTGGCATCCCGCTCTTTACATTCTGCAATTGAATATTTTACATCACTCTCACACAGCGTAAACCCAACGAATTCCAGACTTAACTGCCCGCTGTAATCTGCGATGGGGGAAATATCAGCAAATACCTCTTTCAACCCTTCGTTGATAAACCAGTTGTAGGAATTCTTCTGAACCTCAATCAGGTTCGGCATTTCTAATACTTCCTTTTGTCGCGAGTAACTCATACGAACGCTTTTTCCTGCTTTAATCGGACGTATTCTGTTTTTCTCCATTGACGTTTCACCTCTCGTTTTTATATTTTCAAGAATCCTTCTATAACCTGCCAAAAGCTATATCAGAAACTATGTTCCCTCTGATATAGCTGCCCGGCGATAAGTACACGTCACCATAATAGTGCATCCTATATGATAGCATAACGAATAAATGCATGTCAAGAAAAATTTTTATCAGACACGCTGCTTTCTTCTGAATAACGGCGATGCTGTCCTCTTGCGTACTGCGCCTTCAAACAGAAAAACAGGACGGCAGTTTTTTATGCAAACATAAAACTGCCGTCCTGTTTTCCAGATTCTCAATCCGCCGGACCGGGATTATTTTAAAGTTACTTTTGCGCCTTCTGCTTCTAACTTAGCTTTGATATCTTCTGCCTCTGCCTTCTCAGCGCCTTCTTTTACGATCTTAGGAGCTCCGTCAACTACTTCCTTAGCTTCCTTCAATCCTAAACCGGTTACTTCACGAACAACCTTAATAACCTTAACCTTGTTTGGTCCAACTTCTGTCAATTCTACATTGAAGTCAGTCTTTTCATCTGCTGCGCCTGCTCCGTCTCCGCCTGCTGCTGCAACTACAACGCCTGCTGCTGCAGATACGCCAAACTCTTCTTCACAAGCTTTTACCAATTCATTTAACTCTAATACGCTTAACTCTTTAATAGCTTCAATAAATTCTGCGGTTGTTAACTTTGCCATTATAATATACCTCCATTTGACTTTATAATTGTGTTTACAAATAATACTTCATGTTCAGATTAGGCCTCTGCAGGAGCTTCCTCTGCGGGAGCCTCTGATGCTGATGCCGCTTCTGCCGCTGCAGCTCCGCCGCCCTGCTCTGCAATCTGATTAAGAACACGAGCCAGGTTGGTGATGGGTGACTGAATGCTTCCAAGGAATTTGGACAGCAGTTCGTCTCTGGACGGAACGGAAGCAATTACCTTAATTCCGTCTGCATCATAAAAAGTTCCTTCCACAACGCCCGCCTTCAACTCTAATGCCGGGGCAGCCTTTGCAAACTTTGCAAGGATTCTTGCCGGCGCCGTTGCATCTTCTTTGGAAATTGCGATAGCATTGGGGCCTTCCAGTAAGGAAGACATGCTCTCAAAATCAGTTCCCTTAAATGCAAAATTCATCAGTGTATTTTTATACACTTTATAGGTAACACCAGCTTCTCTTAACTGCTTACGCAGCTGTGTATCTTCGTCTACAGTCAATCCACGGTAATCCACTAACACAACAGACTGCGCATCCTGGATCTGCTCGGCGATTTCCTGTACAATAGGCTGCTTTAATTCTACTTTTGCCACGAATCGTGTACCTCCTTATTTTATTTGAGTACAGTCCCTTACGCATTCGCTCGGGGCCGTCTGATCTGAGCTTTTAAATTGCACGTACGGAAATATCCGTTTCAGCCAAACTGTCTTTTCAGAATAGCTGTATTCAATTTAAAAGCCCCTTCGTCCGAGACAAAGAGGCTTGAAATTATCTTTCATTACTTATCAGACAGTAATGTCTGGTAAATTTCCTCGGCAGGCCAACGGTTACGCCTCTCGGCACCTGCTGTCTTCGGTCATATGCGTGTCTAGCATATCATTTTCTATTTCAGATGTCAACATTAAATTTAAACAAGCTTTGCCGTATTGATCTTAACGCCGGGTCCCATAGTGGGAGCTAACGTAACGCTTCTCAAATACTGTCCTTTTAATGCGGATGGTTTCGCTTTAATGATGGCATCCATAAGGGTCTGGAAGTTGTCCGCTAACTGTTCTTCTGTAAAAGATGCTTTTCCAATTGGCACATGGATAATATTTGTCTTGTCTAATCTGTACTCAATCTTACCAGCCTTAATGTCATTGATCGCTTTGGTAACATCCATGGTTACGGTTCCCGCTTTGGGGTTCGGCATTAAACCTTTCGGTCCAAGTACACGGCCCAGACGTCCAACAACGCCCATCATGTCAGGAGTGGCAACTACAACGTCAAAATCCAGCCAGCCGTCGTTCTGGATCTTCGGAATCAGTTCCTCGCCGCCTACATGGTCAGCTCCTGCCGCCAGCGCCTCGTCTACCTTTTCACCCTTTGCAAAAACCAGAACTTTGACTGTTTTACCTGTTCCGTGAGGCAGTACCACGGCGCCGCGGATCTGCTGTTCTGCATGACGTCCGTCACAGCCGGTTCTGATGTGAGCTTCGATTGTTTCATCAAATTTGGCAACCGCCGCCTTTTTGGCAAGACTGATTGCTTCTGCTGTATCATACTGCACTGCTCTGTCGATAGCTTTTGCAGCTTCTGTATATTTCTTTCCTCGTTTCATTCTCATAACCTCCTAGTGGTAATATCGGGAGCATTCCCTCCCACGTTTCGCCAAACGGCACGGGCCGCCAGGCACTCAGCCTATTCTTCGACGGTAACACCCATGCTTCTTGCTGTTCCTGCGATCATGCTCATAGCCGCTTCCAGTGAAGCCGCATTCAAATCCGGCATTTTCAGCTCTGCGATTTCCTGTACCTTTGCTTTGGAAATAGTTGCTACTTTGGTTTTGTTCGGTACTGCGGAACCGGACTTAATGTTACATGCTTTCTTAATCAGTACAGGAGCGGGCGGTGTCTTTGTCACGAAGCTGAAGCTTCTGTCTGAATATACGGTAATTACTACCGGAATAATTAAATCTCCCTGGTCAGCCGTTCTTGCGTTGAACTGCTTTGTAAATTCAACGATGTTTACGCCGTGCTGTCCAAGTGCAGGTCCAACTGGTGGAGCAGGTGTAGCCTTTCCAGCAGGGATCTGTAATTTGATATATCCTTCTACTTTCTTTGCCATTTGGAACATCCTCCTTTAATACTTGTACAGTTTCTCTGTAAAAAATACTGTAACCATATGCATCTTATAACTTTCTGATATCTGTGAAACTTATTTCAACCGGCGTTTCACGGCCGAACAGGTCAACATTGATCGTCACCATCTGTTTACTGTGATTCATAGCCTGGATCATACCGACCGTATCTTTCCAGACGCCGCCGACTACCCGGATGGAATCACCTTCCTCAAACTCTGCAACCACATTGTCAACCTGAATACCCAATGGTCTCATTTCAGCTTCAGTGAGTGGTACGGGCTTGGAACCCGGACCTACAAACCCGGTAACACCTCTGGTATTTCTAACCACATACCATATGTCATCATTCATAACCATGTTAATAAGAACATAACCTGGAAACATTTTCTTCTCAACGGTTTTTTTCACACCGTTTTTCATTTCCACGACACTCTGCATAGGAACCCGCACCTCTAAAATCTGATCTTCAAGATGACGGTTCTTGATTGTCTTGTCAATGTTCTCCTTGACCTTATTTTCATAACCGGAATAGGTATGAACTACATACCAGTTTGCCTCTGCCATAAATCACCTGCGCCTCCTATAAATTTACCAGGGTATCTACGCCATACTTAATAAATACGTCTAATACGGCAATGATAAGACCCAAGACAATAGAAACAGCTACAACTGCCGCTGTCTGTCTGCTAAGTGATTTCTTGTCCGGCCAAATGATTTTGTCAAATTCAGCCTTAAGACCGGTGAACCAGCTCGTCTTTGGAGCTTTTTCTGTTTTACTTTCTCCCATTTTTACCTCCTATGGCGCACCCTTGCGCCTGCATTCCAGGGATGGGTGAACTTTTTGTCCAACCTTTCACTTCCTTTAATACTGTTCTGTTACTTGGTTTCTTTGTGTAATGTGTGTGTCCGGCAGAACCGACAATATTTCTTTGTCTCCATTCTGTCCGGATGGGCTTTCTTATCTTTGGTCATGTTGTAGTTACGTCGTTTACATTCCGTACATGCCAGTGTAATTCTAGTGCGCACAACTTCCACCTCCACTTAATTTCTAATTTTAGGCATAAAAAAAAGACCTACTTCCATCGCTAGTCTACTATAGCACAATATCTGAGTGCCGTCAATATTTTTTCACAGCAGAAATTTTATAAAATTATAAGAAGACGGTTAAGAAAATGCAGAAAACGTCCGATATACATGTCAAATACATGGAGTGTTTATACCCCCGTGCATCTGCACGATTTCACGGACGAAAGGAGGGGATTTTCATGCCGACGATTGACACTGCTTATCACTATTATTTAAGCACCTATGCCAAGCAGTCGACTTCCCGTTATGATTCGCATAAAAAAAGTGAACTGCGAACAATCTATAATAATATTGTAAAAATTAATAAAGATTCCCCTTTGTATAAGATAAAGCGTTCAGAGGATGTCCAGAAATTTGCGATCGACATCAAAGAAAGCACGCGCATTATCAAAAATGTAGTTGCCTCTCTCTCTGACGCAGAGGAAGGAATCGGAAATGCTTTTCAGAAAAAGCTTGCTTTTTCATCTCAGGACGATGTCGTTTCCGCCAATTATTTGGGCGGCAGTCATTATTCTGAAGATTCGGATAACTTTACCATTGAGGTTCAGGGTCTGGCAACTCCCCAGATTAACCAGGGGGCTTATTTAGATAAGAACCGTTTAAATCTTAAGCCCGGCACCTATTCTTTTGATTTGGAAAATAATACATCGGCTTACGAATTCCAATTTACAATCAATCCTGATGATACGAATTTTTCCACCCAGAATAAGCTTGCGAACCTGATCACCAATGCAGATATCGGTCTGAAAGCCTCTGTTGTGGAAAATGCAGACGGTTTAAGTTCTCTGCAGATTGAATCCCTGGCAACCGGTATTAGCCCTGATGATGTATTCCTGTTTTCCATATCGCCTCAGGGCAGCCACGATTCCATGGCTGCAATTGACGCTTTGGGCATCGATCATGTGTCGCAGGAAGCGCACAATGCCGTTTTTCTCCTTAACGGCACAGAGCAGATGGCGTATGAGAATACGTTTCTGCTGGACAACAATTTTGAGTTAACACTTCATGGCACCAGTCCTGTAGGACAGCCCGCAGTTATTGGTTTTAAGACCAATGCAGACGCTATGGCGGAAAATATCCAGACATTGGTGGATTCCTATAATTCCGTTTTACACACGGCTAATAAGTATTCCGGTTCGCAGCCTCAGAGCGTCCAGCTCTACCGCGATATGAGCGGCACTGCTTTTGCTTACCAGAAAAGTCTGGAAAATATCGGGCTTATCGTAGCAGACAACGGTGAGATTTCCATAGATAAAGATGCGCTGACAGAAACGGTTTCCAGCGAAGATTACGAGGATAAACTTTCCGTACTCAATGATTTTAAGAATCTGCTGAACATGAAAGCGAACAATGCCTCACTGGATCCCATGCGTTATGTGGATAAGATTCTTGTAACCTATAAGAATCCCGGAAAAACGTTTGTAACCCCTTACATTACCTCCATTTACTCAGGTATGATGATGGATGAATATTGTTAATTTCATATATTTTCAAACACGCTCTAAAAAACCGCCTCCATTCTTTTCCAGATCAAAAGAATGAAGGCAGTTTTAAATTTTCGCTGTATTTTGCGATTTCCTGATCCCTGTGTTCTGTTCCATATCACAATGATTCTATAGAACAGAACGCAATCATGATTCTGCAATAAAGTTTTCTGTCATTGCAGCGCCCCAAAACTTAAGAATTAAACTGTAAAAGCTGTACAACTCTTCCATTCTCTTCTTCCTGTTTCTTCTGCATCATGATCTTGTATTCCTCCAGCAGGCTGTTCTTCTTCATATCAGAAACCGCCTTGCCGATATCGAGATCTTCAATACGGCTGCGCGACGCCGTTGTATTGAGCGATGCATAGGAATTGAAATTCATGGTATGATCCAGACGGTTATAGGCGGCGCCCATATCTCCTCTTGCTGACGATACCTGATCCAACGCCTTGTCAATCACAGAGAGATCAAAATCGCCCGTCACATCAAAGTCAGCAATCCCCAACGCCTCAAGAGTGGCATTCGGCATATTGATATCCATTCCGCCGCCGTCCGGTGAAGAAGCCACATGTGAACTTCCCATACTTCCATCCAGCAGGTTCATTGTATTAAACCGGGTATTCTTTCCCGCATCAGAGATCGCCCCTTTCAGCTGGTCAATCTCCTGCTGCATCATCTTGCGCTCAGAATCACCATAAATGGCTGTGTTAGACGCCTGTACGCCCAGTTCACGGATACGCTGCAGGGAATCTGCAATTGTAGAAAGTCCGCCGTCCGCTACATTTACCATATCCTGGGACGTCGCTGCATTTCTCCTTCCTACGTCATATCCATTGCTTTGTGACTTAAGTTTCTCCGCAATTGCCAGACCTGCGGCGTCGTCCGCCGCTGAATTAATCTTCTTCCCACTGGAAATCTGGCGGTAATTTTGATATAAATTCCTGCTGCTGGCATTGCTGATACTGGAAATACTCATAGGTGTTCCCCCTTTCTAAGGTTCTTTTTCCTTCATTATAACAAGCGGCATAAGATAATTCAAGAAAATTTTTCCTGTTCCAGCCGTTTCCTTGCCGGGGCATAATCCTCGCACTTTCTATAATATGCCCTTGCCTGCTCTGTATTTCCAAGGCATTCTAAGATTACGCCGATATTATAGTTTGCGGCGTAAGAATTTACTCCCGCACTTCTGCAGTCCCTGTGCCGCTGCGCCCGTTCAAACTCCGCAACCGCCTCGTCAAAGCGGGCGTTTTTCATATAAATCAATCCCATAAGGAACTGAAAATCTGCGCTTGTGCCAAACTCTTCATAAATGTTTTCAAAAAAAAGCGCTTCCTGCTCCTGCCCGCTGTTCAGCAGCGCATAGCCGTATGTCTCCACCATGTCGATTACATACTCCAATTTGGGGTTCAAATCAAAAGAAAGTCCCTGGGCAAAATACTCGCAGGACCGCCGATACTCTCCCGCCATATAGTAACTTTTGCCGAGCTGGTACAGCAGATATGGAATCTTTCCTTCCAGTTCAGCCGCCCCTGTAACGTCACCGTTGTTCCTGCGCATCTCCTCTGCCACAGCCTGTACCTGGGCAAGCTCTCTGTCCAGAAGTAAAATATTTCGCTGCGTTTTCTGCTTCTTTTCTTCCGGCGTTAAATCGTAACCGGTATGTAAAAAGACCAGCGGCGAGAGCCAGGTCTGGTAATCTTCTCCTTCCTCAATCCCCACAATCTGCTCATGAATCCTGCCCTCATAATGGAACCTCCTGCGGTCAAAAATCCGGTTCACCCATTCCCGGTTCTCCTGCCGCACACCGTCTCTCATAAATACGTTCCGTCTGCGGATACGTCCCACTGCATGAGGATTCCGGCCCGCCTGGTTTTCCAGTTCCTTCCATCCGCTCTCCGGCAGAGGATCTAAAAACTCATCGCTGTCCACCACTAAAACCAGATCGTTCGCCGCCTTTGACACCGCATAATTTTTGGCCGCTGAAAAATCGTCGCACCAGGCAAAATCATAAACGCTGCCAGTATACTTTTCTGCGATCCCGCGGGTTCTGTCAGAGGATCCCGTATCTACCACCACCAGTTCCGCCCCGCTGCCCGTTAAGGATTCCAGACAGCGCGCCATATTTTTTTCTTCATTTTTGGCAATTATACATACCGATATCATTTTATTCCTTTCCCGCAAGCTCAAACATCTGCTTTACCCGATTTTCATAAGAAAATAATTTCTGTACCTTTAAAAATCCCTGATATGCAATTTCCTGACGTTCTCGTTCATGAGATAAATAGTACTGCACCTTTGCCAGCAGCTCTTCTTTACTTGCATAAAGCGCCAGCTCTTTGCCATCCTCAAACTGCTCCGCAAGCTCCGTCTGGTAATTCGACAGAAGAAATCCTCCCGCTCCCATAATATCCAGCGCCCGCAGAGGGACGCCGCTTTGAATAGACCTGAGCGTGATATTCAGGTTGATTTTAGAATGCCTGAACACCCGGGGCATTTCCTGATTATACTCCACCGTTCCGCCTGCTTCTGCCCCCGGCGTCAGATGCATATCGGATGCGGTGTACAGGGTAAGGCGGAAATTTTCAGAGAGACTGTTAAGAACAGAAATCCGTTCTGCTGAAGTAATTTTTTCATTGAGCATTGCGGCGTACAATTCACTCTGTGAAACGGCATAAACATCCGGCATACTCATGCCGACACAGGAAGCCAGCTTCTCAACCACGTCTCGCGTCAAAAGCTCCTCCACAAAATTATACCCATACACAAGCTGCTGGGTCTGCATGACGCCTTGCAGATACCCCTTTAAGTAATCCGGCAGATAATAAATCTGGTCATAACGGTTATTCTCATAGAGGCTTCCCACAAAACTGACGTCCGCCTGCTCCTGCCCGTTCTCTTCGTATTCGGGCTGCGGCTTTCCCAGAAGCTCACAGAACTTTCTGGTATTGACTGCCAGAGGAAAATGGTACAAATGCGGGATGCCAAGGGACTGAAGCTTCAAATACTGAACCCTGTCAAAGACAAAGATGCGGTTACATTCACTTTTGGCCGCTGGAGAGTACAGCGTCCAATGCGGGCAATCATAGGTCCAGGAAATATACGTTATCCCAAACTGTTCCGCAGCTTTTGCAATCAGCGGAAAAAAATTAAATGAAAAAATCCCGTCGCAGGCGTATTTTTTCACCACCGCGGAAAGCTGCTGCGCAAATGCTTCGTCTGTTTCATAGTCCTGAAAGGGAATATTGCATTTGATCAGCTCATACCCAAGACCAGTCAGCGCCTGCGCCATATCTTCAGTCGAATTTTCAAACCATGTATAATATAAAATTCTCATATCTTTATTCTCACTTATCTAGTTCCGCTTACGTTCACGTCCTGTGTTCTTCGTTTATTTTCAAAAACTGTTCCGCCCTGTCCGCCCACAAATGCCCGCTTCCCGCCTTTTTAAAACCATTGGCCGCAATCTGCTGCAAACGCTGCGGATTTGCAAGAAGTTCCTGCACCCTGCCCGGAAGCCGGTCAATCTCTTCCAGATGAAACAATACAAGATCCTGCCCGTCTATAAATTCTTCCTTCAGCCTTCTGCTGCTGTCGGAAAGGGCCGCAGACTGACAGAGCATACTGTTCAGGAGGCGTTCCGTAAGACCGTCTTTATGCCACGACATAATGTTGAGGGAAATTTTGGACTGCTGCATAATCTGCAGACTTTCGCTGAGATTCACCTGCGGATGGCGTTTCAGACATGGATGCTGTGCAAAAGGCGCGTAATTCCAGGTATCTCCATATACGTGCAGCTCTATTCCGGCGTCCAGAAGTACACGTATAATCTTCTCCCGGTAGTAACTCATAATACATACAAACGTATACCGCATTTGAAAAAACAATTGAAAAAACTCATCTTCTCCCAGCTTCAGCCCGCGTTCTTTTAGTATCTGCGACAGAGATTCTTCGGCTGTTTCATCCGGACAACGCCGCATCCTTCTCATAGCATGAGCAGCCAAAAAGCGAAACGAGGGCGCATATGCGTACAGTTCTGGAAGCAGGCCCCGGTAATTAATATAAGATCCCACAAAACTGACGTCATACGGCCTGTTTGCCAGCCAGGGAGAAGAAACCGTTTCCTCCGGCAGCATACCCGCAGGCGGAAAATATATGCAGTCTTTTATGTTCCTGTAAGATCTTCTGGCAAAATTAAGGTAATTTCTGTCATGCGTCAAAAGATAATAATGCTCCGGTCCATGCTCCATGTGCTTTTTCATCATTACAGGATGATCGAAGATCACATTATATTTGGGACCAATGATTAAATCATGCAGGTTTGTCTTTCCATCCTCCATCATAATTGAAAACACGTACGTCTGCATACCAATAATTGCCTTAAAACGACGGCCAATATATCTGCCCAGCGCCTGATGCCCCTCCTTTTGGGCGTCAAATACCTCTACCGCCTGTCTGCAGTTTCGCAAAGCCTTCACCAGTTCGTCCGCAAATTGATTCAGGGTATTATAACAGACATCTGATTGGCGGTAAACCAAAATGGGAGCGGTATCATCCTCTATCGCATAGTATTCGTCTCCATGGGAAATCATTTGTTCCAGCCATGCCAGAGCTTCTTTCGGGTCCGGCAATTGCGAAGCCTGCTGCAAAAGAGCCTCCATGACGGAATCAAAATACCCGGCAGAAAGAAGCTCTTTTTGATACTTTGCCGCAACAAAGGTATCGGTACGATAATTCTCCCAGTCTGAAGCCTGCAATAGACGATCCTCTTCGGTCTGAGCAGATGAAATCCCCACTGCCCGCAAAGGATAGTTCTGCACTGCGCGCAGCAAAAATTCATAAGTTTGTTTGGCGGCGAGCTTATGATTGAACTCCCCGGTCTTACCATAGCACGCCTGCGGGCATTCTATTGTGCCATCCGCCCAGCGTTCATCCAGCAGAAGCTCCATAAAGGTTACATTTTGCTCTTCTCCCTCAGGAAGACGCGCCGTATAGCAGATTATCTCTTCCATGAAAAGTTCCTCCTTTGGAAATACTGTAACAGAAGCCGCAAATCTTCTTGAAAAAAATGTTCCAGAACTGCTTCCACCTGTTATGGAATACAATCCTGAAACATATCGTCTGATTTTCAAATATGATTCCTTCTGAAACAAAATGCTCCTGTAAGATCCCGCTATGCCAGCGCTTTCTCGATATAACCTTCCAGTTTCTCTGCAAAAGGAAGAAGCTCCTCCTCAATTACCCCGGCAAGTTTCTCATCCAGCTTAGACACATAAGCGTCGTTGATATGAGAAATCATCTCGTTCAAAGCATCCTTGGAAACCTGTTCTTCCTTCTCATTCAGCAATGTCAGGGTTCCGTTGATTACCTGAAGCTCCCAGTTTATGCCGCGGAAAATATGATCTACATATTCCTGCGTATCTTCCTTCTTTTCTCCCTTTAATTCCGGTACAATCTCCGCTAACGCCTTACAAATCTTTGGATTATAGTCCTTTAATGCCTCCAAAGCCTCTACCTGCTCCTTACGATTATCTTCCATGATATTTTCGTCCTTTCTTATTAAAATACTCTGATATATATATCGTAAGAAAAGCTGTTTTACCTTAGCTTGTTTTACACTTTTATTAACGGCCTTATCGTCTATCCCTGTTCTAACCCTTCGCAGTCACTGGTTCTTTCCGCCTTCTTATATATTTCATAAACCGCCTGAAGCGCCAGCGAAGGATCGGCAATCACTTCCGGATCTGCATTCATCAGCATTACTTTAATCATCACCCAGGACACCTGCCGCTGCAAAATATAATCAATATCTTCCTGTTTTTCTTCCCCCCGGGCAAAACGGCCCAGGCATTCCATCACGTTCCGGAAATGGCTGATCCATTCCGTTAAATCCCATGAATTATGGGACAGACCGGAAATATTACGCTGTTCTTCTTCCTGAGCGATATATAAAAGCAGCTCGATAATCGGAACTTCCCCTCTGATATCAGACAATTCCAGCCGCACATCGGGGCGCACCTTCAAATATTCATAAAACATCTCTCTGGCCTGGGTAATCTGTTTCAATTTCACAAGCTGGGTCATGGCAAGCTTTAATTCCATGGTTTCCGCTTTCTCCGAAGTGAGTCCCACATTTCCCTCATAGACTTTCAGACCATTCTTCTCCACCCAGATTTTTACCATCTGCTCAGACAGAAAACCAAATACCCGCTGATTATACAGGTCATAGGACTCGACATTGATCCGTTTTTCCACCTCAAAAAGAATATCAAACAGCCAGGCTGCGTATTCCTGAAACAACTTGCGCGGAGCCACCATCAGATTTCCATAATAATACGTATTTCCTTCCATGGCGTTCTTAAAATACGGTTCGTATTCCGGGTACTTTTCTTTGATTACTTCCCCTACCGCCAGCAAATCACGGGCATTATGCGCCTCTGCAAAATAATCCAGATAGCTGGCGTCCGCCTGGATGTTATCCGACACAATGATATCATAATCCTTTAAAATCTCTTCGTATTCCTGTCTGCTCAGAAGCTGCCGCTGCTCATTGAGGAAAAAACGGCGGTAATGGCAGATTCCAACCACGTCTGCATCGTGCTCATTTTTCCATACCCAGTAGACTCCCGTAAGTTCCCCATAGTAATGATTCCAGCGGGAAATCGAATCCCCCGTATCGTCTCCCAGATAGCCCAGATCTTTCGCGCCCGCCCTTCCCACATGGAGCGGAATGTAGATACTGTCCTGCGGCTCGCTGAACTTTCTATGGGTCATCGTAAATATTTTTATCTTCATAGGTTCCTCCGTTTTTACCATGTCTGCTCTGTCTGTTTGCAGAGAACCGTGCTCTATGAGATCTGCAAGCTGATACGCCCTGTGTTTCCAGGTCTGAGCGTCCCTGGCGTACTCATAGCCCCTTCCGGCAATCTCTTTTAATTCCTGCGGCTTTTGCAGATACTTCTTTATCTTTCCCGGAAGATCCTGCAAATACTCTAAGGAATACAAAAGGACCTCTCTGCCGTCCGTGAGGGTGCGGTCTGTATACTCGCTGCCGTCTGTCAGACTGACGCTCCCATTGAGCATTGCAGAATATATCCGGTCATGTACCCCGGACTTAAACCAGGGCATGACATTCAGCACGATCCTGGCGTCCGCCATAAGAGGTATGGTTTCATCAAAGGGAATCCTGTCATGAATAATCAGATTCTCCTGTTTACAGTCCAGATATTGCCAGCCCTCTCCATAAATATGAATTTTCACATCCTGATCTGCAAGCGTCCGGACTACTTCGGCGCGGGCGCGGCTTCTTAACATCCCGTCCATATCCTGAAACAAACGGATCGTATCGCGCAGGTCTTCTTCCGGCAGAACAATACCTTTTTTCTTCAGGCAAAACTCCATTCCCTGTTCCAGCGTCAGAGACGTTTGCCTGCACAATAGCTGATAGCAGTCCAGCCAGACCTGGCGCAGCCCCTCTCCCAGTCCCCGGATATGATATTCTACATTATTATCAACCAGATAGGCTCCGGTAAACAAAAGATCCATGGAGCGTTCTTCAAACGGTATCTGCGGCCCCTGGCTGCGGATTCCCGCAAGCGGCAGAAAAAAGCTGCGCACCTTTCCAGAATAAAAACGCTGAATGAATTTCTGATGATACTCGTCCACACACAGAAACGCCAGACGCCGGATGGGAAAAATAATCGCCGCATGGTAATATACCGGATGGTCTACAATAAAATCATAACAATCCACATCCAGTTCGTTCCAGATACTCGCCCTGTCTTTTGTGAGAAGGTTTAAGCCTGCATGATTAAAAAACAGCGCCGCTGTCCTGCCCTGTTCCGTAAATTTATAGATATCTTCTCTTGCCTGGGATTCTTTCACCATATCCGCTCTCAGAACCTGCCATCCCAGCTCCTTAAATCCCTCAGCCATCAAATTTGCAAATGTCCTTAAGGAATCCGTATCTGATTCAAAAATTATAATTTTTTCCATAAAAACCTCATATGTTTTCTACTTTCCGACTCCGTTAAAATCATTTTTCACCCATGCCAACGCCCGTTCATAGTCATTCACCGTATCAATTTCACGGGTACGAAGCTCTAAAAACGGCACCGGAAGGTACGGCTCAATCAATTGAAACACATGACCCGTTCCATTTTGCATTTTACGGCTTTTCATCTGTGTAATCCCGTTCCACTCATACGTGCCCATTGTTCTGGAAAAAGAACTCACAAATTCTGTTCCCTCTTCCTGATAAGTCTGAAGCAGCCAGGGATCGTCTGTCACAGGCTCTCCCCCGCTTACAAATTCATGGTCGCAGGCGAGCACCTGTTCCAGATCCTCTGGATGCACCAGCAAATCCCCATCCAGAGATAAAATAAATTCCCCGGCATACTTTGCCGCCAGGGCGACGCTGGCTCCCGTTCCTGTCTCCCTGTACTGATGATTAAACACAAATAAAATATCATCCCTGTATTTACGCGCCGTCTCAATCACGGCCTCTGCCTGATAGCCTACCACAACCCGAATATCGCGCTCATGTTCCAGCATCTCCAGATGTCTTATAATCAAAGGCTTCCCATCAATCTCCAGCAATGCCTTAGTGGTTCCAAGACCCAGTCTGTTTCCCATGCCGGCGCAGCTTATAATTACCGTTCTCGAAACTGCCATCTGTTCCACCTCCTACAAAAGCCTTTCCAGAAATTCCACCAGCTTTTCTTCCTGATAAACCGCATGGCTGGCAGAAGCCAGAACTGCCGGAGAAATGCTGCGTACGCCGCCATATCCGATGCCGATCTCTGCCGCCTGGATGATCTGTGCGTCATAATTGCCGGCGCCCACAGCCACGCATGGCAGATTCATCTGCTTCATGACCGTATTCTGATCCAGAATACTTACTATATTCTGAATATAATCATGCTCTGCAGACGCTCTGGAGCAAAAGATACGGTCTTCCATTCCTGTTTTTTCTATCAGTTCTCTGATCCAGACGTCAGGAAGAACCGTCACAATATGGCATCTGTGCCGATGGATTCTGATAAACTCCGCCAGCTTTTCGTTGAGCGGCAGCCCGCCCGACAGCCTGCGCAACAGGCTTAGCGGAACTTTTTTCAGCAGCTCTGCTTTCTGCAAAAAACTCTGCTTGTATGGCAGCTCCCCTTGTACGGTGCGTTCTGTCAAAGAACACATCTGCTCATATATTCCCAGCTTCCTGGAAATGGCAGGTAACATTTCCTGTCTGGTTATTACGGCGTCCAGCTCAAACAAAAACACATATCCGCTCATTTTTCCTCCCTGTTCTTACAGCCTCTGCAAAGAAGTTCCTGTTCTCTGCATCCTGACTTTACCGTTCCAGTATATAAAAGTACTGCGCTGTTTCCTTACGGTTATTTAAAGCCTCCTCCTCAAACAGGAATCCTTCCCGGCGCACCGTAAACCCTTTTCTTATAAGAGCCTCTTCCAGAAACTCCGCAAATTCCTGACGCGTCCTGTAGATTGCGTTATATTGATCGTCCAGCTCTTCGGAAAAGAAATCTTTTAACGTAAGCCTTTTCTTAATCCCAATTGGTTCCCGGATACAGATTAGAGAATGCGGCTCGCTGCTCCTCTCAACCTGCTCCAGAACGCTTTTTACTTCTCTGTCATTCAGGTATAACAGTATTCCCACCAGCAATACCCTGTTAAACTTTCCCAGTCCATGTTTCTCTAATGTTACTTCCAGCTCCTCTGCCGCTCCCTCCAAAAAGGAAAAATGCGCTCTGGTATTTCTCTGTTTTGCAATTTCAATCAGCTCCCTGCTGAAATCCAGTCCGCAATACGCGCTGATCTCTTCTGGCAGGGCGTCCGCCCATCTTCCAATACCGCAGGCCACGTCCAGTACTTTTGCGTGTGCATCTAATGTTAATAAAGGACAGAGCTTCTCTGTTTCTTTTTGATTTCTCTGCTGTACCAGCTCTTTATTATGATCCTGGTACATTGTCACCGCATACGGATTTTCGCCTGAAAATTTTTCCGACCGGTTTTTAAAAAAACGTTTCGTCTCTTTATAATCAATATCTGTTTTTTTCTCCGCTATTCGCATAGTGTCCGCCAAATGTTATCCTTCCATCAGTTTTAATAGATCTCTCACAATGAAGTCAACGGCAGGACAGCCGTTTTTCCCTTTATAATCCAGGGTATCGCCAAAAGCTCTGCGCCGCTCTTTCGCCATGCTGTCCTGCCCTTTCAGAATCACATGTTCCACAAACTGTTCAATCCTCATATAATCTTCCCCTTTTACCTGGTGATAACCCAAAATCAGCCGCTCTCCCAGGCTGTTAAACGCCTGTTCTTCTCTGGTAAGAAACAGCAGCGGTTTATCTACATACATGTATTCCCCCAAAAAAGAAGCAGAGTCCATAATCATGCCGTCGGACGTCGCAAAAATATCCAGATAGCTTCCCTCCTCCACTACTTTGGCATTGGGCAGGGCGTTCCACATATCCAGATAAGCGTCATATTCCTCAGAAGACTGAAACAAATGAGATTGTGCCGCTTTCCAGCGCAGATTCGGATGCGGTTTAAAAATAAAGGAAATCTGATCCTGATATTTCTGTGCCAGATACAGCCAGAACCAGGCGTTTTTCTCAAAAGTAGCATATTTTACGACAGCCGTCTCCTCCAGAGAATGATGAGGCGCAATAATCAGACGCTTAGGATTATGATCCCAGGCCGCCTGCGGAAATTTCCAGATCTTTTGCAATTCCTCTGTCGTGTAGTCCCTTTTCTTCTGGAAGAAATCCATCTTAACATATCCGGAATAACTGATATTTTTGCCATGCAGCAATTCATATTTCTTATAACCTGCTAAATTCAGCTCGGAATCTGCATATATTTTCCACTGCAGATTTACAAATTCCTTATTGTAAACAAATTTGGGGGCATAACTTCTGTCCTGGTTATCCGCCACATAAAGCCCGTATGGTATATAACAGTTTAATATGTGAAGCGGAAAATTTTCAATCTGGAAAGGCTCCGGCAGAGAATGATACCAGGGCGTAGAATGCATGACGATATCCGGCAGCCCGCCGACGGCTTCCCATCCCTGGCAAATATCTTCTTCTGCATCGTATATGCGCCTCACATCATAATGGTTCTGTTCAAAAAAGCTGCGCGTCTCCGCCTCTGTTTTCCGCCTGCTTGCTCTCTCCCTGTCCATCAGAGGACAGACCACAACATAACATTCCAGCCGTTCATCCTTTGCAAGCCTGCGGTAAAGATCTTCCGACGCCCATTCTGCTGCCGAAATTGAGAGGAAGGCGATCTTTACCTTCTGTCTTTGCTCCGTCTTCCTTTTGATATGATATGTTCCAAATGAAATAATCCGCTCATATAGCTGCTCATACAATTTTTCTCCATGCTCCAGCGACCGGGCAAAATAGAACAATGCCGCCAGATGTCCATAGCGATAAGCTTCCGGCGGGGCAGAGGGTTCTGCAAACGCTCCTTTGTCTATTCCATCCATAAGCTCTTCCACACGTTTTACATATAAATCTTGTGCATTCATCTCTTAAATCTCCCTGTAAGTTACTGAGAAAGCCTCCCGCTTTCTCAGAATAAATGGTCTTGCAGACCGCCTGACGGCAGAATGAAAATTACTGCAGATCCGCAATAATCTGCCCTTCATACAGCGGATCGTGCAGTTCTTCCGCTGCGTCGTCCCCCTCGACTTCATTATTATATTTATACCGTACAGGGAGCCTTTTTCCTTCTCCTGCAAGAAACCACTCGTATTCCAGGTCGAGATGCCCGATGTCCAGCGCCTGGTACCCTTCCGCTGTCAGGTCATAGGCGAGCACCCCTGCCGCCGGACCCATGGCGATCAGAAACAGCGTATTCTCTCTGGCATGTTCCAGCGCAGATTTTAAGATATCGTCATAACGGTCAAAAGAGCTGGTTGCCGGAGCCAGGATGCGTTTTATAGTCCCCGCCCCGTCCAGTAAATCATTGCCGGTCCCCATCCTGGTCTGCGCTCCTTCCACAATGATTACACTGCGGTCTTTCCAGATATCTTTGATACGTTCAAATCTTTTTTTCGGCGCGTCTGTCATCCAATCCTTATACATGACATAAGGACGGGATACGTAGGCGTCATAATATACCCTGTCATGTTCCAGCAATTCCATATGCTGTTTTCTGGTTCCTCCATTGGTCATATAGATCCGTATCGCATTCGCGGACGATTCTGTAAAATCCTGGAGGGAACCATAATTATTGGCAATTGCAATCAGCATCCTGGGATGACGGCTGTAGAGCACCTCTTTTAACCTGCTTCCCAGCCGTTCATCCAGCCTTTGAAATTTATGACGTTCTAATTTTATGATCTGTGAAAATTCCCCGTCTCCAAAGCGGGCCATTGACTTTCCGCTGCCGATAATTTCTTCAATCGTTTCCTTTGCGCTTCTGATTACCGGAAAATAATAGTTTTCTCTCTTTAACAGCGGATCTAACAGCTCATATGGCATATTTTCACTATTGCCCCGCACCACGCCGAGATTAATATCTATGGTAGTCTGATCTTCTACTACTTTTGAGAGCTGGAGCATCATCTGCCTGTTAATCTCATATAATTCCCGTATTGCCGAAAGCAGCGCGGCGTTATCTTTTTTAGCCGACTGATTTTCTTCCTGCAATTTCAAAATCTGTCCCTCCAGACAGGAGATCTGTTCCTGAAACTCTTTCATCCGTTCTTCCATAATATCATCCCTCATCATTAAACACGTTCTGTTCCTTTGGAAACCTTAACCTCGAAAAACTTCTCCATCACGCCCGCGATGGCAATACTCATATGTTCTTTTGCTTCGTATTCTTTCTTATGCGCCTGAATTTCCTTTACAAATGCCTGCAGCTCGTACTGCAGTCCGCTTCTCTCATATTCATAAGTATGTATTTCTTTTTTGCCGGGATCTTCAAAGCGCACCTCAAACTCTTTCGTCATCCACCAGGGCGCTTTGACATAAATATATCCTTTGGTACCGGAAATAATCAGCTCGCCTTCCGATTTGACGCCGACCCCTGTTTTACCCAGACCAAATCCCTGTTCATAAAACAGATTAATTTTAGTAAATAAATCTACGCCTTTCTCATCTTTGATAGACTGGAATTGTACGTCTTTGGGGTTCCCGCCAAAAATCTTCACCATCGGAAGCAATACATAAGTCCCATACTCTATCACGCTTCCTCCATATACAGGATCTGTCCGTTCTCTTCCCGCCGGATCGGTCAGCCGGGTAAAACAGGCCTCCACGTCTCTTACAGTTCCAATGACCCCGCTGCCGGCCGTCTCAAGCAAACCATTAAATCCCGGACAATAGGCAGTTTTGATTGCCTCCATCAAAACCAGCCGCTTTTCCTTTGCAATGGCAAATAAATCCTCCGCTTCTGTTCTGGAAAATGCCATAGGTTTTTCACAAAGTACGTGTTTCTGTTTCTGCAGCGCTTTTTGGGCATACGACACATGCGTCTCATGAGGGGAAGCGATATAAACGGCGTCCACCTCTGACAAAAACTGCTCCCAATCATCCGAGGCCAGGCCAACCTGATATGTCCCGGCAAATCTTTTTGCGCTGCCGATATGAGGATTATAAATACATACCGCCTGTATTTCAGGTACCAGCTCTATATCCTGCATAAATCTTGCTGCAATCCGTCCCGTCCCTATCACACCTAATCGAATCATTTTTTCTTCCTTTTCTCCATAAATATTTCTGTAATTTCCGACATTGCCACAATTTCTTCTTTTGTGAGTTTATATGTATTTCTCTCCAAACCATTAATCTTAGAGGCAAATTCACTGATCTCATAGCGCAGTCCGTCCCCCTGGAATTTCGGCTCAAAGACATCGATCACGTTCGGATTTTCATAGCGTACCATATATTTTCTCGTCAGCCACCAGGGCGATTCCGCCAGCACATAGCCGTTCGTGCCTGCAATAACCAGCTGTCCCTCTGATTTAACGCCGACTCCGCACTTTGCGGTTGCCATGCCCTGTTCGTAAATCAACTGAATCTTGGTGTACAAATCCATACCTTTTTCATCGAGAATACTGTATATCTCCACTTTTTTATATTGCGTGCCCAATAATTTAAAAATTGGAAGCAGGGTATACGCCGCATATTCCAGAAAGGCTCCGCCAAACTCCGCGTCCGTGCGCTCCCTGGATTCAACATCCGCAAGCCTGGTAAAACAGGCCTCCACATCTTTAATCTCTCCGATTTTACCGCTTTGGGCCGTGTTCAGAAGCTGTTGGAAACCAGGACAGTAGGCTGTCTTAATCCCCTCCAGCAATACCAGATTTTTTTCCTCCGCCAAGTCGTATAATTCTTCCACGTCACATTTTGACATTGCAACCGGATTCTCGCTCAGCACATGTTTGCCTGCCTGCAGAGCCTGTTTTGCATATCCGTAATGCGTTTCATTGGGCGAGGCAATATAAACGGCGTCAACGTGATCTAAAAACTGCTGATATTCTTCATGGTATACTGGAATTTCATATTTTTCGCGGAACAGATCTCCGCTTTCTCTTTCCGGGTTATAGGCGCAGACGATATGGATCCCCGACACATATTTGTCCTCCTCCAGAAAACGCGGCGCCATGCGTCCGGTTCCTACAATCCCTACATTTATAATCTGAAATCTGCTCTTGCGCAGCATGGTGGAAGAAATGTCCGGGGTGCGTTCCAGATAGATTACCTGGCAGAAATTATTCAGATAGTCGAAGGTTCCCATCCAGTCTGAGCCAACGGTAAAGATATCAATATTATATTTCTGTATATCTTCAATCTTCTGTCCCTCATGGTCTTCAATAATAATCTCATCCGCCAGCCCTGTTTTCCTGACATTTTCAATGCGCTCTAAAGTAGAATCGATCACATTGACTTTGCCCCGCATTTCATCAAAATGCTCCGTGGTTACACCGACAATTAAATAATCTCCCAGTTTCCTGGCTCTGGACAATATATTTAAATGACCCTGATGAAACAAATCAAACGTTCCATAAGTTATTACTTTTTTCATGCGTATGCTCCTAACATTTTTCGGTTTTCTATTTTGGCAAACTTCACCATACAGCCTTTTTGCAGAAACAAAATCCATACTTATAGATTTTACTTTGATTATAATCAGAATCAGTATAACACAGATTCAATTGATGGAAAATAAGAATTTTATAAAATCAGGATTTTAATGTTGTAAAAGACATTCACGGATTCTTGTAAAAATGTGTATATTCTCTTTCTGGTACAAAGCGGACAAGCCCACTTCAACTTCATGAATCCCTCAGTCATAAGGGACATGGCCATGCCGCGTGCGGCGGGTCGCTTTAGCGGCATATTTCTTTTCCGCCGCAGTGCGATCATTGTTTTTTTATAGGGAATCCGAAGAAATTTCCTATAAAAAAATCGGCGGCCGTAATGGCCTCCGATAAAAATGTTACAAATAATTATTTTCTATACATCAAATATTTTACAAAACAGTTCCGGCTGATAAAATAATTCAATATTTTCTTCAATTTTATTGATATCCCATTCCCACCATTTAATCCGCATAAACGCTTCAATCTGCATTTTAGGGAAACGATACTTTATTATTTTTGCGGGTATGCCGCCAACAATGGCGTAAGGTTCTACTTCCTTCGTTACTACCGCCCCTGCTGCAACCACCGCTCCATCCCCAATTTTTACCCCTGGAAGAAGAATGGCGTTCGCTCCAATCCATACGTCATTTCCAATCTCAACAGGACGGTTATCTCTTAATTCACTGTTTTCATATGGTGCATTGTGATGATGTTTTCCATATTTTTTTATAAAGGTCTGCCGCAGATCCTTTTCTTCTCTCGAGTAGAATAACCTATGGTCTAAAATTGGATGCGTAGTTACAGCGTCAAGGGAATGGTTATTCCAGATGCGTGCTGTGCTGTTAATGGAGCAGAAGCGGCCGATTTTACTTGCCATTGGATAATCTGACAGTAATTCCTCATAACCGTAAGTATATCTTCCTATCAGGCATCCTTTATAGAAAACATCTTCTTTGAGATATCTTTCGTTATCACAAAGGTACAGGTAATCCTTATCTTTAAAACCTTTGTTTTCCAGCAATTCTTCTATCTCTTCATGCAAAGCTATCGTTGCCACTAACACAAAATGGAATGCAGCATCCAATTCGTCAATTCCTTTGACCTGGCAGCTGCAATATTGTTTTATTTCCGCTGATTTTTTATCAACAAAAAATGCGGGGGGATGTCCCTGTTCGCATAATAATTCTTTTACGATACGTCCACTGTCTGATGCTCCCCAGATTATAATCTGACGGTTCTGAGCATTTTTGATTGCAATTGGAAGTTTTTTCTCACAAATAATTTTAAATTTTTCTAATTTGTTCATAAGCAGCCTCTAATCACTATATTTCATTTCTTATATTTTTAATCAGAGTTTCCAGTGATATCATGGTTAGGTTCTCATGGTTTAATTCATCATAAATTTCATTGTAAATATGAACATTTGTTATAATCAATAAATCCAGTCGGGGAATTTCATCTGGTAAAAATACAGGTACATCCAGATTCAGGCTTCTGGCATCCCGGTCTATACAACATAAATATTCCATTTTCTGCATAAGCTGCGCCAGAAGATGCTTGCCAAGTACTCCAAGACCATAGATTCCCACTCTTTTGTAACTATTCTGTAACAGCCATTGAGCAGTTTCAAGTTGATGTTCCAGTGTAAAAAGCCAATCGCTAAGTACCGCAACTTCCTGTTTATATCTTGAAATCTGCTGTTCTTTTACATCAATTTCATTTGTTCTTTCCGTCTGAGTATATTTATAGACCTCTTTTAAATAGTGATCTTCTGCATATCTGATTGCCTCCAGGAATCCATAACCATATTCTTCGTCCGGCTCCAGGTGCATGCCTTCTCCCCATTCATTCCAGGCATTGATAAACACAAATTCGTTGCCGTTGGCTTTATTTTTTGCATATAAATCCGTGAGATAAATTTTAAATTTTTCCGGTGTGTCATTATATATTATAGTTCCGGCATTTCCTCGCCTGGGAGTATCATCGTAATTGACAAATCCTCCATAGTATGTTTTTGTATCCGAAGAAACCTGCCAACCCAAAGATTCCTTCCATACCTCTTCGTAGGATAAATATCTTGCCACTTCCATCCTGCTTTTGTTGGCAAATCTTGCCGGAAAGGCCCGTCCTATTGTTTTGCCTGGTTCCATAACCAGCATGGCGTCGGCACATGTATTTTCTACACCATCGTAAAAGTTTCCAATCACATATATTCCGCTAAACCCGTTCCGCACTGCAAGCTCGTCCCACACCTTACGCATCTCTTTCAGACAATGCATGTCTTCCTGTCTGTGAATGATAATCAGAGGTTTATTTTCTTTTTTTATGTATCTACCATCTTTGAAAAAGGGCAGCAAATAATTAAAATGCTCTGTCCAGTCTTCTTCATTCCCATACCCCTGTTCTAAAAGGATTCCATTTCCCGTATGCGGCTCATCTGTTTCAAAACTGCTTGCCCAGACTGTTTGATCACCCAAATTACTCCATGATCTTACCCATGATACATTTGCCCATGAAAAACAGAAACGAATATTTATATCCTTCCATTGAAGAAGATTTTCGGCAGGTTTTTCAAGAATTTTCCTTCCATTTTTAAACCAGTAATGGTAGAAACAGAAACCATGAATATGATATTCTTTCATTAATTTTTCCTGCCACAAAAACGTTTTTTTATCTAAAAGATCATATTGATAATGGTTAAGCGGCTCTTTGGGCTGGTCATGTCCTTGAAATAAAGGTTTTGCCAATTTCATTGCTTTCCAGTCAGTAAAATCCTTACCCCACCATTTATCATTTTCAGGTATATGATGAAATTGTGGTAAGTACATTGCAATTGCCTTCATTTATTTCATTCCTCCTGTAATTCTGTTATGTATGCAGCAACTTTCCAGTATAGAAAAGAGGTGTAATGATTGGTTTATCTGTGATCTTTACAACCATGTATTCCACAATTCTCTCATTTCATCCGGTAACTTTTCAAAGGTTAAATTTTCTTTTTCAATACACAATAGTTTGCCCTCATCTACCCCTTTATCTTTTAAGCGTTTAATAGCAGAATCAACAATTACAGAATTGAAAATTGCAACTACGATATAATCAATATTATCAAAATCTTTTATATTTATGCTGTTCATATCCGACTTATCAATATTCCCCGTAATCGTACAATATTGCAATTCCTCTATGCGCTGTATAAGACGATTGGCAAACACGCCCTTACCATAAACAATAATTTTACTTCCAGGCTTAACCTTCGGATAAACCACGCATCCCTGATCGCTGATTAACTTTTCCGGAGTATCTAATATGAAATGATAGAACAGTTTGTACAGTAAAAACTTTTTTTCAATTTTATCTTTATATCGCGCATTACAGTAAGATTTAATCAACTGTTCTGAGAGGATTAAAACACGCTCATAATCTTTACTGTAATTCCCCCATAAAATTGAGTTATTTCTTACACAGTAATGATAAAAACATTTTGAATCCACATATACGCTGCTACTGTTTAAAATACAGGGAAAGATTACTGCATCATCCACATTCTTTTTTAATAATTCTGAACATTCCATCTGGTATTTTTTCCACAGTTCGGTTTTAACTGCTTTGTTACATAAAGACATGTCTATGGGTTGGCAGAAGAAATTCTTCTTTTCAATGAAGCCATTAAATTCATCCCAGAAATTCTTTTCAACATAGATACCGTCTGCAATCCACTGTCTATATTCTTCCACAAAATCTGGATATTCCTTTTTGTATCCTAATACAAGCATATCCGGTTCATATGTCTCCAGTATATTTACCATATATTCATATGCATCGGTTTCAATCCAATCGTCGGGATCAACATTTGTGGTATACTCGCCGGTTGCATGTACAACACCTGCTTTTCTCGCACTCGCAATCCCACCGTTCTTCTTATGTATTACTTGTATACGCGGATCAGCACAGCAGTATTCATCACATATTGCGCCGCTTTTATCTGTGGAACCATCATCAACCAATATGACCTCCAAATTCTGGTAGGTCTGATGTAAAATACTGTCTAAGCATCTTCTTATATAAGGTTCAACATTATAAACCGGAACAATGACTGAAAGTTTTATATTCATCTTAGATTCCTTTCCTATTGATTTAACGCTCTTTTTAATTGATACAGTACCCGCTCCATAAGATCTCTGGGACCAATGGTAATGCGAAGTCTCAGAGCATCTTTGTCACGAAACAGACGAATTAATATCCCATTTTCTTCCATATATGCCCGAATTTTATCTGCATCGGCATGAAGCAGCCTGACAAAGACATAATTTGACTGGGATTGGAACGCTTTCACATCCGAAAGACCATTCAGCTCCTTTATAAACCAATTGCGGATTTCGTTTGTCTTTTGTTTCAGTTCCCGGTAATAATCAGCGTCATTGATTGCTGCGATAGCAATTTTCCGACTGATTCCACTTGCTCTGAAAAGTGGAAGGTCCAGACCAATGGTTCTCCTTAATGGGTAACTGCACAAACCATACCCGATACGGATATTGGCAAGACCGTAAAATTTGGAGAACGTCCTGGTAATAACCACATTACTGTACTGCGTAATAATTTTCTTTTCAAAAATATTATCGTCTGTGCCATACCCCCAGTATGCCTCGTCTATCATAATCACAGAATTTTCATTCTGCATTATAATACGTTCAATATCACCGTCAGAGATCACACATCCTGTGGGCATCTGTGGGGAAGTAAGGATAATCATTTTAGGCTTATGCTCTTTTGCTTTTTTCAGAATATCGTCAATATTGTATTCATAACTCCATGCCGACTCACAGACTTCATAAGTAATGCATTTGGCAAATTTCTCATTTGCCACGCTCTGGTAGTAACTCCAGCCAGGTTCGGGAATTAGTATATGATCACCTTCATTTAGAAGTATGCTGAAAATAGATTTAATAACCTCTGCTGAACCATTATGCACAAAAATATTGTTTGCAGAGATTCCTGTAAAATTTGCAAGCGTATCCAGCAATTCATCACTATGTCCCAGATCATATAAATACAAATCTTCCATAGTAATATTTTTTAGTACCTCCAAACATTTGGGGGAGGGTCTAAAAAGATTCTCATTCAGATGCAGACGTCCGCCAAGCTGTTCCGTGGGAACAGAATGATATGATTTCACATCTGAGTATTTGAAAAATACCTGATTGACGGTATTTTCTTTATCCAGATTTTTGTTAATAAAATCCTGAAAATCCGGATCAAATTCTTTTATTTCCTCTAAAGTGTCAAATTCTAAAATACTGCCCTGCGGACGTTCTTGTTTTTTAAGAGGCAGTTCTTTGATATGACGAATATGGAAATCATCCATCAGCATGTTTCTAACCTGGTAATCTGTCCATTCACTGTTCATAAAATTGCAGAATTTCTCTGAGAACGACGCGTTAAAATAACAATCGCCAATCGTATACCAGGATCGTTCTCCTCCCCGGTGAATGTCTAAAATACAGCCATTCTTATCTATATTAGTAACACAAAATTCATCGCAATAAGTTTCTGAATAAACACAGGAATAATAGGGAGCATAAACGTATTTGTGAAATACATTTTCTTCATAATAATTATCCGAACACAAAATATAGGAATTTTTTATATGATTTTGTGCTGCGTACAAAGAAGCCATATTATTATATTTGTCGAATTCTTTATTGACGACGATAGAGACTCCGTATTTCTCTTTTAAGTATTCAAATTTTTCAGCTTGAAAACCTGTCACCAAAATAATTTCTGCAATTCCGGCTTCCTTTAATTGACGAATTTCCCGTTCAATAAGGATTTCTCCTTTTACCTGGAACAGTCCTTTGGGCATGATATTGGAAAGCGGCATACATCTTGCACTGTAGCCCGCTGCCATAATAATAGCGTTATCTGCTCTGTACGGTGCAAGCTGCTGTTCTCCTGCTGCAGTAAGCCCCTCCTCGTTCAGAAGATTCTGTTCTGCCAATATTTTTCCTTCCATAGTAAGGAGGGCGTCTTTTACGGACATCCTCCGTTCTGCCACATCCCTTAATAACTTAAAATTTTCTTCGTTCATATGTACTACCTCGCTTATACGATGCCTCAAAATTATGATTTACAGATAAAAATGATATTTCTCATCATTTTCGTTCTGAATAAGATATTGTCACTATAATCTCCAATAATAATATCCTGCATCAGAAAATTGCTCTTTATTATACATTCCTTTTATATCAAATAATAATTTTTGCGAATTATTGAAAAATTTTGCAAACCATGCGCATGTAAGATTTTTAAATATATCGTGTTGTACACATACGACAATGGCATCTGATTTTTTCATATCTTTTAAACTGATGATATCTATACCATATAATGTTTCTGCTTCTTTTGCATCTGCCACATCATCCACAACTATACTCTGAACTCCATATTCCTCAAGTTCCCGGATAATATCAATTACTTTGGTATTACGTGTATCCTGGCAGTTTTCCTTGAAAGTAAATCCAAGAACTGACACAGTAGAATCCTTTACCGTTCGGCCGCATTTGATAAGCCCTTTTACAATATTCTCAGCGATAAATTTTCCCATATCATCATTGACACGGCGTCCTGATAAAATTATTTCTGAATGGTATCCCAATTGTTCTGCCTTGTGTGTGAGATAGTATGGGTCAACACCAATACAATGACCGCCGACAAGTCCCGGCTTAAAATTCATGAAATTCCATTTCGTTCCAGCAGCCTTTAAAACCTCTTTGGTATCAATATCCATTTTGTGAAAAATAATAGACAGCTCATTCATAAATGCAATATTAATATCCCTCTGGCTGTTCTCAATTACTTTAGCGGCTTCTGCAACCTTTATGGAGGATGCCCGATAAACGCCGTTTAAAGCGACTAACTCATATGTACTGGCAATAACATCCAGAGTCTCATCATCCATGCCGGAAACAATTTTAATAATATTTGAGAGTACATGTTCTTTATCAGAAGGATTGATCCGTTCTGGGGAGTATCCCACTTTAAAATCAATGCCGCATGTCAAACCGCTTTCCTTTTCTAAAATGGGAACACAAATATCCTCTGTAACGCCTGGATAAACGGTACTTTCGTATACAACAACAGAACCTTTATCAAGATTTCTTCCGACGATCCTTGTGGCAGATTCAACAGGCGTGAGATCTGGTGTTTTGTCTTCACGAATAGGCGTTGGTACTGCCACAACAAAAAATTTTGCATCTTTCAGATGTACCGAATCTGAAGTAAACAGTATTCCGGATTCCATGATCGCCTGATTGCCAACTTCCTTAGTTACATCAATTCCCTGATTATACATCTGGATTTTCTGTTCATTGGCATCATATCCAATTACATCAATCTTTTTTGAAAATGCCATGGCAAGCGGAATGCCCACATATCCCAAGCCAACGACTGCCAGTTTTGCCTTTTTGTTTATCAATTGGTTATATAAGTCCATTTTACTTTACTCCACAGATCTTTTGATTTCTTTCATACTGAGAAGGACATGACAGATGCCCGATCCTTCACATGTACTGTCCTCCGTCTACTTTGTTTGAATCATCTGTTTCTTTAAACATGAAACAGTTTTTTTACCGGTACATGAAGCTTCAATAACATCTTTTTAACCTCTTTATAAATTCGGGGATTTACAATCGCTATCCCTATATAGTCAGATTCATATTGAGGAATATCCTCCGGTGGAATCGATTGGTATTCGCGGTTGATCTGAGACCAGTTTTTGTCTGAAACAGCTACTACTTTGATTTCAGGATAAGAATATTTTATTTTTTCTAATATTCTGATTCCATGTTGCCCTGCGCCATATAAGATCAATCTGCCGCCTTTTTTATTTATTTCACACAGTTTGTTGATCCCCTCTACATATACGCTATAAAAATTAGAGTGTCTTCTGGCAATTTTTCTTGGCATAATACTCCACAAATAAAACCATGACAACGGTACATCCGTCATCTGTTTCAGATATTTTCCATATTTCTTCATACTTTCCAGTATCAGATTTCCGTCAGCTCTCAAATCTATCGCGCTTTGCCAGTCAAAATGTCCAGTATTTTTACAGAAAGATTTTTTAGTGATGCTTTTTACGTCGTTATATTCCTCCGGTAAATTATCGACACCAATATTAATTGCCTCCGCATAACCTCTCAGCATTTCTTTGTTTTGAGCTGAAGATGCGAGTGTTCTGCAAGGCGATGGTTCAAATGCAGCATGATTTATGTATGCAATTCTGAACGTTTCGCTGGGCAAAACTGCAAAAATTGGAAAAACAATGGCCATCGTACAGTTCATTTCTAAATATTTTTTCATCCATTGTTCCATTTGTTTAATTACACGCCCGGATAAAATAAAAGCGCAAAAATGTGTCATACTCCAAAAAAAATCTTTAAAAAAATCTTTGTAATTTATATCCTGTTCACTGCTTCTTCCGAGTTTATTAATATAAACATGTATCACATCAAATCCATCTGTTAGCAGTTGTAACAATTCATCTTGATATTCTTCTAATTTCAGCACAGCCTGGTCTCCACACAACCAAACATAATCATAATCATCAGCGCATTGAACCAGAGCATTTGCTGTCTTAGCTGTTCCATATAAATCGTCCGGAAGATCTTCATAAGACACATATTTTAAACAATGATAGCCTTGCTTTATATATTTCTCAGCGACATCCCGGGTCAGAGTGTTTTTACTGCTGTCATACAAGACCACATCAAAGTGAAGCTCTCTGAAAAGATTTAATTTATTTTCTAAATAATAATCAACAGCATTACTTCTGTTGTATGTGGGTATCAAAATACATAAGTTATTTTTTTCTTCGCTCATATGTATTGCCCTCTCTATCTGATGGTTCCAAAATCAATTTCAGTGGATGTGTGTCTGGGAATCCTCTGTTCCTCCGGCGGAAGCTGCATATAATTCCTGTCAAATAAATAGCTCAGATATCCATTATAATCTTTGGGAGCCAGAAAAAAATGACCTTCAAATTCCAGTTCGCAGGATTCATCCAGCCAGGCTCTTAAGTAACCCTTTGCCTCCTGTTTATATCCCCAGGCCGGCGTGCGGACATAATAAGTTTTTTTATGATTATACTGATATGCCAGACTCTTAAATTCCCTTCTGGCAATGCTATATGGAAACAGGTTTAACATACGATATCCCAGTTTTTTTAACGGGTTTGGTTCATGTGCCGCCCCTACCGGCGAATATGCTATCTTCCTTGCCAGAAAACAACGGACGTTATATATAACTTTGGCAACACCTGACCGCGGCATGTTGTCGCAGGGAAAAATATCAATGAAAATACCCCTTTGCATGGTAAGCATTTCCTGGTTCTGCCTGGAAAAGTACGTGCCTTTCCTTAAGATTCTGGCGTAGCCCCAGCGGTAACCTGGATCCGTTTCACTGGTCTGCAGGAAATATTTGTTTTTATCAAGCTCCGTTTCACAGGCTTTGCAGAATTTATCATAGTCATCCCGCAGCATCCTTGTATCAATGTCGTCATCCCAGGGGATGAAGCCTTTATGGCGCACAGCGCCCAGGAGGGTGCCTCCGTCCAGCTGATACCGGATGCCCTGTTTCCGGCAGATGCGGTCCAGTTCAATGAGCATGTCCAGCTCGATCAGCTGCATCCTCCTGATGTTTTCCGGGGTATACGTAAAGGTACTCATAATCTCTCCCATCCATCTTCCTTATTTTTCCCAGTCTGGTGAGAACGTCTCTCCCACCTGGATAAAGGACTCTTTGCGGTTCCAGTTACAGTGAGAAGACTGGTAACATCTCTTACAGGGCGTATCCATGTGCTCCTGGTCATTTACGGTTTTCCGGTAGTTCTGGTATTCCGGCGCGTTCCACATCTCCATAAACGGCTTGTCCATTTCATATGGGAAAAACTGTTTGGGAGTTGACATACATGGGCGTACATATCCATCGGAACCCAGGAAAAAATCCCTCCAGGACACAAAACAGTCTTTATGATACTGTTTGCCGGCCACGTCCTCTCCCACATAATGGGGAAGCTTTAATACTATGCCCAGTTCCTCCCCGACGCGGACAGCCTCTTCAAATACGTTATGTACCAGTTCCTCCTGTCCCCAGAGGGATTCCTGCATCAGGTCGTCCCCGAATACCGTCAGGTAAACTACCTTGACCTCTTCGATACCGATTTCTGCCGCCAGACGCACCAGATCGGGAAGTTCTTTGATATTGGAGCGCATCGCGCAGAACACAAAATTAATCCAAGGATATGCCAGCCCACGTTCTTTTTTTATCTGTACGATTTCTTTCAGGTCTCTGGTAATCTGGCGGATGTCAGAACCCCTGCGGATACGGCTGTTTGTTTCGTCTGTTGCTCCGTCGAGGCTGACTGCAAATACGTCGACGTTATAGTCAAAGATGGCATCCTTTATCTTTTGAAGATTCATGCCGTTGGAACAAAAATATTTTCTGGCGCTGTGCTGGTTAATAATCTTAAGCATTTCTATAAAACAGGGGTGGATCGTAGGCTCGCCCCATCCCATCAGGGTGACCTCTTCAACGGTATCCATCAGAGGCTCAAAGCTGCGAAAAACGTCCATGTCAAACATGGTAGGCTTAAAATCGGCTGCATTCCGGCCGCACATAATACAGTTCAGGTTACATGCATTCGTCAGCTCAAATACGAGCCTTCTGGGATAGGATGTAAGAATGGTTTTCCCGGCTTCCAGTTCCCGGATATTTAAGTCTGTATTTCTCTGCTGCTGTGAAGTCAGCTCTTTTCCGCTAAATAAAGTTTTGGTTTTTGCTCGTAATATCATAATCCTGATCTCCTACTCTTTTCATAATACATTCCTGTATTTTGTCTGTCAGAACGCATTCAAATATATTGCTCTGTTTTTGCATTTAATATTTCATCTACCATAGAATTTTTCAGCCCCTGCTGTGCCAGAATGGTATGGCACCCTGCTGCTTTTCCAGCCTGCATGTCCCATTCATGGTCTCCTATCATATAGGATTTCTGCAAATCTATATTGTATTTTTCAGCGGCCTGGAGAATCAGACCGGGTTTTGGTTTTCTACAGGTACATTGGATTTTCAGATGTTTCACTTCACCTTCAAAACCGGAATCCGGATGATGGGGACATATAAAAATATCATCCACATATGCCCCCTGATCTCCTAAAAGCCGTTCCATTCGTCTGTGGATCGCCGCCATTTGTCCGGAACTACAGGTTCCGCGGGCTATCACCGGCTGGTTTGTGACAATTATAGTTAAGTATTCCGATTCATTTAAACGCCTTATAGATGAGGCTGCTTCCGGCAATAGTTCTATTTGCTCTGGATCATCAATATATTGTCTGTATACATTGACTGTCCCGTCCCGGTCTAAGAATACAGCCCGTTGTTTATGGATAAGATTTTTTGCATAAATTTTTCCTCTGGCGTAATCCTTACATACCAAAGCATATCTTTCAGGTGTTCCCATATCTTTTACATACTCTGGCGAATCATAGGCATAAACTGACGCCTGCTGGATAAAGTTCTGTATAATTTCACGGTCCAAATCCATTCGCACAGGTTTCTCTGGCAGAAAATCTATCGTCTTTGGAGAAAGAAGATGTATGCCTGCATTTACACAGTTCTTATAATCAAAACGTTTTTCTTCCTTTCTTATGGTACGTATAACCCGCCCGTTCTCATCTTTTTCTACTAAAGTGCTGTCAAAGGGATGGTTGTTAGGATGTGTAAATAAAGTGATTTCTGCATTTTTTGACTTATGCCATGCGTAAAATCTATGAATATCTATGTCAAAAATGATATCTCCATTGAGAAGAAGAAGCTCCTCCCTGCATCCCCGGAAATAACTTAAAGCACCTGCTGTTCCCAGCGGTTCCTTTTCAACTATGTAATGTATGTCCATACCATATGATGTTCCGTCCTGGAAATGTTCTTGTATGATTTCTCCCAGATGGCCTACAATAATAGTCACTTCACCAATACCCTGACGTTTTAAAGCATTCAATTGATGTTCTAAGACGGGAGTGTTATGAATGCAAATCATAGATTTGGGAATATCATTCGCAACAGAAGCAATGCGCGTCCCCTTTCCGCCTGCCATTATAACCGCTTTCATAACTATTTTTCCTTCCTCTTCTTTATTTTATGAAAAGATGTTTTTATGCCCAAAATCTGCATTCCAGCTTTTCACATATTTTGTGATAAACTGGCAGATGGTACTCCTGTATTCTTGCCGTTTCTTTTGATGGCACATTCAACAAAATATCTGCGTACTTCTTTACAATGCCCCCGTCTATTCCCGTCAGACCAATAACCGTAAGCCCAAGGGCTTTTGCCATTATACATGCATTTACAATATTCCTTGAATTTCCAGAAGTGGATATGGCCAGTAAGGCGTCCCTTTCACTGCCCAGGGCATATAATTGCTGGGCAAATACAAAATCTGCATTTGCATCATTATTAAAAGCCGTCATAAATCCTACATGGCTGGCAAGGGAAATAGCTGGTAATGCTCCATAAATATTGTCAATATATTCTCTGCCGCATCCGACGTTTACCAGCTTCTCCTTTATAGTTTGGGGCAATTCCCTGTGGGTCTTAAATTCCTTCATGAGCTCTCCCACAATATGTTCACAGTCTGCCGCGCTTCCTCCGTTGCCGCAGATTAACAGTTTGCCTCCACTGATGTAAACCTCATAAAGTTTATCTATCACTTTTTGTATTTTGGGCTGTAATTCTGTTAATTCAGGATAATTCTTTATTAATTGTTCCATTTTCGTGTAATCCTTACTTTATCTGGTTAAATAGACTCCTTGACGCTGGATACGCTGCCTCCAATAATTTAATAAATCTTCCATAGTCTGTTCAAAAGTGATTTCTGGTTTCCATCCTGTATGTACTTGGAATTTACGTGTATCCGGCACCTGTAAATCCGCGTCAATGGGTCTGAAACGTTCCGGGTCTTCAACAACTTTTATTTTATTTTTCATGGAAGATAAAGATAATAATGTATGTAATGTATCTCCCACTTTACAGGTATAAGTTCCCCCAATATTGTAATATTCTCCTGGTATGGGATTAACTGTTACCAGCATATAATATGCCCTGACGGCATCGCGGACATCCGCATAAGTCCTCAATGAATCCAGGTTGCCGACTTTTACCTCTGGTTCTATCAGCCCCTGCTCTATCATGGCAATTTGTTTTGCAAATGTGGACTCGTGAAACACATCGCCTCTTCTGGGTCCTGTGTGCGTAAACATTCTTGTTGTCATGATGTTCATCCCATAGGCTTGCGCATAGTACCTGCCAATTAAATCTGTGCCGACTTTTGATATGGCATAGGGAGAAGCGGGATGAAACGGACATTCCTCATGTATGCCAGTATCCGGCTTTTTATCAAAAGGAATCTTTCCAAATACTTCTGAAGATGCACAGACATGTATCATCGGATTTTGCTTTAACAATCTGCACGTTTCCAACAATCTGCATGTACCCAAAATATTTGTATTTAAAGTCTCCAGCGGAGAATCAAAACTTGTCATCGGATAACTCTGTGCCGCCAGATGAAAAATATAATCTGGTTCTATATTGGCGATTATTTTCTGTAATGACGCTAAATCGTTTAAATCCCCATAATGCAAATATACCCTGTCTTTTTTATTGACGCGATCCAGCAAATGGCTGATATTATCCAGGGGACTCCTCCATCTGATTAAACCATGAATTTCCCAATCGGTCTGTTCCAGCAGAAAATCTGCCATGTGGGATCCAACCATACCTGTAATTCCCGTAATAAATACTTTTGCCATAATCCCTCCTATATTGCATTCAAAAGTTCACAAAGTTTTACTATTTTTTCTTTTTCTAAATCTGGATAATTTCCAATATACAGACCAAAGAAATGTATTTTTTCAGCATTCACATAATTTTGAGGACGTTCCTCTGGAAATCTTTTGCGGATATATGGCTGCCGAAGCTGGTTTCCGCCTCCGGCAGTCCCTCTCCGAAATTCTACCTGTTCCGTTGTAAGCATATGGATAATCCTCTCAAATATCTTTGTATTGTTTTCTCTTAATAAGACAATGAACGCGTAATTGCTCTGCCCATCCAGGTCAAATTCTGTAACATATGTTTTTTTGTCAAGGAGACTGCAAAACAATTCAAAATTTTCCCTTCTTTTTCTGATGTTATCATCCAGACGTTTTAGTTGATTCAGTCCTATTACCGCATTTAATTCCGTACTCCTCATATTGAATCCTGGCACCATGAAGATAAATTCCGGGTTTAAATCCGGATATTCTCTGTATATCTTCTGTTTATATCCCTCGTCTGAACTTTCCCGTAACATTCCATGGCTTCTATACATTCTCATTTGCTGATAAAAATCTTCATCGTTTGTACAGATCATTCCCCCTTCGATCGTACTCATATGATGTGCATAATAAAAGGAGAAGTTGGAAATCTGGCCAATAGAGCCTGCCTTTTCATTTTTAAATTTTGTTCCATGTGATTCGCAGACATCTTCCACTAACAGAATATTTCTTTCTTTACAGGTCTGGATAATTTTATCAGTCAGAGCATTCAGCCCTAAAATATGTGAGATAAAAACTGCTTTTGTCTGCTCTGTTATTTTAGAGAGCAGTTCTTCTTCTGACATTGCAAAATTATGAAGGTTCACATCTGCAAATACTGGAATATGTCCTGCCATGATAACGCTTGAGATATCGCTTGACCAGGTAATTGCAGGAATGATAATCTCTCCTCTTCCATAAAGCTCAGCAATTCCTGCCATTGTCATAAAATTGGCAGACGAACCAGAATTAACAAATAAACTATGTCTGACTCCCAGCCATTCACTCCATTTTTGTTCAAACTGCCTGACTACTGGCCCGTTCGTAAACCGGTCGCTCTTACTTAAAAAGTCTATCAGGCATTGAATATCTTCTTTTACGATATTGTTGCTCATAAGCGGAATATTTAGCATTGCAATTCTTCTCCCTCATTCCTGTAATATAAAATTCTGGCTCCCTCATTTTCAAATTGAAATGGGATGTATCTTAATTTGTTCAGCGCCTTTTTTATTTCCTTCTGTCTATCCTCATCAGCATAGATTAGTAAAAAGCCTCCGCCTCCGGCCCCTAATAGTTTTCCGCCGCTTGCTCCATGCTCCATTGCAAGGCTGTACAGACTGTCTATACTATCCGTAGTGATTTTATGGCTCAGTCCTCTTTTCGTCATCCAGGATTCGTTTAATATCCTGCCGAATTCACTGACATTGCACGTTTCATCTGATAATACTTTAAAACCCTCCTGAGCCAGTTCCCTCATATAGATCAGATCGTTTGTATTAACTTTTGTACGTTTCACCTGTTCTTGTGCAATATCGGAGGAAAATCTTGAAAAACCGGTAAAAAAGAGCATACATTTTGACTCAAACTCTTTTTTTCTGGCAGCCGACATAATAACAGGCTGCACATGGTAGCCGTTTTCATCAAAAATAATCCGGTTTAAACCACCATAAGCACATTCTATCTGATCCTGCCAGCCTCCATACTCGTTCAAAATTTTCCGTTCCAGAGTGATCGCTTTATCAGCAAGCTTCTTTTTGTCAATATACTTACCTTCCATGGCAAATAAACCTAAATATAAGCCCACTGCGAACGCTGAACTTGTCCCAAGCCCTGTTCTTGCCGGTAAGTCAGCATCATAAGTTATATGGATCTGATCCATACCCATCGACTTAAGGCATTCCCGTACCAAAGGATGTTCAATATCTTTTATTTGCGACACGTTTTCTATTTTTGAATAGATTATTTTTGATGAGTACTCAAAAAACGGGGGCAGCTTTCTGACATTTACATAGCAATACTTGTCAATCGTTGTTGCAATCGAAATACCCCCCCCCCGTACACTTTCAAAAAACTCTTTGTAGTCTGTTCCTCCTCCTAAAAAAGACATTCGCATTGGCGTTTGTGTGATTACCATATAATTGTACTCCTTAGTTCTTTTTCTTCTTCCATCGCTTGACTGAAATCTTTTTTCTGCAAAATACCATTTTTATACAAATATAGACTGGTAATATTTAAAAATGCCGGTCTGATTTTATAGTATGCCGCGCCTGGCTTAATCACTTTGTAATATATATTTTTTTTATAGATCCTGTTAATCTCATCCACAATACGGATTTTACTGATCAATTCATTTCCACACACATTTAAAATATGAAAATCACATTCCTCCCACCGTTTAATAAGTTGATAAATACACTCACAGAGTTCAAATAATGGAATAAATTTTCTGTAATAAGGATGATAAATTTCTACCTCAGCCCCGGTTTCTTCACATTTTTTACAATATTGAACAAACTTATCTTCCATGGAAAATACATAAGACGGCCTTATTGATTTAAAATCTTTATTGTTTTCAAAATACTTTTCCACTTCCAATTTCATTCTTCCATAGTTTGATGTTGGCGCAGGAACCGATGATTCATCAAAAATTTTGTGTTCATCAAATCCGTATACAATATCGCTTGACAAATATATAACCTTCTTATTTTGCCCCAATGCCTCGCTGATAAATCTGATTGTGCCGCTGACATTGACTTTCCTTACTTCTTTTTCATTTTTATCGCAATCCTCCGCATTTAGATTTGCGGCCGCGAAGATAACATAATCAACAGTTCGAAGAAACGAAAAATCAAAATTGTCTATGCAGGAAAGATCCAGATACACTGCGTTATCATTTTCTAATCTCCGGCTTGTATACGTTACGTTCCATTGTCTGCTCTGCAGATAGTTGATAAGATTTTTCCCAATATGCCCCGTGCTTCCGACAACTAATACATTTTTCATTATATTTCCTTCATAATATACTTCTTTACAATTTGCATTGCCCTGAAATCCAAAAAATACATACGATATTTCCAGGGAATATTACATAAAAAGAACTTATATGCGTGAAACAGATTAAAAACATATTGTTTATAGTCTAAATACCTGCTTTCCATATAATAGTGTCTGCAAAGGCTTTCTCTTGCAAGTGTTCCCTTCAGCGTTGACGATACTCCCTCTGCACACTTATCAAACTGGTGTAATATCATCTCACTTTTCTCATTTAAACTTAAAGGAAGATGCTCAATGAATACAATTGCATTACTCAATAATCGTTCCCGCCCTTTTGGCATAAACCAGGCATTCTCTTCCTTCACAGTAGTAAATGATTTTTCATGAGATAAACTGACTGCATAATCATTCCTGCTATACCAAACACTTTCATGTATCATGCCATCGTTTTTTACAAGCAGCTCTGCCATCAAAAAATCTAATGGAAAGTTACCATATTTTTCCGCATTACTATATTTCATATAGTCAATTTTTTTATATTCTGACGTCTTAAAAAAGAAACCCGTAGGATGCGCAAACCGTATGGCAACGTTTCTAATAGCTTCAGCACCCTTTTCGTATATCTTGAATGGTTCGTTAAATCCACCATCTGAGCAGCCTGCTCCCACATTCTGATTACATGCCAGATTATCCATCAATGTTGAAATTTTTTTATTATCAAACATTTCCATTTCCGTAGCGTACATGGAATAAATCCCGTCTCCCACGCTGATACACTCTACCATCCCCCGGACCATTCCCGCATGGGCAGAAGGTTTGACAATTTTCAACCTGCTGTCTTCTAATGTGGATATAAATGTTTCCATCTGACTGTCCGTACTGTCATCATATACAACAATTTGCAGCCTTTGATCCGTGCTTTCTAAAATTGATTCTATTGCATATTTTATAATTTCAAATCTTTTATAATAATTAAAGCATATGCTTAAAATATAACTTTTCGCCATTTTACGCCCCTTCCTTTTTTAGATGAAAGACAACGTCCATCAATGAGAGAACTTTTTTGTCAGATACCGTTTCTATATATTCTTTTATAGAATCAAATGCAAAGACGGGGGTAACTATAATAGCGTCTATTTCCTTTATATTCTGTACAGCCTGGGCATCCAGCACATCTTTATTTCTATATGACAGCTTTTTTGAATTTGCTTCCATAAAACATGTCACTTGAACGGAAGTATTATCCAATTCCTTATCCAGAAGATCCGCCTCAATATCTGTTCCATAAATCGCAATATTGTGAATTCCGTTTTTTGACAGATCCGCCGCAATCTGTCTTCGTTCAATTAAATTGTCTGTCCACAGCGCCAGCAGATGACGATAATCCTCCAGTTTGTTAAGCTTGTTATAACATCTTTTTTCGCTGTCCTCCCGATGTTTTCTCATCAGTATCATTAAATATAGCTCACAGATAAAAATTGCAGCTATACATACATACTTCAAAATTTTCTTCATGATATCCTCCCTGTTTTATTGTGTCATTAGATATTACACGGAAATATTAAAAATTATATACAAAATCAGGAAGCACAAAATTAGGATCTTCCGGCTGTTCATCTGTTTCTTCTGTATTCACAAAAGTGCTGAGTTGGCGTGATTTGAATGTCGAAACTGTTAATAACTGCTGTATATCCTGAAATAGTTCTTCTGACAAAAAATGTTCTATTTGTCTTTCTAATTCATTCATACTATCGAAATCATATTCCAAAATATACTGTTCGCCCATATCACACGTAATCCAATAGCTTTCACATTCTTTGTTTATACACGGCAAGATATGATCTGTTAGATTTTCAGAAGCATTAGAATATGCCCATCCCTTTAAAAGGTTCTTTTCTTTCATGTCAGTCAAGTTCATACATATCCCTCCAATCACCTTCATCAGCAAATTCTGGTTGTTTATCTTTATATAAAATTGCATTTTCCAAAATCAAAACATCCATTCCTGTACGCATAAAACAGGTATAAGCATCACGCAAAGAACAAACAATAGGATCTCCTCTGACGTTAAATGAAGTATTTACTAATATGGCATATCCGGTTTTCTTTTCATATTCATGTAAAATATCATATAATTTGGAGTTCGTATCTTTGTTAACGGTCTGAATCCTTGCACTATAATCAACATGCGTAATCGCTGGTATATCAGAACGAGGCATAGAGATTACTTTTAACATATCTTCTCCATATTCCTGTAGTAACTTTTCAATATCAAACTCTGTCCTTCGTGTTTCTCTTACTTTTCCCACTTTCAACATATAAGGACTGTTACTGCATAAATCAAAATATTCATTTGATTTTTCTTCTAATACAATAGGGGCAAAGGGACGAAAAGACTCCCGGTATTTAATTTTGAGATTAATATGTGATTGCATGTCACTGGAAAGGCAACCAGCAATTATACTTCTGTTGCCTAACGCACGCGGGCCAAACTCCATACGTCCTTGGAACAAACCAATCACATTATTCTCTGTCAGCAAATCTGCAATCTTTTCTGCACGTTCACTCTCTTTTAATATTGTATATGGAATATTTCTATCATCTAGCCAACTGTAGATCTCTTTGTTGGAATAAGACGGACCTAACAAACTGCCCTTCTGGCTGTCATTAGCATTAACAATACGCATATTGTTAAAATATGCATAATAGGCATATAAAGCGGCTCCCAAAGCTCCTCCGGCATCTCCCGCGGCTGGTTGGATCCAAATATTTTTAAATATTTTCTCATTTTGTAATTTTCCATTTGCAACGCAGTTTAAACCAACGCCGCCAGCAATGACTAAATTTTCAATATTCTTTCCATATTTTTCTTTTGCATGTAATGCAAAAGAAATTATAATTTCTTCCGTAATTTTTTGAACAGAAGCTGCAATATCCATTTCCCTTTGGGTTATTCGGCTTTCTGGTAATCTCTTTTTTCCTTGAAAAAGTTTAGAAAACATATCTTCGTTTATCATTGTTCCGCCACGATAAAAATCAAAATATGAAAGATTCAATCTATATGATCCATCTTGTTTTATATCTATTATGTTCTCTTTAATCAACTCATAATATCTCGGTTTTCCATAAGGAGCCAAACCCATAAATTTATAATCTCCGGAATTTACCTTAAAACCACAAAAGTAAGTAAACGCGCTATACAAAAGACCCAAAGAATGAGGATACTTGATAGTCTCACATAAATTAATTTTGTTGCCTTCGCCAATGCCAATTGCCGTTGTTGTCCATTCCCCCACTCCGTCAACGGTCAATATAACAGCTTTTTCAAAAGGAGACGGATAAAATGCGGATGCAGCATGGGATATGTGATGTTGTACCGTCAAAAGTTTTCCATGTTTTCCCAAACATCCAATTGCTCGTTCTAAATCTTTATGTATCCATAACTTATATGCAAACATTTTTTCAAAAGATCTGTCAATTAATTGATCCGAATCATGCCCTAAAGCAACCGCATTTGATAAAAAACGGTTTAACGTAAGAAAGGGCTGATCGTAGTAAATTACTGCATCAATATCTTCACCTTTAATGTCTGCCTCTTTTAAAACATATTCAATCGCTTTTTGCGGAATATGAGGATCATGTTTTCTGCGCGTGAATCTTTCCTCTTGCGCAGCAGCTACTATGTTTCCATCCTGGATCAGCGCGGCTGCTGAATCATGGTACAGACCGGAAATTCCTAAAATATACATTTATTCTTCCTTCCTTTCCAAATAGTATCCACGAATTAGTAATTCATATATCTCTTTTGCTATTATTTTGTTCGCAAAGCTGCGTACATGCATTAAATCTATATATGCATTATCAATATCATCAAAAATAGAACGCATATCGTATACATAATCAATATCTTTTAGCTTATTTGAAATACCATTTTGGAATACTTCATTTTCTATCCACATTTTTTCGTAAATATCATCAAAAAATTCTGGATTATTATTTTCAATATACATACTAAACCAAGTTAATAACTCCTGATCTTTTTCCATGAAATTTGATTTTGTAAAAAAATTAGGTTGTAATATAGAGATATACTTAATGGAAAGCGCTTCACATATAGCTTTTTGCATTTTGATCTGTGAGAGCCAAAAATCACTTCGTTTTTTACTGCTCACCATTCCCCATTCGATACATTCAGCTCTTTTCCCAAATAGATCCACATGTGAATTTAAACTGTCAAATACCACTTTTTGACGTTCATTAATAAATTGAGAATGCTCTTCACAAATCTGACTGCTGAAAATATTATTTACACCGGAATAACTGATACATATGTCGGGCTTAAGTTCCGTTACATCACGTATCAGCTTTAATAATTCCTGACTTACATTAAAAGCTTCAAGACCTCCATTATAAAGTTCAAAAGGAATATTATGTTCGCATAAATAATCACACAAATATTCTGGCCAGCTTTTATCTTTTATGCCATTTTCATCTGTAGTGCTTCCTCCTAAAGTTACAATTCGCACAGGTCTTTCTTCTTTGACGGATTGACATGCCTCATTGGACCATAAATGTTTTATAAACAATAATGAGGCTCTATACTCTGAAAATTTACCATATCCAAGTATTGGATCCAGCCCCATATGCAGTAAATTTTTTCGATATGAATAGAACAAACTATTTGAGCCTAAGTACAAAATATTTCGTTCTGCATAATTCATTTTTACTAAAATTTCATATTGCAGCAAATTAGGTCGATCTGTCAGTAATATCATATCCGGTCTGTCACTGCCCTGATAAAAAATATCATAAATTGTTCCATCTTCTGAAATGCTTTCTCTGCTGATAATATTAGAAAATGTAACGCCAATATGTCTGAATATTTTTTTAACAGTATTAACAGTATTTTTTTCTCCATATAGAGTCACTTTTTTGTGATATAATTCTTTTCCTAATTGTAGAAATAGGTATCTGTCAATTCTGAGATCTGAGTTTTCATCAATTACGATATCCGATAAATCAACAAATATATTTTCATCCGGACAACCATATGCATGTAACATTTTATACATATCAGCATAATAAATACTGGCAATAATAACGGCAACTGTACCTCTCAGCTCTTTCAAAATACTTGGATGACATATCTTTTTACCCTTATGCAAAGTTCCCTCTCTATCTTTATCAGAGTCAAAGTAACATGATATTTTTAAGTCCGGTATATTTTTTTCTAAAATCTCTGCACGTTTTCCGCTACCATAGACAATAATATTTTCTGCATTTATAATCTGTTTTTTTATAGTCTCATAAGATATACATTTTTCAAGTTCAGGGTAATTCTGGACCAAATCAGTCACTTCTTTACGTAGTATAAAGGGAACAATAATTGCAATATTATCAATATCTGCCATGATTTCTTTTATATCATAAACATGCTTGTTAAGCAGACTCTGCAATTTCTTCTTTTCCTTGGCAAATAAAAAACCTTCAAAAGAAATATTTTCCTGTATGAGCCTCATTGCGAAAATTTGAGATGATTGAAAGATGCCATATATAATTACTTTTTTATCCTTTATGAAATTCAGATCATATTCGTACAATACGTTAGCCATGAAAATCCTCCACCAAAGCATCTATTCCCTGTTCAAAAGTAATTGTGGGAAACCATCCTGCATCCTGTTGTAAATTTGTGATATCAGCGCATAAATTCATGACAGGTTCAGGCGGATATGGTATTTCACCAAATCCCAATTCCATACCTGGCGCTACAATATCTCTAATAATTTCTATATACTCCCGGAGCGGTCTTGCGGTTCCGCTTCCAAGACAATAAATGTGATTTCCGCTTACCTTCTCTCCTGCCATATAAAATGCTCTTGCGGCATCCCGTGCTTCCAGAAAGTCCCAAAGCTGCCAGGCTGGCGTAAAAGAACAATGTTCACCATTCAAAAGTTTGGTTATGGTCGAACTGATCAGAGAATTCTTTCGGTCGTATTTCCCATATATACTAAAAATACGCATCCATATACAACTCATTCCAAGCTTTGATGATAATATCTGAGCCAATTGACCTGCTGCCAGGTGTATGATTCCATCTGCACGTACCGGACTGCAAAAGGTTTTCGGCGACAACTTTGCCGCATCATTCAAACCATATTCAGACTGTGAACCAGCTCCCACAAATTTAGAACATTCCATAACAGATGCTGCATTTACGGCTTTCATTATCGTTTGCATATTTTTACACTTAAGGAGAATATCTTCATATCCTTCTTCATAAGTTGCTGTACGGGGCCATGCCAGATGGTAAAACACATCGCAGGAAGTTGCAATCAGATCCGGAAGTTCATCGTAGTTATCCACATCACATGGTATAATCTCTATGCGTGGATCAGAAGGAATCCTTAGAACATTTTCCGTATGAGGTCTGACAACTGCATAAATCTTCTGTATATCCTGATCTTGTAACGCAGCATTTATTAACGCAGTGCCAATCATGCTGGTCGCTCCAGTAATTATAATTTTTTTCATCTTTTCCGCCTTATTACCTCTCCGAATAATTCTCATTCATTATTCAGAGCCTGCTTTATTGTTTCTATCATATAATCAATCCTTGCATCATCCATACCCGGATAAACGCCTACCCAAAATGAATCTTTCATAATACGGTCTGTATTGTCCAAATTTCCTACAATGCGGTAGCCTTCTCCTTTTCTGCGCATCTCATCAAAACATGGATGCTTTACCAGGTTTCCAGCAAAAAGCCTTCTGGTTTGAATACCTTTGCCTTCTATATATTTAACAGTTCTGACACAGTCCACACTGTTTTTAACGGTAAGCAAAAATCCAAACCAGCTTGGATTACTATTGGGTTGTGCTTCTGGTAAAATCACTTTATCGGAAACACACATAAGCCCATCCCGGAGACGTTTCCAATTACGTCTTCTGGTTTCAACAAATCCAGGTAATTTTTTTAGCTGTTCACATCCTATGGCAGCTTGCATATCTGTCATTTTTAAATTATATCCGAAATGACTGTATACAAATTTATGATCATATCCTTCTGGCAAGTCTCCATATTTTCCATCAAAACGATGACCGCACATATTATCCTGACCAGATTCACACATACAATCCCGTCCCCAGTCACGGAAGGAACGGATCATCTTGTGAAGCAGAGAATTATTTGTATAGACACATCCTCCTTCTCCCATTGTCATGTGATGCGGCGGATAAAAACTAGAGGTTCCAATATCTCCAATAGTTCCAACCATACATTCTTTGCCGTTATAAGTATAGGTTCCTCCCAATGCATCACAGTTATCTTCGATCAGCCATAAATTATGTTTGTCACAAAATGATTTCACTGCGCTTAAGTCAAAGGGATTTCCAAGTGTATGTGCAAGAAAGACAGCTTTGGTCTTGGGAGAATATGCATCCTCCAACCGTTTTATGTCAATATTATATTGCGGGATTACAACATCCAAAAATACAGGTATGGCACCATACTGGATAATTGGATTTACTGTAGTTGGAAAAGCAGCCGCAACAGTAATAACTTCATCCTGAGGTTTTATCGCGCGTTCTCCAAGTTCTTGAGAGGTAAGAGCGGCTAAGGCTATCAAATTGGCAGATGAACCGCTATTTACCAGACTTGCATAACGCACCCCCAGCCATTTTGAAAATTCCTGTTCAAATTCCTTTACAAATCTGCCAGATGTAAGCCAAAAATCAAGTACTGATTCTGTCAGACGACACATCTCTTTTTCATCATATACCCGGCCAGCATAAGGAATTTTTTTACCTGGTTCGTAAACATTCTTTTCTTCTTTGTATGTATGATAATAATCTGCCACCAAATTTAAAATTTCCTGCCGGGCATCTTTTTCACATTCCCAATTTTGTTTCATCATAACATCCTCCATAAAAATCTTTAATTTGGCGCAGGCATATCTGGCGTTCCGGCTCACCAGCCTCCTGGCGTTTAAAAAAATCTACTACTTGCTTCACTACTTGCTCACAGGACAAAATTGGTTTCCAATCGAGTCTGTCCAAAGCTTTTTGAATACTCAACCCAAGCTTCTCTGATTCAGCAACTGCAAAATGTTGTCCATCTATCCCTTCCAGACCTTCAAATGAAGAACGCATTTTTTCAAAGATCCATGAAACAGTTCTTATTCCATCCTGTGTTGGACCAATGTTCCATTCTTCTGAATATTCAGCAGGATTATCATACAAAAGTCTTGCCACGGCAAGATAACCGTTTAATGCATCCAAAACAGACTGCCATGGTCTTGTCTGTTTTGGATTGCGCAATTCTACCGTTGTACCTTCAGCCGCCGCTTTGAGGATGGAAGGAATTAATCTCGTCTGTATATGATCACCCCCAGCCAGCACATTGCTCGTTCGGACAACAGCAATTCCCGTCATACGATTATCTGTTTGAAAATAAGACTGGCGGTAGTCCTTAACCATAAGTTCCATGCAGACCTTACTGCAAGAATAGGCATCTGATCCTCCCAGTGCATCTTGTTCACAATAGATTGTGCCATCACCCTTATTATCATATACCTTATCTGTAGATACCATAACAATGCTCTTTACAGAACTGCATGTCCGCAGTGCTTCTAAGAGATTCATGCTTCCTATAAGATTTGTGTGATATGCTCTCACAGGATCATGAAAACATTCTTTTACAAATCCGAATGCACCCAAATGGAATACAATTTCGGGCTGGAAGTCTCTCACTGTCTTTTCCAAAAATGAATAATCGAGCAGATCACCTGTCACATTATGAATCAATTCATCTCCCCGAATTTTTTCATACAGGCTGCCAGGTTCCGGCGCAAACGCGTACCCCGCTGAATTAGCTCCCATATAATTCAGAATAGCAGTCAGCCAGGCTCCCTTGAATCCAGTGTGTCCGGTTACTAATATATGTTTTCCTTTATAAAATTCCAGGTTATGTAATAATGCATTTTTCATCATTATCTCTCTTTTGTCTTTATCTTATTAAAACCACTATGTTGCCATAAAGCAGCCACACTCCTCAAATTTGAAGTGTTTTCTAAAAAGGTTCTGGTTTTTCATCTTCCTTCAAAAAGGGCGCCAGATCATCAAATTCAGCAGCTTTCAGGCTTCCATCAGGCATTACTTTAGAAGCAATCCTGGGGGCAAGCGGTCCAAATTGTTCCAACATTACCTCGCAAACTACCGGCCCATCTATGGACATAATTTCTTTTATTTTGGTTTCTATGTCATCCCCATAAGAAATCCGTCTGCCGGGAATATCATAGGCCGCAGCTACTTTACAGTAATCCGGAGTCTTTACGCCGCTTTCAGGACTAACACCTAAAAACCGGTCTTCCATATAGTTGTGCTGATTATGCCGAATAAGCATATAACCATGATTTTGATATACAAACAACTTTATCGGAAAATGATGATAACACAGTGTTGCAAATTCCTGAATGTTCATTGAAACACTGCCGTCTCCTGACAGTACTATCACAGGGTTTCCGTCCGTACAACAGCCAATAGCACCCGCCCAAAAACCCATACAGGAAAGACCGCCCGAGATAAAATACTGCTGATTTTTTTTAATTATCCATGTTTGGGAGACGACATTGCAGACACTTCCAGTGTCTACAACAATTGATGCATTATCAGGAGCAAGCCTGCTTAACATGTCCGTAAAATAATAGGAATTCAGAGGATTGCATTTGCAATAATCTTCTGTTAATACAGGATAACGTTCCTTTAACGAAGAACAGTAGGAAAGCCACGCGCTACAGTCCGGTTTATCTGCAGACACAAGTCTGTCTGCAAACTCATCTCCTAACATACATAACTTTTTATCAATTGGAACATCGGATTTCTTCAACTCTCTGGGATCTATATCTACCTGAATTTTATACGCATTTACTCCAAATCTGTCTGGGTAATAACCAATAGTAGAAACAGAAAGACGACATCCCAGTATCAAAAGCACATCAGCCTGTTGGATTACAAAATGCGCTCCCCTCTGTCCATAAGCTCCAATACGGCCAACATAAAAAGGACTATCTGAAACAATACGGTCTATTCCCATCCGCGAAGTTACAACCGGAATTTGAAGTTTACTGGTGATTGCAGAAACAGATTTTTTGCTGATTCCGCCACCAGCCAGAAGCAAAGGTCGCTTCGCTCCTGAAATCCGTTCTAAAACCTCTTGAATCTCTTGTTCCGATACTTTTCCGACATTGCCATAGTCCGTATGGAAACATTTATTTTCAAAATAGTTAAACGCTGCCATTTCCTCCGGAATTTGCTGGTTTTGCACATCAACCGGCACATCAATCCAAACAGGGCCGCGCCTTCCATCCATTGCTTCAAAATACGCGCGTTCCATATGATAACGGATATCCGCAGGATCCATAACTGCTGCAAAATACTTTGTAATGGAAGAAACCACAGGTTCTAAATTCAAGCTCTGTGTACCGTGCTGGCGTATGCCTGATTCCTGCTCATAACGCAGCATCCTGGAACTTGCCTGTCCAGATATGACAAAAAGCGGACTTGAATCCACATAAGCTTCGGCCACACCTGTAATGGCATTGGTGGCGCCCGGGCCAATTGTCACCAATGATACCCCCGGCACACCCTTCTTACGTCCATAAAGGTCAGCCGCCATCGTCGCAGCCTGTTCATGATGTGTACAGACCGCTCGCAGTTTTTCATTTTTATATAAAGAATCCGTCAGCCACATAGAAGAACTTCCAGAAACCATATATACAGTTTCCACACCCTTGTTCTGCAGAAAATCAAAAATATACTCTGATACTGTCATCTCTGTTCTCCTCAGTTTTATTTTAAATGAGCAGGCAGCCATCCCCTGCATCTTCTGTAATTCTTACAATTACAGCCCTGTCCGTAATCCGCTCTTATCCATCGCCGCGATCATAATATCTGAAGAACATTTTAATTTGATTTCCTTTATTATTTCTTCTATATAAATAGGTCCAAGAATAAGGATACTGTCCACAGGCTCTTCCTGATAATGTTCCACCCCTACAATTGGTACATGGGAAGCAGGTGCAAAACATCCTTGTTTAAATTTTGCATTATCAATAATGTAAGAAACCTGATTCGCAATTCCCGATGTGGATAATACGGTAAATGCAAAATGTCCTGCGCACCAGACCGCCAGTTTTTTTCCATGTTCTGTAGACTTTTGTGCAAAATCTTTTACTTTTTCTGTCAGATCATCTACATCTGACCAGGATTCCTTTATATTAATCAGGCTGCGCTTTTTGACTATTGCATAGATATAAAGCTGAGACACCTCTCCATGTTCCAAAACATCAAATCCATTCTTTTGAAGCAAAAAACGAAGACTGTCTTCACTGTAATAAGCAATATGATCTCTGGCAATATCATAAAATCCACCTGGTTTCAGTAAATGTTCCAGGCTGGGTACCATAATCAATCCCACACCGTCGTCAGTTAAATTATGGGATACACATTGCAGCATAACATTGGGTTCAATCAGCCTTGCCGGATAAGAAAACGAAACAAATGCATCAAACGGTCCTCCAGCAATCTCTGTTTCCTCAGTTTCCGTATATCCCTGCTGAACATTAACCCCTTCTATCTCTGTTGCAATTTTCACAAATTCAGGATTATTTTCAATGCCGTATTCCTGTATCTGATATTCTTCCATCTCTTTTAAGGTTTTCAGAAAGCCGCCCTTTCCAGCGCCTATTTCCAGAATTTTTTTCCCTTGAAGATGATACGTTTCAATCAAATGCTTATACTGCTTTTGACGTAAATCTATCAACGCCTCGCAACGTTCTCCGGCCCGTGTGGAATCCCGGTAATACGGAACTGGTTCACAATCAAACTGTACCAGTCCGCATCCACTGCACTGGCAGAGATTTAAATCAATGGGTCTGTCCTGTTCTAAGTTATTTTTCGTAGGCAGATCCTGCGATACTCCCGGCATATTACGACATACGAATAAAGGCGGTTTTATCAAAGGCGCGCTGCAGGCAATACAATGTTCTCTCATAAATATATTCATTCCTTTCAATTTGTCTAAAATACAAAACATGCTGCTGGTCACAAGGTAAATAAAATCTTTTTACACGATATTTTCAATACATGCAAGAATCTTATCAGAAGAAATACCATAATAATTTCTAAGGTAAGCCTGACTTCCGACAACACTTGTGAATGTATCGTTCAATCCCAGACGAACAACCTGCGCACGATTTCCACACATACCAGATACTGTCTCTGCAACAGCCGAACCAAATCCTCCGATGGTACTATGCTCTTCTACAGTAACAATTGTTTTACATTTTTCAGCTACCTGAATAATCGTCTCCGTGTCCAGCGGCTTGACGCGCGGAAAACTATACAGTCCAATGTTTACTCCTTTGTCTTTAAGCGTTTTCACTGCATCAACAGCTTCAGCTAATACTGTTCCAGATGCGAACACATTAATATCAGAAGTATCATAAAAAGATATAGCTTTTGTCACATCGACTTTAATTGAACTATCATATATTTTTTCATCATGTCCACGCCCCAGACGAATGTAGGCGGGACCATGATGACTGTATGAATCATTTAATGCTGAAACGGCTTCTTTAGGATCTGCCGGCATATATATTCTCATATTTTCAAATGGACGCATTGCTGCAACTTCTTCCGTTGCATGATGACTCATACCGAGCTGTCCATATGCAAAACCGCCGCCAGTGGCCAGTATAGTAACTTCAGCGTTATGATAACAAATATCATTTCGAATCTGTTCCAGGCAGCGAAGCGTGGGAAAATTTCCAATTCCATAGACATATACTTTGTATCCTTCTAATGCCATTCCCGCGGCAATGGATGCCGTGGCCTGCTCATTAATTCCCATGTTAAAACATCTTTCAGGATATTTTTCTATAAACGTTTCTACAACACTGTAACCAGAATCTCCGGTTATCAGTGCAATTTTATCGTCTTCTTTTGCAAGTTCTTTCAGTTGTTCAATGACTGTTGTCCTCATCTTAAAGCCTCCAATTCCCGTACTGCCTGTTCATATTGTTCTCCCTGCGGATCTCTGAAATGCCATAAAATATCATTTTCCATAAAGGAAATGCCTTTTCCCTTAACGGTATTGGCTATCACACATCTGGGCTTCCCAGGTACATGATTCTTAAAGGCTTTCTGCAGCTGCTCCACATCATTGCCATCATCAACATTAATTGTATGGAAACCAAAACTTTCCCATTTTTCTGTCAGAGGATATAATGCCGTTGCGTCTTTGCAGTCTCCCATTCCCTGCATCTTATTGGCATCAACAATAATTGTAAAATTATCCAGATGCTGCTGACTTGCAATCATTGCAGTTTCCCATATTACACCTTCTTCGCATTCTCCATCACCGACAATAACATATACATGGAAATCTTTTTTCTTAGCTTTTCCACCAAGCGCCATTCCACATGCTATAGCAGCTCCGTGTCCAAGGCTTCCTGTAGAAATCTCAACACCTGGTACTCCTTTATGAGACACATGGCCAGAATAGGGGCTTCCATCCTGGTAATAGTCGTCTAGTTCACTTACAGAAAAGAATCCACATTCAGCCAATACAGCATAGATGGCGATGCCGGCATGACCTTTGCTCAGCACAAGACGGTCCCGTTCTTCCCATTTAGGGGCCGATACATCATAATGCAGTATATCATTATATAAAACTGCCACAATATCTGCTATGGATAAAACAGATCCTATGTGAGACGCATGAGATGCATGTGTCATCTCAACGGCATGTTTTCTGATTCTTCTTGCTAATTCTTTGGTTTCCAATTTTATTACCTCCTCTATAAAGGCTTTTTCATTATATTTTTTAGTTCCGCCAATTTTTTAAATAACAGCCTTCTTAGTCACGCCAGATTTTCCATGGCGCCTGTCCTGTCTTCCAATAATTTTCTAATACTGTGCGGTCATTTACGGTATCCATGGCATGCCAAAATCCATAATGCTTATATGCGTTGATTTGTTTATCAGAAACAAGTCGTTCATAGGGTTCTCTCTCTAATTGTTCATCTTTATTTGTAAGATAATGAAAAATATCCTGTTCAAATACGGCAAATCCAGAATTTACCCATGCTTCGTCCGTCTTATCTTTTTCCTGAAAAGTTTCCACGATTCCCTCTTGTTCAGAAATCTGAATAGTTCCCCATCTGCCTGCCGGCTTTGCCGCTGTTATCGTAGCCACTTTTTTGTTTTTATTGTGAAATTCCACGACTTTATCAATATTGACATCCGCAACGCCATCTCCATAGGTCATCATAAAAGGTTCTCCATCCAGATATTTTCTGATTTGCATAATACGCCCGGCCGTATTTGTATTAAGCCCTGTATCTGCCAGCGTAATTCTCCATGGTTCCGTCACGTTTTCATGTATTTTGACAGAGTTATCACTTAGGTTCACGGTAATATCAGATGTCTGAATGTAATAATCTGTAAAATATTTCTTGATCATTTCCCCTTTATATCCGCAACAGATTACAAAATCATTATAGCCATAGTGAGAATAAATCTTCATAATATGCCAAAGTATGGGCAGATCACCAATCTCTACCATTGGTTTTGGTTTTAAATGTGTCACTTCACTTAGGCGGGAACCTCTGCCGCCCGCTAATATTACAACCTTCATGCCATACCTCTTTGTCTTTCTTTGCAATGTATTTGTTTATCAGGAATGCAGATATTCATTCAAAGACTTTAAACGCCTGTCCTTATCAGAAACCTGAAAGTTCTGCACTGGCCATGGTATATTCAGGGTTGCGTCGTTATATCGTATTCCTGTGCTGTACTGCTCATAATATGGTCCGCTGTTCATTACAGAAATAGTGGTATTATTTTGTACTGATATGGTAGCAACCCCAAACCACTCCGGAACAAAAATAAGCCTGGGTTCTTCTTGCGTTAAATGAAATGTTTCATATTTCCCCAATTCAGGGGAGTTCCTGTCTAAATCTACCACTGTGATATATGCTTCACCCGAAAGTACCGTCAGGATTCTCTTCTGCGGTTTCTGATCTTGAAAGTGAATACCCCGGAATATCAATTTGTCTTCCCTTATCAGATATGTCTCAGTTGCAGTAAAATTTATTCCATGTTCTGCAAATGTATTGATTTCAAAATTTTTTATGAATATATCTTTTGTCCCTATATTGATTTTGGGCGTAATCTGTATGACGTTATCTAATGAACTATCTTCAAATATAAAATTTCCCATGGCTTACTCCTGATTTTTCTCTCAAATAAAAATTATCGCAGATTGCCTCAATCTGCGAAAAAAACACTGTGACAAGCACAGTGTTCGCGTATATTAAAGCGAATCCTTTCGCACCTGACAAAATCCATTTTGCTACGGTTATATTAATTTTCATAATACGATAATTCTTATCAATAGTTATATCGGACATAATCAGAAATACTTTATAGAAAGTTTTTTGATTATTCGAATCCAATTTTTCTCTGCATTGTATATTTTTGCAAATTCAGAGTAGTTTATATTTCGGTAAACAGATCCCAGCCGTTTTTATTGATTATGCAAAGTGGAATTATTCTGTTTACCATTCTATGAGGAATAACTCATCAAAATCAATCTTAATATGGGGAAAATGCAGTATTTT
>CAJTDX010000001.1:217370-342605 GCA_910575155.1 Lachnospiraceae bacterium
ATCCTGGGGCTGTAGCAGGTCCCAAGGGTTGGGCTGTTCGCCCATTAAAGCGGTACGCGAGCTGGGTTCAGAACGTCGTGAGACAGTTCGGTCCCTATCCGGCGCGGGCGAAGGATATTTGAGAGGAGCTGTCCTTAGTACGAGAGGACCGGGATGGACGGGCCGCTGGTGTACCTGTTGGCATGCCAATGCCATGGCAGGGTAGCCAAGCCCGGAAGGGATAAACGCTGAAGGCATCTAAGCGTGAAGCCCCCCTCAAGATGAGATATCCCATTCGAAAGAAGTAAGGCCCCTTGAAGAGTACAAGGTAGATAGGGCAGAGGTGGAAGTGCAGTAATGTATGGAGCTGACTGTTACTAATCGGCCGAGGGCTTGACCAGAACAGAGAAGGATTGTCTGTGTGAATTTTTGAAGGTATAGAAAATATTCTTTACAAGTTGAAGAATATTTTATACTTTGATAAATGGCCTAGTGGCTCAGTTGGTTAGAGCGCCGCCCTGTCACGGCGGAGGTCGAGGGTTCGAGTCCCTTCTGGGTCGTTAAATATGGGATCTTAGCTCAGCTGGGAGAGCATCTGCCTTACAAGCAGAGGGTCACAGGTTCGAGCCCTGTAGGTCCCATTTTTAATGCCGATGTGGCTCAATTGGCAGAGCAGCTGATTTGTAATCAGCAGGTTATCGGTTCGAGTCCGATCATCGGCTTGTTTATAAAAAAATATTGTTTATTATGGATGGATTCCCGAGTGGCCAAAGGGGGCAGACTGTAAATCTGTTGGCAACGCCTTCGAAGGTTCGAATCCTTCTCCATCCATTAGGATAAGAAATTTAAATCTTTTTATCCATTGAAATGTTTTAGCGCGGGGTGGAGCAGTCTGGAAGCTCGTCGGGCTCATAACCCGAAGGTCACAGGTTCAAATCCTGTCCCCGCAATTCTGTAATTAATTGCCCAGTTAGCTCAGTTGGTAGAGCAGAGGACTGAAAATCCTCGTGTCTCTGGTTCGATTCCGGAACTGGGCACTTGTTATATTAGATTGTATAACGAAGATAACTGGAAAATATTTTATGGGATATTAGCTCAGTTGGTAGAGCACTTGACTTTTAATCAAGTTGTCCGGGGTTCGAATCCCCGATGTCTCATTCTTTCAATTAGTGGGAATCCTTGATTTTCAAGGGTTCCCATTGTTTTGTCCTTAAAAGTATTTTGATTACACTTGATTACACTTTCGGGATGTCTGCCTGATTACATTTTTATCCGGCAGCATTCCCGGAGTTCTCTTTTCGCTGCCATGTCCTTAATGGAATGAAAGTGCCTTTTCAAACGATTCCTGCGTTTGCGCCTCACCCCTGCGGTTGAAACAGTAGTTTCCATAAGTGGTCTTTGCCGACCTGTGTCCGACTGTGCGCATTATCTGCTTTATGTTGATTTCCCCGCAGTCTATGAGGGTGCTTACATAGCTTTTACGGATTTTGTGAGTTGACCTTTCGGCAATCCCGGCAATCCGGCAACATTTCCGTAGACGGTAGTCCATACTGGAGCGGTGCGCATTTCCATTTTTATTGACGAAAATATATCCGTTTGTCGGTAAGTCATGCGCTTTGTTGAAATCATAGATTGTCTGTATGATTTCCCTTGCCTTTTTCGTAAGGTAGATTTCCCTGTCGCCAGCCTCCGTCTTAGTGTGTTCCACAACCTTATGCCCTCTGGACTGTACCCGGCTGTCATCTGTCAGGGTGTAGTCATCTACTTCCATGCGCTGGATGTGGATGTAATTCTCGTTCAGTTCGTCCACGTCTGAGAATTTTAATGCCACACATTCACCCACCCTTATGCCAAGCTGGAAGGAAAGGGGGATTGAGAGTGAGAAGGTACACCCTGTTTTTTCAAAGTCCTCATATGCCGCCTTTTCCAGTTTTGGCTGTTCGTCATAAAGGAATACTTCTTCGCTGTCAGCCTTTTTCCCCGGTTTGGCAAAGAGTTTGGAATCCACCCTTACTTTCTCAAAGGGGTTAGAAGGGATAGCCCGTATGTCAAAGGCATACTGTAGCCCCTGCCGGAGTATGATGCTCATGTTGTAGAACTGTGTCTTCGTAAGGTTCCGTTCCTTAATAGATTTCAGACACCAGTCCCTTAAATATCCGGCGGTGAGTTCCGTAAGAGGAATGTCAGAGATTGGGTCTTTGGCATAGTATTTACGCCAGTCAGAATCAATGCGCTTTATGTAGTCCCCTTGTTTGGTTTCAAGGTTTTTATGCCTGAGCCAGACCGGGTAGAAAGATTTTAACGTTTCCGCCTTTTCCTTCTTTACTTTTTCCAGTCTGGAATAGAAAGCAATAAGATATTCCTCTAAATCGTCCTTATTCCTTTTGGCAACGGACTTACGCCCATTGGGTCTGGTATCGTCCGGTATGTATGTATGCCAGCGGTTGTCGCCTTTCCCATAGCTGATAGGGTATTTATGCTGTTTTAGGATTTTCTGTTTTTTCATTTCTTCATCCTGCCGCAGCACATCATCTAAATTAATTTTACCGCAGGCTATGGCATTCCGCAAGGCATTTATCTGTTTTTCTGTCAGCTTTTCTGCTTTGTTGTCGTTCATGACGGTACACCTGTGCAAAGGTGTCCCCAGTGCTGTAATTTCCTTCTTCGCTGTAATTGTTTTGGAAAGGGTAGCCTTTTTCTTGTCCTTTCTTAAATAGTTACATTTGCCAGATATTTTTCCTGTGTAAGTTATAGAGTAGGCAGGCTGTCCAGCATATGTCCTATGCTTTTCCCTGTATAATTGGAATCCTTCACGCTGTCAACGCCATACAGCCGGAATAAGTCTAAAGAGACTGTTATGCCATCGCTTACACTGATGATTAAAGCGAGCCATAATGTAAATTTGTCATCTTCACGTCCGTTAGGGTTTGCCACTGCCTCAGCAAGTCCAAAAATGTGAGTGCCGTCATCGTCGGAAAAATGACTTACTATCTCCAAAGAGAGGAATTCTTCATCATCTAACAGGCTGGCAACGAATTGGCAATATAATTCCTGTCTCAATTTGTCTAGGTTGTCTAATTCCAATAGCCCTAAATTTAAGTCCAGCAGCATGTCCAAGAGAGGCTTGTCAGTATGTTCCGCCATGAATTCATGCTGTTTCTTCTTCAAGGTCTCTAACGTCTTATGGACAGAGGCTCTCCGCTCACTAACGGTATTTTTTCTTGATGTAGCTGCTCCATTCTTTTTTTCCATTCTTTTCCTCCTGAAAATATATTTTGATATGCTTTCCAATCTTAAATGTCATTTCAACCGCCTTTCTGACACCTTATTATAAGGGCAGGAGGCTTTTCCTGGTTTTACATCTGTTTATGTAAAAAATTGATTTTTGGGGGGACTTTCCAGGCACATCCGGCGTAGTTTCAATCCGCCGCCATCCGGTAATATGGTTCTGTAAATGTTACTTGTAAATTTTCCTTCCATTCTTATTTCCCCCTGAATGGCAGCAGTTTCCTTTCTTCGTTTGATAAGCTGTGGAATCCGTCTTTGTGCCAGGTCTGTGCCATCGCCCTGTTCCTTAAATCTTCATAATTTCTGTAATCTTTACTGTCAACCGAATATGTCTTGTATTCCCCATTTTCGATATAATGATATATGATTTTGTCGATTCTTCGGATTAGCTGTGTATAAGAATCAATGTCCTGGTATTCACTCGAAACCATGTTCTGATAAAGTGCCTCTGGGGGATAGACACTAGTCAGATACACACGCTCCCACAAATTGAAAGTGTTGGCATAGCGTGAATGTGTCTGCATCCGGGAATATCCATTGAGCATGGTCAATAATTTCCCATATGTGATGCCGAACCCTTTATACTCATCCATGAAAAGGATTGGCGGTGCGCCGGATTTCATGTAGGAATCAAGACCGCCGGATGCGTTATTGTCGTAATCGGTCAAGATGTAAATATTTTCTGCGCCATGTTCCTCACATAGCTGGTTATAGGAATAGGTCTTGCCCGTGCCGGAATCACCTACATGGTATTCCACATATAAAGTCTGGTGGACTGGGGCATCCCTGATGCGCTGGTCTGTATAGGCATGGAGTATCATTTTTTCGTATTTGTAATAGGCAAAGTTTGTGTCAAGTATCTGCTGTGGGGTCATGCCCTTTGCAAGCATTTCCTCAATCACTTCCAAGTCGCCACGTTTGCCTTTGGCATCCTGTATCTGTTCCATTCCTTTGACGAATAAGATTGTCTCACCCTTTTCCGCATATTCCCCCTGTTTCAATAAGTAGTTCTGCAATTGCTCCTTGCCCCCTAGTTGTGGCTCTACATGACTCTGGAAAAGGATGTCGGACACTGCCTTTAGTGTGGTAGTATTGCCGTATAAAGCCATGTGTGCATGGTACAGACCGTCTGCGCTGGTGCAGACTGCAACGGCGCATGTGCGGCTCTTCCCGCTATTTTCCCAGAGTGCGGTGAGGTATTCCGCAAGGTATTCCGGGTCTTTGTACTGTCCCTCTGCCAGCCCCATTTTTTCCATGTTCTTAATCTGGACGACCGCTATAAAAGCGCGCCCTCTTGTCTGTGGGGAGAATCCCATCTGTCACACCTCCTTGGACTGTCACACTGCCTTCTGTGACAGGATATGGCTTGGAAAGCCCCTGAAATAAAGGGATTGGGTAGTCCTGTCACAGTCACACAGGTTGGCTGGTAATACTAACAGCCAACCCCCATCCGCTCCCGACCGCCGGGGCGGTCAGTCGCGTCTGGTTAAGCCTGTATATTTCAGACGTCATTTCCTGTGTTGCAACCCTCCATTTAAAATGTCAAGGATATGCTGTTTCCAGTCAGCGTCATTTTCAATCAGTGGATATTTGACAGGCATGATTTTTCTGCCATCCGCAAGCAGCATCCCCTCTCCAGCTTGGAAAACCAGGTCTGGGATTTCCTGTCCGGGAAAAATCATGCTTTTTTGCTCTTTGGACAGGTTGCTGAGCGCACAGAGCGCCATGAAATTATCCCTTGCTCCGTTGGAAAAGAGCGCGCTGTCTGGTCTTTGGGTCACAATCCAGCAGCCGAATCCAATCCCCCTACCGAGCATGAGGATTTCCGCAACTGCCCCCAGAACGTCATTTGCCAGCTTTGTCTTGTTTGCTTTGTCTTTCATTTGAAGGTAACTGACAAATGCCGGATATTCATCAAAGATTAGAACATGGCGTGTTCTCCCCTGCAATGCCCGGTCAGTGCGGACGTGCGAAAACTTCTGATAATAGTCCATGACCCCGGCGTAACAGTCCTGCCCGGCATAATAATGCGCGTATCCTTCCAGGAAGGAAAAATCTTTTGAATTCTTGAAGTCGCACAGATAGATGGAAATGCCGGGGAAAGCCTGCAACAGTTTCCCGATTAAGAAAAGCAACGCCTGTGACTTCCCAGAACCGCTTGAGCCAGTAATAAGGGCATGGCAGTGGGAGGCAAGCCCCAACTTGATAGGGATTGTCAGACCATACCTTGAAAATGCCTCCAATTCATAGCCGAATGTCATTTCAATGCCTTCCATCGCTATCCTCCCAATTTTCGCGCATCGGGGTATTTTCCGGGCGTTGCGACAGGGCTTTGCGTTTCTGCATTTTCTGTTTCCGTTTGTCCAGAAGTTCAACTCCGGCAGTGTTGCGGGCAAAGGTAATCGAAAGCATGTTCCTGAAAAGGAATACTTCAGTTAATGGCTCTGCCGGTATGTAGCAGTCATAAGTGCGCATGGTGTTTGCGAGGATTTCTTCTGACTGTTTCTGGATGAGCTGCCGTAATATGTTATCATCCAATGTGCTGCCGGGTTTACGCATGACATCAAAGACATATGTGACACAGCTGCTGCTTTCGTCATAATTGACCCTGGTACAGTAGCAGGAGGCGAAGTTTGCCCGGACAGCGGAAAATTCGGCATCCACAAATTGCGTCTGGACACGGCAACCGTCCCATCCGACCAGAACCGGATAAAACTGTGGCAATGCTGGGGCAGGCTCAAGCAATGCCGTTAAAAGTTCTCCCAGAAAGTTCCTGACACAATTTTTGCAGATAATTGTTGCGTCCTTGACGGAACAGCCCTTGCAGAATTGCACAATTAATACACTAGTTACAAATACAAATGTTAAAAGAACTATAAATATTAATAATTTCATGCTATATCCTCCATCTTTTTGTGGACAGGCGGCGTGCCGCCTGTGATGTTGTCAGTTGCCAAGAATTTCAACAGATTCCAGAGAAAAATATTTTTGCCCGGGCACTAAATTCAGTGTCAAAATGACGGGCGTATGTTTTGCCAGCCCTTGAAAATTTTCAAACATTTGCTCAGATACAAAGCAGGTAAAGAACTCCTCGCCTTGCTCATCTAATAGTTTGACAGCATTCCATTGCTTTCCGTTTTTTTCTCCTGTCCTTGCGGAAACAAATGTGGCTTCTCCTGATAAAGTCATATGGATTCCTTCTTTCTTTTTATGGAAGAATGTGCTAATATAGGAATTGCGAATCACCTCGAAAGCACATGTTAATAAGTTGCGGTTGAGGTCTGGGCGGAGGGCGTGCCTCTGAAAGTTTGGCGCGTTTCCGCCTATTTGTTGTACAATATTTTGGTTTTTCCATTTTTGCTCCTTTCGCATTTGCTGCAATTAGTATAAAACAGAAGTTAAAAACTGTCATGACAGCCATGCCACCCTAGGGATGCAGTATATCCAGAACAAGATAATATGTGTTGCCAGATGAGCTGCCTTTATTATAGGGCGGTGACAGCGAACTGTAAAAACAGCCATGCCACCCTAGGAATGCATTATATCCAGAACAAGATAATATGTGTTGCCGCATGAGTTGCCTTTATTATAGGGCGGTGACAGCGAACTGTAAAAACAGCCATGCCACCCTAGGAATGCACATATTTTTCTTAAAATACACTGGGATTCCAATGAAAAATGGTGTATAACTAAGGCATGGAGAAAGGAGCGTTGAAGTCATGAAAAGAAATTATTATAAAGAGATTATGGATATTTTGTCAGAGAACCCATTAGGAGAGGAATATAGAAATACGTCGATTAAATTTTTTAAGGTATGTCAGGAGTATGACTGGTATCATACTATGTACCAAAATATTTCAAGTAATGCCGGGAAGGTTTTGCAGAACTATATTGAAGAAGAAAACTGCCTTGCAAAGCGCAGGAGGAAGAAAAAACGGGAACAGAATCAGGAAATGAACCGTGCAGAAAAAACAAGGCTTGATGTAGAAGAAAAGCTATATGTTGAATTTTTTACGGAAATTTATTCTGAATTTTATGGAAATGATTATAACTGGAACAATGTCGTGGACTGTGAAGATAAGGTGGCTGAAATTTTAGGGGATTATTTCCATGGCACGCAACCGGGCTATGCCAAATCTATTCAAAAAGCGGTTATGAAAGCCTATCAGTCCAGTTATAGAAAAGTGGATTTGGGAAATCTGCATAATGCCATGAGAATTGTTGAAGAATCATTACATATGCCTATGCCAAGGATTGAATCCAGTGTTGAAAAGGTAATTTCAGGAGAAATGTTGGAATCGATGCTCTTTTGTCTGGAAAGGGGGGACATTGTCCAATTCCTGTTCCATGTTGCGCCAATGGCTAGGGCATTGACGGACGGGGCTTACCATAAATATACGCCAAACAACAACAGCGTTTTTTTTAACGTGGCGTGCGACTATAATTTAAAGCAGTTAAAAAAATATATCCGTGGTGGGGAAGATGAAGAAGGATATGCGGTGGAAGGGGTGGAAGGGCTTTTCGAACGGTATACACAGACCCGGAATGAACTTTTGGGACTGAGGGGGATGGCTTTGCATGCAACCCAGCATAGTTCCCAATCATAATAAGAATACCCTGTACCAGTTTGCGGTATAGGGTATTTTTATGTCAGTCGGAACCGCTGCCCTGCAACAGCTCATCACAGCTAATGTGGAACACGTCTGCAAGAGCCTTCAGTTCAATGTCCGTCACAAAACGCTGCCCGGATTCCATGCGCTGGACAGCGTTTTTGTCAATGTCAAGCCCCTGCATCTGTAACAGGTCGGCTAATTTTCTCTGAGAAGTTTTTTCGGGCATCCCCTGCCTTAATCTCCTGACGTTCTCCCCACAGATATTGTTCCTGCCATCCGGCAATTTGTTCTTATACATATTTCCCACCTTCAATATTGACATTCTGTGCTTGTCATATTCCAGATTATATGGTAAGATATGTAAAAAGATGACATTCACTGAATGTCGATTATGATTTTACCAGAAAAATTCGGATATATATTTTATGGATGTAACTTGTTTGGGATTGTCGAACAGTGTCGAAAATATAAATTGACAAATAATTTGGTAAGTATTATAATTTTAGGCATAGAAGTGGGTCACAAAAAAATACCGGGAGCATATTATCGAGGAATAGAAGGAAAGCCCCAGCATGGCACTTGAAGAAAGGATGGAGGGAATCATATGGAAGTGAAATGGAGAATGAAAGGGATTGCCAGGAAGGTTGCGGCGGCAGCCATTGCGGCGGCGGTCGTGTTTGGGAGCGTGCAGGCGGCAGGCTTTACGGCAGAGGCGAAAGGGACAGCGTTCATCAACAAGAAGACCAGCAGCGTCACCCCGACAATCAAATCCGCCAAGCGGTCTAACGGCAAGGTAAACGTAACCGTTACGGTCCCTGCCAGCAAAATTAAAAAACTGGGCAAAGTAAAGAAGGTTACCGTTTCCTACGGTTCTACCAAGAACAGCAGGAAGTTTGAGGCAGTTAAGGCAACCGCAAAGGTCACCAAGAAGGGTAAGAACCAGTACACATTCTCATTAAACAGCAAGAAACTAAACAGCTACAAGACGGCTTACATGGCGGTAAGGTTCGATGGAAAGTCAAACTGGTCTAAGCTGGCTAAGGTTTCCGGCAAGGCAGGGAAGGTAATCGTGACGTACCATCTGCAATGCCAATGTGGTAAGGAGTGGACGAACCATACTGGGTTTGCAGCGTTATCAAATTTGTGGGATAAGCATTCAGCAGAAATGGATGAAAAAGCTCTTGAGGAAGCTGGTATTGTTACTTCTGGTTCTGGTGAAGATAGCAAAGTCGTATCTGTTGAGGATTTATTAAATGTTGGTGCAGGTTTAGGTAAACATGCCGGCTACAAAACCTGGGTCACAACAGGAACAAGCAAGTAATTGAAAACAACTCTTTACTTTAGGGTATGCAGGACTGTCCCGGTTTCTGCATACCCTGTTCTATTTTTATGCAGGCAGCCCAGGCGGTGTTTGGCAGCGGGCAGCTTTACACTTTCCCTATAGGGATGGCAGGCAGGATAGATTTTTTATAACTAAGGGATATTTCAATAGAAGTGCATTGAAATACCTCTTTTTCCATGCTTTGGGCTCTGCTGCCGGGATTTCGCCCTGTAAACCCCCACTTGCCCTGCAAGTGCCATCCGGTAAAGGGGTTGACAGGCTCCTTGGCTTTTGCGGTATGTGAAAATTGGATTGCCGGATAATGGCTGGTGTGCTATAATCTGCCTATGGAGCAGTCGCGTTACGAGGTGGTGAGCCTCCCTCACTTGGAAAAGACGGGAGGTGGTGCAGATGGAAAGTACATATGATATTTTAAGCCTGTTATTTTTGGGCGGTAACTTCCTGATTGCATTGCTTGCCTATTTGGATAATAGGAACAACAGGCGAAAATAAATAAACCTACCTTGTATCTTAGCAGGATAAGGTAGGTTTATTCTATAAACTAATCTTTAGAGGCTAACCACACTTGTGGGCGGTTGCTCCTTTCCTATAATATAACATTTCTATCTCTGAAAATCAACTGCATTTTTAGAATCCGGCAAAATCAATGGTGCTAAAGATTTGATTACACTTTTGATTACACTCTATAGATGATGTGCCGCGAACGCCTTTCTTTCAGTGTTTTTGGAGCATTCGTAGGGTTCGAATCCCCGATGTCTCATTATTTGAGAAATAGCGGAAACTCAGTAATATCAAGGGTTTCCGCTGTTTTTTTGTATCTTTTAAAGTAGTAGCTTGCCTATTTGGACAATAGGAACAACAGGCGAAAATAAATAAACCTACCTTGTAATCTTAGCCGGATTGAGGTAGGTTTATTTTTAACAGATCTTAGAGAGGCTAACCACTTTGTGGGCGGCTGCTCCTTTTCTATAATATAACATTTCTATATCTGAAAATCAACTGCATTTTTTGAACCCCTTTATCTTCAAATTATCTTCAAAGAGCTATTGCATCTGCAATTACTTCCTTTGGTGATATGATACCTCCAAAGTAACAGATTTTTATATTTTATCTGTCTGATTTAGAGGTATCAGATCAGACGCTTCCAGCCATTTATTTGTGGATAGAATGATTATAATAAATTATCCTAAAATGGCGTCTATTTGTTCAAGCTCATTTTTATTGAAGTCAGGTTTGGATAACATACCTATATTATCAAGAATCTGGGAAGGTTTGGACGCACCGATAAGAACGCTGGTTATATCTCCATCGCGGAGTATCCATGACAGGGCCATCTGAGCCAGAGTTTGTCCGCGTTTTTCGGCTATGGACGCCAGATTATTTATCTTATCCATTGTCTCAGCGTTGACAGCCTGTTCTTTTAAAAATCTTCCATCCGTACGTATGCGGCTGTCTTGCGGAATCCCATTCAGATATCGGTTGCTGAGAAGTCCCTGCGCCAGCGGGGAAAACGTTATAACGCCGATTCCATGCGCAGCGGCGTAGTCTTTTAACCCATCCTGTTCTATGGTTCGGTCAAACATAGAATATCTTCTTTGATTGATGATAAATGGCGTTCCCATTTTATGAAAAAGCTCAGATATGGCAATGGTTTGTTCTCTGTTATAATTTGAAATTCCGATATAAAGAGATTTTCCGCTTCTTACAATTCCATCTAATGCCTGTGCAGTCTCTTCCAGCGGCGTCTCAGGATCTGGTCTGTGGTGATAGAAAATATCCACATATTCAAGCCCCATACGTTTTAAACTCTGGTCCAGGCTTGCCACAAGATATTTTTTGCTTCCCCAATTGCCATATGGTCCGGGCCACATATCATAGCCGGCTTTGGTTGAAATAATAATTTCATCGCGATAGCTGTCGAGTCCTTTTTTTAAAATCAGTCCAAAATTTTCTTCCGCAGCTCCATAAACAGGACCATAATTGTTCGCAAGATCAAAGTGGGTAATGCCGTTGTCAAATGCGGTATAACACATGTTTTGCATATTATCGAAATTGCCATTGGAGCCAAAATTGTGCCATAAGCCCAGAGAAAGCGCCGGAAGCATCAGACCGCTCGTTCCGCATCGGTTATATTTCATTTTGTCATATCGCTTCTTATCTGCTTCATACATAATAAAAACCTCCTAAATTTTTTCAATGATGTTATTTTTACTATATTATATACATGTCTGCAAATCAACGAAAATATTTTGACAACTTATTGTGGGGTGGATCAATAACTTTCAGAATTCTGTTGAATATCTAAATGTTCATGATATAATATGACTTGAAAAAGAGGACTTAGTATCAGGCAATCATATAACAGAATGGAGTGTATCAATGAGGATTGTATTATTTTATTCAGGAATAGAATCGTTCAACTATTTTACAAATCAGCTTGTGCAGGAATTAAAATGCAGGAGTCATGAGGTTTTTGTCTTGGATCTGCGCAATCCATCTTCAGAAGATCCTCATTCTTATGCGAATTTCACCACATTTTTACAGGAGACGGTTGACCTGGCAATTTGTTTTGACGGATTTGGTTTGAAAGAAGATCTGTTTATTGAGCTGTGGAACGCACAGGATACGATGACCATAAATATATTGATGGATCATCCGCTTCGTTTCCACCCGACAATGGAACGCCATCCCAGGCGTTATGTTCAGTTCTGCTGCGATCTTAATCATGTGGCTTATGTAAAAAAATATTTTGGGAAGGAAGTTGCGCAGGTGGAATTTATGCCCCATGCAGGCACATTGGCGGAGCAGGAACAGATCATTCCTTTTTCACAGCGAACATATGATATTTTGTTTTCCGGGACTTATTACCGGCCAGAGGAACAGCGGGAAAAAATAAATCAGTGGTTTCCGGAAGGGGAGCCAATGAATCAGTTTTATAAAGTTATGGCGGACTATATGCTGCGGCACAGCGCAGTGACTACAGAACAGGCAGCCCTCGATACGATCCGTCAGCTTGATATGCAGGTATCCGATCAGCAGCTAAAGACAATTTTCCGCTGCTCTGAGCCATTAGACTGGATGGTGCGCATGTACCAGAGGGAACGTGTGATTCAGGTTCTGGCAGAGGCGGGATTCGATTTGTGGCTTCTGGGCAGGGGCTGGGAAAATCATCCCTCTGCGGGATATGCCAATGTACACAGGATAAATGACAGAATTCCTTTTGCGGAGACGCTTCCCTGTATGGCGGATGCCAAAATTAATCTCAATGTCATGCCCTGGTTTAAGGCGGGGACACACGACAGAATCTTTAATATTTTGCTGCAGCATTCCCTGCCGCTGACAGATACAAGCAGTTGGATTGACGAGCACTTTACAGCAGGAGAGGAGATTGCCATTTATGACCTGGAACATCTGGAGGATCTGCCTCAGATTGTGGAAGGGCTGCTGAACGATGAGCGCCGCGCGTCGCAAATGATTGAAAAAGGGTATGAGAAAACAAAGCGCAATTATACATGGAAAAATTGTGTGGATCAGATTTTTTCCGTATGTGGCAGCTCGCATGTGTGAAGTTCCGCCTGTGGTGAAAAATGTTTATGCGATAAACGAAGGAATACCAGAAAATGATGGAACATGAGCGGGAACAGATTGTCCAGGCAGGGTAATTCCTGTAAATCATAACGGCTTATGTAAATAAAAGTGCAGAGTTTCAGGATTTTCTAAATGTTAATTCTTAAGAATCCAGTACAACGGATAATTAATAGCTGTTTATTAGTTATTCGCTGTATTAGTTAACGGTTTGTGCCGGAAAATGTTTGGTTATTTATAACATGTATGGCAGATTCCGGATCTATAAAGATTAAGAAGGTGACATCAGGAATTTCAGAGGCTTTGCACTTTTTCATGACATAGATAATATATTTTATTAGAATGTGTTTAAAAAAGGTTTTTAGATCTGCATGGCGGCTGGTACATTAAGGAAAACCCTGAACTATGGTAAGAAATAATTGTATTGGAAATTAGATTATGCTATACTTTAATAAGGAAACAGTAAAAGGCAAAAAAAGAAGAAAATCATATTTTACTATAACTTTTTTGACAGGAAATGCCGAAAAAGATTAATAATATATTTATCAATGGGATGTAGAATGAAGATGAAACAGGGAGGCGAAGACTATGTACAAATTATTTGCCAGGAGATTTATGGCATTGGCTCTGAGCGTTTGCATGATTGCGGGGATGATAGACCTTTCCGGCTTTACGGTGCGGGCGGCTGAGGGTGTAACAATCCGAGATTATACAATAGAGGTTGTGGATACGGATATCGTATATGATAGTAAGCCGAAAGAACCAGCTATTGTTCTTAAGGATGTGAGTGGTCAGGAGTTAGCGGATCATTCATTATATAAGGTAACGTATGAAAATAATACAAATGCCGGTTGGGCAACTGTGAAAGCAGCGAACGTTGCAAATGAACAGGACTATATAACGGGAGATTTTTTGATAGAAGAGAGGGGGATGAGTAATTGCGAAATTGCAGCGATTGCACCTCAGCGTGTCCTTTCTGATACCGTTTCTGTTTCTCCGGTTGTGACTGTGACAGATACGGGATTGGGAACAACCTTAGAAGGTAAAGATTATAGCTGTGTTTATAGCAATAATACATTTGCTACGTCTGTTAATGGAAAAGGTACAGTAACAGTGAGCGGGAAGGGGAATTATGAAGGTTCCATAACAAAGGAGTTTGATATTGAAAAACTGGATCCAGAGAAGCTTACGTTTTCTATTGACGGAGAAATAAAAGCATATACAGGAAATGAAATAAAACCTGGATTAAAAAATGTCCAATATAATAATATTGATCTTACACAGGAACAGTATACGGTAAGTTACAGAAATAATATTGCCGCTGCAGATAAGACTGCTGAGGTAACTGTAACAGGAAAGGGAGAGTATGCAGGTCTTGAAAAAACAAAGTATTTTTCTATTCGCAAAAATCTTAATACAGATTATGCTAATGGAAAACGGATTACGGCGGAAATACGCCCTCAGTCTTATACGGGCGAAGCGATTGCACTTAATTACGAGGATATAACTCTGAATGATCCGGAAGTAGGGCCACTGGAGGGAGGAGTGGACTACGAGATTACAGGTTACAATAACAATGTAAATGAAACTACAGATGGAAAAATGGCCACTGTAACATTAACTGGAAAGGGCAAATATGTAGGACCAAAGACGGTAGAATTTAAGATTGAAGCGGCAAGACTTACTGAAGAGATGATCGACATACAGGGGAAGGAAAATTGTAAATATGACGGATCTGATCAGTATAGTAAACTGACGATTACAGTATCTGCAAAAAATGGCAAACCATATACACCAGGAACAGATTATACAATTACACATGATGCGGCAATTCAGTCAGGAACGCATTGGGTTAAGGTTACTCCTCAGGGAAAACTGAAAGGTGATCCAGTTACAATAAACTATACAGTTGCGAAACGCGAACTGAATGATCCGAGAGTAACGGTAAATTTTACTGATACTCCTAATTATATATATGATGGAACGGAAAAGAAACCAGGAATAAGCCTGACATATACGAAGGCGGACGGCACTGTACAGACATTAACTGCGCCAGCTGATTATAATACACAACTGGGTTACAGTAATAACCTTCACGCTTCCGGAAGCAGCGAGGCTGAGAAAGCAACGGTATGGGCGACCGCTGCCCCCAACAGCAATTTCACAGGCGAGAGCGCCCACAAGACATTTCATATTGAACCTTTAGAGATGACCGCAATTAATACAGAGATTACCGGAATAGACGCCAGCGCTACTTATACAGGTGATCCAATTACATTTAAGAGCCTGGGGGTAAAGGTAAGTGGTCGTGCGCTTTCAAATACCGATTATACGACGGAATATGCAAACAATGTTGCAGTGGGAAGCAATACAGCGTCTATTACTATTAGAGGGACTGGAGACTACAAAGGAGAGTTTGTAAGATATTTTTCCATTACAGAGTGTAGTTTGAAAGACAGGATGATAACGATTGTTCCAATTACTCCCCAGCAGTATACCGGTAATCCTATTGAGCCGAAGATTACAATCAAGCATAATACCAGAGAATTAGTTGAGGGTACAGATTTTGAGGTAAATTATGGCTCGAATAATACAGCGGTAGGTACAGTCACAGTTACTATTACCGGTAAGGGAAATTATAAAGATGAAGCTACGACTTCTTTTTCTATTGTACGGCGAAATATTACTCAGGGAGGAGAACTGCTGGTAAGAGATGCGGCTGCAGGTTATGATTATCATGAATTGACAGCGGATGAGATCTTCTATAAATATGAAAATAAAAAGATTGAGCCGGAGCTGACGGTAACGTATAGAAATCAGGATGCGGGTATAGATGTAACGCTGGAGAAGGATGTAGATTATAAAATCAGTTTTATCAGAAACACGGAAATTTCTTCAGCATCATCAAGAGCACAGGTGATAATCAATGCAGACCAGGCTGCTAATGGAAATTATGCGGGAACAAAAACCTACGACTTTACCATCAAAGGTGATTTGTCCGACTATGGAACAGAAGGCGCATATACAGAAATAAGCATACCGGACCAGATCTATACCAGTAATGACATTACTCCTGCCAATGCGGATGTTAAATTTAATAAAAAAGCTTTGACAGCCGATGATTATACCATTGCGTGCAGTAACAATAGAGAGACTGGAAAAGCTTTGGCAACCTTTGAAGGCAGGGGTTTTTACTTTGGCACGACAGGGAGTGTGGAGTTTAATATCGTTCCACTGAATCTCTCAGAGGATGATTTAGCGGAAAATGGGTACGTCATCAATGGCGTGCAGTCCAACTATACGTATTCTGGTTTTCCGGTGATACCAGCGGTATCTGTCGTTCATAACGGAAATGAGCTTACCGAGGATCTTCATTACGATTTGGAGGATCAGCCGGAAGGAGAAGATGTAGATAATGTCAATGTCAGTACAGATAAAAAAGCTGGCAAGCTGATTATAACAGGTCTCACAACGAATTATACAGGAAGCCATGAGATAAAGTTTACCATTGATCCTTATGATATTCAGACCGGAGAAGAGGGAGGATATGATAACGGAAGTAAAATTGAAGTGGAAGGTCTGGTAACGGATGTAATTCTTGACCGGATCGAAGAGACAGAAGGCGTAGGTAAAGATCAATATGATCCGGACCGGGTGGTTCAGACAGAGCTGAAAGTTTACTATACGGCAAAAGGTTTGAATGGCGAAACCACAAATCCGGAACGTCGTCTGTTGGAGCTGGATAAGGAATATACGGTTTCTTATGAGAATAATGATACTATTGGTACTGCCACAATCACTATAAAAGGAAAAGGCAATTTTAGCGGAGAGATTACCAAAGAGTTTAAAATCCGGGGAGATTTATCTTCTGATGCTACGAATCTGGAAGTAAAGGACTGTATGTACAGTCCCTCTGGAGAGGAAGGAATCATACCGGAACACAAGGTAACTTATACGATTACGCGTTCCAGTGGCGTTAAGGTTCCGATCGAGCTGGTGGAGGGTGAAGATTACGTAGCAGAATATGATAACAATCACAATGCTACGATAAACGGCACTCCGGCCACCATAAAGATTCTTCCTGTGAAGGAAGGTGATATTGAGACCGGAAATTATACTGGCGAGAGAAGTGCGGAATTTAACATTGAACAGAGGGATCTTTCCGCCGCCATAGAAAGCGAAGGAAGGCCCAAGGATCCGGATCTGGCCGTAACCGGACTGGCAGAAGACGGATATGAATACACAGGAGAGAAAATTGTGCCGCAGCTTCAGGTAAGCTGTAAGGGAACAGAACTTTCCTGGATCTTTGAAGGCGAAAGCGGCAGCGATACATATGATTATGTGGTTTCAGCCGTAAACAATACAAATGTATATGAATACAGCGATGGTTCTAACGGTCCCAAAGAGCGCTTATATCCAACCGTAACCGTAACGGCGCGTCAGGATGAGAATGGAGAGTACAAAGGAAATTACAAAGGCAGTTTCCAGATGCGTTTCCAGATTAATCCGAGATTGATTTCGGCTGAAACTGTTGATAACGAGATACAGCCGATTACAGGAATGGAGACCGAGATGGATTATACCGGAGTACCGGTGACGTTCCCTCTTATTTCGGATGATCCTGCGGATGCCGGAAAGAATGCCATTCGTGTAACCTGGAGTAAGGAAGGTCCTGACGGGGTTATCCGTTCACAGTTGGTGGAAGGTCAGGATTATGTGATTGAATACAAGGATAATATTAAGATTGGCGAGGCAAAAGTTGTTGTCAAGGCAGTAAACGAGAGCAATTATACAGGAGAGTATGAGAAGCCCTTTAAGATTATGGCTAGTATTGAAGTGGTAGATCAGGAAAATCCGCCATTGAAATATATGGGGCTGAAATTTGATGAAAATGTTCCGTATGGAATTGTGGACGTCTATCCGGAAATGATATTTGAGGATTATTCGGGCGTGCTCTGCGGAGAGACCAATGAACCGAAAATATTGGTGGAAGGAGAAGACTTTGAGATTGTCACAATAGAGAATCAGGGAGACACGGCAGACGTCAGCAAAAATAATAAGAATGTGGCAAGTAAGGATGACGAGGACGAATCAAAAAGGCCTTTAGTTGTAATCAGAGGAAAAGATTGCTATCGCGGCGTTATCAAAAGGTACTACAACATTATTCCCAAAGATTTGTCAACAGATCAGGGAGATATTACGGTAGAGTTTACAGGAAGCATGAATTCAGAAGAATACGAAAATGCTTATATTTATACCGGAGCGCCAATCGAGCCTCAGATTAAAGTGTATAATCATGGACAGATTATGGTGCCGGATGTTGATTACGTAGTGGCAGAGTATGTGAACAATATTAACGTATCTACAGCGGAAAACCGTGCGGGTGTGGTGATTGAGGCTGTGCAGGGAGGCAATTATCAGGGACGCAAGACATTTTACTTTGATATCGTAAAGCGTACCATTTCCGGAATGGAAGTCACAATTACCGGAGAACCTCAGGTTTTCAATCGTCAGGAGAAGTGTCCGCCAGTGGAAGTATCTTATATGGACGGCGCCAACCGCGTTGTTTTGTCAGAAAATGAGTATGAAGTGGCGTATGCCAACAATATTAATGCGGCAACAGAAAACAGCGGCGAAGAAGCTCCGGTTGTTATTATTACCGGAAAGGGCGATTACGAAGGGGAGATACGCAAGAATTTTACCATTTTGCCGGAAAGCCTTGAGATCGTGGAAGGGCAGGAAGATGATTTTGAGATTGGCGCTGAGGAAGCTATCTATACCGGAAAGCCAGTGACGACGACCATTTATGTGACTGCCAGTGATGGAACTCCTTTGAATGAGGGAGAAGATTATGAACTGGGCGAATATACAGATAATGTCAATATAGGAACCGCAACGATCGCAATCACAGGTAAAGGGAATTATACGGGGACACGTCAGGTACCGTTCCGTATCATACCTGCAGAGGGAAAAATACAGGTGGGGATAATACCGGATCAGATCTATGACGGTCTGGAGATTATGCCGAAGCCTGAGGTATCTTTTAAGGTAGAAAATGTAGAAGGCGTGGATGATATGGAATTTTCGCTTACAGAAGGTGAAGATTATGAGTTGTCCTACGCAGATAATATTGATGCCGGAACGGCGTCGGTCACAATTACCGGAACAGGTAACTTCCCAGGTACGGCAACGGCGAATTTCACCATTCTGCCCAAGAGCATCTGCAATGATGTGAGCGGCGATGACGGAATTGCCAGCGATATGGTTCTGGGTGAAATCGAGGATCAGATTTATACAGGCAGAGGTCTTACGCCGGATGTGGATCTTTCTTTCCACATGAACCAGAGCGGTGAGGAAGAAGCGGATCAGAAACTTATCTTAAACCGCGATTATACATTGAGTTACACAGCGAATATTACTGTGGGAACGGCTGGCGTAACCGTTACGGGAATAAACAATTATACAGGAAGTATTCAGACTAAGTTCCGTATTCTGGGTACAATGAATCTGGCGACAATTGGCAGTATTCCTGTTCAGGAGTATACAGGTTCTCCACTGACTCCGAAACCGCAGATTTCCTTTGTGGGAACAGAGCTGACAGAGGGTGTGGACTATACTCTGGAGTATGCAGACAATATAGAGCGGGGAACAGCGACGATTACGATTACCGGAATCGGCTGGTATACCGGAACCAGAACCATTACCTTTGATATTGCAAGAGAATTATCAGAAGAAACGCTTGTACGGGGGATAGCGGCGGCATATACTTACAATGGAGCAGCCATTATGCCTGCTGTACGGGTGGAAGAGGACGGAAATGTCCTGACTATTGGAACAGATTATACAGTTTCCTACAGCAATAATGTTAATGTAGGAACCGCAACGATTAGTATTACAGGAATTAATAAATATATTGGAAGCAGAAGCGTTTCCTTTAAGATCATTCCCAAGAACATCAGCAGGGCAAATGTGTCGGCGATTGCCGTTCAGACGTATACCGGGAAAGATATCAAACCGGATGTGCGTGTGGAAAACGAGGGGAAGGTTCTGACAAATGGAACAGACTACAAGATCAGTTATGCGGATAATAAAAATCCGGGAACCGGAAGAGTAGTGATTCATGGAAACGGTAATTATACCGGACTTCAGAGCGTGAACTTCAGTATTGCTGTTCCCAAGGTTACGGGAGTGAAGGCTTCAAAATATACAGCTTCCAGCATTACATTCTCCTGGACCCGCAATCAATTAGTCAAGGGTTATGAGATTTACAATTCCAAGAATAAACTTCAGGCGCGGGTAAACAAGAACAGTACTGTCAAAGCGACGGTAAAGAGCCTGAAAGCAGGAACAGTCAGCACGTTTAAGATCAGGGCGTTTGTTGTAAAAGGCGGCAAGTACCATTATAGCGATTTTGTAAGTATTAAGGCAGGGACGTCGACGAAGGCGCCGAGTATTACTTCTGTCAAGTCCAAACGGGTGACACTTAAGTGGAAGAAGATTAAAGGAGCAACTACCTATCAGATTTACAGGAGTACGAGCAAGAAAGGCAAGTATAAAAAGATTGGCTCTACCACCAAGCTAACCTACACGGACAAAAAGGCAAAGGGCGGCAAGACTTATTATTATAAGGTCCGCACGGGCAAAAAGAATAACAACAAAACGTATTACAGCAGTTATTCGAAGGTAAAATCTGTGAAAGCAAAAAAGTAGCTGGAGGGAAGAAAGGAAGTTGATATCAATATGAGTAAAGTATATTGTATTGGAAAATTCCAATTTGATTCCTATGATAAGTATCAGGAAGCGTTGGACGATATAGAGAAAATCAGATATATCTCAAGAAAAATGGATATCAATGAACCTGGCGTTGCACAGCGGCTTTATACACTGATCCGGGAGGGAAAGATTATTTTTAAGAGCGACGTCGGAGACGACTATCTGCTGTACCTCTCGGATATGGTGGCAGAGGATTACCGTATTCTTTCTAAGAATTCAATTGGTAAAAAGATAGCCGGTAAGGTCCGGCAATTGTCTCCGGGGCAGATCGTGGGCGCTGTTTGTATGGCTGGCGCGGTGGTATGTTTCCTGGTATTTTTGGGAAGTGAATATCGTGACCAGCAAAAAGCCAGAGAACTGGAACGATTGAAAAATGAGCAGGAAATCTCAGCGGCGTCTGACTGGCTGTCTGCCAAACTTATGAATGTACTGCAGAAGGAAGAGGCAAAAGCGGAAGAATCCTTACAGACAGAAACAGAGACTGTGGACAATGAAGTATATGCTGCTGAGTTTACAGAAGCGGAACCGAAAGGACCGCAGATTTTACCGGAATATGAAAAATTGTATGCGGCAAACGCAGATTTTGCCGGATGGATTTCTGTGGCGGGAACGGATATTGATTATCCGGTGATGCAGGCAGTATCTGAAAGCAGTGATTTTTATCTCAATCATGATTTTAATGGGGAAGATGATATCAATGGTTCTATTTTCCTGGATTCCAGAAATGATTTGCAGGATTCCAACGATAACATGATTGTATACGGTCATAATATGAAATCAGGCATGATGTTTGGCGGACTGAAAGAGTATTTGGATAAGAATTATTGGCTGGAACATAAAATTATTACCTTTGATACCATTTTCCAGAAGGCGCAGTATGAAATAGTGGCGGTATGCCTTTCTAAGGTGGAAGGTGAGGAGACAGAAGGTTTCAAATACTATGATTTTATTGATGCTGGTAGTAAAAAGGCGTTTAAGCAATACGTAAAGAATATTGAATCCTTAAATATTATGGATGAGCCAGTGGATTTGTCATATGGAGATCAGTTATTAACACTTTCCACCTGCAACAATTATACGAAAGACGGCAGATTATTTTTGGTGGCTAAGAAGTGTGAGAATCAGTAAGAGAGGTAATGCAAGGAGGACAAGAGAATGAAAAAAATGTTAGGCAGGTGTTTGAGTGCGGCGCTGATACTGGCTCTCACCCTGGTATTGTGTCCGGCAGCGGTCACAAAAGCAGAAGAAGATATCAGCATGTATACGATGGACGGAACGACCATCACAGGTTATACTGGTCCGGGAGGAGATCTTGTGCTTCCGGCAGCGGCAACCGCAGTTGCAGATTATGCCTTTGCAGGAAACGCCAGTATTTCCAGTGTAACGATACCGTCAAATATCACCAGCGTAGGCTCTTACAGCTTTTCCGGATGTACAGGATTGTCCAGTGCGGTGTTTGGCGGAGGGGTCAGCCTTGGAAGCGGAGTGTTTTATGGCTGCAGTTCTTTGGGATATGTTGAACTTCCGGGAGGATTGTCCGCAATTCCAGCAGAGACATTTGACGGCTGCGGAAGTCTTGGAGCAGTGTCAATTCCGGATGGAGTAGGTTCCATTGGAGCACAGGCGTTCAATGGATGCGGCAGCCTCAGTGCGATTGGTATTCCGGGAAGTGTGACAGAAATTGGAAGCGGAGCGTTCAATAATTGCGTAAGCTTATCAGATATTACAATACCTTCTTCCGTAAGTTCCATGGGAAGCGGTGTGCTGGCAGGCTGCAGCAGTTTGTCTTCTGTGAGTCTTTCAGGAGGAATGTCTGATATACCAGAGCTGACACTGTACGGCTGCAGCGGCTTATCAAGCGTTAGTATTCCTGGTTCTGTCGGATCCATTGGAGCGCAGGCTTTTGGCAACTGCAGCGGACTTTCCAGTATTACAATCCCTGCAAGTACGTCGTCCATAGATTTAAGCGCTTTTGACGGCTGCAGCAACCTGACGGAGATTATTATAGAAAGCGGAAATGGAAGTTATTCTTCTAACGACGGCGCAGTATATGACGGCGGACAGTCACAGCTTTTGTACAGCCCTATGGGAAAATCCAGCCTGAAACTGCCAGATGGAATGACAACGATTGCCAGTTCCGCATTTAGTTCGAGTCCATATGTATATAATCTGGAGATTCCAAATTCTGTAACAACCATTGAGGCAGATGCATTTACGGGAAGCGGTATTGGAACTGTGACGATTCCAAAGAGCGTAACGACCATTGGTTCTCAGTCCTCCTGGACGCCGGACGTTATTTATGGATATACAGGTTCTGAAGCAGAGCGTTTTGCAAATGAGTATGGATATATTTTCGAGAGTATTGGCGGCGAAAAAGAAGATCCGCCTAAAAAACCAGGTCCTAATGATCAGGATCCTGGTGGAGACAACGGAAATGATGGAAGCAATGGAAGCAATGGAGGCAGTTCAGGCAGTGGAACGGGTACAGGCGGCAATACAAATACCAATACTGGTACGAGTACAGGTACAGGCGGCTCCGGAGTGAGAACCGTAAATTCTGTTTCCAGGAATTTGGGAACAGCAAGAGTACAGAGCGGCACGCCCAAAACAGGAATTGCTTTTGATGCCAGATATGTCCTCTGCGCAGGAATCTTTCTTGCAGGAGTTTGTCTTGTGATAACGAAGAAAAAGAAAAGTATGAAAATCTAAGAATTGAAGCGAATAAAAAGGCGCTGCCCATCTGTGTAAAAACAGATGGCAGCGCTTTTTAATGGAATATTACTCTGATTTGTAATCGGCACAGAGCAGTAATCTGCGCTGTCAATAAAATTAAAATTCAGAGATCCTGAGCAATAGAAAGGGATTTTCTTAAAATTTTCCCGGTTGCGGTACGCGGAATTTTATCTATGAGTATAATATCCCTGGGAACTTTGTAAGATTCTAAATGTTGTTCCAGGTAATGCTGCAGTTTTGAAATATCAAAATCAGGGTCGGAACATGTAATATAAAGAATTGGAAACTGATTATAATCCTGATCTTCCTGTGCAGCACAGGCACAATCCACGATTCCTTCATATCCCCAGAGCACCTGTTCAATCTCACTGGGAGCAATTTTATGCCCTCCGACATCAATAATGTCTCCTACGCGGCTGACAAAATAAAAATAGCCTTCATCATCAAAATAACCGATGTCATTTAATACAATATAACCGGAATGCATCACTTTTTCCGTCAGAGCTTTCTTGTGGTAATATCCGGACATGTTCATACTGCCTTTCACACTGATATAACCATATTGATTTGGCGTTGTTACCGTGTCACCGTTTTCATCAACAATGGAAACTTCGGCGTGAACGGCAGGTTTTCCAAGACAATTTTCAACAGGGTTCTTTGACATTTCATTAATCAGGATACATCCCGATTCAGTGGCTCCGTATACGTTGTAAAAAGCGGTATCCGGGTATTGTCTGCAAAATGAGCGGATTTGCTGTCCGGTTATGGATCCGGCCATGATTTCCACGGCTTCCAGACTGCGGATTGCATCGGCCAGAGCAGGATTTTCGACGTCCAGAAGCATATTAATGTTTGAATGAACGATGGTTAAATAATTAATATTAAATTTTTCTATAGCATTGCTGATCAGTTCCAGGCTCAAAGGATCAGAAGAGAGCACTGCGGTTGCGCCGGCATAAAGCAAAGCAAATACTCTGCGGTATCCAAGTGCGAGATTGAAAGGAATATTGGCAAAAAGAGTGGTATCTGCTGTAATTTTTGTTGCGGAGCAGAGATTCTGCGCCTCTGTGAGCATACTGTTGTTGGTGTGCGTTACAAGAACGGGTTTACCTGTAGTGCCAGTTGTGGAGATGATGGCGGATGTGGCAGTTCCTTTTGGATAAGATATTTTACCGGAAGGGAGGGTTTCTTTGAGAAATTCATGGTAGGACTCTCCATTGTTTTTTGTAAAAATCAGAGTTGGCTTCGTAGTTCCCAGGATATCCTGCAATTTATATATGGAAATATTTTCCTCAATTGGAACGGCAATGGCTCCGCTTAACTGACAGCCCAGAAATGCTGTAAAGTAAGCAATCAAATCGTCGGACTCAATGGCGATACGCTGTCCTCTTTTGACAGCGTGCAGTTTCAAAGAATGAGAGAAAATTCGTATCTGTTCTGCCAGTTCCTGGTAGCTGATTCTATTCTGATCAACAGCAATTGCCGTTTTATCGGGCGTTATTCGGCTGTGTGTAAAGACAGCTTCAACAATACTATCCATAAATAATTCTCCTGTTATATATCTTTATAAGCTGGTTAATTGATAAAGACTACTCTATCACAAAAATATGCAACTTTCAATTCCTGATTCTTCTGTGGTTTCGGTTATTTCCATGCTTTCCATCAGTTATGTTCTGTGCTATAATTTAAGGTAATTAATGGCAGGAACCATACGAGGAGAATACATATGAAACCAAGGCAAAAACCACTTGGGGATAAGAATATGATAGGGGCGAATATAACGAAAATCCGAAGATTAAATAAAATGAGTCAGAAGGATCTGGCAATTAATATGCAATTAATGGATGTTGATATTAATTTTTCTTCTCTTTCTAAGCTGGAAGGGCAGACCAGAGTTGCGACTGATAAAGAAATATTTGCAATCGCACAGATATTCAATACAAAGATTGACGATCTGTTTCGTAAGCTTTAAGCAGCCGGCCGCCGGAATTTACCCTTCCAGCCTGAACAGATTATAAACAGGACTGATAAATGTCCATGATGTCTTCGCGTTCTAAGACAGCAGGATTGTGCGACATGATTACCTGCTGATACTTTAGTACATTATCTGTAAATGCAGGAAGATCGTCGGGCGCTGTTCCATAAGCGTGCAGCGGTTTCTTTTCTAAAATGAAGGAAATCAGACGATCCAGTTCATCAAAAACATATTCCGCATCACAATGCAGTAAATCTTTTAAAATGGTCACCACGACGTCATATTTTTCACTGCATGTTTTTTGGCTGTATTTTTTGAGGACGGCCGTCAGCAGCGCATAATTTGCTTCTCCATGCGCCACATGATATTTACCGCTGAGCGGATAGCTCATGGCGTGTACAGCGCCGCAGCCTGCTTTTCCGAAAGCGATCCCGGCATAATTGCTGGCAATAAGGAATTGTTCCAGCAGATTCGGCAGAAGATCTTTTCCATTTTTGCGCATTTTCTGATAAGCGCCCACAATCATACGCATTGCTTCGTGCCCGAACAGCTCTGAATAAGGAGTAGCCAGAGGGGAGAGGCTGGATTCAATGGCATGAATCAGCGCGTCTATGGAGCTTGTGGCAAAAATCTGGTACGGAATCTGTTCTAACAGCCTGGGAATAAAAACAGCTTCATCTGCATACATGGCGTCTGCCGCCAGCCTGAGCTTGGAATTCAGGGCAGGGAAGTTTACAATTGTCACATTTGTCACTTCGCTGCCGGTTCCGCAGGTGGTGGGAACCAGCACAAGAGGACATTTCTTCTCTGCCGTTGTTTTTCCGGTAAATAAATCTTCCAGAGGCGTTATGTTGTTCAGGCAGAACAGCTTTGCGATATCCATAATCGTTCCGCCTCCAATGCCGATTACTCTTTTATAATCGGAACGCAGAGAGGACAGCATACCGGCAATCATAGGTTCGCTTGGTTCCCCGCTTCCAAATTCTTCCTGATATATAATCTGTGCAGGAAGATCAAAAGAACCGAAATATGGTTCATAGATGTAGCGGCAGGTGATAATCAGGTCATTCTCATCTACCTGCAGGCTGTCTGTAAATTCTTTGATTTCTGTAAATTTAAGAATAGAGCTGCACAACGATAATTGTTTCATGGATGGTCTCCTTTAAATTTAGAATGATATAATTCCTTTTAATGCGATACATTTTATATTTGTCAGTTCATCAAAGGTAGAGTACACGCCTTCTGTCCCAAGTCCCGATTGTTTCCAGCCTCCAAAAGGCATTTCAAAACTGCGGAAGTAACTGGAACCGTTTACAACGACGCTGCCGCATTCTAATTCATTTGAGAAACGCGCGGCTTTTACGAGATCCTGCGTAAACACGCTCCCGCCAAGTCCATACACAGAATCATTTGCAAGGGCAATGGCTTCTTCTTCCGTTTCAAAAGAGATTACGGGCATAACCGGGCCGAATACTTCCATATTATGCAGGATATCCGCGCTGGCGGGAACATCTGCCAGAATCGTAGGCTCTATAAATGCGCCCGTCCGTTTTCCGCCCAGAACAAGTCTTGCGCCCTGGCTGAGCGTAAGATTAATTTGCTTTTCCACTTCAATCGCAGCATGTTCGCTGATCAGGGTTCCTACCTGTGTCTGTTCATCTATGGGATCGCCGCTTTTCAAAACGGATACGCGTTTAACGGTCTCTTCGAGAAATTTTTCATAAAGAGATTTGTGAACCAGAAAACGTTTTGGCGCGCAGCAGATCTGGCCGGCATTGTAGAATCTTGCCTGAGCGGCTTCGCGTACGGCAAGGTCCAAATCAGCGTCTTCAAGCACAATAAAGGCGTCGTTGCCGCCCAGTTCCAGGGCTACTTTTTTGAGCGTTGCAGCAGCGCGGCTGGCAACAGAAATGCCCACAGAGGAAGATCCGGTTAAAGTGACGGCGTGGATATTTTCATGCTCACAGAGATAATTGCCTGTGGCAGAACCGCGTCCGGTAACCAGCTGTACGATACCGGAAGGAAAGCCTGCTTCCAGCAACAGGGAAGCCAGTTTGCAGACCGTGAGCGGATTTTCGCTGGCGGGTTTGATAATAACTGCATTGCCGGACAAAAGAGCCGGGGCAACTTTCTGGTTGAAGAGGTTACAGGGGAAGTTAAAGGGGATAATACAGGCAACTACGCCCAATGGTTCCCGTTTTGTGAGTACGACGTTGCTGTCGTGTCCCCGTTCCATGCCGTTTGGAATTACATGGCCGTATAAATGCTTTGCCTTTTCACAGAAAGCGGGCCAGGCAGTGAAGATATTGTCAATTTCCTTTTTGGCTTCGGTGATGTTTTTACCGGATTCCCGGGTTAATGTTTCCGCAAGCTCGTCCTTATTTTTTCGTACCAGCTCTACAAAATTCATGGCATATTCAGCTCTTTGGTATACAGGAACTTTTTTCCAGGATTTTTGCGCCTGCACGGCAAAAGAAACGGCAAGATCTACATCATTTTGCGTTGCCTGGGGAATACTATCCACCAGGCTTTGGTCGTAGGGGTTTATCACCGGAATTGTTTCACCGTCCGATGAAGATACAAATTTATTTCCAATTATCATTTTCATATGAAAAATGCCTCCTTCCAGATATTTGTCTTCGGTTATATTATAACAAAAAAAGTATTGTTTAATTGCAAAAAAGAATTAACTTTAAAATAATAGTGCAATAATTCTAAATTGGAAGTAAAATCTAAAAATCATATGATATTCTTCTACTCGAATTTGCAAATTGCCTGAATCTATAAATAGAAAATAAAAATGAAAGACAGGAGTGTCAGATTATGAAAAAAAGAATGATGAAATTTGCCGCGTTGATTACGGCCTGTTCTATGATGCTTTGCGCATGTGGAAACGACAATGGAACATCTGATTCCGCAAAGGATACGAAAGGGTCAGAAGATACGACGATTCACATGGCTACTATGACGACCGGATTTCCGCTTCCAATGCACCATGCAAATAAGACGGGCGTGTTCAGTGATTTGGGACTGAACGTGGAAGAAGAATTTTTTGATAATGGACCGACCATAAACGAAGCCATTGCTTCCGGTGATATTGACATTGCGGGCGTAGGCGGAATGCCTTCTGTTTCAGGAGCCATTTCCAATAATTCCAAGGTGATCGCGTGGATGGAAGACGATGAAAGTTCTGTACAGATTTATGCAAGAAATGACAGTGATATTGTCAGCGCCGGGAAGGGTAAAGTGGAGAAGTATCCGAATATTTACGGTACGGCGGAGAACTGGAAAGGAAAAAGCGTCGTCTGCGCTATGGGAACGTCCAGCCATTATACCCTTTTGGCGGTACTGGAGACGATGGGACTGACCCAGGACGACGTCGAGATCATTAATATGGAAGGCGTATCGGGGGCGGCGGCGTTTTTGGCAGGAACCGGAGACCTTTATGTGGGATTCAATCCGCAGTGGTCTGAGTTCTATAGTAAACCGGATGAATATACCTGCGTGGCAACCTGTGCAGATACGGATAAGAAGTTAAATACGGTTCTGATTGCGTCTGAAGAATTTTGTGAGAACCATCCGGATTTGATTGTGAAATTTCTTGAGGGTATGCTGCAGGTACAGAATGATCTTTATGACGATGCAACGTACTATTATGAGTCCATGTATGAATGGCAGAATACGTTTGGCGAATGTTCTGAGGAGCTGGCGCAGTATACGGTAGACCTGCAGGTGATGCGTTCATTAGAAGAACGCAGGAAGCTGTTTGAAGAAGAGAACGGCACCTGCGAAATGCAGGAAACGCTGCTCTCCATTGCGGATTTTATGATTGATAACAACGTAATTGAAGAAGAGGACAAGCAGAAAATTATAGAGGACAAGTTTGTGGATTCTTCCTACCTTTTTGAAGCGATAGACAATTTAAAAGAAAAATAAACAGGGGAAGATTGGATGTATAACGAGAAGACAAGAAGTGTTGGAATGAAAGTATTTTTAAATGTATCCGGTCTGCTGATGTTTTTCGGCATCTGGGAACTGGTGGTGGCGCTGGGGCTGATCTCAGAAAAGAAGCTGGTGGCGCCGTCAGCCATTTTTATGACCTTTATAGATAAGCTTACCAACGTTGTTCCGGATGGAAATACCATTATTGTGCATACGTTGACCAGTCTGGAACTGGTACTGATTGGGTTTGTGTTATCCTGCCTGATTGGCGTTCCTCTGGGACTGCTGATGGGATTCTTTAAGCCGGCCAACCGTTTTTTTACCCCGATTTTTGAGATTATCCGGCCGATTCCGCCCCTGGCGTGGATTCCCATTGTGATTGTGGTGCTTGGAATCGGTATACAGGCGGAGGCGTTTATTATTTTTGTGGCGGCGTTTGTTCCCTGTGTGATTAATTCGTATACGGGAATACAGGCGACCAGCAAGACATTGCTTGATGTGGCAAAAACAGCGGGCGCCAGTAAAACGCAGTTGTTTTTTAAAGTGGGGATTCCCTCTGCGCTGCCCATGGTGTTTACCGGAATCAAGATTTCCTTCGGAAGTGCATGGGCGACCCTTGTGGCTGCGGAAATGATCGCTTCCACCGTGGGGCTTGGGTTTATGATCCAGCAGGGAAGGAACGCCGTAAGACCGGATATTGTACTGCTTGGCATGTCCGTCATCGGACTGATTGGCGCGGCGCTGACCGGATTGCTGAGTATTCTTGAGAAGAAAGCGCTTCCGTGGAGGAACTTGAAATGAGCAAAGTGAAAAAAATAGATGTTTATTATATTCTTTCCATATTGTCGGTACTTTTGCTGCTGGCAGTATGGTGGGCGGCCTCAGCAGTAAACGAAAGCCTTGCCAGTCCCGGACAGACGGTGGAACGTTTTTTCAGGCTTATTGAGAATCCAATTATGGGAAAACCTGTTTCCGTGCATATCCTGGCGAGTATGCGCAGAATCCTGGTGGCATTTTTCGCGGCGTCTGTGGCTGGCGTGGGGCTTGGCGTATGCTTTGGTATTTTTCCGACGTTTCGTCGTATGTTCTGGCCGGTTTTTTCCATTTTAAGACCCGTTCCGCCTCTGGCGTGGATTCCCATTGTGATTCTGTGGTTTGGCGTGATCGGCGATACGTCAAAATATATTATCATTTTTATTGGTATCATTATGGCGATTGTCATCAATACTTATGCCAGTATCAGTGAAACGGATCCTTTGTTTTTGAAAGCGGCGAAGACGCTTGGCGCGAACAGATGGCAGACTTTAGTGCATGTTACTCTGCCCAACAGCATCCCGGCAATTTTTGCGGGAATGAAGACGGGATTATCTACGGGCTGGATGTCTGTGGTTGCAGCGGAGATGATTGCTGCAAAGGAAGGAATTGGTTTCCTGATTAATATGAGTATGAAAACGACTCCGGATACAGCTCTGGATTTTGTGGGAATTGTGCTGGTGGCGCTTTGCAGCTCGCTTGTTTCTTTTGTTTTGAGTGTGATAGAAAGGAAGCTTTGCCCATGGCTGGAACTGGATGTAAAATAAAGCTTGAGTCCGTATCAAAAAGTTTTGATGATAAAATCGGAAGAACAGCGGTACTGGATGAGATCTCTTTGAATGTATATGAAAACGAATTTCTGGTAATTCTGGGACCGGGACAGTGCGGGAAAACCGTGCTGCTCAATATCATTGCCGATATGGAGCAGGCCGACAGCGGAACCATTACGTTTGATCCGCAGAGCAGCGGGCAGACAGGGTTCGTATTTCAGCGGTACGCGTTGTTTAACTGGAAGAACGTACTGAAGAATGTGGAGCTTCCCCTGAAATTTAAAGGCGCAGAGAAAGAACAGCGTCAGAATACGGCGATGAAATATATTGAAATGGTGGGGCTGAAAGGATTTGAAAAGGCTTATCCCTCGCAGCTTTCCGGCGGCATGAAACAGCGTGTGGGAATTGCCAGAGCCTATGCTTCCGGCAATGATATTATTCTGATGGACGAGCCGTTCGGGGCGTTGGACGCGCAGACGCGCTACCAGATGCAGGACGAGTTATTGAAGATCCGGAGCAAAGAGAAAAAAACCATCGTATTTGTAACAAATAATATAGAAGAAGCGATTTATATGGGCGACCGGATTTTGCTGCTTAGTAATAAACCGTCCAAAGTAGTAAAGGAATATGTTCCTGATTTGGAAAGGCCGAGAAAAAATACATCTTCACAATTTATGGAGCTTCGGGATGAAATTACTGCAAATATGGATTTAGCATTGTAAGGAGAGAAGTATGACAGAGCAACCAAAGGTATCAGCCCAGCGTCTTACGAAAAAGTTTGGAGACTTGCTGGTGCTTAACGATGTGTCTTTTGACATAAAAAAGGGAGAATTTGTATGTCTCGTAGGGCCTACCGGCTGTGGTAAGACGACATTTTTGAATCTTCTTGTGAAGCTGACGGAGCCTACCAGCGGGAATGTTTTGATTGATGGTGTGCCGGCGGATCCCCAAAAACATAATATGAGTTTTGTATTTCAGGAACCGTCTACGTTTCCTTGGCTGACGGTGGAGGATAATATTAAGTTTAATCTGGAAATTAAGAAAATTGAGAAGCAGGAGATTCAGAAGCGTACAGAACATATCCTGGAAATGATAGGACTGACAGAACAGCGGAACGCGTATCCGGGACAGCTTTCTGTTTCAGCGGAGCAGCGCATAGTAATCGGCAGGAGCTTTGCCATGTATCCGGATCTTCTGCTGATGGATGAGCCTTATGGCCAGATGGATATTAAGCTAAGATATTATCTGGAGGATGCGGTGCTCAAGCTTTGGAGAGAAACGGAGAGTACGATTATCTTTATTACCCATAATATAGAAGAAGCGGTTTATCTTTCCCAGCGCTGTCTGATTATGACGCCGAAGCCGACGACAATCAAAGCTTCTATTGAGAATCCGCTTCCATATCCAAGGAACGTATCTGCCCCGGAATTTATCAAATTGAGAGAACAGATTACCGATATGATTAAATGGTGGTAAGAGTAAGGATGCTGAAAAATCATGTATTTTATGATTTTTCCGTATCCTTTTTCTGCTTTTGGGAGGAGCGTATTCTTTTTCTGAATTTTCTAAAGTTTCTTATCAAACAACCGATAAATAAATTAGATATAAAATACAGAATAATATTAAGAACGAAGATTTTTACGGAAAGGAGAGGTCCTTATGCGTATAGAAGCATATAATCAGATTACCCAGATGTACAATGCCAGCAAGCCTTCTAAAATGAAAGGCGCTGATAGCGTCAGGAAGCGGGATCAGGTTCAGATTTCCCAGACAGGACGCGATTATCAGGTGGCAAAACAGGCAGTAGCAGAAGCTTCTGATATCAGGGCGGACAAGGTGACACAGGTGAAGAAACAGATCGCCTCTGGTACCTATAAGGTAGACACAGGGGACTTTGCAGCAAAACTGATTGAGAAATATGATGCATATTGCTAGAAATGAGGTTTTTAAGTGGCAAGCTTAATGGAAGATTTTATAAGTGTATTAGAGCAGGAGAATCAGGAATATCAGCGTCTTGCCGAACTGTCCAATGAGAAGAAGCAGATCATTATAGACGGTGATATTCCATCTCTTGAGAATATTACTGACAAGGAACAGGAGATAGCCGGAATTCTGAAGAATCTGGAACATAAAAGAGAAGAAGTTGTCAAGGATATGTCTATCGTACTTAGTAAACAGCCAGAAGAACTGACGATTACTAATATGATAGCATTTTTAAATAAACAGCCCGAAGAACAACAGAAGCTTACAGATTTAAGAGAGCGTCTTCGGGAGACTTTAGCAGAGCTGAACGATATCAATCAGCAGAACGAAGAATTGCTGAAGCTGGCAATGGAAATGGCGGAGTTTGATCTGACGCTGTTTCGCAGTATGAGGCAGGCGCCTGAGACAGCTAATTATGACAGACGGGCGAATAATACCGGAGATTTATTAGGAAACAGCGGCTTTGATGCCAGACAGTAAAGGAGAATAAAATGGCGAATGGAATGGGAAGTCTGTATATCGGGGCCTCCGGTCTGCAGAACAGTCAGAACGCATTGAATACCACGGCAAATAACCTTGCCAATGTTGAAACCAAAGGGTATGTAAGACAGCAGGTGCTGTTTGCAGACCGCGACTATGTAACTTTTGACAGAAAAGCGTCGATCAGCAATCAGCAGGCGGGTCTGGGACTTCAGATTGCAGACGTGGTGCATACCAGGAATCATTTTCTGGATCAGTATTACCGCACGGAGAATGGCAGACAGGGATTCTATCAGGCAAGCAGCGAGGCCACATCGGAAGTGCAGACCATGTTCCAGGAATTGGAGGGAGAACAGTTTCAGGAGGTTTTGGAAGAGTTCTGGGTATCTTTTGAAGAATTATCCAAGACGCCGGATGAAGAGGTGGCGCAAAATCTTGTAATCCAGAAGGCAACTCTGTTCCTGGAGCGTTCTCAGAGTATTTATGATAATCTCAAATCTTATCAGCAGAAATTAAATATTAAAATTAATGAAACCATAGACCGTATCAATAAGCTGGGACACACCATTCAGGATCTGAACCAGCAGATACTTAAAATTGAATCCGGCGGCGTGGAGACTGCCATGACGCTGCGGGATGAACGGGACAATGCCCTGGATGAACTGTCTTCTCTGGCGAAAGTGGAGTTTAAAGAGGGAATAGACGGAACCGTAAGGGTGAAGCTTGAAAATGTAGATTTTATAGATGAGATTCATGTATTTGAAGTGATGGGAGTTACCGATCCGGTGACTGGTTTTGTAAATCCAATCTGGCCGCAGCTTTCGGATCTGGGCCGGGAGCAGTATACAGAGATGTTTGACTTCAGTGAGGACATTTCTACTTTACTGGATACCGATATCGGCCAGTTAAAGGGATGGATTCTTGCAAGAGGCGATAAGGTGGCAAATTACCGGGATATCACAGGTCTGACCAAGGAACAGTATGAGGACGGCATCGGTATGACGGTGGTGATGAACGCTGAGGCAGAGCTGGATCAGATGGTGCATGAGCTTGTGACTGCCATCAATGATATTTTAAGCCCCACCAAGACCGTGAGTTTCCGGGCGGCAGACGGAACCGTATATAATAATGTGAAGGTCTGGGATGAAGAGAACGGAGCTATAGGAAAAGACGGCCAGAAACCCGGAAGAGAGCTGTTCGTCCGCAATGGCTGCGACCGCTATACAGAGGTGCTGGCATCTGACGGAGTCACCAAATATTATGTATATAATGAGGAAGACCCGGTAGATACCTCTAAAATGTATACGATCAAATCACTGACCATTAATGAGGATCTTCTGCACGAGGAGAGCGGGCTGCCCCATTTGATGAAAAATGGAGAGCCGGCGGAGAAGATGGTGCAGGCGTTGGTGGATGTATGGAATCAGAAAAAACAGACCATCAATCCCAGCAACACGGATCCATGTACTTTCAAGGAATACTACCGCAGAATGGTGGAAGATGTTGCGGTCACAGGTTCCGTATACGAAGGGATGGCAGAGAGCCTTTCCAGCGAGGTTGCAAGCATAGATAACAACAGGCAGCAGGTATTCGGAGTTTCTGCCGATGAAGAGCTGCAGAATATGATTAAATATCAGAATGCATACAATGCGGCCAGCCGGTTTATCAATGTAATCTCAGAGATGCTGGAACATCTCGTTACCCGGCTGTAACCGACGTAAGGCAGACAGAAACGTATAGAACGGAGGAAAATATGCCATCAACATTTTTTGGTTTAACGATTGCAGGATCGGCGCTGAATTCCTTTCAGGCGGCTGTAAATACAACTGCAAATAATATTGCAAATGTCAACACTATGGGATATACCCGGCAGGAGGCGGTCCGCATCGCATCAGAGGCGCTGAGAACGAATCAGCGTTACGGTATGGCGGGAAGCGGCGTTACTACCACGGAAATCACCCAGAAGAGAGAATTTTATTATGATGTGAAATATTGGGAAAATAACGCCAGAGTGGGAATGCAGGACTGCAAATTGTACTATATGCAGCAAATGGAAGAATATCTGCTGGATGATGATAATGCCAAAGGATTTGCAACGATTCTGGACAATATGTTCAATGCGCTGAAGACATTGCACGGTACGCCGGAGGATTTGGACGCCAGAAATCAGTTTGTCAGCGAGACACAGAAATTTGCAGATTTTTTCCGCAGCATGAACGTGGGCCTGGTGCGGCTTCAGGAGGACGCAAACCAGGAGATTGCCACTCAGGTGGAAAGCGTGAATGCCATTGCGCAGAAGATTGCTTTGCTGAATAAACAGATCAATATCATTGAACTGCAGGGGACCAATGCCAATGAGCTCAGAGACCAGAGAGCGCTGCTGATCGATGAATTATCGGATCTGGCAGAGGTTGAGGTGAAGGAAACGCCGGTGATTGATCCGGCGCACCCCGATGTTATTACCGGAGCTACCAATTATAAGGTAAAAATCAACGGACAGACGCTGGTGGATAATTTTGAGTATAATACTTTGAAATATGTGGCGAGAGAGAAGAAAGTCAATCAGACGGATGCAGAAGGATTGTATGATATCTGCTGGAGCGACACAAATGTTCCCTTTAATGTCAGCAGTAAAAACTGTCAGGGAAGAATTGCCGCGTTGTTCCAGATGCGCGACGGAAATAATAATCAGGGCTTTAACGGTACGGTGGAATCGATTACCCCGGGCAACGGCGGCGACATTGTCACGATCAAAAACCCCAGTATTACAGATATTAACATGATAAATATGGCGGATGACGGAATTATTATGATTAATAACAAAGAATACCGTTATTCCGGATTCAGCTACGACGCTGAGACGCAGACGTATCAGTTCCAGTTAAAGATTCCGCTCAGCACAGATGCGAGAGAGAATCTGGTTGGCCGCAATGCGGCAATCGGCGAGAGCATAGACGTTATGGGTATTCCATATTATCAGTCTCAGGCCAATATGTTTTTGCGCGAGTTTGCAAAGCAGCTCAACAACATACAGCAGTCAGGCGTAGATTTGAATGGAAATGCAGGAGGTTCCCTTCTGGTGGCGGAAAATGCTTCCAGCGGCAGTGAATATGGTTTCGCTGATTATGATCCGGATGGAAATATGAGCACTTCTTCCGACTGTTATTATAAGCTGACGGCTGCGAATGTGAAAGTGTCGGCAGAAGTATATAAGAATCCGGACCGTCTGGTGACGATGAACGGCAAGGATGTTGCAGACGGAGAGGCAGTGCAGAATATTGTGGAACAGATGCAGAAACTGAAATCTGACATTAAAATGTTCCGCGGAGGCGGCGCCGACCAGTTCTTAAAGTGCCTGATTAATGATAATTCAGTGGATACTCAGAAAGCAGAGACATTTTTGAAAAATTACAGCAATATATCTGAAAGTATTCTGCAGAAAAGAATGTCTATTTCCGCAGTGGATGAAGATGAGGAAGCGCTTGATATGCTGAGATTTCAGCATGCATATAACCTGGCTTCCCGTATGGTGCAGACGATGTCAGAAATGTATAACCGTCTGATTTTGGAAACCGGTGTATAAGGAGGTTCATAAATGAGAGTTACCAACAGCATGATTAGCAGAAACAGCATGACAAATATAAATAACAATAAGATCAATGTTGATATTTTGAATACCCAGATGACTACCCAGAAGAAAATTTCCCGGCCTTCCGAGGATCCGGTAATCGCGATCCGGGCGCTGCGTTTAAGAAGCAACCTCAGCGAGCTGAACCAGTATTATGAGCGCAATATTCCGGACGCAAAGTCCTGGATGGAAGTGACCGAAGGCGCGTTGGAGAACCAGCAGAAAATTCTGGACGATATTTATAAGGAATGTGTGACAGGTTCCACAGACACATATACGCCGGAGAACAGGGCTTCTATTTTGAAGAATCTGGAGTCTCTGCGGCAGCAGGTATATAATGAAGGAAATGCAGATTGTGCCGGAAGGCATGTCTTTACAGGTTATAAAACGAATAAGCAGCTTACGTTTGCAGAAGATGAGAGTAAAACAAAGTATGAGATTACAGAGAAGATTTCCTTTGAGGATATCGAGGAAAAGCGGTATTACAGCAACACAGTAGTGGTACCCAATAATCCTGCAGAAGTAATTACAGGTGTGGATATCAACGATATGCCGCAGGAGCATATCGCGAAGCGTATCCGTTTATCCTATGAGCAGACAGAAGATTTGTCGGTGTCTGATTTAAAATATTTTGACCAGGCTACGCAGAGCTGGGAAAACCTGGAAAATATGCAGATTGGCGGAGACTTTGTCAACGTTATTACAGATCTGTCGTATGATGACTGGGCAAATGATAATTTTGAGGTCCGTCCTTATCAGGCGATTTATTTTAAGGAGACAGGAGAACTGATTCTGGGCGAGGATGTTGCAAATCAGCTTTCCAGCCAGAAATCCGAGCTGAGCGTTACTTATCAGAAAGAAGGGTTCAGCGCAGGAGAACTCCGTCCGGAGCATTATTTTGACTGTAAGGATATCACAGATCCGGATAATGAGATTGAATATACCAAGGAGAATCAGGAAATTAAATTTAATATTTCTTTTAAGCAGAGCATTACCGTGAATACACAGGCAAGCGATGTAATGGATTCTTCTATCGGCCGGGACGTTGATGAGCTTGCAACTGCAGTTAAGGCGTCGATTGCGGCGCATGATAAAGTGGAAAAACTCAAGCAGATGCAGAAGGAAGCGCAGTATTCAGATCCGGCGTCCCAGGAGGCGTTGTCCCAGTGGCTGGAGGCGGCTGAAAAAGAAGCGGTATACGCCGATGATAATATGCAGAAGATTTTTTCCAGAGGAGTAGGTAAGTTCCAGCAGTATAAAGATACCGTTACACTGGCAAGGACAGATTTGGGCAGCAGAGAGCAGCGGGTATTATTGACAGAGGAGAGAATGGCCAATCAGCAGTCAACTTTTGAACAGCTCAAATCCAGAAATGAAGATATGGAGCTGTCGGATATTATTATCCAGTATACAGCCGCGTACAACGCATATCAGGCGTCTCTGCAGGCATCGTCAAAAGCAAATGGACAGACATTATTAAATTATCTGTAGATGCAGATATCACATAAAATTGTTAAATTTTCCCGGATAGGGAACGGAGGATGACAATGCAGTTGAATACAAGATTGTTTGGAGAGATAGAAGTAGAGGAAGAGAAGATTATTTTCTTTGAGAAGGGGATTATCGGATTTCCCCATTGCCAGAGATTTACATTGATTTATGACGAGGGGGAGGACGGCAGACGCAAGAATATTTCCTGGCTGCAGTCTATTGAGGAGCCGGGGTTTGCGCTTCCGGTGATTGACCCTCTGCTGATCAAAGAGGATTATGCGCCTCAGGCAGACCATGAGCTTTTAAAGAATCTGGGGAATCTGACAGAAGAAAATACTTATGTTCTGGTAATTGTAACAGTCCCGGAAGATGTGAAAAAGCTCAGTGTGAATCTGAAAGCTCCTGTCGTAATTAATGTGGATGAAAAAAAGGCAAATCAGATTATTATTGAAGACAGCTTCCCGGTAAAATATCCTATATACGAGATTTTGCAGGCAAAGAAAGAAAAGGCGGGTGAATAGGATGCTGGCTTTGACCAGAAAAAAAGGCGAATCCATTATTGTGAATAATGATATAGAAATCAGTATCCTGGAACTGCGGGGAGATCAGGTAAAGATTGGAATCAGCGCACCCAAAGAAGTGCCTGTATACCGTAAAGAGGTCTATATTCAGATTCAGAAAGAAAATGAAGCGGCAGTGAACCTGGAAAATGTGAACGCCCTGAAAAATATTCTTTAAAACATAAATTTTTGAAAAAAAATTCCGATACTTATTATAAGTACCGGACGGTAATATCACATGGAGGTGATTACAATGGCAATTGAAGCGTTAAAATCTGCTGGGATTAAGGCATATCAGGGAAGTAGCCGGAAACCAACAGTAAGTGTGACAGAGCCGCCGGCGAAGCCGGAGGTTTCGTCTGCAGCAGTGAAGGAAAAAGCAGCGGAAAAGGTTGTCGATCTGGCGGATGCAAAGCCGAAGAAGAGAAATACAGAAGTTGTATCAGGCAAAGACGGCAAGGCTCAGAAAAAAAATGAGGAGCCTGTGGCAGCAGCCAGCGTCGGGTCTGTATCGCAGGAGAGCAAAGAGCCTCTGGAAGGAGCGGCTTCTGCGGAAGGACTGAAACGCGCAGTGGAAGAGATCAATAAGAAAGTGGTTAATTCCGAAGCTGTTTTTGGCGTACATGATTCTACGAATCGGGTAACGATTAAGATTGTGGATAAGCAGACGAAGGAAATATTGAAGGAATATCCGCCGGAAAAGACTCTTGATATGATTGCAAAGGTTTGGGAACTGGCAGGATTGTTGGTAGATGAAAAGGGTTAGGAGGAATAATTATGGCAATTAGAGTATCAGGTTTGGTGTCCGGATTGGATACAGATTCGATTGTGCAGGAACTGGTTTCTGCTTACAGCACTAAGAAAGATAAGTATGTGAAGGCGCAGACCAAACTGGACTGGAAGATGGACGCCTGGAAGGAACTGAACAAAAAGGTTAATAAGCTTTATAAGAGACTGGGTAACATGAAGCTCAGTTCATACTACAATAAGAAGACCACTACGATTTCAGACAGTACGAAGGCGACTGTTACAGCAAGCAACAGTGCGTTAAATGGAACGCAGAAACTGACGATTAATCAAGTTGCATCCACAGGCTACATCACGGGCGGCGTCCTCAAGGACGGAACGACGGCGGACTCAACCCTGGGACAGCTGGGTATGGCAGATGGTAAGGGAACGATTGCAGTTGCCACCAAAAAAGGGACTACCAATATTGAGGTCAGCTCAGATATGACGCTGAAGAAGTTTATTAACAAATTAAAAGACGCCGGAGTGTCCGCCAGCTATGATGCATCGAATAACCGTATCTTTGTTTCTGCAAAAGAGAGCGGCGCCGATAACGATTTTGCATTGACGGCTACAGATGCGAACGGGCTCTCTGCATTGAAGGGTATGGGACTGTATGTGCGTTCTGACGCCAATGATAAGGCGTATGCAGCATGGGAGGCATATACGAAGGATGCTTCCGGAAATCCTCTTTCCGATGCTGATATCCGCACAAACCTTACCACTATTTTAGATAATATTGCAACCATTCAGGGTGATGATTCTACGGTTGGCAGTATCGCATACTTACAGAATGTGTCGGCAAGTGAGAAAACCAAGCTTACGAATTACCAGGCGGACCGTAATTATGCGATGGCCTATACGTCTATGAAGAATGCCCTCAAAGATGACGGCGGAACCGGAACGTCCAAACTGACGCAGGCTGAACAGGATGAGCTGGAGGCTATGCTTTGGAAAACAGATTCACAGCTTAAGGATGATGGCAAAGACGAGAGGTTCGAAGAATTAAAGACTAAGTTGGGAATCAGCAACGATGATATGGCGAAGTTAAGGTCCAATGCAAGGACTGTGGTTAATTATGAGGATGCTGCGAATCCGGCGTATAACCAGGATGTTATAAAATATGTAAAGGATAATTATGGAACTGCTGGCATGGAAACATGGCTGGAGAACAACGCTAATAAGATTGAAACTACCTCTGAGAATATTAAGGCTAATAATGATTTGATTGCAAGCAAACAGGCATATGTCAAAGAACATGCTCTGCTGACGGGAGCGGCGCCTGCCGGCGACGGAATCACCACAGCGGACCGTGTAAACGCTCTGATGGAAAAAATTGATTTTGTAAAGCAGGCGAAAGACGATTATGTGGATCCTTCCACATTGACAGAGGAAGAGCGGAAAAAACAGGCCACCAGAATAAATGGCTCAAATGCAGAGATTACTTTGAATGGAGCCACTTATGTATCGGCAAGCAACGATATTACAGTCAATGGAATTACCATTACGGCTTTACAGAAGACGGATCCCGGCGAGGAGCTTACCATTACTACCCAGGCCAATGTTCAGGGTATATATGACAGTATCAAAGACTTCTTGACAGAATATAACGCATTGATGAAAGAGATGGATCAGTTGTACAATGCCGATTCTGCCAAGGGATATGAGCCTCTGACGGATGAAGAGAAAGAGGCGATGTCCGATAAAGAGATTGATAAGTGGGAGGAGAAGATCAAAGGCTCCATTCTGCGAAGGGATGATACATTGTCTTCTGTCATGAGCCTGATGACCAGCTCGATGTCGAAAGGATTTACCCTGAGCGACGGCAAGAAATACAGTCTGGCAAGCTTTGGCATCAAAACCCAGGGTTATTTTGCAGCAGCTGATAATGAAGGAAAGCTCTATCATATTGACGGAGACAGCGAGGATGAAATTTCTGCTGGAAATAACGGGGGCAATAACGCGCTGCTGAAGGCAATCCAGGATGATCCCGACAAGGTACAGGAATTCTTCCAGAAATTGAGCGACGACCTGTACACCAGACTTGATAAGAAGATGCAGAGTACCACAATGAACAGCAGGTTCAGCATCTATCATGACAAGAAGATGAAGAACGATTACGATGACTATACAAAGACGATCAAGAAATGGGAAGAGAAAGTTTCAGCCATGGAAGATAAATATTATAAACAGTTTGCAGCCATGGAGAAAGCCCTTTCTTCCCTGCAGAGCAGTACAAGTGCATTAAGCGGCTTATTAGGTTCCTGATAAGCGTGAATAACTGTCCGGGAATGGTCCGGACAGTTGTAGAATTATTTCAAGGAGGAAATAAAACATGATTGCAAACCAGGGTTATGCAGCCTATAACAAAAACAAGATTATGACGGCGTCTCCGGGAGAATTGACGTTGATGCTGTATGAAGGGGCAATTAAGTTCTGTAATCTTGCGATTGTTGCTGTAGAACAGGGGAATATTCAGAAAGCGCATGAAAACATTGTAAAGGTAGAAAACATTATTGAAGAATTCCGGGCGACCCTGAATCATAAATATCCGGTGTCTGAGGATTTTGAGAATGTCTATAAGTATATTTATGACAGGCTGGTAGAGGCGAATATCAAGAAGGATAAACAGATATTGGAAGAAGTGTTAAAGCATCTGCGCACCATGCGCGATACCTGGAAAGAGGTCATGAAGAAGGCGAGATAGAAGCGGTAACAGGAGGACTGCTGCAATACTGCATTGCAGCAGCCCTTTTTTAATCATTAGGAGGATAACATGCAGGACAGAGAATATATTACCGTCTTGATTCAGAGTCTGGAGAAAAAGAAAGCTATTTTAGACATACTTCTGGATAAAAATAAGGAACAGGGAGTTTTGCTTACCGATGAAGGTTCGGATCCGGACAGACTGGAAGAGAATATACAGGAAAAGAATGATCTGATAAACCAGCTCAACAAACTGGACGATGGATTTCAGCAGATTTATGACAGGGTTAAGCCTGTGCTGCAGCAGCAGAAAGAATCTTATAAGGAAGAAATTCGTGTGATGAAACAGTTAATTACGGAGATTACGGACAGAAGCGCCACCATCCAGGCACAGGAGCAGAGAAACCATAATTTTGCCGTAAAACGCTTTTCAGAAGTAAAGGGGAATATTCGCAAGGCGCGGGCCAGCAACCAGGTGGCGAGCCAGTATTATAAAAGTATGTCCAAGCTCAATGTGATAGATTCTCAGTTTATGGACAAAAAAAAATAAAAACAGGAAAAAATTATAAATTTGGTGTTAAGTATCACGGAAAGTTTCCGATATATGTTACAAGTAAATAAATTACATTACTTAAGATTTCAGTAATCGGACCGGATGGAGCGTACGGCCGGAAGGGAAGATTACAATCCCAATTATTAAATGCAGCATGGAAGCTGCAGTACATTCAAGGAGGAATATATTATGGTAGTACAACACAACCTTACAGCGATGAACGCAAACAGACAGTTAGGTATCACAACAAGCGCACAGGCTAAATCAACTGAGAAATTATCTTCTGGTTACAGAGTTAACCGTGCAGGCGATGACGCAGCAGGCTTATCTATTTCCGAGAAGATGAGAAGCCAGATCCGTGGATTGGATAAAGCTTCTTCTAACGCTCAGGACGGTGTTTCCTTAATTCAGGTTGCTGAGGGTGCTCTGAATGAAGTTCATTCTATCTTACAGAGAATGAATGAGCTGGCAACTCAGGCAGCTAACGATACTAACACCACTGTTGACAGAGGCGCTATCCAGAAAGAAATTGATCAGTTATCTTCTGAGATTACCAGAATTAAATCTACTACACAGTTCAATACCATGAACTTGTTAGATGGATCCTTCACAGGAAAGAACCTTCAGGTTGGTTCTCTGTCTGGTCAGGCAATTTCTATCAGCATCAGCAACATGAGCGCAAGCGCTATTGGTGTATCTGGCTTGAGCGTAAGCTCTTTCAGTTCTGCTGGTTCCGCTATGGATGCAATCCAGGCAGCTATTGATGAAGTATCTGAGCAGAGATCTTACCTTGGAGCATTACAGAACAGATTAGAGCATACCATCGCTAACTTGGATAATATTTCTGAGAATACATCTGCTGCTGAGTCTCGTATCCGTGACGTTGATATGGCAGAAGAGATGGTTGAGTACAGCAAGAACAACATTCTTGCACAGGCTGGACAGTCTATGCTTGCACAGGCTAATCAGTCTACACAGGGTGTATTATCCATTCTTGGCTAATCAAATTAGTGACTATCATAAAACAAGACCGGGTTTCCCGGTCTTGTTTTTTTGCATAATATAAAATAGTATGAGCACAAAGCATGAAATCTCCTTAAGATTTAGAGAATCAGGGGTATTGATACGGACTTGCCCGCTTTGTTCTCTTATAGGAAAGACCTTGTCACACTAATGCGTGAAAGTATCTTTCCTATAAGAGAAAAATAATATGCGCACTCGCACAAGAGGTAAAATATTGCTTCGCAATTGTGCTCGGCGCGCAAAGTGTCCAGGCCCCTCATGATTGAGGGGGTAGTGGAGTTGAAGTGGGCATACCCACTTTGTTCTTATTCAGTATCTATATGAGCAATGCTTAAAATATGTTCAAAACATTTTTTGAAGCTGTGATGTTCTTTTACTTTCTGTCGTCCGTTTCTGGCAATTTCCTGCCGTTCTTTGGAATGAGAGAGATAGTATTCAATTTTGTCCAGCAAATCATCCAGATCATTAAAATACACAAAATCTTCATCGGGGACAAAGTAATCGAGAAAGTCTGCCTGGAAATTTGTAAGCAAAAATCCTCCGGCGCCCATAATATCCATAGCGCGTAAGGGAATACCAGACTGAATACTTTTCAGGGTAATATTCAGGTTGATTTTACTGTTGGCAAAGACCGGGAGCATTTCTGTGTCATAATTTGCAGTTCCCATATTTTGTACATTAGGAATCTGAAATTTCTGATTTATGGTAAAAAGCTTTAGCTGCCGGGGAAATCGCTTGCCAATAGCCGTCAGAAGCCGGATGCGCTCTAAGGAAGTAATTTTTCGTCCAAGAAAATAGTTGGCATAAATATATTCAGGCGTTTCCACGCCGTATTGATCATTGGCGTAGGGGCACACTCGCAGCAGTTCTGCCAGAATATCTCCGGTGAGCACTTCTTCCAGGAAGTTATATCCATAAATTTTTAACTGGGCTTCGATAACAGCATTCAGATATCCTCTGGTATAGTCGTTGACGTCAGCCAGACGGTCGTATAAATTGTGATCTTCATTATAGAGGGAGCCTACAAAGGAAATGTCACAGGTACATTTTTTGCGGTCAAAAATTCCTTTTGCACACTGATCTATGGCAGAGGCATTGACGGGAAGAGGAGAGTAATATACCGTGGGGATGCCCATATTCCTCAGTTTTAAGTATTCCTGCCTGTCAAAAAGGAATACATGGTTAGTTGGGTAAATCATAGTATAAGAATACAGGGGAACATGAGGGCTGTCGTATACAAGAGAAACATAGGGAAGTTCATTGCGCCTGCATCCCTCAGATACTACAGGATAGTAATTAAAAGAAAAGCAGAATCTGAACTTTTGCGCGTTCACCGCCTCATCAAAGGCTTTGTCAAAATTGGGGCTGATTCGTTCCTGGTAATCTTCATGACCAAATAAGATAATCTGATATCCCATTTCTTTCAGGGCGGAAATAGCGTCGGATTTGCCAAAACATGGCCAGTCTATAAATAAAACATTCATTGAGAAATCCTCCTTCATGTTCTTTCGTTTTGTTTAAGAATTATGTTTCGTTTTGGGAGAATGCCAGATGAATCATCTCTTCCAGGCGCAGAGGATAGGTATGGCATTTTTTTACTCTTTCAAGACCATTTTCGGCAATTTCCCGGCGTTCGGATTCGTGGCGCAGAAAATAGTCTGTTTTACAACTAAGATCTTCCATATTTTCATAACATACAAGGTCTTCTCCCAGAACAAATAATTTTGGAAGTTCCAATTGAAAATTGGTAAGCGCGAAACCGCCGCATCCCAGGATATCAAAAATGCGAAGGGGAATACCGCTGCGTATGGATTTGGAAGTAATATTGAGGTTTATTTTGCTGTTATGGAAGATCACGGGCATTTCTTCCAGCGAGTTTGCCAGCCCCCGATTATGGATCCGGGGGAGGCAGGAGGCGTCGCTCGCAGTATAAAGGTCAACGGAAAAACGGCTGGAAAGCAGCTCCATGACCCGCACGCGTTCCATGGAGGAAATTTTATTTCCCACATAAAGCTGCGCCATCGTTTTTTGGTCTGTCAAATGACCTGCAAAAGGATTGCTGTAAAATCCTGGCAGATGTTCCTTAAATTCATGAATGATCTCTTCTGTCAGCAAATCTTCGATTATAAAACCTCCGTAAATGCGAATCTGAGCTTCCATAAGCCCATGGAGATAACCGCAAAGATAGTCCGGCGGCTCAGAAAGTTTGTCATAAGGGCATTTTTCCGTGTACAGGGAGCCGACAAAGGAAACATCGGAGGAAAATTTTTGATGCAGATTCAAAGGAGCTTTTTGTATCGTGTTTTGCTTTTGAGCTAAATTGACGGCAAGTGGAAGATGAAATACATGTCCAGGATTCAGGGGGGAAATTTCTTCGTATTGCGTGCGGTCAAAAAGAAAAATCCGGTTCCAGGAATGGGAGACAGAATCGGTAAACAGTTCCATCACCGGGGAATCCACGGTCCAGCACAGGTACGGCAGTCTGAAAATATTGCACACCTCGCTTACGAAAGGAAAAAAGTTAATACTGAACACAAAATCGACTGGCTGCGCCAGTAATTGATTGCTGATATTCTGGATGGATTCCTGCGGGGTCAGGGCGTTACCAGTCATTTCCGCAGTCATTTCCAGAACCGTATGTCCAAGTTCCTGAAATCCATCAATAAGATCCGGCTCGCAGATGCTTCCATAGCGGTAAAATAAAAGTTTCATGCAAGATCCTCCTTCACGGTGTTCAGAAGTTTTTTTAACTGATGCAGATAAGAAAATTCCTCGCGTATCCGGCGGTAGCCATTTATGGAGATTTTTAAGCGTTCCTCTTCATGGGAGAGATAATAGGAGACTTTATCTTTCAGTTCTTCCAGATCATGAAAAACCTCGATCTCCGTTCCGATTTTAAAGTAATCGTCAATTTCCCGCTGATAGTTGCTCAGACAGAAGCCTCCGCAGCCCATAATATCCAGAATACGCTGCGGAAGTCCCGTCTCAATGGATGGCTGCGTAATGTTCAGATTAACCCGGCTGAGGTAAAAAATTTTATTCATATTGGAATAATAGCTGACGGGCGGATGAACCTGGACATTTGAAAGAAAGGAGGGATCGCTTCTGGTATACAGGTCTACCTTAAATTGTCCGGCAAGGGTATTCAGCACAGTAACCCGCTCCATCTCAGCCAGTTTTTTGGATAAGAAAGTGATTCCAAGAAAAAGGTCAAGATCCATATGTCCATGATTAAGGACGTCGCTGCCAAAGGTCTGAGCGATATAATCGGCAGTTCTCCGGGAGATTCTGGGCCAGGGCCTGTCTTTATGCCAGTTGCAGAGGTTATCCAGAAGGTAGAGCTTAAGTTCTGCGGCAATCTCTTCCGGAAACAGATGGATAAAACGGTTATAAGAATTATATTCATAAAGATTTCCAATAAAGGAAATATCGCATCCCAGAGTTGTCTCATCTTCGGCGGTAATCTTTAACGCTCCGGTGCGGGAAAGGTTCACTCCCAGGGGAAGATAATACAGATGCGGAATGTCCATACATTTCATGTACTCATATTCTGCCCGGTCAAAAATAAAAAGATAATTGCAGGGATTACGCGCGGCGGGATGGAACAGTGTGGATAAAGGAGAATCGTATATCCACCCAATGTAAGGGATCTTGCGCCTCTGGCAGATGTCAGAGATTTCCGGTACAAATAAATAGGATATCAGGCAGTCAAAATGATGTTCTGATAAGAAAGCGTCTAATTTTTCAAATTCTTCCGCAGCGGGAGGATATACAGGATTAAATTCAGCAGCGCCATAGGCTTTCACCTGTTCTCCCAGCTCTGCTAACGCCCAGGGGAGATCCATGGTAGAATTTGCGACGCGGATAAATAAAAAATACATAGCGTACCTCCTGAAAATAGTATATAATCATAACTAGAGTATATTATATCACGATTTGTGAAGAAATGGTGGAAATAGATAAGGAGAATCATATATGATACAGTTTGAAGAATCATTTTTTGAAGAGGAGGTCAGAGACGGATTCTGCATCAAACCTATGATGAAGCGCGTCTGGGCGGCTCAGATGGAAGTCCTGGTCAGGGTGGATGAGGTGTGCAGGAACAATGGCATCCGCTATTTTGCAAATTGGGGGACTCTTTTGGGAGCAGTCCGGCATAAGGGCTTTATACCATGGGATGACGATATGGATATTTCCATGATCCGCACAGATTATCAGAAGTTCTGTAAAGTTGCGTTGGAGCAGCTTCCGCAGGGGTACAATCTGGTGAACGTCCATGAAGACGCAGAGTATGACAATATGATCAGCCGCATTGTCAACAGCCGCAATATCTCCTGTGAGCCGGAACGGCTGAGAGAATATCATGGCTGTCCTTATGTGGTAGGGCTTGATATTGACGTATTGGATTATAAATCCCGCAATCCAGAGGAAGATAAGATGCAGCTTGAAATGTTAAAGATCGTTCTCAAATCCGTGGGAGCAGTTAAGGGGTATGATGAGGGAAAAAATACGTTAGAAGATCTGAAGAAATTTTTGTCCCAGATAGAGGCGCTGTGCAGGTATAAATTTAATTATGAAGAATCCCTTCACCAGCAATTGCGTATGCTGGGGGATTATATACGTATGCTGTTTACGGAGGAGGATGCAGACGAGCTGCAGGGGGCGCTCTACCGGATTCTTCACCGCCCGAATTATTTTATGCCCAGGGAATGGTTTAGCGAGACTATTTATATGCCGTTTGAGGGTGTTATAGAAGTTCCGGTACCCGGAGAATACGACGCGCTGCTTCGATTAAAATATGGAGACAATTATATGACCCCGATAAACCAGGGCGGCGCTCATGGATATCCGTTTTATACAAATCAGGAGAGAATGCTGGCGAAGTTTTTAAAGGAAAATAAGATGTCCGGAGAACCGTTTTATATTGATTTGGATCAGTATGAGGATGAAGAGGAATGACAAAGTTTTGCAAAGATAAACAGATTTTAAGAATTAATGCCATAAAAGAAAAACTTCTGATGTTTAAGAATTGGCAGCAGTCTGCAGACTGGAATCAGGCAGTGGAGCTTCTGACCTGGATTCAGCAGAACGCCATTATCATTGGTACGGTTCTCGAAGCAGATGTATGTGATTACCATTCTGTGATAAAAGAATTGGAACAATTGTGCGAGTTGGCGTACCAGATGAGTATTTCGCTGGACAGCCGCGAAGAGATATATGCTTTGGAGAAAGAAGCGGAAAAAATTGTCAGGGATCTGCAAAAGCAGCTCAGGGGCGTTATACCCAAAAAGGAAGTTTTGTTTTTGCCGTACCAGCCGTCCATGTGGGATTCTTTGGAAAGTGTGTGGCTGGAGGCGGACAGGGATCCGGCGGCGGATTGTTATGTCGTGCCGCTTCCTTTTTATGATGTGCTTGCAGACGGCAGCCTGGGAACTTTGCATGATAAAAGCGGAGATTATCCGGAGGATGTAAGCGTTACTTCTTATCAGGATTATTCTGTAGAAGAGCGGCATCCGCATGTGATTTTTTTCCATAATCCTTACGATGGATGCAACAAAGTTACCCGCGTGCCGGAGCAGTTTTTTTCATCAAGGCTGAAAAAATGTACGGAGCGGCTGGTATATATTCCCTATTTTGTCAGTGAAGGAAACGGTCCTTCTGATCATCAGTGTTATATGCCGGGCGTTCTTTTCGCAGATCAGGTGATTGTTCAGCCGGGAAGCGTTTATGAAAAGTACTGCCGGGTTTATACGCGGACGTTAAAAGAAAATGGCTGGGAAGGTGCGCTGAAAATTGCAGAAGAAAAGTTTCTGCCCTTGGGTTCGCCAAAGTTTGACAAGCTGTTGCATACAGACTGCGAGACAGGAAAACTGCCCGAACGCTGGCGGAAGGTAATCCTTAAGGCGGATGGAAGCAGAAAAAAAATAATCTTATATAATCTGACGATGAATGTGCTGCTGGTCAACGATGAACAGGAACTGATCAAAGTTGGCAAGGTATTTGAGGTATTTAAAGCAATGCGCGAGGAAGCGGTTCTGCTGTGGCGGCCGCATCCGCTGCTGCTGTCTACGATAAATTCTGTGCGCCCGCAGCTTCGGGACGCATATTTGAAGCTGGTGCAGCAGTTTAAGGAAGAAGGGTACGGGATATTTGACGAGACGCCGGATCCCAATCTGGCCATGGCATTGTCAGACGCGTATTACGGCGACTGGAGCAGTCTTCTGGTGACATACCGCGTTACGGGCAAGCCTGTGCGGGTGCAGGATGTATGGGGCGAAGAAGAGAAAGAGTTTTTACAGGAGATACTGGAGGCGGATAATGCCCGCACAGAAGACGATAGTGCGCCCGATGACGGACAGGATGGGAGAGAACAGACAGGCAGCCGCGTATACCATGCGGTTATGGGAGGTTTGCTGGATGGCAAGGACAGTGGCAATCGGAATTCAGGATTTTGAACAATTAATAAAAAATAATTATTTTTATATTGATAAGACGAAATTTATTAAAGAATGGTGGGAGCGCGGGGATGCGGTTACTTTGATCACCCGTCCCAGGCGTTTCGGAAAAACCCTCACTATGAGTATGCTGGAGTATTTTTTTTCGGTCAGTTATGCAGGCCGGGGCGCATTGTTTGAAAAACTTGATATTTGGCAGGAGAAAAAATATCGGAACATGCAGGGGATTTATCCGGTAATCAGCCTGTCGTTTGCCACTATAAAGCAAACGGATTATGAGGGGGTTAGGCAGCGGATTTATCAGATACTTACGGACGTATACCAGAAGTATCGTTTTGTCCGGGACAGCGATACGTTTACAGACACAGACAGGGAATATTTCGACCGGATTTCATGTTCCATGAATGAAAGTGACGCCACATATGCACTGCATAAGCTTTCCGAGTTTTTGAGCCGCTATTATGGCAGAAAGGTGCTGATCCTGCTGGATGAATACGATACGCCTATGCAGGAGGCATATGTGCATGGCTATTGGGATGAAATTGTTTCTTTTATAAGAAATCTTTTTAACGCGACATTTAAGACGAATCCGTATCTGGAGCGGGGGATCATGACAGGAATCACCAGGGTCAGCAGGGAGAGCATATTTTCTGATCTGAATAATCTTAAGGTGGTTACTGCTACCTCTGACATCTATACAGATATTTTTGGCTTTACCGAGGAAGAAGTGTTTTCGGCAATGGATGAGCAGGGGTATAAGGATAAAGAGGACGTGAAGAACTGGTATGACGGTTTTATATTTGGAACGACAAGTGATATCTATAATCCCTGGTCGATTATAAATTACCTGGATACTGGAAAATTATCGACTTATTGGGCAAATACAAGCTCAAACAGTCTGACTGGCAAGCTGATTCGGGAAAGCAGTCCTGATATAAAGCAGAGTTTCGAAAAGTTGTTAAGGGGAGAGAACCTTACGGCAGTTCTTGATGAGCAGATTGTATATAATCAGTTGGATGAAGATGAGAACGCTATTTGGAGTCTTTTGCTGGCAGGCGGTTATCTGACGGCTGTTTCTGTGAACGACTGCAAGTTTCACAGGAGCTGGGGAGAGACAGAATATGAACTGAGACTTACCAACTGTGAAGTAAGGCTTATGTTTGCGTCTATGATACGGGGGTGGTTTAACGGGGGAATGAAACGTGAATACCGGGGATTTGTGCAGGCGCTGCTAAATGATGATGTGAAACTGATGAATGTCTGTATGAGTAAAATTGTGCTCAACAGTATCAGCTATTTTGATACGGGAAACCGTCCCTCCGGAAGAGAGCCGGAACGGTTTTATCATGGTCTGGTACTGGGCTTGCTGGTGGACTTACATGATAAATATGTGGTGACGTCCAATCGGGAGAGCGGATATGGACGTTATGATGTCATGCTGGAGCCCCGATACAGCAAAGATGCGGCTGTGATTCTGGAATTCAAGGTGCATGACCCGCAGGAAGAGCAGACGCTGCAGGAAACGGCAGAGGCAGCGTGCAGACAAATTGAGGAAAAGCAATACCAGCAGATTCTGGTTGAGAAAGGAATACCAGAACATCGTATCCGCAAATATGGATTTGCGTTTGCAGGAAAAAAGGTTTTTATAGGAAAGAAAGCGGCAGGGTGAAAAGATGATGGAATCATATCGTATAATGTTAGAGCAGTTGAGAAGCGGAAATGTGGATGAACATTTTATTGAACATGCCGGCAATGTGTATCAGATTGCGCTGCAAGCCGGCGAAGATCTGCAAGAACAGATGGCGGCAGAACTGCATGAGGCGTTTTGTGAGCGGATCCAGGAAAAGATGGCGCTGATTTTTCCGGTGTATTCGTATTTGCTGCGCATAGATGCCAACGCTGTTTATATGGAAAATTTTTTAAAGATGATACATGCGCTTCATAAAGACAGGCAATTATCATGGCAGAATCTATACTGGCTTTTTGGGCAATTGAACGGTTTCCGTCTGCGGCATAAAGAATGTGATACGCAAGAGGTACAGAGTATGTCGGCGGCGCTTATACAATATGCGCTTACGGGCTGTATGCTGCAATTGAACGTGGCTGTATGCCCGAGGCCGTATTTGTACCGCTATGCCAGGCGGGTGGCGGTGCTGACGGAGAAGCTTTCTCAGGAAGATGCAGAATGGAGAGAGTTTGTTTTAGAATGCTGTCATGTATTGCAGCGTTCTATGGATAAAGAAGTTTTGCTTGTGAATACAAAAGAGGCGGCTTCCAGAGCGGGAGAACTTAGTTTTTTTGCGCCCGAGTACGCAGAGGATGCAGGCTGCCGGCAGACAGAGCTGGAATGGAAAGGGGAACGGTTTGAGCTGTACCAGTGTGAGGATTGTCTTGCAGATCCGGAACGCGTGGAGCGTGCGGTATCCCGGATTTTGGATTATAATCCTGCTATGGTACTGCATATTGGCGACAGAAGTCTTCTGGCGGAAATAGCAGACCAATGGTTTCCGGTAATGACCATGGGAGGAACGTTTGGCGCCGCAGTTGTTTCCGGCACGGAATTTGCGGTGGCGTATGATTCCAGGGAAGAAGCCAGACAGGAGTTCCTGGGCGTGGTGAAAAATTATGAGCAGACGATTGGGGATGAACGTAATCTGAGGAGCAGGCTGGTGTTCCCGGCAGAATATTTTAAGGAAGAGGATCGCAGGAACAGATTTTATGAAGTGGGGCTTTTTAATCAATATATTATGAAAGAGAGTTTCCATATAGAAAAAATGATGAAACGCGCCTGGGCGGCTTCTATAAAAGTGATGAAAGAAATTGAGCGAATCTGCAAAAAGCATCATATCCTTTATTTTGCAGATTGGGGAACGCTGTTAGGGGCGGTGAGACATCAGGGATTTGTGCCGTGGGACGATGATATTGATATTGCCATGAAACGTGAGGATTATAACCGCTTTTTTGCCATAGCCAGGGAAGAATTGCCGGAGGGCTACTGTATTGTGGATGGAACCTATGATGAGGGCTGGCCGAATACGAGGGCGCGGGTATTGAATGTTCCGGATTCGGATCACGCGCAAATACAGCTGCAGCAGGATAAACTGGAAGAATTTTATGGATGTCCTTATGTGGTTGGAGTGGATATAGAGCCTTTGGATTATATTCCCAGAAATGAGGAAGATGCCAATATGCAGGCGGGGGTCTTGCAGAATGTGCTGTCTGTGGCCTGCAAACTGCGGGATAATGGCAGCCAGATCACAGAGGAGATCGAAAAAGAATTAAAACTTGTTGAAAAACTGTGCAATTATCAGCTTACAGAGGAGAGTCCGTATATCCATCAGCTGTTAAGACTTGCAAGCGCGGTCAGCCAGATGTACGGGAAAGAAGACGGAGATGAGATCGCCTATATGTGCAGTCATTCCTACCTTAAGAACAGAGCCAATTACAGGCTGAAAGAGGAATGGTATGAGAGCAGTATCCCGCTTCCATTTGAAACTACCACCGTGGAAGCGCCGCAGGAGTGCATAAAGGTATTAAAGGCATGTTATGGAACTGGCTGGTATACTTATTATAAGGGGGGCGCTGCGCATGATTATCCGTTTTATAAAAAGCAAAAGGAGAAATTGGAAAAGCTGGGGATTGTGCTGGATTGAATGAAAACGGATGAATAATGGTTATATCGCAAAGAATTTGTAACAATTAATGGAGGGCAGGGGAGCTGCCCTCAGATCTGAGCATTATCTTATAGTCTGTGATTCACAGGCAATTATATAATACCAGATATTATATTTCATGGTTGAGGTTGAACGTAATTTAATATTTTATTTCAGCGTCTTTTTCAGAGTTTCTATTACAAATTCCTGCATATGATCCTGAAGCTGGTAATATAATGGCAGACTGAGAAGCCCTTTATATAGCTGTTCCGCATTGGGGCAATTTACATATTTAAATCCATTTGCCTGATAGTAGGGGTGTTTATACACCGGAATATAATGTACGTTTACATGAATTCCGGCTTCCTGCATTTTTTCGTATACCTCTCTGCGTTTTTCGGATGGAATCTGAATCACGTACAGATGCCAGCTGCTTTTGCAGCCCTCTTTTTGTACGGGGCAGACGATATCATGAATAGTTTCTAATTCCTCATTATATTTTTCTGCCAGTTGGCGTCTTTTTGCTGTGAAACGATCTAATTTTCTCATTTGAGAGATTCCCAAAGCGCATTGCAGATCTGTAATGCGGTAATTAAAACCTAATTCCAGTTGCTGGTAATACCAACCGCCTTCCGTTTTTGTCATTAACGATTCAGACCGCGTAATGCCATGATTGCGAAATAAAAGCAGCTTCTGATATAAATTTTCATCGTTTGTTGTAATCATTCCGCCTTCTCCGCTGGTAATCGGTTTGACCGGATGAAAACTGAATGTTGTCATATCTGAAACAGAACCGATTTTTTTTCCATGATATTCTGCGCCCAATGCATGTGCGGCGTCTTCAATTACCAGCAAATGATATTCTTCTGCAATGGCGTGTATCTCATCCATTTCGCAGGGCTGACCAGTATAATGAACGGCGATAATGGCTTTTGTCCTGGGGGTAATTTTTCGTCTCACATCCTCAGGATCTATATTGTAGGTGTCTTTTTTTATGTCGGCAAATACTGGAGTTCCATTACAGTAAAGAATACAGTTTGCAGAAGCTGCAAACGTAATGGGAGTGGTAATGACTTCATCTCCTTTGCTGATATCGGCCGCGTAACATGCCGCATGTAAAGCGGCGGTTCCATTTGCGACCGCTACTGCATATTTTGCTCCGACGTAAGCGGCCACGGATTGCTCAAAATCATGAACTGCAGGTCCCGTGGTAAGATAATCCGATCTCAGGGTATCAACAACCGTTTGTATATCTTCTTCATCAATATATTGTTTCCCGTATGGTATATCCAATTTATATCATTTCCTTCCTGTATCGTAATTAAATATATTTCAGAGCTTCTTTTAATTCTTCAACTCCAAGCCAGTCTACATTGGTTCCGGAACTGTATTCAAAACCCTCGGCAACTTTAACGCCTCCAGGTGTAAAGCCTTTTTCAAAATTCCACCAATCAAAATGAGGATATATAATATAATGTTTTTCATATTCATAAGTCAGAAAAGAATCATCCTTTGTAATCATAATCTCATGAAGTTTTTCACCTTCACGAATGCCGATTTCATTTATGCTGCATGTTGGCAGCATAGCTTTTGCTAGATCTCCAATATGAAAAGATGGAATTTTTGAGATATATGTTTCGCCGCCTTTTGATTCACGGATTGCTTTAAAAACCAGATCTACCCCCTGATCTAAAGTTATCCAGAATCTTGTCATTCGCATATCGGTGACGCCTAATGTATGTTCGCCATTATCAATAATTTTCTGCCATATTGGTATGACCGAACCTCTGCTACCTGCGACATTTCCATACCGCACAACAGAAAATACCGTTTGATAATTATTGCCGCGATACGCATTTGCTGCAATAAACAACTTATCAGAAACCAGCTTTGTTCCGCCATACAGATTAATGGGATTCACGCCTTTATCTGTGGATAAGGCGACCACTTTTTTCACATTGCAGTCTAATGCGGCGTCGATTACGTTCTGCGCGCCATGAATATTTGTTTTAATCGCTTCCATAGGATTATATTCGCAAGTGGGAACCTGCTTCATGGCTGCGGCATGAATGACGTAATCGACGCCTGCAAATGCACGGAACAGCCGTTCCCGATCCCTGACGTCTCCGATAAAAAAACGAACCCTGTCCATATCTACTTTGTTCATGTACTCTATATTCATGACGCTTTGTTTAAATTCATCTCTGGAATAGATGATTACTTTCTTAGGTTCGTATTCAGCAAATATTTTTTCTAAAAATTTTTTTCCAAAAGATCCTGTTCCTCCAGTAATCAAGATGGTTTTTCCATTTAACATATCAAGCACCTTCCAATGTATTTAGTGTGGCGGCATACTGTGTCTAAAAAATAACAGCATGTCAGTCTGTGAGTTCTGATTCGTAAAAATAATATTTTTCAGTATATCCTGTATCTTGAAATACTTTCTGTGAAGCCGTATTATCAGGTTTTACTTTTGCAATTAGTTTTTTTACATTTGGGAAATCTTGTTTTACCTGTTCTTTGAGCAGATGGATCATTTCTTTTCCATGCCCCAAAGATCTTTTTTGCGGGCATATACTGTAGTCAATCTCAGCAGTTTCATTTTCAATATTAATACGTACCTGTCCGATTGGCTGATTATCGCACATATATATGTATTGCATGACGTCATTACGCATGAAAAGCTGTTCGTACCATTTTTTATGCTCTTCATAAACGATATCTGATGTTGAGAAAGCATTTTTGCGGACAGATCTGTCGTTTACCCATGCAAACAGCAAATCAAGATCCTGAAGAGTTGCCTTTCTGAGATAACCCATGCGTTTTCCTTAGCCTCCCTGGAATAATAAATCTGGTTATTCAACTTTTCGAAGCAGTTCGAATGCTTCAGCATATTTTTTTCCGACCATTCCGCCCCATTTTTTCGCATGATATTCCAACATTTCTAACGAACGGGGATGTGGAAAATTACATAGTTCTGATTTATATTTTTTCATTGCCTCGCATTTTATCAAAAAATGATCTTCAATATCGACAAATACGTTAGGATAAAAGTCTTTGTTTTTATCGCCAAAATTCCATTCTGTGGAAGAAACGGTTTCAAACGCATATAGTTCTTTTACCGGATAGTTTCCGATTGGTCTTGTAGCTGTAAGTACGGCCGCAGATGTAATTCTGTGATCAATATTTAAATCATAGGCATGATGGGTGTATACGATCGCTGGCTGTATCTGTTTTATGTATTTCTCGGTGATTTTTATAACGTCCAGCAGATCAACGCTGTCAAATCGGTTGTCCGGCAGATGTTCAAAATATGTTTCTGTATAGCCAATTGTTTTTCCAGCCAATTTTGAGTTCTCACGTAATGAGACGATCGTTTCTTCTGGAGCATTCTCTCTGTTATTCCATCTGGAGGTCTGTCCTTCTCCAAGTATTAATGCAAATGCCTCATCCCCATGCGAAATTCTTTTTGATATGGTAGCTCCCACACCCAGAACTTCATCATCTGGATGAGCAGCAACAACCAACACGACGCTCATAATTGTCTCCTTTCCAAAGTGTGGGAATATCCTGTAAACTGTAATATTTTTTCAGCAGTTCTTCTTGCGCCAAGTCCATCTATCATTGTTTGTCCGTATTTACTCATTTGCGCTCTTGTTTTCTTATCAGAAAAAAGCTTTTCGCATAGATGACAGAACGCTTGTCCCTGAAAGGAATCAAAATTTCCTCCTGAATATGTGATTCCTTTGAGGCTCATATATTCTGCCACCAGTTTTTGGTCCTTTGCTAAGACGTAGCATATGGACGGGACTCCGCAAAAGGCCAGCTCATATAAGGTACTTCCGGCAGAAGAAATAAAAAAGTCGGCATTTATCATGCATTCTCTCATATCTGCATTCCGATGTATGGCAAGGTTTTGTTTTTGCAGTTTCATGATGTATGTTTCTGAAAAACTCCATCCCGCGATTACGTGGAGATGAATGCCGGGAAAATGCTCCGCTAGTTCTTTACTGATTCGATAGCAGAATTGCAACGGGTCTGCGCCTCCTGAGGTAATATATACCTCCTTTACCTGGTCATGGTTTTTTCTGACTGCGGCTGTCTGAAACATAGAGCGCAGCAATAAATAGCTGCATCCAGTTAATTTGAGAGGTACGCCTTCGTAGGATGCGTCTTCTCCAAACACATTGCCGTTTATCACGATGTCAGCCTGAACATGGCGTTCTAATCCGTCATCCATGCAAACTAAGTATGGAACAATTTTTTTCAGTTGTTGGAAATAGTCATCGTCTGCGCCATAGTGATCTACAATCAGGCAGTCTATGTTTTCATTCCTGAGAATGCCAGACAGTTCATCTATTTCATCTATAATGCTGGGAAATTCATAAATTTTATCATTTGTTATATAAGGGGCTTTTATATAAATAACCGGATAAGGCAGTGTTTCCTGCAGTTGATTTCTGCAGATAAACAGAATGCTGCAATCAGACTGTATGGACAATTCATCTGCCAAAGCCATGCAGCGGATCAAATGCCCTGATCCTATTGATTTACCTGTATCCAGGCGGAACGCAATTTTTTTCATCTCATTACTCCAAATATTTTTGATAAAAAGTATTGAAATTTTCTGAAAGTATTTTTGCTTTATCAGGAGCGCTGATTTCAAATTTTTTGCAAAACAGGTCAAATTTGGAGAGACTTTCGTTCAGGGAGTGATTTGGATAGTCAGAACCCCAGAATATTCTCTCATAATTCATATGCTTCATCACAAAATACAGATCTTGTATTACGTGTGATTCCCACCAGAATGGGATCGTAAAACTAATGTCTATATACAAATTCTGATATTCCTGCATCAGGGCAAAAACATCCAGTACCCGTACCATTCCGCCATGCGCAATGATAAGCGGTCCCTGAAATCCGTCCCGCAGCACCCGTTCTGCCAGATCCACTCCATTGGTGGTGTAAATATATTTCGATCCGTAAGCGGCGCATATGGTCAGCGCCATTTTGTGCTTTTCTATTTTTTTGGTAAATTTACAGATATTGTCATAGTCCTGATATAACAATTTCTGTTCATAGGGCAGCAATTTTATCAGACGAACATTATGACGCTTTAATTCCTCCAGCTTTGCATCTGGTTCGCAGTCATTGGGATACAGCATCATACCTGGTATGAAATAGGTTCCAAAGTTAAGCGCATAATTTTTGTCATTAAAATCGTTTTCATCAATCAAATAGAGGACAGCTTTTTTGATTCCAAACTGTTTCATTTTCGATTGCAGCTCTGCGAGTTCTCTCTGCTTGTCAGTTCCGTGTAAACTGAAGTGCAGATGTGCATCTATTATTTCTGTCACTTTGATTCCTCCTGACAGTTCTCTGTGATGAATATTGTTTTTTGCATTAACCGATATACAATTGGGCTTACTGATTAAAATATAACATGCAGATAAATTCTTTTTGTGGAATCGCTTTGTAGTTATGGATCAGTTTTACATCATGTGTATATTGGAAAGCCATTTTTAAGATTTCCAAAGGATCATGGTAAAATACCTGTTCTTCTTTTGGATAATCTTTTGTAAGACAGGTACTTAAAAAATCCATAATAACCGCCTCATTTGCTTTTTCACAGGCCAGTTTCATGAAATCCTGCGTATATTCCATATTACTGATGAGTTTCTGTTTAAAGTTTAATGTTCCATTTGTAATCACTACGTCTGCTTTTGGAAGCTGACTGCTTTCTAACATGAAATTTGCCTGAATAAATTCAGCTTCCGGGAACTTTTCTTTTGCACAGGCAAGAAATTCAGGGATAATATCTACGCCGATATAGTTACATAAAATGCCTTTGTCTTTTAAAAAGCCATAAAAATCTGCAAATCCGCATCCGATGTCCAAAATTGTTTTTTCATGAAACGTATAATTATCTGTCAATGCGGTAAAACGTTCCAGCTGATCGGAAGTTTTTCCCCACCCTAATGTTTTGGGGGATACCCCTAATTGAAAATACCTTGTCTGATATCTTGTTAATGTTTCTTCATAGATTGTTTTATAGATTTCAGTTTTGTTCATAGTTTCTCCGCTAATATTATTACATGAGTCTGATTTTGAAACATTCATGTTCATCCAAAAATATTCTTGTGAATAAGATGCCAGTTTCATTTCCAGATGTTTGCCAATCTGAGACAAATCTTCAAAGTTATCACCTGTAAGGACTGCTACTCCATGTCTGCCGGCTGATGCCTCATTTTTTACATTTACCACGTCATTTTTTTTATTCAGATGTATGATCTGGCATTCTGGTGGAAAGGTTTCAGTAAAAGAATCGAAAACAGAATCTGTTTTTGGTGATTCTAAAAAGTAAAGCATGGCTTTTTTGATGTATTGCTGACGGCATTTTGCATACGTTTTTTGTCCCATTGCCAATCGAAGTAACGCGCCGCAGTAATCAATCCCGGTAATTTCTTCTAAGATAATATTCGAAATAAATACGCCGCCTCCGCGGTTTGCCGCTTCAATAAAATAAATATCATTGCTTCCTTTTTCCAAGATAAATTCAATATGTGCAAATCCAAAAGTAATCTCTGCAGCCTCTGCAGTAAGTTCAGCGGCTTCTTTTATTTGTTCAAGCATACTGCTGCTGAATGTTCCCGGATAGTATAAAGCTTTTGCTACGTTTTCATTTTCAGTGTACATATCTTTATTTGATGCAGCTATAAATTCAAATCCGTCGCTGTCGCAAAAGCCATCAGCAGTTATTACATTCCCGCAAATGCATTTTTCAACAATACACATTCTTGAGTTCGAGTTTTCAACAGCTTTCAGCCAGGCCGTATTTAATTCGCAGTCTTTGTATACTTTAGATATGCCGATGCTCCCGCAATTGTCAAGCGGTTTTATGATAATGGGATATTCAATATCGTTTGCAAATTCCCGTGCCATTTCCAGATTCCAGCACAAACGATATGCCGGCTGCAAAACGGAGGTTTTCTTTATACATTCTCTTTGCAGAAATTTATTATTTGTGATCGTCTGGGTGCGTAACCGCGGACCATAAAATTGATATTTTTCCGAAAAAAAAGCAACTGCATACATAGCGCTGTCACTTTCGTCCGCTATTATGTAATCTGGTTTTTCTGTGCATATGATCTTGTCCAGCTCTTCTAAATTACGGCTGTCAACTTCATATATTTTATCTGCAGGTATCTGTTTTTTGTCCCACCATGCAGCGGCAATGACATATAAACCATATTGTTTTGCCTTTTTCACAAGTGGAATCTGTTCCCATCCTGTGCCTATAATTAAAATTTTTTTCATACAAAAACCGGCCTCTTTTCTCAGTCTAAATATTTTTTTCTGCACACAATATCATACGTGTTCCATTTTTTATGGTCTAAACATTCAAACCAGAGATCTTCCTGTTCTTCGATATGTTTGACTTTTTCCAGGAATTCTTTTGTATGATATATTTTAGGTATAATGACTACGCCGCTGTCATCGCATACTGCTATACTTCCATCATATTTTTCGCGGTGTTCGTGCAGCAGGTCATAATCTAAAGGCTGCTCTATTGGCGTGTTAAAACATCCAATGGGCGTAAGCCTGCGACACCAGATGGGGTAATTTTCTTTTATAAGCCGCGCGCCGTCGCGCATGTTTGCATTTGAGATAATTGCCGCTGCTGAGCGGTATAACAACAAATATTTTGCAACTAATTCCCCAATGGTTGCCCGTTCGCCGCAATGAAATGCTTCTATCATAATAATATCGTTGGCGTTCACATCCTGGATCTGTTCATGGAGAGGCCAATTCGATTCATAATACGCATAAACCCACTTTATATTGCCAACCTTAAATTTGCCTTTATTTAATGCATTTGCGTTTTCCAACAAACCTGATTTTCCCATGCAGTCTGCAATTTCTGTGGTAGATACTCTGTTTTCTTTAATATACTTTATAATTTTTTCTTTCATTTTCATTTGGTTCCATTTCGTGAAATTGATGATTTGCAGGTACAGATTCATCCAAAACCGTGCCCAGTAATTTTTGTTCCGCTTCCCAGGGGGAAATCCCTTTCGTTTTTGAGCGGTAATAGGTAATATCGTCAGAGGTTATTTTTTCTCCTTTTTGTATAGCGCGGACGGAATAGGGATACATGATCACGCTGTCCCGAAAGCTTTTTTCAAATGCGGTCAGTTTTTTTTCTGCTGATCCGAGCAGTGTTTCTGTCTGGCGGATCTTTGAAACCATTTCTTTAAACTCTTTGGGTTCCAATGCAAAATAGTGGTCCGGGCCGTTCATATTTCTTGATAAAGTAATGTGTTTTTCTATTACGGAAGCTCCAAGGGCAACGGCTGCAACAGGTGCGGTAATTCCAAGCGTATGATCAGAATAACCGACAGTTGTCCCATATGTTTCTTTTAAAGTTTTTATATAATTAAGATTGGCATTATTTGTTTCTGTCGGATATTGCGACGTACAATGCAATAAGGTCAGTTTTTGCATATCGCCATATGTTTTGTATAATTTTACAGCCCGCGCTATTTCCTTTTCTCCGCAATATCCTGTGGACATAATGGTATGAACCCTGGACAGGGCAGCCTGTTTGACAAGTTCTGGAAAACCATACGTCTGTGGAGACGCAATCTTAATAATATCCGCGCCATATTCCAGCAGCAGTTCAAGAGCCTGTAAGTAAGTTGGAGCGCTGATACATTTGATACCTATCTGGCGGGCATGTTCAAATATTTTACCATACCATTCTTCCTGCAATTCGATTTTTTGGAATAACTCGATATCGGCCGCTGTAATATCAGCGGGCGTCATCAGTTTTTCCAGCCTCAGGGATTGAAATTTGACAGCATCGGCGCCGCTTTGCTTTGCTGTGTCCATTAGTTCAAACGCCTGTTTTATATCCTGATTATGGTTAGAGCCAATCTCTGCTATAATAAATACATGTCCTGTTTTGTAATTTGCCATATTCTTTTCAGGATCTTATCCTGCTCCGTTAAAATTTATCTTAATGTTAATTCAGACGTTCAAACCCACTGTGGCAGACGTTTCCTTTGAGCTGCGTTTCCGGGGAAACTCCCTGCCGCCGCAGACCGGCAATCTGTTTAAATACTTTTCCACATGCGTTTAAATAGCTCTCAATCACTTCATCTGAATGTGAAAATGACGCATATACGCCAGTGCTTGCCAGAAAGCCTTGCTTTAACATTTCCTGTGTAAAATATGTCTTATATAAAAGAGGGTTTTCATAAGAAAATGAAAAATGGCTTAAAGGAATGATTCCGGATATCTGTATGTTTATTCCTGCATGTTCGGCAAGTTCCTTCCAGCCGCTTCTGATTTTATTCCCAACCTCTGTAAGATGCTGTTCTACGTGATACCGCTGGTAACAATCAATGGCTTTTTCCGCCGCTGCAAGGGCAATCCGTTCCGTCCAGAACGTACTGCTGATAAATGTGTCCTGCGCAGCCCTCATGACTTCTTTTGTGCCGACAACAGCCGCAAGCGGATATCCATTTGTCATTGCCTTGGCAAATACGGCAATATCTGGCCTTACATTTAATTTTAAATGGCTTCCTCCGGCACAGAGGCGGAAGCCTGCAGTTATCTCGTCAAAAATTAATACGATATGCTTTTGGCTTGTTATACGCCTGATTTCTTCCAGGTAATGGTCCTGGGGAAATTCATTGCGCACCGGTTCCATGATAACGGCTGCGATCTGCCCTTCGTGTTCTGCAGCTAAACGTTTAAATTCTTCTATGTCGTTATAGTGAAAGATGAAATTTGTTCCCGCCAGACCTTTGGGAACGCCGGCGGGTTCCAGACCTTTTAAGTGAACGTCCGCCAGAGGGTCCCCCGCTGCTAAGTTTGCGGAAAGATACCAGTCGTGCCATCCGTGGTAACCGCAGACGAATACAAGGTCTTTCCCGGTACAGGCCCTGGCAATGCGCACCGCCATTGCAGCTGCTTCGCCGCCCGTTTTGGCGTACCGTACCATTTGAGCCCATGGATGCAGTTCCAAAAGCTTTTTAGCCAAACTTACTTCTTCTGGTGCATTTAAGGTACACATGCCGGAACGGTCAATTGCTTTTTTGGCTGCAGTATCCACCTCGTCGTAAGCGTATCCTAAGACATTTGATCCGACGCCCATGATACTCATATCATAATAATGTGTTCCGTCCAGATCCCATACTTCACATCCTTTGGCCCGGCTGTAATAAGCAGGCCAGAAATCCGGCAGCCACATTTCCGGCCGTTTGCTGAGTAGCTGCGTCCCTCCCGGAATTATTTTTTTGGCTTTTCTGTAGAGTTCCTGTCCACGTCCCATTTTGTTTCACCTGTCACTCATCCAACTGCACAATTTTATCATTTGCCATGGATTTCAGAGCCCCTTCATTTCTAATATATTTTGAATTTAATTGTTCCAATTCTTTATTTGACGCCAGAAATGCAAGAATATCTTCTGTCACAAAATCTTCCTTTTGCCTGGAAATAAAGTAATCGTATATTGCGCTGATGAGCTTATAATCGCCTTCTTCATCGAGCGTCCACCGTTTGTCCCCGATTCCTGGTATCGGACAGTTTAACTGCTGTATTTTGAATAATTCCGGATGTTTGCGGATGTACAGGGTGACATGCTCCCGTTCTGATGCAAGCGCTGCTTCTTTCCAGCTTTTTTTTAACGCAGAAAATTTTATAATTTCAATATCTTCTCCGTCCGGGAAGCTTTCCTCTAAATCGCCCATGTAATCAGAATCATGTTCAAACTGTTCAATGGCCATGTCCAGATATCTCCAGTCAAACAGCGGGCAGTCTGCGGTAACGCGTATCACATATTCCGGATTTAATAACTTTGCAGCCTGGTAGTACCTGTCCAGCACATCTTGTTCTGAACCCACAAAAACCCGCACGGATAATTCCGCGCACAGTTTTACCACCTGCAGGTCTTCTTTTTCTATAGATGTAATAACCATTGCTTCCTCAATAAGCCTGCTTCGCTGCACCCGTTCAATGACCCATTGAAGATCTGTTTTCCCGGAGAACCGTTTCATGATCTTTCCAGGAAGCCTGGAAGAACCGCATCTTGCCTGTATTAGTACTAAATATTTCATATGCCACCTTCTATTCTGCTTTTTTACCGTTTGCCCACAAACTGGGGAAGATAATACTTTTGTTCATGTCTACAAAAGCGCGTTTTGCCTCCTCAATAAAGGCTTGTGGAATATCCGGATTTTGAAAACTATGTATATCCTGCTGTAACTGTGCGTTTGTATCAACGCCGAACACCAGGTAATCAATATTGCTTTCATGGTTTACAAAATGTATTAATGCGTCTGTTTTTTTGACGTTATATTTTTTGAGCAGCTTTTCAAATGTAAGGAGGCAGGGAACGGCATGTTTTAAATGTATTGGAATACGATGCGTGTCCATCATAAATAATCCTTGTAAAAAAGCGCTTCTTGTAAAAATAGTAACGCCCTGTTCTTTTGCTTTTTGAATAAAACCTTCCTGTATGCCCCTCTGGTCAAAAATGCTGTAAGGAAGCTGTATATAGTCGATAATCCCTGTATCGAGTGCGGCATATCCTTCCTGCAGACCGTAAATAGAGACCCCGATATGATTAACGAGCCGTTCTGTTTTCAGATGCTGCAGGCCGGAAAGAATTTGAGAATTATAAATATACTGCGGCGTATGAAGCAGATAGCCATCCAACTGGCTAACATGCAGCCTGGTCAGGGAGTCTTCCAATTCTCTGCGTATAATACTGTCCACATCCTTCGTAGTTTCATCTATTACATTAGGACGTAATTTAGAGATGATCTGAAGGGAATCGCAGTTTTTTCTGTTTTTAAAATAATTCCCTAAAAGAAGTTCAGCCGTACCATAAGCGCGTGCCGTATCAATGATACGTATTCCGCCATCAATTGCGGTGTCGATCATTTCAAAAACCTGTTCTTCAGACGGCTGTCCGAGTGTATTGTTAATTCCATACTTCATGCCAAATTGTACTGTTCCAAGACATAATTGCGCCATAGTTTTGTTCCTCGCCACATACAGATATATTTATTGATATACAAGACGGATTGTTTATTTTAAATTAATTTTTTATGCATATTTGACGTTTGTAAAAAATATGTTCTTTCCAGTCGTCCATCTTTTGAAATAAGCGTTCCATGCTGCCATAAAGCTGTTCATGTTTCTGCGTTGTCCATTCTTTCATATATTCTTCATATTTCCATGTGCCAAGCTCTTTGCCATATACTTCAAGTTCTTCCTTAAACATTGGCAGAAATTGATTTTCAAAAAACAGCTTGCGGTAGGGAATATATTCATGATCATAAAACAAATAATGCATACTATAAAATTGATATAGTTCTTCCATATTATCTTTTGGAATCAGCTTGTCTAAATTCATAATTAAGTCATCATATTCTTTTTTTGTTTTTGGATTCCATGTGAAATCATACGCTGAATGTGGATTTATCCCGGCATTTATGACCTGTATTCCAATCGCCGGGTATTCATGCCCGATGGTTCCGCAGACCGTAAGCGCATAAGCTGCTCCCTCTTTTTTTAATTGGAGCGGGGAAATGTGAAGGGGAAGCATTTTTATGTTTGGATAGCGTTTCACATAATTTTCCAAAATCATCCAATCTCTCCGGCGCGCACAGGGATGCATCTTTACATACCAGTGGTAATTCGGTGTCTTCTCTGATAATTCCCCTAGATGGTACAGCCATTCCATATAGCTGTTATCAAAAATCTGCTCCCCGCACCAATAAGAATCCTCCTCAAAAATATGCGGGCAAATTAAGATTTTAATTTTATCATCATTATCTAAAACGCGCTTCCCCTGAGACTTTTCTGCAAAACTAAACGTTTTTACACCAGAGGCATCCACTTCTTCCAAATTACCGTTTATATGCTGTTCCACATGATCCTTTGCCCATTTCAAACCAAATTGCTGTTCTTTCTCAGACAACTGTTCCCACATATCTTTGTAATGTAAATACGCATCTGAGCGTCCGTGAAAATCCAGATATGCCTTTTGCATTGTACATTCCGCAGCATAAACAGGAATTCCTTTTGTAATGGCTATGTCCCGGATATATCCTTCCCAGCATACCGCATCCGCCAGCAGAATTGTTCTGACATCGTGTTCATTAATATAGTGATACCAGAAAACAATGGTGTCTATTGTCTGTTTTATAAACACATACATCCTACGGCTTCTCAAATCATAATTTGGAACATTTTGACGGAAAAAATCACGAATTACAGTCGTCCCAAAACAAATTCCATATACTGTGATATTTTTCCAGTCCTCCCAGGTATACAGCCCGCTCCAGATCTTTTCAAAAACAGCGTCCGATTCCTTCTGCAAGACTTCATTCAAAGCGCTGTCTACAAGGCCTGCAACATTGAACGCCTTATAAATGTCAAAAACCACTTTCGACGCGTTTTTCACAGATGCGCCATACCGGCAGTAACCGTAAATAGACGCGTCATATTTTTCCGCCAGATAGTTGGAACAGTATGCATACTGTACAGAATTCTGGTCATGACGGCTGTCAAAAGGGACAAGGATGACCCTGTCAGAGAGCGGCCGTTTTTTATCCTTCCAGATATTTGACATAAAGGTAATGTATTTGTTTGTTGCTTCATCTCTATGATGAATACACATATCATCCCAAATAAAGAAATCTTGATCTGCTTGAAAACCTTCCTCTTCCAGTTGGTTGCAGATATCTGCCATAAACCGGTATGATGCCACAATAATTGGCTGATTGTGTGTCCTCCGCTGCCGGAACTGTTCCAGGCTTATAATCTCCTTACCGCACAAAAAGTTGTTTTCACCAAACCTTTTGTTATCTATAAATGCGCCAATGCATACGGTATCTGCCAGCTTGCTGTACAGTTTTTCACCATCGACGCCAGCTCCGAAAACAAATAGTTCTTCATTTTTAAATAACTTTTTACAATCCTCACAATTTAAAAATTTCATAACAACACATATTCCTTTCACGTTATCCGGAAAACATCATAAAAGGACTTGTCCGATCGTCCTTTGCCGTTCTATGTCAATAAAATCAGATTCACGGGTTTGCTTTTTCAGCCATGCCGTCAGCCAGGATCCGTATCGTCCGGGCTATGCCATTCCTGATATCATACCTTGCGCCCCATCCCAGGCTTTTCAGTTTTCCGCCGTCCAGGCGTGCTTTTGTAGCTGTGCTGTAGCCCGCTTTCTCCGCTTCGTCCGGCAGTTCAAATACAATTTTTGTCCCAACATTTTTGGCAATTAATGCCGCCAGGTCTTTCAGCTTTATGTCGGAGGTTTCTTCGGCAATATTATAAGCTTCCCCATCCCGGCCTTTCAAAAGGACTGTCAGCAGGCCGGAAACAGCGTCTGCTGTGTAGGTGTATGAATAATACTGCGTCCCTGCGCTTTTCAATATAATGTTTTCTTTTGCCAGAGCCTTTTTAATAAACTGTGAAACTGCTTTGGTGTCGCTCATCAGCATCGTAGGCCCGTATGAACGCGTCAGCCGGGGAATTACAATATCAAGACCGTGGATTTTTCTATATGCCTGGCAGAGTGTTTCTCCGCAGCGTTTGCTTTCAGGATAGCCTGCCCTTAGGGTATTGCAGTCAATATATCCGCAGTAATTTTCTCGAAAAAATTCCACGTCCCCCCGGTTCTCGCCATAGATTTCGTTGGAAGATGCGAAGGCGAACCTTTTTGTATGGTGGTTTACTGCAAATTGCAGCAGGTTATTTGTTCCAATGATATTGGCGGTAATAGTTCCAATAGGATCGGCAGAATACGCCAGGGGATGCGTATTGCTTGCTAAATGCAATACATAGCTGATTTCTCTTTCTGCGTCCAGCGTCAGAGGCAGGTTGATATCGTGTATGATAAACTGAAAAGAATTTTCTTCCCAATATTCCCCAAATCGTTCTTTTGCCTTTGCCTTATTTCTTCCCAATGCGTAAATTTTGCAGTTTAATTCTTCATATCGGTTTTTATGCATCAGGACATCAATGAGGAAGCTTCCGATCATTCCGCTTGCACCGGTAATCAGAAAACTCTGATTCTGCAGTTTTTCCCAGGGCAGATCTAACGCTGTTACAGATTGGACGTCTTCTTTATATAGCCTGTGATTTATCATAAAAAATACCTGCCTTTACGTATGTTTCAGCCATGCATCTTTGTCTGTATTTAAATATGCTTTAAACATTTCCAGATCATCCATGGTGGTGAGTTTTATGTTCTTGTCAGAGCCGGCGGCAAAATATAAACGTTCTCCCAGTTCAACCATCATAGTGTTGGTGTAAGAAGAGTTGTGGATACCGATGCCTTTTTCAAAAGCTTCATGGTACGCACGGTCAAGTTTTCCAAATTTGTAGGCCTGAGGGGTGGAGACACGGCGCAGAGTTTCCCGCGGTATGTATTTTGTGGTGGAGATTTCATCGTCAGCCACAAAAATCTGTTCATTGTATGGCAGGGAAGTAACTGCGTTGCCGTACATCTGGCATTTCACAATCACATCTGCCAATACTGCGGCGTCTACAAGAGGGCGTATACCATCATGAATGATTATGGTATCTTCATCCGTACATTTGCCTTCCAGATGAAACACACCGTTTTTTATAGATTCCTGACTAGAATTCCCACCTGAAACAATCCATTTTAGTTTATGGATGTTAAACTGTTTTGCATAAGCCCAGACGAGGTCATGCCATCCGTCGATGCATACTAATTCAATGGCGTCAATCTGAGGATGTTTCTGAAATCCTTCCAGGGTATAAATCAAGACAGGCTTATCGCATACATTGATAAATTGTTTTGGTATATCCTGCCCCATACGCTGGCCGGATCCTCCGGCAATAATAATAGCTATGTTCATTTTGTCTCCTTATCTGTCATTACAGCAATTCCACCCTGCTTGCCGGATGGTTTTTGCGTTTTTCTATGGGTGGAAGATGCATGTAATCGCCGTACAGTCTGGTAAGATATAAGTGATAGTTTTTGAAAATTTTAAAAGTATGTCCTTCAAAATCTTTTTCTATATATTCCTCAAAACATTCCCTTGGAAGACCGTAACGGCATTCTTTCCGATATGGATAAGTCATATGACGTACCAGACGACTTTTTTTCCTGTTTGTGATTCCCGCCAGCCGTGTGATCTGTTTAAACCAGAAATCTCTGGGGATTTTGCTAATGATAGAAAACCATCCCTTCATGAAAGCAGACGGCGCATTTTTTTTTCCAACCCGGGCATATAAACCTTTGCGGATAATATAACATAAGAAAAGGTGCAGTCTGCGTATGAACCATCCATCCGGTACGTTGTCGTATACAAAGATATCAATGCATACGCCAGTGTGACAATTCACATGTTCTTGTCCTTCTCTTAAAAAGACCGTATGGTTCCGCCGCATTTTGGAATAGCCCCATAAATAGTTTTTGTCTGTGCGGTAATCTTGTAAAAAAAAGCGTTTTTGATCAAGTTCTTTCATACATACGTTATAGAATTTTTCATACTCATCCCGCAGCATGACAAGATCAGCGTCATCATCCCATGGAATGAATCCATTGTGCCGTATTGCCCCCAGCAGGGTGCCGCCGTCCAGCGAGTATTGGATCTGATGTTTCCGACAGATACGGTCTACCTCGATTATCATTTCAAGTTCTGTCATTTGTAATTTTCGAAGGAGTTCACCTTCAATATTGACCATTTTCATCCTCTTTTCGATATTTACATCATATTTACTGAAGAAATATATTTGCTATACAGACGGATGACAGATGCTGTGTATATGTGTATAAAACTTATCGCAGATTGCCTCAATCTGCGATAAGCTCTAATCCCTTCTGTTCTCAACTTATGTAAGCCTTTTTTGACCAGTTATCTGACGGTAAACAACACATCAGATTTCTCCCAATCCTGACAGCGCTATGTTCCAAATGGATGCGATAATTTGCTGACAAAGGATATACAAAAGTTACATCAGAGGGTAATATTCTTCATAAATATTTTCATCTGTTCCTGTCATAATAACCTTCTTCTCTCTGACGGTATTTTTGACGGAAAAAGAGCCAGGCATCCGCCTGGCTCTCCTTTCGTCTGTTCTCTATATCTGCGTTTTTATCCTTTTTTTACCAGACATTCTTTCCGGTAAAAACAAACGCCATACTTTAGGAAGTTTCGGAATCCTTCCTTATAAAATGAGGTTTCATACCCCTGTTCTTCTATTTGTTTTAACGCCGCGTCGCAGCCGGCCTCCATCTGTTCAAACTCCTTTACAATTTTCAGTTCCATCAGAATCACCATCCCGCGCACCGACGGAGTTTTCAACACAATATCGGGTCTGCCGTTTCCACTTTCTCTGTTTGATAAAGTAAAATAACCCGGGCAGCCCTTTAACAGACCGCATAAAAATCCGTGGTAATAGTTTTCTGCATAATCAAAGAAACTGATCGTTTCTGCCAGCTGTCCGGAGACAATATCAGAAAAAGCTTGCGCGTTTCCTTCCAATACTGCCTGATAAAGCGTGGATAAATTCATCTGCGTGACCTCTTTTTGAAACCATTCCAAAATCGAACGCCGGTAAATATAACGAATCTCCGTATTGGGAATGGCAAGCTCCAGGCAGATGCTGTCTTCTTTGAAACGTTCGGAAACCTTTTTCAGATAACCGGTAAAAAAGAGGAAATTCCAAAGATTTTCCTGAGATTTATAAATATCCTCATAAGTAATATCCTCATGGATGGTTTTTTCAATGGTCTTTCCCTCCATCAGTTCCTCAATCTCCTGCTTTGCTTCCATATCGGCCTGCTCCACCAGCTCCCGGATAATACTGTTGGAGGAAGTATTGGACCAGTAAGGCTTTGGGAACTGTGTATTTTGAGAAATTATATCATCCACATAATTGATGATGCTCCAGGGATTGTAGATTTCCGTCTGCCCAAACAGATAACCGTTATACCAGTTCTTAACTTCTTGTTTGCGGTTGCTCACGCCGTAATACGCCAGCAGCTCGGCCACCTCATCCGGCGTAAATCCAAAGTATTCTGCAAATCCCTCATTCAGTATAGACACCACTCTAAGGTTATTCAGCCCGGTGAAAATGCTTTCCTTACTGATTCGGAGGCATCCGGTAATAACCGCAAATTCGAGGGACTCATTGGTTTTCAATGCCGATTCAAACAGCGAACGGATGAAATCAACCATCTCATGGTAAAAACCCCTAAAATATGAGTTTTCCAGAGGAACGTCATATTCATCAATTAAAATAATGGTATTTTTATTATGATAAGCTTTCAGGCATTTTGATAAAAACATCAAGGAAGTGGCATATTCTTCCCGTCCGGCTGTGCGGTCAGCCAATTGCTGGAATTTGATCTTGTCTGCGCTGGAAATACCATCTGTCTGCATGAGATATGCATGTCTGCTGAATTCTCCGGCGATTTCTTCCTTGAGACAAGAATAAGCCATCTGGAAATCCGGCTGTTTTGCAGATTTTAAAGATAAAAAAACGACTGGATACTGCCCCATATAGCCTGCATACGATTCGCCTGCCTGCTGAATATGGGTGCCGTTAAAATAATGGCTGTTATCAACAGGGCTGCCAGTCTGGTCGAGTTCCTGTTCAAAAAAAGTGCGCAGCATACTTAAGGCAAGCGTTTTTCCAAAACGGCGCGGGCGGGTAAACAGGTTTACTTTTCCCCCTTTGTCCAGCATATCTTTTATCATCAAAGTTTTATCTACATAGTAATAGGGTTTTGTTACCATATCTTTGAAAAATTCAACGCCGATTGGTAATGGATGTTTTAACACGATAAGAACCTCACATTCGTTGTATTTATGAGAATCAGTATAACATAGTTTTGATTGATAGAAAATAAAAACTTTGAATTAACAATCCTTTCGCTTTTCAGATATTAATGGATGATTACATAAATTAATGATAGCTGTTCCCGCCTCCAAAGAAATTGAAATGTTATTTATCAAATTCTCTGTTACGATTCATATCAAACGTTTGGCAAAACAACTCCGGCTGGTAAAATAATTCCATATTTTCTTCGATTTTTCTGATATCCCATTCCCACCATTGAATCCGCATAAACGCATCGATCTGCTCTTTTTGAAATCGGTACTTTATGAATCTGGCAGGCACGCCGCCTGCAATGGCATATGGAGCCACATCCTTTGAAACTACCGCTCCAGCCGCAACCACTGCTCCATCTCCAATTTTTACGCCCGGAAGAAGAATGGCATTTGCTCCTATCCAAACATCATTTCCGATCTCAACAGACCGATTGTCTCTGATTTCACTGTTTTCAAAAGCTGCATTATCATGATGTTTTCCGTATTTTCGTATGAATGTTTGCCGCTCATCCTTTCTGTTTCTGGGATAGAATAACCTGTGATCTAAAATGGGATGTGTAGTTACTGTATCGAGAGAATGGTTGTTCCAAATTCTTGCCGTATCATTGATAGAGCAGAATCGGCCGATTTTACTGGCCAAGGGATATTCTGATAATAAGCCTTCATAACCATATGTATACCTCCCAATACAACATCCTTTGTATATAATATCTTCTTTATTATACCGTTCATTATCGCATAGATATATATAATCTTTTTCCGTAAAACCTCTGTTTTCCAGAAATTCTTCTATACTCTCATGAAGCGCGATTGTCGCCACAAATACATAGTGTTTGGTTACATCCAGTTCTCTGCTTGTTGTCACACTGCAGTCACAGTATGTTTTTAATGTTTCCGCCTGTCTGTCTACAAAAAATACTTGCCGCATACCAAGGCTTTGCAGACGTTCTTTCACAATACGCCCGCTGTCGGAAGCGCCCCAGATTGCTATCTGACGGCCGCCAACGTTATCGAGAACAAGAGGAATTTTTTTTTCACAAATAATCCTGAATTTATCTAATTGTTCCATAGATGCTGATCCCTTCTGTCGTTAAGATTCACTTTTCATAGCGTCTATTAAGCTTTCAAGTGACATGATTTTATCTGTGCTTTGACATAATTCATCATAGATATCATCATAAATATGTATATTTGTTACAATCAGCAGGTCTAATTCTGGTATTTCGTCTGGCAGGAACACAGGGATATCAAGATTTAAGCCCATTGCATTACGGTCTATACAACATAAAAACTCAAAAGGATGCTGCTCTAACTGCGTCAAAAGGTGTCTTCCCAATTCTCCCAAGCCGTAAATTCCAATTCGTCCGTAATGATGCTGCATCAGCCAGGTGGCAATATCAGCATTTTGTTCCTGTAAAAACAGCCAATTGCTAAACGCCCGGACTTCCTGGCGGTATCTGCTGAGCTGCCGGTCCCTCATGTCCGTCTCAGGCTGTTTATCGCTAACAGTATATTTGTATAATTCCTCCGTGTAATGCTTTTCCGCATATTTTACTGCTTCCAGGAATCCATATCTATATTCTTCATCAGGTTCCAGGTGCATCCCCTCACCCCATTCATTCCATGCATTAATAAATACAAACTCATTTCCATAAGCTTTATTTTTTGCATACAAATCTGCGAGATACACCTTGAATTTTTCCGGCGTGTCATTATAAATGACGGTCCCGGCGCTTCCCCTTCTGGGCGTGTCATCATAATTAGTGAAACCGCCGAAGTATATTTGCGCTGTGGAGGAGGGGAGCCATTCCAACAACTTTTGCCAAACCGTATCATATGAAAGGTATCTTGCAACTTCCATCCTGTTTTTGTCAGCGTATCTTGCTGAAAATGCACGGTCTATGGTTGTTCCAGGCTCAGTGACCAGCATTGCGTCTACAAAGTCCTTTGCCGTCCCGTCATAGAAATTTGCAATGATATATATGCCGTCAAATCCATTGGATTTTGCCAGTTCGTCCCATACCTTACGCATTTCTTTCAGACAGTGTATATCTTCGTGTCTGTAAATCAGCAGAAGCGGTTTGTTATCTTTTTTTATATATCTGCTGTCACGAAAAAAAGGCAGTAAATAATTAAAATGTTCCGTCCAATCTTCAAGGTTCCCATAGTCTTGTTCTAAAAGGATGCCATTGCCTACATGCTCTTCATCGGTTTCAAAGTTATTTGCCCATACCCATCCATTCTGCTCTCCCACGTTGCTCCAGGATCTTATCCAGGATTCATTTGCCCATGAAAAACAAAACGGTATATCAATATCTTTCCATTGCAGCAAATTTTCAGCAGGTTTTTCCAGGATTCTTCTGCCGTTTTTAAACCAGTAATGATAAAAACATAATCCGTAAATGTGGTATTGATCCATGAGATCTTTCTGCCACAGGAACGTTTCTTTGTCTAAGAGATCATATTGAAAATCATTAAGCGGAACTTTTGGCTGTTTATGTTCTGCATATAAAGGCTCCGCCATACTCATGGCTCTCCAGTCTGTAAATCCCTCTCCCCACCATTTATCATTTTCAGGGACTTTATAGAATTGTGGTAAATACATTGCGATTGTATTCATGTTTGTCCTTTCTGTTCCGTACAGGTTATCTTTAACCAGGGTATTTTTTTCTTTATCCAATCATTCTTGCGTCAGCATAGAGAATTTTTTCCTCTGGAATCCCTGTTTTTTGCAAATCTTCGCGGATATGATGAACGGCGTCAGCAATTAAAACAGTGATAATTACGACGTCAAAATCTATGTTATGGATTTCATCGGGTCTAATAACTTCCTGCCGGTTTGCTGATTTATCTGCCCATCCTGCAATGGTAAATCCCTGGATTTCTAAATAGGATTTCATGACTACGCCAAATTTTCCGGCTCCATACAACAGGATTTTATCTGTTTTTTTTATGTTTCCAAACGGATATAACACTTCCTCATGATAACTAAGTACCTGCGATGGAAATCTCAACATGAGAAAATAAGTTTTTAAAAGCTGAAATTGTTTCTTTAAACATAAACCAGGCAGGTCAGAGGCAGAAAATTCTTTTTCCAAATGTTCAAATAACAGAAGATATGATTCATAATCGTCTTCCTTTTTCAAACTCATATTAGAACCATGTTCCCGTATACAGTAATGATAATAATTTTTTCCGCTTACAGCTATCGTTTTACTCTGGAAAAGATATGGATAAATGACAGCGTCATCGTCGCCAACAATAATTCTGTCATCCACTTCTTCCTGAAGGGGGACAAATTGCGCCGTTTTAAATATTTTGTTGCAAAGACTGGGTGAAATACATGTTTTGTAAAAAGAGCTGGTATTGATCAATGAACTCAGTATTTCTGTCTTTATCCGATGTTCCGTATAGATTCCTTTTGCGATTTCTTCGTTATTTTCGGTACAGCTGTTTCCATAATCTCTTATAAGTCCGGAAGTTACCAGATCGGCGTCGCAGCGGACTGCCAATGCCAGCATTTCCTCATACATTAATGGCTCCACAAAATCATCCGAGTCTACAAATGCAAGATAGGCGCCTGTTGCGTGCGCAGCGCCTGCTTTACGCGCGCTGGTAGATCCTCCATTCTCTTTCTGTATGATTTTTACCCTTTTATCCCGCTTAGCATATTCCTTTAGGATTTCCAGGCTCCCGTCTGTGGAACCGTCGTCCACGCAGACCACTTCATGTACCGGGCAGGTCTGGCCGAGGACGCTGTCTAATGCCCTCCTTATGTATAGTTCTGAATTGTAAACGGGAATTACCACTGACAATTTTTCTTCCATATCCATCTTCCTCTTTTATGGTTCCTCATATCCCTGTTTTGTTACAAATACATCTACCACCCTTTGCCGGGACATGATATCAAATTGATTGGTCAGGATAAACATCTCTGTATCCGTGATTACCTCATGATATCTTGGCAGGATATTGATAATATAAGCTTTTCGGGGTTTCCTTTTGATACTTTCGCAGATATTTTGAATTGCGTTTCCAAATATATTTCTTTCAAAAGGGTCGAAAAAGTAAAACCAATTGTAGGCGTCCAATTCAGCTGTTATCCTGGCGGCGTCGCCATGGATACATTCGATTTTTCCAGAATGAGGATCCATCTTCAGTTTTCTAAAATTTTCCTCCATAATTCCATAGATGCCGTCCTCATATTCCACACCGCCCACTTTGGGAAATCCATAATCCAAAAATGTCAGCATCGCGCTCCCTTTCCCGCATCCAAAGTCAAATATTGCATCTCCCGCCCTGGGATGGCAGTGGCATTTATCCAGGATTGGCAGGATCTCTTTGGGGGTAGTTGTTACGTAAGGGTGCATCCCTTCCATGACTGTCTTAAATTCCTCCGTTCCGATTCGGGTAACGAAATCGCATCCATACGTATATTCCAGAAAGGTTAAGGGCTGGACGGCGGAGGCTCCATTGACTTTTTTTGCGTAATCCAACCCATAAACTGCTTCACAGATGTCAAAATACGTCTGCCCTTTTACATAGTTATGGGACGTCAGCCGGTTCCGTATTTCTTCTGTCTCAGGAATACATAGCCACACGACGGCATCCTTTACATCCTTATAATTAAAATCAAATAAGGATTCCCGGTATAATTCAAACTCGTACGGAATGTTGGAAGTCATATCCTGGGTAATAATATAATCGGGTTTCATGCTGTGGTAATATTCTGCGTACCACCCTACAAATTTCCCAGAATATCCATACCCGTATAATACAATCCTCTTATCCATACATTTATGTATAACACGATCCAGTTTTTCCCTGAATATATCAAATTCTTTCAGCATTTCTTTCCCTTTCTTCCTGTCACCGACCGGATGGAGCACTATACTTCCATTTTCAATCTCATGTTTCACATTTGGACGGCTTACAGTGACCGTTCTTTCATATTACTTATCCTTGATCTATGCTTATGATTGACTCAGCGCCCGCTTCAATTGGAATAGTACCCGTTCCATGATATCCTTCGGTCCGATGGTGATACGCAGCCTCAATGCATCTTTATCCCGGAACAGGCGGATTAAGATCCCATTCTCCTCCATATATGCACGAATTTTGTCTGCATCTGCATGAAGCAGTTTGAGAAACACATAATTAGATTCTGAGCGAAAGGCTTTTACGTCTGTGAGACGGTTCAGCTCCTCTGTAAACCAGTCCCTGATCTCGTTTGTCTTTCGTTTCATCTCCTGGTAATAGTCCCTGTCTTTGACAGCGGCAACCGCAATCTTGCGGCTGATTCCACTGGCCCGGAAAAGCGGTAAGTCAAGACCGATGGTTCTTTTTAGCGGGTAACTGCACAACCCATACCCGATTCGGATATTGGCAAGACCATAAAATTTGGAAAATGTCCGGGTAATGACTACATTGCTGTATTTCGTAATCATCTCTTTCTCAAATACATTGTCGTCGATTCCGTATCCCCAGTATGCTTCGTCGATCAGGATGACAGAATTTGCGTTCTGTTGGATTATACGTTCCATTGATTCGTAAGGGATAACGCATCCGGTAGGCATCTGAGGTGAAGTCAGAATGATCATTTTCGGGTGGTATTCTCTTGCTTTTTCCAGGATATCTTCCATATGATATTCATAACTCTCTTCCCCCTCCCGGACTTCATAGGCAATGCATTTGGCAAACTTCTCGTCCGCCACGCTCTGGTAATAACTCCAGCCGGGGGTGGGAATTAACACGTAATCTCCTTCATTCAAAAGGATACTGAAAATGGACTTGATCACTTCTGCAGAGCCATTATGTACAAAGATATGGTTGGTTGAAATTCCGGTGGAATCTGCCAGGGTATCGAGTAGTTCGTCACTGTGGCCAAGATCGTACAAATACAGGTCCTCCATGGTGATTTGTTCCAATACTTCCAGGCATTTTGGGGAAGGCTGAAACAGATTTTCATTCAGGTGGAGACGTCCGCTCAGTTGTTCGGTTGGCACAGAATGATAGGACTTTACGTCAGAATATTTGAAGAATACCTGATTCACCGTATTTTCCTGATCCAGATTTTCATGGATAAACGTTTGAAACTCTGGATCAAACGCTTTGATTTCCTCTAAGGTGTCAAATTCCAGAATACTGTCCCTGGGGCGTTCCTGTTTCCGCAGGGGTAAATCCCCGATATGGCGGATATGGAAATCATCCATCAGCATATTGCGCACCCGGTAGTCTTCCCATTCTTCCGCCATAAACCTGCAGAATTTTTCTGAAAACGCTTTGTCAAAATAACAGTCTCCAATCGTGTACCATGCCCGGTCGCCGCCCCGGTGGATGTTCAGAATCGTTCCATCCTCCGTGGTTTTGGTAACACAAAATTCATCACAATAGGCTTCGGAATACACACAGGAGTAATAGGGGGCATAGACGTACTTGTGGAATACATTTTCCTCATAATAGTTGTCCGAACACAGGATATAGGAATTTTTAATGAATTCTCGCGCCGCATAGAGGGAAGCCATATTGTTATACTTGTCAAAATCCCTGTTTACAATAGTTTTGACGCCATAGACCTCTGTCAGGTAATCAAATTTCTCAGCCTGAAAGCCAGTCACAAGAATGATCTCCGTAATTCCGGCTTCCAGTAATTGCCGGATCTCCCGTTCAATCAAACGTTCTCCCCTTACTTTGAAAAGCCCTTTCGGCATCACATTGGAAAGGGGCATACATCTTGCGCTGTAACCGGCCGCCATGATAATGGCGTTATCCACTTGATAGGGGGCGAGCTGTTTTTTCCCCTCCGCGGTAATCCCCTTTAGATCCAGGAGCTTTTTCTCAGCCAGGAGTTTCCCTTCTGCGATTTGGAGGGCTTCTTCTATGGGGAGCTTCTGCTCAGCCACATCCCTCAATAATTTAAAATTTCCTTCATTCATGTATATTACCTCACTTATCAGATATCGCCAAAATCAATTTGTGTGGATGTATGTTTCGGGATCCGTTGTTCTTCAGGTGGAAGCTGCATATAATTCTCGTCAAATAAGTAGCTTAAGTAGCCGTCGTAATCCTTGGGAGCCGGGAACATATGCCCTTCAAATTCCAGTTCGCAAAATTCATCCATCCAGGAACGCAGATAGCCTTTTGCCTCCTGTTGATAACCCCATCCCGGCGTACGCACAAAACAGGTCTTGACAGCGTTATACTGGTAAGCCAAACGGTCAAATTCTTTGCGGGCGAATTTGTGCGGGATGTGCCTTAGAAGCCGATAGCATGATTTTTTTAAGCGGCTGGTTTCATGTACCGCTCCCACGGGGGAATAGGAGATCTTTCTGGCGAGGAAACAGCGGAAATTATAAAAAGCTTTTGAGATCCCCTTTTGCGGCATATTGTCACAGGGAAAAATGTCAATAAAGATCCCGCGTTTCATGGTGAGCATCTCCTGGTTCTGCCTGCTGAAATAAGTACCTTTGCGAAGAATCCTGGCATACCCCCAGCGGTATCCGGGATCGGTATGATAGGTCTGCAGGAAATATTTGTGCTTGTCCAGTTCCGTTTCACAGATGCTGCAGAACTTGTCATAGTCATCTCGGAGCATCCGCGTGTCAATGTCGTCGTCCCAGGGAATAAAGCCTTTATGCCTTACCGCCCCCAGCAGGGTTCCGCCGTCCAGTTCGTAATGGATTTGGTGTTTTTTGCAGATACGGTCCATCTCAATCAACATATCTAATTCAATGTCCTGTATTTTTTTGATATTTTCCGGGGTATACGCAAAGGTACTCATAATCTCTCCCATCCATATTCCTTATTTTTCCCAGTCTGGTGAGAACGTCTCTCCCACCTGGATAAAGGACTCTTTGCGGTTCCAGTTACAGTGAGAAGACTGGTAACATCTCTTACAGGGCGTATCCATGTGCTCCTGGTCGTTTACAATCTTCCGGTAATTCTGGTATTCCGGCGCGTTCCACATCTCCATAAACGGCTTGTCCATTTCATAGGGGAAAAACTGTTTGGGGGTTGACATACATGGGCGTACATATCCGTCCGAACCCAGAAAAAAATCCCTCCAGGACACAAAACAGTCTTTATGATACTGTTCGCCGGCCACGTCCTCTCCCACATAATGAGGAAACTTTAATACTATGCCCAGTTCCTCTCCGACGCGGACAGCCTCTTCAAATACGTTATGTACCAGTTCCTCCTGACCCCAGAGGGATTCCTGCATCAGGTCGTCCCCGAATACCGTCAGGTAAACTACCTTGACCTCTTCGATGCCGATTTCCGCCGCCAGACGCACCAGGTCGGGAAGTTCTTTGATATTGGAGCGCATCGCGCAGAACACAAAATTAATCCAGGGATATGCCAGCCCACGTTCTTTTTTTATCTGTACGATTTCTTTCAGGTCACTGGTAATCTGGCGGATGTCAGAACCTCTGCGGATACGGCTGTTTGTTTCGTCTGTTGCTCCGTCGAGGCTGACTGCAAATACGTCGACGTTATAATCAAAAATGGCGTCCTTTATCTTCTGGAGGTTCATGCCGTTGGAACAAAAATATTTTCTGGCGCTGTGCTGGTTAATAATCTTAAGCATTTCCGTAAAACAGGGGTGGATCGTAGGCTCGCCCCATCCCATCAGGGTGACCTCTTCAACGGTATCCATCAGAGGCTCAAAGCTGCGAAAAACGTCCATGTCAAACATGGTAGGCTTAAAATCGGCTGCATTCCGGCCGCACATAATACAGTTCAGGTTACATGCATTCGTCAGCTCAAATACGAGCCTTCTGGGATAGGATGTAAGAATGGTTTTCCCGGCTTCCAGTTCCCGGATATTTAAGTCTGTATTTCTCTGCTGCTGTGAAGTCAGCTCTTTTCCGCTAAATAAAGTTTTGGTTTTTGCTCGTAATATCATAATCCTGATCTCCTACTGTTTTCATTTTTTTCCCGGTGTTTTCTCATCAGTATCATTAAATATCATTTACAGATAAAAATTGTAGCTATACATAAATACGTTATTCCTTAAACATGAAATATTTGTTTTTCCGGGATACCAGACTTAACAAATGTTTTTTTTACTTCTTTATAAATTTTCTTATTTACAATTGCAATCGCGATATAATCATATTCATATTCTGGGATCTCTTCTGGTGAAATGACACAGTATGCGCTGCTTATATCCATCCAATTTTTATCTGAAATTGCTGTGACCTGAATTTTCGTATACAAATACTTTATTTTTTCAAGAATGGATGCTCCATGCGCTCCTGTTCCATATAATATTAACCGTTTTTCCTTTTCATTAAGTTCATTTAGTTTTTCGTTTCCTTTTACAGTTACATCATAGGAATTAGACAGTTTCATTGCGATCTTCTGAGGTATCATACTCCAAAAATAATACCAGCCGACAGGCACGTCTGTAACTTGTGAAAGATGCTTTCCATACTTTTGCATTTGTTTCATTGTCAGATTGCCGTCTGCTCTTAAATCCACGGCGCCCTGCCATGAAAACAGCCCTGTATTGGCGCTGAATCCTTTTTTAGCAATATGTTTTACCTCATCATATTCCCTGGGGAGATTATTAATTCCGACATTAATAACTTCCGCATATCCTCTCAAAATATCTTTCTTAACATAAGAAGTTGCGGTTGTCCGGAAAGGTGTATATTTGTATACATCCTTATTGATATATGCGATTTTAAAATTTTCCTCTGCTAAACTTGCAAAAACAGCAAAAACAACAACGGATACATAATGCATTGCCAGATACTTTGTCATCCATTTATTCATTTCCCGGATGATTCGTTTCGATAAGATAAAAGAACACCAATGCGTCATGCTCCAATAAAACTGCTCTAAAAACAATTTGTAATCCATATCATTCTGAGAACGAATACCATGATTATTGGGGTAAATATGAATCACATCATATTTATGTTCCAGCAGCTTAAACAGTTCACATTGATACTCCTCCAACAATAGCATGGTAGTATCTCCGCACAGCCATACATACTCATAATTCTCTGCACATTCCACCAGGGCGTCCCGTACTTTTTGGGTGCCGTATAAATCATCTGCCGGATCCTCATAATACACATATTTCAAGAGGCTATACCCCATATTTATATATTTTTGGGTAATGTTCTCTGTGTAATGATTGCTGCTGCTATCATAAATAATCACATCAAAATGATGTTTCTTAAATTCATCCAGTTTATGTTCCAGGTAATAATTTACGGTGTCGCTTCTATTATAAGTAGGTATTAAAATACATAAGCTGTTTTTTTCCGCTTCATTTCGCATGGTTTCTGCCTCTCACTCATATTCAATCATATTCTTTTTCCTCTAAAAAAGGATACAGATCATCAAATTCCGCTGCCTTTAAACTGCCGTCCGGCATTACTTTCGAGGCAATGCGCGGTATGATGGGTGCAAATTCCTGCACCATAACTTCACACACAACTGGTCCGTCATATTCCATTACATCTTGAATCTTCTGCACAATATCATCTTCTTTTGTAATTTTTACGGCTTTTATCCCATATGCTTTTGCTACTTCCACAAAATCTGGTGTTTGAACTCCGCTGTCCGGGCCAACGCCTAAAAAACGGTCTTTCATGTAATTATGCTGATTGTGCCGGATCAGCATATAGCCGTTGTTATTGTATATAAAAAGCTTGACTGGCAAATGATTATATTGAAGTGTGGCAAATTCCTGAATATTCATCTGCGTACTGCCATCGCCAGCCAAAGCCACTGTCATCCGGTTCTTTTGACAAGTTCCGATTGCCGTGGCCCAGAATCCCATACATGACAGACCGCCAGATATTAAATACCTCTGCCCTTCTTTCAATTTCCAGCTCTGAGAAACAATGTTACATACGCTCCCTGTATCTACGCAGATATTTGTATATTGCGGAACAATTTCAGATAACCTGGAGGTGAAATAATACGCGTTTATAGGAGTTTCATACTGATATTTTGGCAGCACATTTGGATATTTCTTTTTCAGTTCCAGACAATGAGTAAGCCATTGCGAATGCCGGCATCGAATACCTCTCTGATTAAGCAGATTGTTTAATTCCTTCATAAAATATTTTAAATCTGCCTGAATCTGGTAATTGATTGGTACGGCGTCACGTTCCAGTTCTTTCTCATCAATATCAACCATAATCTTAACAGCATTTTCTGCTAAATGATCCGGATAATAACCGATTGTCGATACAGACAAGCGGCTGCCAAGAATCAGCAGCAGGTCGCACTGCTGAATCGCAAAATGCGAAGCACGGTCACCATAACTTCCAGGACGTCCAATAAACAATGGGTTGTCTGTGCCAATAATATCAATTCCGCCTCTGGAAGTAGTAATTGGTATTTCCTGATGTTCACTAAAAGATTTCAATTCTTCACATGCGTTTGCTGATCTGATTCCATATCCTGCGAGAATTAATGGTTTCTGTGACTTTTTCAAAGCAGTGATTACATAGTTCAAATCATCTTCATGAACCGATATTTCTTTCTCTTCGCTTTTAAATCCACACATTGATTCCGGTACTAATTTATTTTGTATATCAACAGGCACGTCAATCCATACAGGGCCTTTTCTGCCATGCATTGCCTTATAATAAGCTTTCTCCATATGAAACTGTATCTTGTCCGGTTCCATTACCAATGCAAAATATTTTGTAATAGAGGAAACCAATGGTTCCAGGGTGATACTCTGCGTTCCATTCTGCCTCATTCCGGATTCTATTTGATACTTCAGTAATCTGGAATTTGCCTGTCCGGATATCACAAACATAGGCGAAGAATCTAAATATGCCTGCGCCACGCCCGTAATGGCATTTGTTGCGCCTGGACCGATCGTAACAAGACAGGCTCCCGGGACATCATGAACCCTTCCGTATCCATCTGCTGCCATTGCTGCCGCCTGCTCATGATGGCAGCACACTGCCTGCAAATCATGATTTTTATAAAGTGCGTCTGTAAGCCACATGGCGGAACTTCCGGATACCATATAGACGGTATTACAGCCTTTCTTATGTAAGAAATTAAATATATACTCTGAAACTGTCATATTATTTTTCTTCCTTTATCGTTGCTAATTTCATTTGAATATAACGTCTGCAGGCCTTGACAGGATCCAGACTCTCGTCGGTATGCCATCTGGTTTCCGCACTGCTTTCTTCTTTTATTAATGCGGTCTGTCCACATTCTATAAAGCCATTCTTTTTATAAAAATCGATGGCGTGCGTATTATCATCAAAGACATCTAAAGAAATATTTTCCAGACATAATTTCTTTTTTCCCCACGCTATAATTGTGTTCAAGGATGCGCCCATAATACCAGGACGTAAATTTTTTTCTCCTCGTACGACCGCATCAATCTCTGCTGATCTTTGTTCACCATTGATTCCGGCAAGCCCGATTTGTCCAAGATAATGATTCTCCAAATCCTGAATCACAAAAATGATCCTGTTTTCATTTTTCAATACATATTTTTCTACCCATAGCTCTGTTCTTTCATCCGTAATCTCAAACACACTGTTCCAGGCAAACGGTGTATTTCGTCTCCAGGTACTTAGTTTGCCAATAATTCCAGGTAATGAAATTTTGTAGTCGTACGTTATGGGATGCAAATACCCTGCAAGGTTATGTTTCTGATATATTGGTAATAGATACAGAAGATCTTCTTTTTTACTTCTCTTATATTCATTTAATATTTTTTCTATTTCTCTTTGTGTCATCTTGTACTGTTCCTCGTAAATCATGGACAGACATTTTAAAAATTTTTTCTTAATATCTATTCCATAAACCGTTTTTTCAAATCCTCTCTATACAAGTCTAAATTATCTTCTTTGCTTGTTTGGTACGTTACAACATTACACATATTACAGTCGGTATGTTTAAATCTGTTGCCATCCAGCATCATATTTCGAATTTCTCTTAGTTTACTTCCATTCCAAAGATCTACAACGGTATTACTTTCAGATATGGTTCCAATACTCACCTGAGTACCTATTTCACAACAGGGCAAAACCATCCCCTCTGGCGTTATCACCATTAAATAAAATGGCTGCGGACATACAATCACGTCTTTAATCTCATTCTTCCAATATCCCTTATTAAAATCTTTTTTTAAACTGGATATATTGTTCTCTTCTACCAAAGGCACTAACATTTCAATGTTTAAAGAATCACAAATTCCAGAAAACAATTTTTGAAAGCGTTCTTCTTCATCTTGTCCCTTTATCATGGCATCCATAATTTTAATATAAACTTTTGTATGCCCTGTTTTTTTCGCATTTTGATAAAAATATGTTAGATTTTCCACAAAACGGTCGAAGTCTATTTTATATTTAGAAATATTGTAATAGTCTTCAGATGTCAAACCCTGTAATGAAATTCGAATTCTATCAAGACCTGAACTCAGCAATGCATCGCTTAAGTCCGGTGTAAGCATAGTTCCATTCGATACAATTTCAACTCTCTCAGCAATATCAGCTTTCTTTGCAATTTCAACCATTTTTGCAATTTGCGGATGTAACAGCGGTTCCCCCAACCATGCAAAATTCAATAACTTTAACTTATCTGGAAATTTTTTTATTTGTTCAATAACCATTTCAAAAAATTCCAAATCCATATAACTTTTTACAAGATTTTTTTCGCTGTCAGCGGAACCATGTTTGCAATATATGCATTTAAAATTACAGTAAGTCGTTGGGCATATATGGATTCCAAATGGAGTACTTAATGGCAGACATTCATGTAACGGCATCCTGCTTGTATGTGATAAATATTCTTTCATAATGTATGTTCTCCTTCTATAAGCTTTATGACCTCTGTACAGACGTATTTAATATCTTCTTCCGTTAAATTCAATGCGGTCGGAAATACCAGACCTTTTTTCCAATATTTTTCTGAAAATGGAACGTCAAATCTGCGTTCATAATTTGGCATTGCGCTCATAGATGGATATCCTGGACGGACATGTATATTTAATTCAAGCAATTTTTTGATTAATTCATCTCTTGATATTTTAGTTTCATCTGTAATATAGCCTGTCACATATGCGTAATTACTCTGACATTCCTGGTTAATCTTCAATAACTTAACAGATTTGCAGTTTGATAAATATTTATGATACCAGTCATAGATATTTTTCTTTTTACCTATTAATTCATCTATTCTTTCAATTTGCGCCAAAATTAACGCGGCAGTTACATTGGAAATCCGATAATTATAACCTATATCATCTGACCAGAGATATGAAATTTTATCATTCCTGCAAAATGTTCCATAATGTAACGCCCTTTTATATAGCTCCTGGTCATTTGTAACAAACATTCCTCCTTCTCCGCCTACCGCAATTTTAGCTCCCTGAAAACTAAAAACGCCTGCATCTCCTATGGTCCCCACATACCTGTCTTTGTATTTTCCGCCTACTAACTGGCAGGCATCTTCAATTACCTTCAAATTATATTTTGAAGCAAGCCTCATGATTGCGTCCATATCCGCGGCCATCCCGGCAAAATGGACTAACATAATTGCCTTTGTTTTTTCTGTGACGGCTTTCTCAATTAATGCAGGATTTATACATAAAGTATCCGGATCGATATCGACAAAAACACACCTGGCGCCTACATAGCTGACTGCCTGCGCCGTAGCAATATAACTCTGGTCTGTTACAATTACTTCATCATCAGCCTTTAAACCCAATGCAAGCGTCGCTAAATGAAGTGCATGTGTTCCGCAATATGTCGCAATCGCATATTTTGCTCCAACATAATCAGTAAACGTTTTTTCCAGTTTTTTTATATGCATATCATACGTCTCATACCAACCGTTTTTTACCGCGTCAGTTACATAATCAATCTCTTTTTGCGTTATGTCTGGTCCCGCAAGGGCTATTTTTTTTCGCATTACAAATTCTTCCTTTCATTTTCAATGATAAGTTTTTTTATACACAGTAAAATACAAACGAAATATGATTCATATATGAACGCAGATAGATATGGTAAGATGGATTCATGGAATGTATTAATTCTGGTATTTCCCACAAATCCCATGTTTTATGATATCCGGCAATTGCTAACCGGGGATGAAATCCCCTAATGGTCTGTTCAGCCCCTTTTAATGCCGGCAGTTCAGAACCTTCAATATTCATTTTGATATAAGTGGCTCCATCTGCGCCAAGCACATCGTCTAGTTTTACAGCCTCTGTCTCCATCCTGCCTATGTCTGCCACAAAACTTCCTGGTCCATTCAGACTATACAGATTCAGTTTCCTTTGGGTATCATAAACAGCTTTATTTAACAATACAGCCTTATGTTGGATTTCTTCTGGCAAGGTAGCCGTATATTCCGTCAATTTTTTATAATTATCTTTGTCTGGTTCTATTCCATAATATTTTTTGAATTGATTCTTGTTTTCCTGTAAAAACATATTCAGGCTGATCCCGTTATAAGCGCCGCAGTCCACAAATACCTCGTCTTCTTTTTGGGGAAAGAATTCATATTCAAAGTATTGCTTATCCTGACGTTCCGTTGGGATCTGAATGCTGTCATCCAACATACGAAACCTTACCAGTTTCTCAAATACTTCCTTTGATTTATCATCTGCCAGAAGATGATATACTTTACATAGATCCTGTTCATGACTTTCCATCAAACGTACATCTGAACAGGAGGGCAGATTATATGTATCTCCCTGAAATAAATCCCTGCATCTTCTGAAATATGTATAATCAATAATATTTTTACATCCGCTGTCCTTCAGGTTCTGATATACTCCCGAATGTCCTCCTGTACGTAACGCTTCCTCAAAACTTTTGCAGAATTTCTTTCCATCTGTATTGATAGTTATAATGACAAGCGCATCCTCCCCAACGGTTTTTACGATCTCTTTATAATCAATCACAGGAAGATTCTCACAGACAGTGCCCCATTTGCCAGGACTCCCGTCGGCAAAACATTTTGGGTAAATGCCAATATCATGTAAATATGAAAGGAATGCAATCCCTGCGCTTCCGGCTCCATAAAGGACAATTTTGTCAATCAAATCCCCCAGATCGTTTTTCATTTGAGAAATACTGATCTCTGTTTTATGTTTTGTTTCCTGATATTCCTGAAAGATCTGCTGAATTATCATATAGTTTCGTCTCCGCCTAACATTTGAACTATGGCGCCTGCCATTTTATCTGCGCTGATTCCGAATAAATCCCGCAAATAATCCCGGCTGCCAGTGACAGGGGCAAACTGATCTGGTATCCCAAATTTATGGAACTGTACAGGTGTATCTGCCATATATTCACATAACACTCGTCCCACGGCATCTCCAAGCCCGCCGATGACGCTGTGTTCTTCTATGGTAAACACAGGCTTCCCCAATGCGGCCCGCTCTTTGATGATCTCTTTATCAATGGGCTTTACAGAAGGCATACTGTACAAGGCTGCTGTAATTCCCTTTTGGCATAACAATTCTCTTACCTTTACTGCTTCCTGCAGCATGACCCCGGTTACAAACAGAGTGGCGTCCGTACCGTCATACATTTGTATGGCTTTCCCGATTTTAAAGTCAATGTCACCTGAATGAACGACCGGATCCACACTTCTTCCAATCCGGATATACAAAGGTTTACCAAAATCTTTTGATTGCTTCATTACGGCTTTCATCTCAACAGGGTCGCCAGGGCAGACAACACTCATATTCGGCATGGCAGACATGAGTGCAAGATCCTGTAAGGCGTGGTGGGTCGGCCCGGCTGTGGCATACGCAAGTCCTCCTCCCACACCAACCAGTACCACCGGGTTTTCCTGATAGCATATATCAAGCATAATCTGTTCTGCGGCCCGTAAAGTCATAAATGAAACAACATTATATATGTATGGTTTCATTCCCATTGCAGCCAGTCCGGCGCCGATGCTGACAAAATTCTGTTCCGCAATTCCTACATTCAGAAACCTGCCGCCAAATTCTTGTTCAAATCCTTCAAAGACAGAAAATCCGGTATCACCGATCACACACATGATTTTTTCATCTTCCTGTGCCAGTTCTGTTAATGTTTCAATAAATGTTGTCCTCATTCACCCAGCTCCTTTAATGCCTGTGCCAATTGTTCTTCATTGGGAGATTTAAAATGCCATTCCAGGCGGTTTTCCATAAAGGATACGCCTTTGCCTTTTACCGTATCCGCAATCATTACAGAAGGTTTTCCCGGATGTTCGGATACCGATGCACGCAGCATTTTTTCAATCTCTTCATAGTTATGCCCGTCAATGGTAACTGCATGGCAGCCAAAACTTTTAAATTTTTCTTCCAGATCCCCCATATTTAAGACTTCCTCGTCACTCCCATATGCCTGAAAATGATTTCTGTCCACAATAAATACTAAATTGGAAAGCTGGAACCTTGCGGCAAACATGGCGCTTTCCCATACGGAACCTTCATTGCATTCACCGTCTCCCATGAGTACATAGACATTTCCCTGGTATCCCTGAATCCGTTTTGCATAAGCCATGCCGCAGCCGACGCAGGAGCCATGCCCCAGAGATCCGGCAGACATTTCAATTCCAGGTACGGTATACCTTCTCGTATGGCCTGCATAATTCTCCCCGTCAATCAGATGCTTTTCTAAGTCTTCATATGGAATAATTCCAGCATAGGCAAGTACGGTAAACATGGTTGTTGCGATATGCCCTTTGCTTAATATAAAAATATTCCGGTTGGGATCCTCCAGATTATCCCGGTTAAGGTTCAAAATCCTGGTATATAATACAGACATCACGTCAACAGCGGAATAACCGCCGCCTATATGCGAATCTTTGGTTCTGCAATTAATTTTTGCAACCTCCTGCCTGACCAGGCGCGCAAATTCTTTTGGATCGTTTATTAATTTTTTATACATATCTGCTCCATTAACTTTCTTATTTTTATAATCATATAAAATATCTTCTGACCATTTCCCTTGCCAGTTGTTCCAACGCCTGCCCGTTCTTTTCATCTTTCATAAATTGTGCCGTTTCCCGCAGCGTATCTTCTATGCTGTACTTAGGACGCCATCCCAGAATATTCCGGGCTTTTGTGCTGTCCAGCATAAGGATCTTTGTCTCTTTCGGGATATGGTCTTTTGCAGAGATCATTTTATATGAGGAATTGCGGAAACATTTACTTACTATTTCAGTGACGTGTTTTACATCTGCAAAGCCATCCGCCGCAGGTCCAAAATTATATGGACCATTGTACATAGACGCGTGTTCTGCATTGTGATACAATTTCTCTGCCAATAATAAATACCCATACAGCACATCCAAAACATACTGCCAGGGGCGGACGGCATGGGGATTTCGAATCTCCGGCGTTTTTCCATTCACAAAGCAATCAAAAATATAAGGAAACAATCTGGTATAATTGTAATCGCCAGGTCCGACCACATTGCTGGCACGAGCTGTTGCAATAGCGATTGCCGGCTCTCTTCTCTGAAAAAAAGTCTCTCTGTAACATTCTGACAATAACTCCTGGCATACTTTGCTGGCCGAATATGGATCGGAGGCCCACAAAACAGAGTCCTCTTTATAAGCCTCGCCTTTGCCCGTATTAAAATAACATTTATCACTGGTAACGATTACCACCACGCGAACTGTTCCAGAATGCCTTGCGGATTCCAAAATATTCAGGGTTCCCATTATATTGGTTTTGAGGATATAGTCTGGTATATCCATGCTTCCCTGCAGAGATGAATGCGCTGCAAAATGCAAGATAATCTCCGGCGCCCAGGCATGTATGGTATCTTTAACAAGTTTCGCATCTGCGATATCAGCTTCCACCGTATTCCTGACCTGGGGCCTGACTCTGTCATAAAATGAACCTTTCTCGATCGGCAGGGAATATCCGCATATTTCTGCGCCGAGATATTCCAGCATCAATGACATCCAGCTACCTTTAAAGCCGCTGTGTCCCGTCAACAGCACCTTTCTTCCCTTCCAAAATAACTGATTCATTTTTTCCTCTCTATAATCTGCATGGCAGCGTTCTTACCGCTGAGCATACTCTGATCTGTCCACAGATAATCCCAATCACCAAAACGTCCGGCATAGTAAATATCCTGTTTCCTTAAAAGTTCATGTACACAGGCTCTGTTGTCATAGATATCCGGAGTAAAAATGATGTTTGCATATTTTTCATATCTGACATCGCTGACTTCAAGATCTTCTTCTTTAAAAACCTGCATTTCTATCAATTGCCGGATCGTCTGTTCTTTTATCTCTTCCATAGTCTGCGTTAAAGGTTTAAATCTTGATGAATAAACCTCTGCCTGTAAACTTATGTGTTGTCTTCCTTTGCCGCTCATCACTGTAGTGGAATATACTCTTGCCGGTAGAATATCTTCATCGTAAATATAAAACATGGTAGACGGAATATCATAAACTTTTTTCAGCCCCAGTGAAATCAATGTAAGCGATGTATAATTTAAATGTTCCATGGCATATATTTGTTCATCGTTCAGATTACATAAAAGTTTTCTATATTCCGGCAATGGAACAGTGGAAATTAAAGTATGATATTTTACAAATGTATGATCTGAAAATTCTATGATTTTCTTATCCGGATCAATTTTTTTTGCCTGTTTAGAACAAGAAATTTCAGCATCTTTTTTCATATTGGTTAAAAACAGCTCAAAACCGCCATTTTTCGGATATCTTATGCCATTTGAATAATGAACGTTCGGCGTATCCGTTTCAAATAAACCTTCAAGAACTTCATGCAGACTTGATTGGTACATCCTGGGCCCAACCCATGCCGTTTCTAACTGTTCGGGTTCGACAGTCCAATATTTGCGCGTATATAAGGTGGGATAATTATTGGTATAATATTCGCCGTAAGCGGCCAATAACCATTCACGGTAATTTTGCACCGACTCATACTGCGGTTTATTAATAAAATCCTCTAAAATGGCGATTTTTTCATTTTTGGAGAGACTGTATAAGTTATTTTGTACCGGATGTTTAATCCAGTTTCGTTTCTTAAAATTATATGGAATTGCTATAGACTCATGGCACGCGATCCCGGACTCTAATATTTCCTGTATTTCTTTATTTTTCGTAAAAGTACAGTGGCCCCCATAATCAAAATAATAATCACCGAAGGAAAAGGATTTGCTCAAGCCTCCCGGAGTATTGCTCTGTTCATAGATTATGGACTCAATACCAGCTTTTTTTAGATAATAGGAAGCGGCTAAACCTGCGACTCCTGAGCCAATAATCACGACATTTTTTTCTTCTACCAAATTTTCTACGGCGCTTCCCCTCCTATCCACGCATTTTGCAAAATCGCCCGGTCCCTCATGGAATCCATAGACTGCCAGTAACCAGTATGCTTATATGCCGCCAACCCTTCATTTTGTGCCAATGTTTCTAATGGCTCTTTTTCAAAAATCTCTGTATCGCCGTTTAAATAATTAAATATTTCATAATTAAGCACAAAGAAACCTCCATTTATCCAGCCGCCGTCGCCCTGTGGCTTCTCGGCAAACCGATTTACAATTCCATCTTGCCGTAATTCGACGGCGCCATATCTTCCTCCTGGCTGTACAACTGTCATGGTTGCCACTTTTTTGCTACTTGAGTGGAAATTTATTAACTCCTGAATATTTATATCCGACACTCCATCCCCATAGGTCATCAAAAACGTTTCTCTGTTGGGAATATATTTTTGAATACGCCGGATACGTCCGCCTGTCATTGTTTCTGCGCCAGTATCAATCAACGTAACCTTCCAGGGTTCAGATATACTATTATGAATTTTTATATCTCCGTTGTTTGCAAAATCAAAAGTAATATCAGAAGTCCGTAAATAGTAATTTGCAAAATATTCTTTAATCATATATCCCTTATAACCGCAGCAAATAATAAAATCATTGCATCCGTAATGTGAATAAATTTTCATGATATGCCATAATATAGGCATATCTCCGATTTCAATCATCGGCTTGGGTTTATATTGGGATTCCTCTGTAATTCTTGTCCCTTTTCCGCCCGCTAAAATGACAACTTTCATTTTCCAGCTCCCTTTTTGTATGTAAACAGCCCTATACTACGATACAACTACAGATTATTTATAAATTCTTTTATTGCTGCGATCATATAATCCAACTTTGCTTTATTCATGCCAGGATAAACGCCTATCCAGAAAGAATCACGCATAATGCGGTCTGTATTTTCTAACCCTCCGACTACACGGTAGCCTGTTCCAGACGACCGCAGTTCATCAAAACAAGGATGCTTGATATAATTTCCAGAAAATAATAATCTTGTCTGAATATTTCGCTCTTCTAAAAATTGAACGAAATCATCTCTGGTGAATCCTGCGTTCTCTTTTACCGTCATTAAAAATCCAAACCAGCTGGGGTCCGAATTTTTTACTGCTTCCGGAAGAATTATGTGATCTGAAACATCTTTCAGGCGTTCTTTTAAATATGCCCAGTTTTCTTTTCTTGCCATTACAAATCCCGGAAGCTTCTTTAATTGGGCGCAGCCTACGGAAGCCTGCATGTCCGTAGATTTCAGATTATAACCAAAATGGGAATATACATATTTATGGTCATACCCGTAAGGCAATTCGCCAAACTGCTGCGTATACCTGTGTTTACAGGTATCGTCCACACCGGATGCACACCAGCAATCGCGCCCCCAGTCCCGAAATGAATTTACCAGGCGGTATAACTGTGTGTTATTGGTGCATACCGCGCCGCCTTCTCCCAGTGTGATATGATGCGGGGGATAAAAACTGTAAGTGGACAAATCCCCTATGGTGCCTGTCATATGCCATTCGCCATTGTAATAATATTTCGAACCCAATGCGTCGCAATTGTCTTCGATCAGCCATAACTGGTACTTATCACAAAAATCTCTGATATATTGTAAATCAAAAGGATTTCCCAGGGTATGTGCCAAAAAAACGGCTTTTGTTTTTTCAGACCATGCCTGTTCTAATTTTGAAATGTCAATGTTATATTCCGGTATGGTCACATCTATAAAAACCGGAACCGCACCGTATTGAATAATCGGCGCAACGGTGGTAGGGAATGCTGCGGCAACGGCGATCACTTCATCTCCCTTTTTTATTTGACGCTCCTTTAACTGTGGAGAGGTCAGAGCCATGAAAGCACATAAATTCGCAGAAGAACCAGAATTTACAAGGGAACAATGCCTGACGTTCAAAAAGTCTGACAGACCTTTTTCAAATTCCTGTACATAGTGTCCCGATGTAAGCCAGAATTCAAGAGCTGCATCCACAAGATTTAATAGTTCTTGTTCATCATATACCCGACCAGAATAATTGATCTTGTCTCCTTCATGAAAAACGTGTGTTTGCGCATGAAATGTTTTATAATATTCTTTTACTAATTCCTGAATTTGAAGTTTTATCTCTTTTTCGTTTCTCACTATGCAAATACCTCTCTGTTAAATAAAAAATAACCTTATTATTCTCAGATTGCCTCAATCTGCGAAAAAAACACTGTGACAAGCACAGTGTTCGCGTATATTAAAGCGAATCCTTTCGCACCTGACAAAATCCATTTTGCTACGGTTATATTAATTTTCATAATACGATAATTCTTATCAATAGTTATATCGGACATAATCAGAAATACTTTATAGAAAGTTTTTTGATTATTCGAATCCAATTTTTCTCTGCATTGTATATTTTTGCAAATTCAGAGTAGTTTATATTTCGGTAAACAGATCCCAGCCGTTTTTATTGATTATGCAAAGTGGAATTATTCTGTTTACCATTCTATGAGGAATAACTCATCAAAATCAATCTTAATATGGGGAAAATGCAGTATTTTAAGTTCATCTTTATTTTGTTCCATAATAATCTTCCATAAATAGTATTTAGGTTCATTATTTTTGTCATAATCAAGATGATATATTTCCACTGTTTTCTTTACCCAATCTGCAATCCAGTATTCACTGATTTCCTGCTCTCTATATAAATCCATTTTTTCCCCACGGTCATATTTTTCTGTGGACTCCGACAGAACCTCCATAACAAACTGAGGCGCATTAATAAAGGAATTTCCACGTCGTGACCGAACCTGGCAATTGATCGTTGCGTCCGGAATAACCGCTTTTTGAACATCGTTTTTTGTACGCCATTTATATTGTACGTTGTCGGGAAAAACCCTGCACATACTGTTTTTTAATTGTGGTGAAACAATTGTACAAAAATTAGTAATAACCATCGAATGTTCAATAAAAGCACCTGCCATATCCGTAATCTGTATATTCAAATCCATTTCATTCCTCCTCGCCAGATATAAAACAAAGATATATCATTTTCTATTCTTATTTCGATACAGGAGTCTGCGTATTTTATTTTAACACTGTTTATAGTGAAATACAATCAGGGGTTAAACCTGTCAGGAAAAAGTTTCATAGATTTCTGCCGTTTTTCAACGGCTGTCATTTTTGCAGGAGTAACGCCGTCGTGTTGATATTTTACTTTTTTCCGTCAAAAATGCCGTCAAAAAAATCTGACATCATGTGGAGAAATAAAGAAAAATCTCTGAAATTAATATATTTCGAAACATACGTTTTTGCGTCGGCAAAATGGTCACACTTCAATATTTCCCTGAAATTAAGGAAACATAGGACTTTATCGCAGATTGAGGCATTTTGCGACAGGAGACCGTTAGAAATCTGGCGGCAGGAATAGCAGTAAATTATCAATGACAGGAGAGAAAATAGGAGGGTAATACAGAACATGTGTTAATCTCTTATTTTTGCCAGAACGTATGAAAAAACTAGAGAAATACATTGTTGACATATCATATAGTTTGGAACAGACCATGAAAGCAATTAACGCCAATGCTAAGGGACTTGCATTAGTCTGTGAAGGCAGAAAACTTTTTGGCATTGTAACAGACGGCGATATCCGAAGATATCTGTTGTCCGGAGGTTCTCTGAAAGAAACCATATGCAGCGCTGTTAACAAGAATCCCTGCTTTATACAGGAAGAAGAACGATCTCTGGCTGAATCCGTTATGGCGCAGAAAGAACTATCTGTTATTCCCGTAGTGAACGTGTCCCATGAACTGGTAGATATCATTTTCCGCAAACCGGATAAAAAAATTTGCAAAAAAGAAAATATAAACCATCCTCTGGTAATCATGGCAGGAGGAAAGGGAACAAGACTTTGGCCATACACCAACATTTTGCCAAAACCATTGATTCCCGTAGACGGAATTACCATAACAGAGCAAATTATGAATCGCTTCAGCGAATATGGCTGTAATGAAGTATATATCATTGTCAACTATATGAAAGATTTCATTAAAGCATATTTTAAAGAAAAGACACCCAGACAAAACATCCACTTTATAGAAGAACAAAGCTTTTTAGGAACCGGAGGCGGCTTAAAATACCTTGAAGGAATCGTAAATAAAACATTTTTTATGACCAATTGCGACGTATTGATTGATTGTGATTATGCCGACATATTCAATTCCCATAAAACACAGAAAAATATCGTCACTATGGTATGCGCCAGAAAAAACATGGTAATTCCATATGGCACCATTCAAATTGACAATCAAAAACAGATCCTGTCCATGCAGGAAAAACCGGCAGTAGAATATAACATCAATACAGGCGTCTACCTCATTGAACCCCAATTTTTAGATTTCATACCAGAACACGAGAGCATCCATTTTCCGCAGCTGATTGATCTGGCCATGAAACAGGGTCAGAGAGCCGGCGCTTATATCATTGATGGGAATCAGTGGATGGATATGGGGCAATTGGAAGAACTCGAACAGATGAAGCAAAAAATAGAACAATTCTAACCCCTGATATCAACATTGATTCCAGAGATTTATGGTTCGGTATATAAGTATGACGTAATGCAAAGCGTTTCCCGAAATGATTTCATCACGGATGCAGACGCTGAACAACACAGTATAAAATCAAGGCAGGTGCGATATGGCAGATAAAAAAACAATCATAATCATCGCAGAGGCAGGCGTTAATCATAACGGCGATCTGGAACTTGCAAAAAAACTGGCTGAACAGGCATGCAAAGCCGGGGCTGATTATGTTAAATTCCAGACTTTTATCCCACAGGACCTGGTCACTGCCGCCGCCCCCAAAGCGGACTATCAGAAAAAGGAGACAAAAGGAACCTCATCACAGTTGGAAATGCTGCAGAAACTGGCATTACCTGAGGATGCCTTTTGGGAATTGAACGAATACTGCCGTCAATTAGGCATTGGTTTTTTATCAACTCCTTTTGATTTTAAGAGTATACAATTTTTATCTTCTTTTCATATGGATTACTGGAAAATACCCTCCGGCGAAATTACGAACCTTCCATATTTAGAGAACATAGCGCGTATCCCCCAAAAAGTAATTCTCTCCACCGGCATGAGTGAAATTGCTGAAATAAAGGCGGCGGTGGACATCCTTGAACAAAACGGCGCGCCTGAAATTATTTTGCTTCACTGCAACACGGAATATCCTACGCCTTTTTCAGATGTTAACCTGCTTGCAATGAAGCAATTAGGAAACATGTTCCAGAAAACAGTTGGATATTCCGACCATTCCACAGGGATAGAAATCCCGATTGCCGCGGCCGCTTTAGGCGCCAGAGTGATCGAAAAGCATTTTACCCTGGACAAATCCATGGACGGTCCGGACCACCGCGCAAGCCTGGAACCAGACGAGCTGACGGCAATGGTGCGGGCTGTCCGGAATGTGGAAACCGCCCTGGGGGATGGAATGAAAAAAAGAACTCCATCCGAGCAGCGGAATATCAATATCGCACGAAAAAGCATTGTGGCGTCCGCAGACATTAAAAAGGGAGAGCTTTTTACCGAGCACAATCTTACGGTAAAAAGACCCGGAACCGGAATCTCACCTATGCAGTGGCATCAGGTCTTAGGAACAAAAGCACAAAGAGATTATGCACCGGACGAACTCATATAAAGGAAATACGAAAATGTACAGAATAGGCGTAGTTACAGGCACAAGGGCAGAATATGGACTTCTAAAGCCATTACTGCAGAAAATAAAAGAGGATGATCTGCTGGATCTTTATCTGATAGTTACAGGCGCGCACCTGGAACAGCGTTTTGGTTATACCTGCCAGGAGATATCGCAGGACGGATTTCACATCAGCCAGAAGATTGACATGGATTTATCCTCGGATTCCGCAAAAGGGATCTGCCGTTCCATAAGCAAAGAAATCAAAGGGCTGGCAGAAGCGTTTGACCGCTCAGACATGGACCTTCTGATTTTGCTGGGCGACAGGTATGAGACTCTGGTTTCCGCGCTGACAGCGGCAATGTTCAATATCCCCATCGCCCATATTCATGGCGGTGAGACTACAAAGGGAGCCGTCGACGACGCATTCCGCCATGCAGTCACCAAAATGAGCCATCTGCATTTTGCAAGCACGCAGTCATATGCCAGACGCATCATACAAATGGGCGAACCGCCGCAGACAGTTTTTCACGTGGGGGCAATCGGGACGGAAAATATCAGGACTATAGATTTCCTCACCAGAGAAGAGCTGGCAGAAAAGTATACAAACTTATTTTCCGCAGACTACATGATGGTGACTTACCATCCGGCCACTTTGAATGAACAGCCTGTTCAGGAACAGATGAACGCTCTTTTTGACGTGATTTCGGAAATGCCGGAATACCATTATATTTTTACTTATGCGAACGCTGACAAAGGCGGCGCCGTCATAAATGAAATGATTGACGCATTTGCAGCCGGACACGGCAACGCCGCCGCATTGAAATCCATGGGGCAGACCGGATATTTAAGCGCGTTAAATAACGCCTGCGCCGTTATCGGCAATTCTTCCAGCGGTATCATCGAAGCGCCTTCTTTCCACATACCTACCGTAAACATCGGGGACCGGCAGGAAGGACGGGTCGCAGGATCATCCGTTATTCACTGCGGGAACGGATACCAGGAAATCAGGGCGGCTTTCCAGACAGCAGTTTCTCCGGCGTTCCGTAAAAAATGCCGGGAATATCACAATCCATACGAAGGAACACATACCTGCGACACGATTCTTACAGAGATAAAAAAAGCATTGCACAAAGGAATCTGTCTGCAGAAAGAATTTTACGATATTGAGGTTTGAATATGAAAAAAGTATTGGTTACAGGAGCGGACGGCTTTATAGGAAGCCATCTGGTGGAAGGTCTCATAGAAAAAGGATACCAGGTCCGGGCGTTTGTATATTATAACTCCTTTGGAAACTGGGGATGGCTGGACGCCCTGCCCAGAGAAAAACAGAAGGAGATTGAGATTTTTGCGGGAGACGTCCGGGACCCAAACGGCGTCAGAACAGCGATGAAAGGAACGGAACAGGTTTTTCATCTGGCGGCATTAATTGCAATCCCGTTCAGTTACCATTCCCCGGACTCCTACGTAGATACGAACATAAAAGGAACTTTAAACATTTTACAGGCGGCAAGGGAGCTGGGGACAGAAAAAATCATGATCACTTCCACCTCGGAAGTATACGGAACCGCGCAGTATGTCCCAATAGATGAAAAACACCCCTTTCAGGGACAGTCCCCCTATTCTGCCACAAAGATTGGAGCAGACCGGCTGGCAGAGAGTTTTTACCGCAGCTTCCAATTGCCGGTTGCCATCGTGCGTCCTTTTAACACGTATGGACCGCGGCAGTCGGCCCGCGCAGTGATTCCAACCATCATTTCCCAGCTTTTGTGCGGAACAGAAGAGATACGTTTAGGCGCGCTGACGCCTACCAGAGATTTTAATTATGTAAAAGATACCGTGGCTGGATTTATGGCCATTGCAGACTCCGATAAAACGGTGGGACAGGAGATTAACATTGCTGCGGGAACGGAAATATCCATTGGAGACCTGGCAAAAACCATTATCAGCCAGATTAATCCAAATGCCAGAATCATATGTGACGAACAGCGTCTGAGGCCGGATAAAAGCGAGGTTAACCGTCTGCTGGGAAGCAATACTAAAATCAGGGAATTAACAGACTGGAAGCAGAAGTATACGTTCGAGCAGGAAATTGCAGAAACAATCGACTGGATGCGGGAGCATATCGGACGCTACAAAGCAGATATTTATAATCTTTAAACAGAATGGACTTGATAGAAATGAAAGAAACGATACTTGTAATAGGCTTAGGATCTATGGGACAGCGACGCATCCGTATGCTGAGGTCTTTATATCCCGGTTGTAAAATTATCGGTATGGACAATAATCAGGGGAGAGCGGAAAAGGTGCGGCAGGAATATGAAATTGATCTCTGTCATGATTTGGCAGATATTCAAGCGTCAATTTATGCCGCGTTTATCTGCACTTCTCCGGAATCGCATCATAAACTGATTCGCATGTGTCTGCTGAATGACTGCCATGTCTTTACAGAAATCAATCTGCTTGATAAAGATTATGAGGAAAATATGAAACTGGCAAATATGCAGAACAAGACGCTGTTCTTATCTTCCACACAACTATATAAAGATGAAATCCAACATATTCTGCGGCAGACCCGCAAAAATAAAGATAAAAAAATATATATTTACCATGTGGGACAGTACCTTTCGGACTGGCATCCATGGGATCAGTTATCAGAGTTTTTTATCAGCAAAAAAGCCACGAATGGCTGCCGGGAATTAATGGCGATTGAACTGCCATGGATTGTCACCGCTTTTGGAAGGGTTGTAAATACAGTCGTTACAAAAGGCAATTTTACACATTTAGATATTGAATTTCCGGATATTTACATGATACATCTGATTCATGAGGACGGCTCAACAGGAACTATCGTGATAGACGTGGTTTCACGCAAGGCCGTGCGGAAACTGGAAGTATATAACGAAAATATGTATATCTCCTGGAATGGAACGCCAGATTCATTGATCGAACAAGATGTACAAAGCAGACAAGAGCAGACGGTTGCTTTTGAAGACTACATTCATGATCAGCGGTATGGAGAATTTATTAATGAAGCGGCCTACCTGAAAGAAGTAGAAGAATTTTTTGCGGTTGTGAACGGTAAAAAACCCATCTACGACTTTGCAAAAGATCAGGAAATCATCCATTTAATAAATGCAATAGAAGGAGCCTTATGAAGATCTGTATAGTTGGGCTGGGTTCCATAGGGAAACGTCATGTCCGCAATATAAGAAACGTATTAAAGGAACGCCAGATAGAATTTACCCTGGATGCTTTAAGAATAAAGGGAACGGCGGCAAACCGAGAGATTGAGGAAATCATTTCAGAGACTTACCGTTCCTTTGAAGAATTGCCGGATGATTACAATATAATCTTTATCACAAACCCGACTTCTCTTCATTACGATACTGTCAGAATGCTGATTGGAAAAACACAACATATGTTTATTGAAAAACCGGTATTCAACAGATACAGGGATATAAATGCGATTAATCTTTCCGCAGACGGTATTTATTATGTGGCCTGCCCTTTGCGGCACAAAAAAGTGATTGCATATATAAAAAATCTCGTTGATCAGGGAGAACATTTTTACTCCATAAGAGCCATATCCTCTTCCTATCTGCCGGATTGGCGCAAAGGAATCGATTACAGAAATGTCTACAGCGCCAAAAAAGAACTTGGCGGAGGCGTGGAATTGGATTTAATTCATGAATGGGATTATCTCACCTATCTGTTTGGCATACCGGAACAAATGTATAAATTTGTCAGCCATTGTTCCAGCCTGGAAATAAACTCAGATGATCTTGCCGTTTATATTGCAAAATACCAGGACAAAGCGGCAGAGCTTCATCTTGATTATTTTGGCGTTGAAACTGTCAGACGGCTGGAACTGATTGGAAACCGTAAGAACTACATTGTTGATTTGCTGCGCAACGTAATTCAAATAATTTCGATTAACAATGATGAAAACAAATACATTGATTTCGGTGAGGATGATTTCTACTTATCTGAAATGAATTATTTTTTTGATTCCGTTTCGCATAACGAAAAAACCTTTAACGAAATCGACAGGGCAAACGACCTGATGAAATTTGTTTTGGAGGAACCAAGTTGAATATTTTATTTACTATATGTGCAAGAGCAGGTTCAAAAGGCGTAAGAGGAAAAAATGTACGGTGTTTCTGCGGAATACCATTAGTATACTATACGGTTGCAGCTTTTGAAGAATATAAGACAAAATACGGTCTGGCGGACAAAATACATCTGGCAGTCAATACGGACAGCGAACTGTTGATAGAACAGTTAAACAGCATAGAGACCGAGTATGTACTGATTGAGAGAAAAGTATCTCTGGCAGGAGACGTAATTGCCAAAAAAGATGTAATTAAAGATACCTTGCTGGAGATGGAACAATTGAAAGGAACTGCCTATGACACAGTCGTAGATCTGGATTTGACGTCTCCCTTACGGACCGCTGAAGATATTAACGGAACACTTCAAACTCTTTTGGAAGATATTGATGCAGACATATCATACAGTGTCACAGAAGCCAGGCGTTCTCCATATTTCAATATGGTATCTGAGAACGAAAACGGCTATTATACGACCGTGCTTCCCTCTGCCTTTGTCGCCAGACAGCAGACGCCGGCATGTTATGACATGAATGCTTCGATCTATGCATATCGGAAAGAATATCTGCTGAGCAGCAGACTCAATGACCGTAAGGCATTGATATGGGTGATGAGAGATACGGGGATTTTAGACATTGACAGTGAAGAAGACCTGAAACTGATGGAAGTGATTGCCCAATATCTATTTACTGAAATTCCGGAATACGGATTTATGCTTGAAAAAATAAAAAATTATCATAGTAAGTAATTGAAGCGCAGCGCCTGCAATTGCTTAGGTCAGGAGGAAACAATATGAAATACTGTAAAAAATGCGTAATGCCGGATACCAGACCCGGAATCGTTTTTAACGATGCGGGCATATGTTCTGCCTGTCAGTCATTTGAAAAAAGGAAATCCATAGACTGGGATGCGCGATGGAACGAATTTGAACAGCTTTGCGAAAAATACCGTGGAATGAACGGCAGTGATTATGACTGCGCCATCGCTGTTTCCGGCGGCAAGGATTCTCATTTTCAGGTACATTTAATGAAAAATGTCATGCATATGAATCCCATTTTGTTTTCTGTGGAAGATAATTTTCCAATGACAGAAGCCGGAAAACATAATCTGAAAAACATATCAGAAGAATTCGGCTGCAATATAATCAGTATGAAACCGGATATCAGAACACAGAAAAAACTGATGCGGTATATGTTTGAGACATATGGTAAACCAACATGGTATATTGACAGACTGATTTATACATATCCGCTTATTATGGCGTCTAAGTTCCATACGCCATTATTAGTTTATGGAGAAAATGTCAGTTATGAATACGGCGGCTCGGATGCCAAAGAAACATATTCCGCAAAAGAACAGATCAATAACGGCGTAGCAAGCGATATCAGCGATCATGAGCTGACAGAACACGCCGGTGTTACATCCAGAGACTTATTATTTACAAAAGCGCCTTCCTCAGAAGTGTTAAACAAGCTTGATCCCGTTTATATTTCTTACTTTTTACCATGGAACAGCGTGTTAAATTATGAACTTGCAAAGAAACATGGATTCCATGATCTGACTCATGAATGGGACAGAACGCATCATGTGGAAAATTTTGACCAGGTTGACAGCCGGGCGTACTTAGTCCACTCATGGATGAAATATCCTAAATTTGGCCACCAGTTTGCTACCGATTATGCGTCAAGATTTGTACGCTATAACATGATCTCACGTGAAGAGGCGGTTGAACTTGTAAAAAAACATGATCATGCCCTGGATCCTCTTTCCGTCAGAGATTTCTGTGAGTTCTGCGGATACACGGAAAGCGAATTCTGGAAAATTATAGATGGTTTATACAATGAAGATTTATTTGAAAAAGATTTGTATGGAAACTGGGTTTTGAAACATCCTGTGTGGGAAAACTGATGTAAGTCTTTATAAATGTATCAGGTATGACTTGAAGAATATGAGGTGCTTCAAAACATGAATCATAAAATAAAAATAGGATATTTTGCAGACGGTCCATGGGCGCACAGAGCATTTGAGAAATTAATAGCAGATCAGACCATCGAAATCTGCTTTATCTGCGTCAGATACGACACAAAAGATTTGGTTTTACAGGAATTTGGACAAAAATACCATATAGACGTTTTGTCAGTTCCCAATGTGAACGCCCCTGAGTTTATAGAAAAATTAAAGGAATATGGCGCAGACCTGTTTGTATCAATGTCCTTTAATCAGATTTTCAGACAAACATTTATCAATCTGCCATTGTTAAAAACTATTAATTGCCATGCGGGAAAACTTCCCTACTACCGCGGCAGAAACATTTTAAACTGGGTTTTAATTAATGATGAAAAGGAATTTGGCATTACCGTGCATTATGTAGATGAAGGCATAGATACGGGAGACATTATTTTACAGAACACATACGAAATAACAGATGAAGATTCATATGCAACCCTGCTGGAACGCGCGTATGACGGATGCGCTGAATTATTATACGATGCAGTGAAACGGATGCAAAACGGAACGGTGCAGGCTGTCAGACAGGAAACGATTGATAAAATAGGTCTGTATTGCGGCATGAGAATGGAAGGGGACGAGCTGCTTCACTGGAACCAGACAAGCAGGGAAATTTTTAATTTTGTAAGAGCCTTGTGTGTTCCCGGACCTCAGGCATTGTCGTTCATCAAAGGTAAACCGGTAAAAATTAACCAGGTGAAACTGGTGGAAGGGGCGCATACCTATAAAGGTATTCCCGGGCAGGTCATTGGCAAAGGGAAACAGGGATTTTATGTAAAGACATCAGACAGTATGATTGAATTAACAGAATACCGTTATGAAGACCGCATTAAAATAGGAGACCGTTTCGGCTGCGAGCGCCGCACAGAATCATAAGGAGATGAAAATTGAAAAATAAGAAATCCGTCCTGTGTGTTAAGAGAATGATACCAGGCATTATCGTATTTTTGATATGTATTCTTAGATTTATAAAAAAGAGACAGAACAATATTAAGAAAATTAAAATGGATTGCAGTTTATATACAGAATGGTTGAAAAAGAAACAAAACGGAATTGCCATAGACCAGGAACTGAACAGAAATGGTTATAAAACAATTGCAATATATGGAATGGGCGCAGTTGGGCTGCGCTTATATGAAGAATTGCGCAATAGTTCTGTAGAAGTTGCGTATGTAATCGACCGCCGGCCAAAATACATTTATTCTGAATTAAAAATATGCAGTTTAAATGATGAATTACAGCAGGTGGATGCCGTTATTATCTCGTTACAGGCAAACTATGAAGAAATCAAAGCGGAATTAGAACAGAAAATCTCCGTTCCAATTATTTCAGTCAATGATGTTATTTTTAATAGTAAGTGAAGGTGACGTATGTTCAAAATAAAAGGTCATGCAGCAGAATTATCAGGCATATTCGCAGGAGCAGTTCTTGCTTCTGTTTTATGCAGAAAGCTGCAGAAAAGAGAAAACATAAGAATTAATAAATACAAAAAGAATTTTCTGATATTAAATGAGTGGATATCATTAAAGCAAAAAGGGTTATCTGTCCTAGATTACTTTTCTGTACATAACTATAAACGGATTCTTTTAACAGGGAACGGTGTTTTAGCAGACAGATTCTATAAAGAATTGTCGGAGAACGGTTACCAGATAATCAGAAGAAATAATATAATTCATAAACAAATAAATCCTGAATTGGCAGATGTGATGGTTATGGAAGAGGAAGAATGCCAGACCTCTCAGATTCCAGCAGTTACAATCGAAAGCATCATTTGCGGCAGAGAGGAGTAAGATATGAATTTATTATTTAGAAGCCCTGCATCTATGGGAAGCTCAAACGCCAGATGTCTAAAATGTTTAGACGACAAAATTCATTTTGATAAATGTGTTGTCGTAGAACAGAGTTTGGACGGCATGGACGTTTACAGAGGAAAAAAATATATCAAAATAGATGCTCAGGTTGGTTATAAGAATTTATACAGTTCCGTGATTGATCTGGATGTTTTGCCTGCTCTGGATAAGGATATTCTTGAAAAAATGGAAGCATACAAGAGTACCTGCTTAAATATGGCAATGAGGAATTACAGCTTATATATCGGTAATTATTATGAACTTGAGAAAGAATATTTAAGCCATTTAAAATACTGGAATTACATACTGGACAGCAATCAGATTGATCTCGTTTTTATGAGCGTTATTCCGCATTGTATGTGGGAGTATGTAATATATGCTTTAGCGCAGTGTAAAAAAATCAGAACTTTATTAATAAGTTCAACAGCGGTGCCAGGTTTAAATGCGGTAGGAACTTCCATTGAGAATCTGGGAGAGAACGTCATCGCATCTTTTTTTGAGCAGAATGAATTAAAAGAAACCGTTTTGCATGATATTGTGTCTGAATATTATCAATGCACCAATCAGAAGAATACAAATTTAATGTTTTCGGGAAGAAAAGAGCAGCCTTATAACGATCGCTTTTTGTACAGGACCTATTACAAGCCTTTACTGAACGGGATCTTACACAGCACAAATGACATAAAAAAACGGATTCTTGATTTACAACTGTTTGGAAAGGTGGCAGCCCAGAAAATTTTTGCAAAATCTATTGATTATTACAATAAAAGAGCCGGTAAACCGGCGCAGGAACGATTTGTGTATTTTGCCTTGCAGGTAACGCCTGAAATGACTACTCTGCCATGGGCGGGAGTATTTCAAAATCAGCTTTTAAGTATACGAATACTGGCAAACGGATTAGCGAAATGCGGGATAAAGCTGTATGTGAAAGAGCATTACCAGCAGCCCGCTGTGCGGCCCAAAACATTTTATGATGAGCTTTTTACAATTCCCAATGTTGTATGTATTAAAACGGATGTGGAGGCGTATGACCTGATTAATCAATGTGTGGCTGTGGCGTCTCAGACAGGTTCCTGTATTATTGAATCCATTCTTAAGAAAAAGCCTGTTCTGGCGCTGACAAAAGGATTTTGGGACTGTCTAAATAATGTATTTGTGGTGGGCTGCGAGGAGGACGTCATTCATTCTGTAAACGAAATAGAATCCGGAAACGCCCGTATCACGGATGAAGATGTCAAAAGATATCTGTTGGCGCTTGAAAACTCATTGGTACGTATGAATCTTGATTTAACAGAAACACCACAGGTCAGCGCGGAGATGGCGCAGACAGATCTTTGCGATTTGATCAGCCAATATATCGAATCAAATGCCGGGGATCATTTTTACTATAAAAGAACGCCGGAATGTTGATGAATAGCCGCAGGCAAACCAATGAAATGGAATGATTATCTCCATCAGTCTGCTACGGAAGACAGAAGCGCCGGAAGAGATATCAGAATATGTTTCCGGAAAAAATGCAAATATTTTAGTCGGAATATAGGAGACACTTATGAAAGTATCAAATTATTTCAAAGATAAGACTTTAATGATTACAGGTGGGACAGGTTCTTTTGGTTCCACAATATTAAAGCATTTTTTAGATTCAGAGCTTGCTGAAATCAGAATTTTTTCAAGGGATGAAAAAAAACAGGACGACATGCGTCACAATCTGCAGACTAAACATCCGGATCTGGCAGGCAAAGTGAAGTTTTACATTGGAGATGTCCGCAACAAAGCTTCTGTGAGAGACGCGGTGCAGGGAGTAGATTATATTTTCCACGCAGCGGCGTTAAAGCAGGTTCCCTCCTGTGAATTTTTTCCTATGGAGGCAGTGCGGACGAATGTAGATGGAACAGATAATGTGTTACATATGGCTGTGGAAGCAGGCGTAAAAAAGATCGTATGTTTATCCACGGATAAAGCGGCCTACCCGATCAATGCTATGGGAATTTCCAAAGCAATGATGGAAAAAGTAATCGGGGCAAATGCCAGGGTTGCGGCAGGAACGACTACCATCTGCTGTACCAGATATGGGAATGTCATGTGCAGCAGGGGATCTGTCATCCCTCTGTTTATTGAACAGATTAAGGCCGGGAACCCGATTACCATTACAGACCCGGAAATGCCCCGCTTTCTGATGAATCTGGATGAGGCGGTCGCATTGGTGATGTTTGCATTTGAATATGGAGAGCCGGGCGACCTGTTTGTCCAGAAATCGGACGCCAGTACAATTGGCGTTCTGGCAAAAGCCGTTCAGCAGTTGTTTGGGGATACCGGAACTAAAATTATCGGCACCAGGCACGGGGAAAAATTGTACGAGACATTAATGACGAACGAGGAATGTATCAGAAGCATTGATATGGAGCAGTATTACCGTGTCCTCCCAGATGGAAGGGATTTGAATTACGATAAGTTTTTTGTAAAGGGGAACGTTCAGACCATGGCAAACGAAGCGTATACGTCCCATAATACGCGGAGACTGAGTGTGGAAGAAACGATACAGAAAATTCTCACAACGGATTATGTGAAAGAGGCATTAAATTTATGAAAATATTAATCACTGGGGCAAAAGGATTTGTGGGCAAAAATATTATAACTGCTTTAGAGTGTATCCGGGATGGAAAAGACAGGGCGCGTGTACTGAATCATCTCGAAGATCCCGCGGATTTAGAAATAGTGTCTTATGATTTGGATTCTCCGGATATAGAACTGGAACTCGCCTGCAAAGACTGCAGTTTTGTGTTTCATCTGGCGGGAGTAAACCGCCCCCAAAAAAACTCAGAATTCATGGAAGGAAACTGTGGCTTTACGGACAGGCTGCTGGATACTTTAAAGAAATACCGCAATACCTGTCCCGTTATGCTGGCGTCCTCTATACAGGCGTCATTAGTTGGAATATATAAGGACTCAGAATATGGCAGATCAAAACGTGCAAGTGAAGAACGGATATTTTCCTATGCCAAATCGACAGGCGCAAAAGTGTTTGTTTATCGTTTTCCGAATCTGTTTGGCAAATGGTGCAGACCTCATTATAATTCGGTAATCGCTACGTTTTGCCATAACATAGCCAGAGATCTTCCCATTCAGGTCAATAATCGTCATACAGAATTAGAGCTGCTTTATATTGATGAACTTGTAGATGAGATGATTGACATTTTAAATGGAACAGAACATCGCTGTGAATATGAAGGAACAACCGTAATAGTAAAAAAAGACGGCAGGTTTTGTTTTGTACCGCTGACTTATCGGAAAAGCCTGGGGCAAATTGTCGATTTGCTGGAGAACTTCCATAAATATCCGCAGACAATCCTTATGCCAGAAATGCCTCGCGGTTCATTTGAAAAACGGCTTTATGCCACCTATGTTTCTTACCTTCCACCTGAAAAAATGAGTTTTCCGATGAAAATGAATACCGATGAAAGGGGAAGCTTTACTGAACTGATAAAGACGGTAAACTGCGGACAGTTTTCTGTCAATATCAGTAAAGCGGGGATTGTCAAAGGCCAGCACTGGCATCATACAAAATGGGAATTATTTATAGTGGTTTCCGGTCATGGACTGATTCAGCAGAGACAGATTGGGACTGACGCCCAGGGAAATTTCTACCCTGTCCTTGAATTTGAAGTGACAGGGGAAAAAATAGAGGCGGTTCAGATCTTGCCCGGATATACGCACAAGATCATCAATTTATCCGATAGCGAAGACCTGATAACTTTTATGTGGGCAAATGAACCGTTTGAAAAGGAACACCCGGATACTTTTGGGGAACCAGTTTGAAGGGACGGAAAATATATGGAAATCAAAACCAATTATAAGGACATTACATTTAAGAACAATGGAAAGCTTAAGCTGCTTATCATTGTTGGTACAAGGCCAGAAATTATCCGCCTTGCAGCAGTCATCCATAAGTGCCGGAATTATTTTGATACCATTCTGGCACATACCGGGCAGAACTATGATTATAACTTAAACGAAGTTTTTTTCAGGGATTTGAAACTGGATCATCCGGATGTATATATGAACGTAGTAGGAGATGACCTGGGCGCTACGATTGGAAATATCGTCAATTGTTCCTACAAACTTATGATGCAGATGAAACCGGACGCTTTGCTGATTCTGGGGGATACAAACAGTTGTTTATCCGCAGTGGCTGCAAAAAGGCTCCATATTCCAATTTTTCATATGGAAGCAGGAAACCGCTGTAAGGATGAATGTCTGCCTGAAGAGACAAACAGACGTATCGTAGATATCATCTCGGATGTGAATCTGGCATATTCCGAACATGCACGGCGTTATTTGGCAGAATGCGGACTTCCAAAGGAGAGGACATTTGTCACAGGATCTCCTATGGCGGAAGTATTGCGCCGGAATTTTTCAGATATTCAGTCCTCAGATATTTTACAAAGGCTGAGTCTTGAACCAAAGGGCTACATTTTGCTTTCTGCACACCGAGAGGAAAATATTGATACAGAAAAAAATTTCAGGACGCTGTTTGGAGCCATCAATAAATTAGCGCAAAAATATGATATGCCAATATTATATTCATGTCACCCGCGAAGCAAAAAAAGACTGGAAACAAGCGGTTTTCAGCTTGACAGGCGCGTACTGATGCATGAACCGCTTGGATTTCACGATTATAATCATCTGCAGATGAATGCTTTTTTCGTGGTTTCAGATTCGGGTACGCTTCCGGAAGAGAGCAGTTTTTATACTTCTATGGGGCGCCCTTTCCCAGCGATCTGCATCCGTACTTCCACCGAACGGCCGGAAGCCATGGAGAAAGGATGTTTCCTTCTGGCAGGTATCCATGAGAATTCTCTTTTGCAGGCGGCCAGTCTTGCGGCAAAAATGGCGCAAGACGACAATCATGGAACACCGGTACCTGATTATATCGAAGAAAATGTATCGACTAAGGTAGTAAAAATTATACAGTCATATACAGACATTGTAAATAAGACTGTATGGCGAAAATTTTGAATTGGAGAATCTTCATGAGCACGTTTGAATACACGCCACAATTATTAGAATCCATGCAGCAGATTGAACTGGAAATGCTCACGGAGCTGGACCGCATCTGCCGGGAGAATGAGATCAGCTACCAGGCAGACGGCGGCACGCTTTTGGGCGCGGTCAGGCATCAGGGGTTTATACCCTGGGACGACGATGTTGATGTGAGAATGCTGAGAAAAGATTATGACCGCTTTTGTGAAGTGTGTAAGACGCAGCTTGATAAAGACAAATATTTCCTGCAGACTCATGAGACAGATCCTGGTTACCGCTGGGGATATGCCAGGATTTTGAAAAACGGCACCTGTTTCTCCAGGCAGAACCAGGAAATGCTCACCATGAAAAGAGGTATTTTCATAGACGTATTTCCCTGCGACGGGATGCCGGAACAGAAATTACCAAAAGCAGTATACAATGCGGTTTGTTTCTGCGCCAGGAAAATTTTATATTCCCCGGTGGGCGCGGTACATGAAAAAAATCCCCTGAAAAAATTTATGTATAAAATATTGCAGTTCTTTCCGGCAGAAGCAGGTTTTTTGCTGTTTGATTGTTTAATAAAAAGATATCGGGATAAAGATACGCGTTTGCTCAGAACCATCGGCTGGAACAGCAGGCAGGAACATGAGGGATATTTAAGGAAGTGGATGCAGCGTTCCTGTGATCTTCCTTTTGAACATATCATGATCAAAGCTCCGGTTGACTATCAGGAGTTCTTAACCTTTGTGTTTGGGGAAGATTATATGGTTCCGCCCCCAAAGGAAGAGCGGACGCCCAAGCATCCGGCAACTGTGATTAAAACAGATACAGATCAGTAAGGAGGCGTGTTATGCAGCAGAAACTTTCTGTGGTAATACCTGTTTATAATTCAGAAAAATACTTGAAAAGAACCCTTGACAGCGTTCTGGGGCAGACATTTCCGGTTTACGAAATCATCTGTGTAGACGATGGTTCCACAGATGGGAGCCTTGAAGTCTTAAAAGATTATGCTGACAAAGAAAGACGGGTAAAAGTTATCCATAAGCAGAACGGAGGGCCTACCAGTACCCGCAAAAAAGGGCTTTCAGAAGCAGAAGGAACGCATATTGCTTTTTTGGATTCAGATGATTTTATAGAACCTGAAATGTATGAAGAACTCATGGCTTTGGCGCTTGCCTGTGATGCGGATCTTGTGACTTCCGGCTTTATCCGCGATTATGGAAACAACATTACTGTTAATGATGAACATATGAAAAAAGGCGTGTACACCAGGGATTCTCTGGAGGCTGAGGTGTTAAGCGCCCTGATCGATAAAACTTCCTTCTACAGGACCGGGATTTCCCCAAGCCTTTGCAACAAAATCTTTAAAACAGATAAGCTCAGGTCCGTGCAGATGAATATTGATGACAGGATACTTATGTGGGAGGATGACGCGGTAGTCTATCCTTACCTGTTCCGCAGCCACACCGTTGCGGTCAGCGGGAAAAGCTACTACCACTACTGTATACGTGAAACAGGCTCTATGATGAGCATGAAAGCGTCGCCGGACCTGGAAGCTTCCATGGATATTTTACTAAAACATCTGGAACGGGAATTTCAAAACGCAGAAAAACCGGGGCTTGACCTGATGAAACAGTACCATATTTTGAAAGCTTCCTACCTGATCATGAAGTGCCCGGAAAAGATTCTGAAGTATGAAAAAGAGGTCTTATACCCGTTTGGCAGAATCAAACAGGACGACAGGATTTTATTATATGGCGCCGGTAAATTAGGCGTGGAATTAAAAACGTATCTGGAAGAGCATGGATTTGCGGTTGTGGGATGGGCAGATAAATCAGCCGTCCGTCCAGGCGTGGTCCGCCCCGGTGAAATACATAAGCTTACGTTTGACTACGTCATCATAACCGTGCTGATTGCCGATGTGGTGCAGCAAATCCGGGAGGATCTGCAAAAGATAGGGGTTCCAAAACAGAAAATTCTTTTTGTGGACGCGGAAATGATCGCGTGATCTTAACGAAATGAGGACGCATGATGAAAGTTCTTATAATGTCAGACATCCACGGCAACCAGCAAGCGCTCCGGGCAGTTCTGGATGCGGCTGCGGCCTGTCCGGATATCAAAGGATGCATTCTGCTGGGAGATTTGATTGACTATGGGATGCATTCCAATGAAGTGATACAAATGGTCAGGGAACTTCCCTATCCTGTATTATGCAGCATTCGCGGAAACCATGAAGACGCCGTTTTGCAGGATGCATACAGCCGCTTCTCTTCGGAGAGAGGCAGAGACAGCGCCCGGTTTACCAGATCTTTGCTGCATCCACAGTCCTGGGACTACATACGTCATGAAATGTCAGGCTGCGGCAGGAAAGAATTTGAGCTTTGCGGAAAGAAATGCCTTGCCGTGCATGGCAGCCTGGAGGATGAATACTGGAAAAGTATCAGGCCAACGGAGCAGTTATTGGAATACAGGGATTATGATTATGTGTTTTCCGGGCACTCCCACCTGCCTCATATGGTGGAAAAATATTATGAATGTATGGATGCAAAGCGGCGCAATAAAAAGAAAACAGTTTTTATCAATCCCGGTTCTGTGGGGCAGCCAAGGAATTTAAACCCGATGGCACAGTTTGTAATTCTTGAAATAAAACAGGAATCGGCAGTATTCCAGAAAGCGCCATATGATATTGCTGCCGAGCAGGCGGCTTACCATGGACAGGTAGATGATTTTTACTGTGACAGATTAGAATGGGGGATTTAGGCGATGGATTTATATGTAATCAGCGGCGTTACCGGGATGACCGGGAATGAGCTGGCAAGAAAACAGACGGCGGCAGGACACCGGGTGATCGGCTTTGATAACTTTTTTGCATCTTCGATTGAGACGGTAGAAGATCTTTTGCCCCACGAATTATTCTGTTTTCATGAATATGACTTAAACTGCCCGGAACAGATGAGACAGTTAAAGGAGCAGGTTGGGCAGGAGCGGAAGGCATGCGGGAAATTAATCTATATCAATTGTGCGGCCGTGGTTCATACGGAGCATTTTTACCATGTCAACCGTACGTTTGAGACCAACGTGCTGGGCATGAAGGCGTTTTTAGACCAGGCAGTTGGTCTGCATGCGGACATTTTTATCAACTGCTCCACCTCAGAAGTCTATTCCATGAATTCCTGGGAAGAAGGCGGCGTGTCGGAAGCAGATTATATTACCATGGCGAATGCCGAACACAGCCAGAGGACCAGTTATGCCGCCGGCAAACTGATGACAGAGTTTTTTATGAAAGACGCGGTGCTGGGGCAGAAAATCAAGGGCTGTTCCATCCGTTTTGCCAATGTTTACAGCAAGAAGGAATTATACCCCAAACATATCATTCCCCATATTTTAAACCAGTTAAAAGAGCATGAGGGGAAGGTGGAGCTTCTTGAAAATTCGAAGGTGAATTACCGTACTTTTTTACATAACGAGGACAGCTGTTCCGCGGTGATCGCGTTAATCGGAGAAGAAAGCGCCTTAGACGGCTCTGTTTATAATGTCGCTACGGAGGAAGAGATTTCCATTATAGACCTGGTAAAACTTTGTGCAGAGAAAGCGGGCATTGAGCATCCGCAGATCACTTTTCAGGGCTACCGGGAGTCCGACCCGGTCAGAAGGCTGCTGAATACGGAAAAAATAAGAACCCGGACCGGGTGGAAGCCCTGCATTACCCTGGACCGGGGGATTGAGATGTGTCTGGAGGAGAACGAGCGTTGAGAGTACTGATTGTAACCGTGGCGGGCAGTTCCGGCAGGTTCAGCGAATCTTTGGGTTATCCCTGCCTGAAATGCCTGTACCATGAAAACGGCATAAAAGAGTCGCTTTTATACCAGATGCTTCACCAGGACGGGGATTTTGACTGTTATGTAGTGGTGGGCGGGTTCCAGTATGAGAAACTGGAAGAGGCTTTGGCGCTTGAATTTCAGGAATATAAAGGCCGCATACTTCTGGTTGAAAATAAACATTACGCGGACTATGGTTCCGGGTACAGCCTGTATCTTGCCCTTAAAGCCATTCTGGACATGGATATTTCAGAAGTGGTATTTGCCGAAGGGGATTTATTTGTCGACAGGGAAAGTTTCCGCAGGGTCTTTGACGCGCCCCGGGATGTCGTGACCTGCAGTACAGAGCCGATCTGGGCCAGCCGGGCAGTCGCGTTTTATTTTGATCAGGCGTACAGCATCCATTACCTCTATGACACGGACCACAGTGTTTTTGAAATCCCAGAGCCGTTCCTGGGTATTTTTAATTCCGGCCAGATTTGGAAATTTGCAGATGCAAAACGGCTCAGGGAAACGGTGCGCGCCATCCCCAAAGAAGAATGGCAGGGCACCAACCTGGTTTTGATAGAGAACTATTTTAAGGGCCTTGGCAGGGAGGATTATGAGATGATTGCCTTCCGGGACTGGGTGAACTGCAATACCGTTTCTGATTATAGAAAATGCCACAGGAAAGGTGACAGACATGAGAACACTTGAAGAAAAACTGAATGTATTGAAAAACAACAGCAAGAACCGGAAGGTCCGCATTATGATCCTGGGACTTGGAAGCGTCGGATTGTATCTCTTAGACTACCTGCTTTCCGCACAAGACCAGGACCTGGAAATCTGCGTGGCCGGGCGGAACAAAGAAAAAATGGCCTCTGATGTAAATATAGTGAAGGTAGCCTCCCTGATCCGGGGGCAGAACCGGTCGGCGGTTCATATCAAAGACGGCGTTGACTTTCATGACACGGCTTCCATTGCCGCCTGCCTAAAGGAATACCAGCCGGATATCATTGTAAACAGCAGCCGGGCTTATTCCGGGTTAAAGTACGGAAGCATCTCCTGGAAGCACGTAAGGGCGTACGGGATCTGGGCGCCCCTGGCAATCAAATATATTAAAAATATCATGGAGGCATATGAGGCTGTAAAAAGTGACGCGGTTGTCATTAACACGTCTTATTCTGACGCCGTGATCCCCTGGCTGAAGTCGGCGCAGAAAGCATACCCGGACTTTGGAAGCGGGAATATCAACCATCTGATTCCCAGGCTTCAGCTTGCCGCGGCAGAGGAATATGGAATTGAAGATTATTGGAACCTTGACATTACCTATGCGGTGAGCCACTTCCATGACGTCGTAATCAGCAAGGAAGGGCAGACAGAAGGCGTCAGCCAGCTGATTACGCTTACATACAAGGGAAAACAGCTTAAGCCGGATCTGGATAAACTCTTCTCTGCCTGCCGGATTCCCATGCCGGTGGACGCCAAGCGCAATATGATGAACGCATCCAGCAATTATGAAATCATCCGCGCTATTCTGGCGGCGGTCAGAGAGGGGAAAAAGGTAAAGCTGCACTGCCCGGGGGTATTTGGCGAAATCGGAGGTTATCCGGTGGTGATCGACGGCACCGGGGAAGAAGTAAAGGCTTACCTGGATGAGACATATTTTGACCTGGAACGCATGCGCAAAAAAAACCGGGAATCCATTTATCTTGACGGCATTAAGGATGTGTCAGACGGCATCCTTACCTTTACGGATGAACTGGTTGAAAAATGCCGTAAGGCGTTTGGGGTTACCCTGATGCGCGAGGTGCGGTTTGAGGATATTGACAAGGCGGCGCAGTTTTTGATTACGGAAATCATAGAAAAAAATATCTGAATTTTACGAGGGGCAACAGAGGTGAAGTCATTGAAAACGGTATATACATGTTTCTGTACAGACGTGATACACGAAGGGCATTTGAATATTCTGCGTAAAGCAAAAGAATACGGGCAGGTGACGGTGGGGGTCTTATGCGACGCCGCCATGATTAAATATAACCGCTTTCCCACTATAACCATGGATGAACGGAAAAAAATGATTCTGGACACAGGGCTTGCGGATGCTGTCATGGTTCAAAACGAGATTATGTATGATCATGTGATCGAGCAATTAAGGCCGGATTACATCATACACGGGGACAACTGGCGCGAAGGCCCGGAACGCGCCATCCGCAGCAATGTCATCAAGAACCTGGAAACTTATGGCGGGGAACTGGTGGAAGTTGGCTATACCCGCAGTGAAACCGTCAGAAAGATCGACGCGAACATTCGGGAAAAACTGGCCATGCCCGAGTACCGCAGAAAACGACTGCGCCAGCTCTTAAAGCTGCGCCCGGTGGTAAAGACCATCGAGGTACACAGCGGGCTTACCGGGCTGATTGCAGAAAAGACCGTGGTGGAGCACAACGGTGAGTTTGACCAGTTCGACGCAATGTGGCTGTCAAGCCTCTGCGATTCCACGGCAAAGGGCAAACCGGACATTGAGCTTGTGGATATGTCATCGAGGATGCGTACCATAGACGACGTGATGGAAGTGACCACGAAGCCGATTATCCTGGACGGAGACACCGGGGGACTGGTGGAGCACTTTATCTATAATGTGCGCACCTTAGAGCGTATGGGCGTTTCCGCCGTGATTATCGAAGACAAGACGGGTCTGAAGAAAAACTCCCTGTTCGGCACAGAAGTGGAGCAGACCCAGGACAGCATCGAAAATTTCTGCCATAAAATCCGTGCGGGCAAGAACGCGCAGCGGACGGAGGAATTTATGATTATCGCCCGCATTGAGAGCCTGATCCTGGAAAAAGGCCAGGAGGATGCGCTGAAACGCGCCTTTGCCTATACAGACGCCGGAGCGGACGCCATCATGATCCATTCGAGGAAGAAGTCGGCGGAAGAAGTTTTCGCATTCTGCGACGCTTTCCGGAAAAAAGACCGTGAGACGCCCGTGGTGGCGGTGCCCACGTCTTACAACAGCGTGACGGAGGCAGAGCTGGCAGAGCATGGCGTTAGCCTTGTGATTTATGCGAACCAGCTTACCAGGAGCGCGTTCCCGGCCATGCAGGACACCGCCATGGAGATCTTAAAAAACCACAGGGCGTTAGAGGCGGACGCAAAACTCATGCCGTTTCAGAAAATCATATCCCTGATCGACGACATGTGATTCTAAATGAAGGACAAAGAGGAGGTCTGATATGAAGGCAGACATTTTTTTGCAGGAAATAAAAAAAGCAGGGATCCGTACCATAGCAGGCGTGCCGGATTCCACGTTAAAGCAGTTTTGCGACGCCGTGCGGCAGGACGGAGGAAACGAATTCCGTCATTATGTGACGGCCAATGAGGGGGCCGCCGTCGGCCTGGCCATAGGAGAATACCTGGCGTCCCAGCGTCCCTGCCTGGTATACCTGCAGAACTCCGGAATTGGCAATATCATAAACCCTCTGGCGTCCCTTGCAAACCGTGAAGTGTATGGAATCCCCATGCTGTTTGTGGTCGGCTGGCGGGGGGAGCCGGGGATCAAAGATGAACCGCAGCATGTATACCAGGGGAAAGTGACCTGTGAGCTGTTTGAGGTGATGGACGTGGCGTATGCCGTGATTGACAGGACGACGACAGAAGGGCAGTTAAGAGAAATTTTGTCAGAAGCCGCAAAGGCGTTTGCGTCCGGCAGTCAGTACGCCATCCTGGTGAAAAAGGGAACCTTTGAAGCCAAAGAGGCAGATGGCTGGCAAAACGGCTATGCGCTTGTGCGTGAACAGGCGTTACGAATGATTCTGGAAACAGTTTATCCGGATTCGTTCCTGGTTTCCACTACCGGAAAAATCTCAAGAGAGCTGTATGAACAAAGCGGGCTGCTGTATGGAAACCATGAGCGGCTGTTTATGACGGTCGGCGGCATGGGCCATGCCTCCATGATCGCATACGGAATGGCGCAGGCAGACAAAACGAAGCGGGTCGTATGTGTTGACGGGGACGGGGCGGCCCTGATGCATATGGGGGCGCTGGCGTTTATCGGCAGGCAGTCCCCCAAAAATCTTTTACATATCGTAATGAACAATGCAGCCCATGAATCGGTAGGCTCCATGCCCACAGGATTCAGCGGCCGTACATATGCCGGAATTGCAAAGGCATGCGGGTATAAACATGCTTTTACGGTCCGGACTGAGGCTGAATTAAAAGAAGCAATGGAAGAAGCGGGAAGGAAAAAGGAACTTGCCCTGATCGAAGCGCTGGTGTCTTTAAGCGCTAGGGCAGAGCTTGGCAGGCCGGAAGAGAGCGCCAAAGAGAACAGGCTTGCGTTTATGGAAACGTACCGGAACTGACAGATGTACAGGAGGAACAATCATGCCGCTGTTTACAATTATTACCGCCGTTTATAACAATACGACCTATATACACCATGCGCTCCAAAGCGTGCTGCAGCAGGATTTTGAGGATTATGAATATATCATTGTGGATGATGGCTCAACGGACGGAACATCGGAACTCTTAGACGAATATGAGAGGACATACGAACAGATCCAGGTAATCCACCAGGAAAACCAGTGGATCTATGCCAGCTTCAATAATGGGATTGCAAAGGCAAAGGGAAAATACATTTACATTTTAAATTCAGATGACAGGCTAAAGGATGGGATCTTGAAAACCGCGGCAGAAAAAATAGAAAAGTACCAGTACCCGGACGTGATTTTTACAAAAGTATTGCTGCATAAATGCGATGCAGACCAGAACATCACCGTATATGATTATACGCATGTGGAAGAAACCTACCCAGAAGATCTTGACATACGCGGGAAAGAAGCCGTACGCGCTGCGTGGTTTGACTTATTTATGTCAGAACTGGCAAGGAACCAGGCGAATTTTTATAAAAGGGAGCTAATGGTGGAACATGAATTCCGAAACGATGTGTATGGGGCCGACGCGTTTTTTAATATAGAAGTCGCTTCCGAGCTTACGTCGGCGGTAGTATTAAAGGAAACGGCGTATGATTTCTTCGAATATGACAAGGAAGGGATGAACACATCGGAAGGGAAATATTTTGATTACGAACACAAGATGTATAATGATATTTTCCACCAATGCCTGTATAACCTGCTTCATTGGAACCAATACGATCCAGAGAAATATCTGGCGCTGTGCAGGCAGCGTCTGCGCGGGCTGACGCATGAAATACGAGGATTGAATACGAAGAGCTGCCCCCTGAGCCTTCAAGAAAAACTGAAAAAAGTATTTACAGAATATTTAGACGAAGTGGTAAAGGAATGTGTGAAGTATGCAGACGCAGGGGAAGAACTGGAGGCGCGCGTCTTATCCGGTGTGCGTGAACTGTTAAGCGGCGCGGACGTCAGGGATATAGAAGGGAGCCAGGTATATTTCATATATGAATTGTTAGAGTCATTGCTTCGTTATGAAAAAGAAGAAGCAGATTACCGGATCATACAGGAAGCAATCAGCCATCCTTTAAATCCGTTCCATATAGGCAGTATTTTTTACCAGAAGCTAACCAAAGCGCGCTTGACATAATACGGAAGCAGTGTAATTACTTTCGAAAATATTGTCTCTATGCACAGAGATTTGCCATATAAAATTGCAGTGGCCACAAAATTGCATCGTGGCTGCGGAAGCATTATCAGGAACAATTGATTTTTATTGATCCCGGACATCTTTCAGGCGCCGTATTTGCAGAATATATCCGGCAGATTTTACCGCTTGCAGGTATAAAAGAAAATAGTTCTGAACATATTGATCGTCTGTGTTTTGGGGCGTTATCTCTAAATATGCCCGTATATGGTTGTGTGAGGGACGCTTTGCAGATCGGCTGGGTAAATGAAGCGAATAAGCACATAAAAAGCAATACATGGACATTAGATGGAACGGATTTAGGATCTTTTAGAATATGTAAAACAATACAGTTACATTTGTGTTAATAACAGACAAGTATAAGAAATGAAGATTTTCATAGCTTTGTAAATTTTTTATATTTCATCTCTAAAAACTGTGCTATACTAAATCTATGATGATAAAAACAGCTCTGCCATATGAGACCGCTCAGGCTGTAATATATGGCAGAAGAGAGGTGTCTTGTATGTTAAAGCGTCCATTGCCGATTGGAATTGAATTTTATAAAGATATGATAAAGAAGTCTTATTATTATATTGATAAGACTCTGATGATAAAGGACATTTTAGAAAAGGGAGGGAAGGTGAATCTGTTCACCCGCCCCCGGCGTTTCGGAAAAACGCTGGCTCTGAGTATGCTTCGGACTTTTTTTGAGCAGGAGACAGATGCGAACGGCTTTATTATTGATAACAGCCATTATTTTGACGGTACGAAGATTCAGCAGACAAACGAACTGTACAGCCGTCATGTCGGACAGTATCCGGTAATTTCATTATCTTTAAAGTCTGCAAAACAACCCAGTTTTGAGATGGCATATGCCTGCCTCAGAGAAGAGATCGCCAGAGAGTTCAGCAGACATAAATATTTGCTGAACTCAGATTGTATTTCAGAGACAAACAAAGAGAAATATCAGGCATTAGCTGACAGAGAGGCGCAGATCAGCGATTATGCTACCTCCCTGAAATTTTTATCAGAATGTCTGAACAGCTACCATAAAAAAAATACCGTCATTCTCATAGATGAATATGACGTTCCTCTGGAAAATTCATATTTCAGAGGATTTTATGATGAAATGATCGATTTTATTCGCTCTCTGTTTGAGTCGGCATTAAAAACCAACGAATGTCTGGAGTTTGCTGTTATTACAGGCTGCCTGCGCATCAGCAGAGAAAGTATATTTACAGGATTGAATAATTTGGAAATTAATTCTGTTTTGAACACGGAGTATGCATCATACTTTGGTTTTACGCAAAATGAGATTGAACGTATTCTGGATTATTACGGACTGACGGATAAAAAAGCGGAACTTCAGGAATGGTATGACGGATATCTGTTTGGGAATACAGAAATATACAATCCCTGGAGCGTTATCAATTATGTAAAATCTCAAACTGGCAATGCAGACGCATTTCCCAGACCTTATTGGGCAAACACATCATCCAACAGCATTATCCGGGAATTGGTAGAGTATGCGGATCATGCGGCAAAACAGGAGATTGAGGATCTGATTGAAGGAAAAACGATTGTAAAACCTGTACATGAAGATATCACCTACGAAGATATCTATAAAAGCCAGGATAATTTATGGAACTTCCTGTTTTTTACCGGCTATTTGAAAAAAGTATCTGAATTTCTGGATACAGATACGATCTATCTCTCACTGGCAATTCCCAATACGGAAATCCGATACATTTACCGCCATACCATTCTGGAATGGTTCCAGAAAGAAGTGGGTCGCATGAATCTGTCTTCGCTCTATCAGGCAATATTGGAAGGCAATTGTCAACTCTTTTCCGATATTGTATCAGAGCATCTGGCAGAGACCATCAGTTTTTTTGACTATGCTGAAAATTATTATCACGGATTCCTGTGCGGGCTTTTAAAGGGCTGTCCAGGTTATATTACGTTATCGAACCGGGAACAGGGAAACGGCAGACCGGATCTTATTATGAAAACGCCGTCTGTCCGCGGCCAGGCAGTTATTCTGGAACTTAAGGTTGTAAAAGATTTTGAGCAGATGGAGGCAGGCTGTACAGCCGCCCTGCAGCAAATTGAGAAACAAAATTATGAAGCTGCTTTATACAGAGAAGGTTTTCGAAAATTTTTAAAGTATGGAATTTGTTTTTATCGGAAGGAATGTCTGGTAAAAAGAGGATGATCTATCTTTCCTATAATTGATTTTTGTAATTATTTTGATATAATATGATGGACGTAACAATTTAACAAAAGATAAATGATGGAAAGAGCCAGGCTGACGCCTGGCTCTTTTTCCGTCAAAAATACCGTCAGGAAGAAAGGAGTCTATTATGGCAAGAAAAGGAGAAAATATTTACAAAAGAAAAGACGGACGATGGGAGGGGAGATTTATTGTTGAACGAAAGGAGTGCGGAAAAGCAAGGTACAGGTCCGTATATGGAAAAACCTATCTTGAAACCAAGGAAAAGCTTCGGGTTTCTATTATTAATCATCAGCAGCGCAAATCTTATGCAGAACATCTTGTGAATGAAGAGATGCTATTTACCAATATCCTTCTGGAATGGCTGTCAACACTCAAGCCTTATATAAAAGAATCCTCCTATAATAAGTATTTCAACCAGATTCATAAAAATATTATTCCATATTTCAGAGATAAATATATTTCGGAGATTGATACAGCCAGTCTGCAGAAATATATTTCTACGTTGGCCAGCGAAGAAAATGATCAGCGCAAGCCTCTGTCGCCTCAAACAATACATGATATTTTCTCCATAATCCGCAGAACATTTGACTTTGCTAAAACCAAGGATTATGAATTTAAATGCAGTTTTCAGAATCTATATATCCCCTACCCCAAAAACAGATTTACCGTATTTTCCAGACAGGAACAGCAGATCTTAATTTCATATCTGGTGAATTCGCCGCTTCCCAGCGATATTGGAATTCTTCTTACATTATTTACCGGTCTTCGCGTTGGGGAAATCTGTGCGCTGAGATGGAATAAAATTAATATAGGCAGCGGCTCGCTTTATGTAGACCAGTCCATGCAGAGAATTCAAAATCATACAACAGATCATGAGGCGAAAACCAGAATCATTATTACAGCTCCCAAAAGCCTTTCCTCCATCCGCACCATACCGTTACCCGAATTTATTTTATCCAATCTGATACCGATTCGCAAACCTGGCGACGCCTTTTTCCTTACGGGAACTTCCAATAAATTTATGGAACCGCGTACCCTGCAGTATAAATTCAGAAAGATTTTGTGCGATTTAAATATCCGGAAACTGAATTTCCACGCTCTCCGCCACACATTTGCAACCCGCTGCGTAGAGTCCGGTTTTGACGCAAAAAGTCTCAGTGAAATATTGGGGCACGCCAGCGTCAATGTTACTTTAAACCGTTACGTTCATCCCTCTGATGAGATTAAATTAGAAAATATGAAAAAACTTGAAGATTTGTTTGATGTAAATAAGACGATAAACGGACGTTTCAATTTATGAATCACTGAAAAAAGTTTCTGCACGTTATCCATACGCGTGCAGAAACTTTTTTAGTGGTGAAAGGAAGAGGCTGCTGTTTTTCATTACCATATCATATATAAACTTTAAGCTTCTCTTATAAATATTCTCCGTCAAAAAAATGGTCGCGTTCTTCTATGTGTTGTAAATGCTGGAAAATTTTGAATTTACCGCAGATTGAGGCAATCTGAGAATAATAAGGTTATTTTTTATTTAACAGAGAGGTATTTGCATAGTGAGAAACGAAAAAGAGATAAAACTTCAAATTCAGGAATTAGT
>CAJTDX010000002.1 GCA_910575155.1 Lachnospiraceae bacterium
AAAAAAGTATCCTTCGTTTTATAGAACAGTATAATCTTACAGCGCATCCATTCAAATGGACATATGCAGGGATACCTTTAACAATTTAATTCACTGTTATTTATGCAATTCTGTACTAGGCAGGGGATTACAAAGGACCAGATGAGAAAATTCCTGAAATTTGTACATGACGATGTTGTATATTGTAAGTATTATGAGGTTGTTTATATTCTTTTTCATACGGGCATGCGAATTTCAGAGTTCTGCGGGTTAACCATAAAGGACTTGGATATGGAAAAAAGAATAATAAACATTGATCATCAGTTGGTACGAGTAGGTATGAAATTGTATGTTCAATCTACTAAAACAAATGCAGGAACAAGAAAACTGCCAATGACGCAAGAGGTGTTTGAATGCTTTCAGGCAATATTGGAAGATAGGGGAACCCCGAAAAAAGAGAAGATGGTTGATGGTTATGCGGGATTTTTGTTTTTGGATAAAAACGGACTTCCGGAAGTAGCCATGCATTGGGAACATCGATTCAACCATATGGTCAATCGATATAATGAGATCTACAAAGTTCAAATGCCAAATATTACTCCTCACGTATGCAGGCATACATATTGCAGCAATATGGCAAGGGCAAGAATGAACCCTAAGACATTGCAATACTTGATGGGGCATTCTGATATCGGAGTAACAATGAATACCTATACGCATTTAGGATTTGATGATGCGAAAGACGAGATGATAAGATTAGAAGAACTTGAACAGGCCAAGAAGGAAGTTGAGCGAATGACAGAGAAGCCTAAGGAAGCCAACCAGAATATGTTCAGGGCAATATAATCATATAGAAGAGACACAGAATGAGATCCGACACTTTTGGGAGTGCCGGATTTCTTTTGTTATGGCATTATCAGATGGATAAATTCAGAATTCTATGGTATTATAACATTGGTACATTTTAGTCTCTTGTTATTGGTTAAATGTGAACCCACCCCTGGGTTCATTTTATATAAAGAGGGTTCATAGTCAAACGATACTGTGTTTTATAGGTAATTTACCAGTATAAAATCGTATACGAATGCAGCGTATACGTCTACGATTTGACAACGTTTGCAAGACACATCTTGCTATTTTTTGCCTCATTTTGAAAAAATCGGTAACGATAGTGGGGTAATTGAAAATAATGACTATCGCGCAAAATGCGGCAAAACAGGCCGGTTTAGAGCGCTTCAGGAGGAATAGAAAAATGATTAAGGTACTTTTTATTTGCCACGGCAACATCTGCCGTTCCCCCATGGCAGAATTTGTACTAAAAGAGATGGTAAAGAAAGAAAACATTGCCGATCAGTTTTACATTGCCAGCGCCGCCACAAGTACGGAAGAAATTAGCAATCCGGTTCATTATGGCACCAGAAATAAGCTGGCGCAGCTGGGAATTTCTACTTCAGGAAAATATGCCGTGCAGATGAAACGCAGTGATTATCACGAATATGACTATATCATTGGCATGGATAACTGGAACTACCGAAATATACTGCGGATAACAGGCAAGGATAAAGAACAGAAAATCAGCCTTTTGCTGGATTATACCAGTCATCCCCGAGATGTGGCAGATCCATGGTATACCGGAGACTTTGAAAAAACCTATGAAGATGTGCTGGCAGGATGCCAGGGATTTCTGGCATACCTGCGCCAGCAGGGGAAACTTACATAATAATAAAAACTCAAATTGTTTTTGCATAAACAGCAGCCTGAGCAATATAATGGGCAGCATTTTCCTGGTTATGGGTGATTTCCTCTGCTGTAACCGTACGTCTGATTTTAGCGGGACTTCCCATAACCAGAGAATTGTCAGGAATTTTTGTGTTCTGTGTAACCACGGCTCCTGCAGCCACAATGCAGTTCTTCCCAATGACAGCATGGTTCATAATGATTGCGCCCATGCCAATAAGCGAATTGTCACCGACAGAACAGCCGTGAACAATTGCATTATGTCCGACAGTAACCTGATTTCCAATGGTAACGTCGGCGCCCTGGTCGACATGGATCACACAGCCATCCTGAATATTACTGCCGCTGCCGATAACGACAGAGCCGGTTTCTGCCCGAATGACAGCTTGAAACCAGACGCTGACGTCATTCATCAGAGTTACATTTCCGCGTACAACAGAGCCGGGAGCAATGAAAACATTTTCAGCAATAACAGGTTGTTTTACAGTATACATAATATAATTCCTTTCATACAATATCATTTATTTCGGCAGGAAACGCCGGGCAGCCATAGAAACCGTGGAACATGGCTATTTGTTTCGTTTATCTGTTGTCCAGATCAGAGTGCCGCTAGTGTGCTGACCACATTATATTCAGCCAAACCTGCCAGCCTGCTGCGTTACTTTTCGCGCAGCGTTCATTCCAGTCAGTTCTGCACCAGCTATTTCCTTACCTTAATTTTGATCGTGTTTATAATTTTTCTGTATATGGGACTTATTATACAACAAACAGGCAGTAATTGACAGTCTTTTAGCGGACCGGATTGCTTTATCATGCAGCATCTCCAAATTAACGCAACTTTATATTTGTTTAAATTTCCATCTGCCGTATTAGATTTTCTGTCTGCAGTCACTGTTGCGCTGTCAAAAATCTGCATTGCAGAATGAAAATTTATTCTGCACATAAAGTTGAGACATTTAGAAGATGCTGCATTAGTGGAAAAGAACATTGGGCTGAGTCTGCGTTTGTGTACAGCTTAAATAATGATGTAAATCTTCTACGCAACAAAAAACATGATTTGGATTTTCTTTTTCTAATAGTTCCACAGGGGCGGATTCCTGCCATGCTGCTGAAAGGCAGACAACACCGGCGTTTTGGCAAGTTCTGAAATCCTCAATGGTATCGCCGATATAACAGAAATTATCTTTTGAAACAGAATATTTTCTTAACAGAGCTGCGATATGTTCTTTCTTATTGGGCGCTGATTGCGAGCCATAAAGCAATTCATCGAATACGTTTGATAAGCCTAATTTGTGCAAAGTAATAGAACAGCTTTTTTCACCTTTTCCCGTAATCAGTGCAATGATCGTTTTCGTTTGTTTCAAAAATGTAAGCAGGTTTAAGATACCAGGATATGGAGCGGTTATTTCATCGTGCAATAATTCATATTTACGATAGAAATCATTTAGCGCGGAACGCCAGTTTTGTGCGGTAAGAGCTTTAATCATTCCGATTTCATTCAACCCAAAGGTTTGTACGATTTCCTGTTCGGTAAGCTCATGGTCTGTATAGGCAGAGACGCTTGTATATACTGCCTCGATACACATAGGAATGGTATCAGCGATTGTTCCGTCTAAATCAAAAGCAACTATTTGGTACATTTTGGCTCCCCTTCATTAATGCTGCGAATCACGCGGCAGGGATTTCCAACCGCAAGAGAATTTGGTGGTATGTCTTTGGTGACAACGCTTCCAGCTCCGATTACGGAGCCGCAGCCGATCGTTACCCCCGGGAGTACAATTACGCCGCCTCCCAGCCAGCAGCCGCTTTCAATTTTTATTGGTAATGCGTAAGTACGGCAGAAATACTGTTCTGTTTTGGGGTTCCAATCAGGGGTAAGCCTTTCAGACAGTGCAACGGGATGTGCCGCCGTATAAAGCTGAACATTTGAAGCAATCAGTACATTATCACCAATGGTTATTTTATTGCAGTCTACGAATGTGCAGTTCATGTTGACAGAAACATTGTTTCCGATATAAATATTTCGTCCATAATCGCAGATAAATGGCAGTCCCACCGATACGTTTGCGCCGATTCCACCAAATAATTGTTTTAAGATTGCTCTTTTTTTCTCCTTCTGATCGTATGCCAGATCATGATATGTTCTCAGCAGAGTTCTCGCGTTGCTCTTAAATTCCAAAAAAATTTTATCATGACAGTTATAGTACTGTCCCGCCATACATTTTTCTAATTCATTCACAGTATCACCTCCATGCTTTATGGTAGAGAAAAACCTGTTACATAACAAGTAACAGGCTGTTTCTTTATATTCTTTTTGCCAGAGCTTCAATGATAAATAGAACCGGAACCTGTGTAGTGCCATTGTATCCGCCGTTGATCCGTTTCGTGTTTAGGTTATACGAGAAATTCCAGTCTGACAATTTTGCTAACATTGACAGAGGAGAATTGGTAATGCTTAGGATGCAGCAATTTTTCTCCTTCAGCAGATGAATGGTTTCAATGAGCCTTTTCGTTTCGCCGCTTTCGGAAAGCGCGATCACAACGGTGTTGTTCCACTGTAAAAAATCGACGGGATACAGCGCGTCTTCCCAGCCAACGGCAAAATGCCCCATATTAGAAAAATACCGCGCGCCATATTTTGCCAGTGTGCCGGAGGAACCCATGCCTATGAAAATCGTTAAGTCAGACGCTCTGACAGCTTCAACGGCAAACAGCAGCTTTTCTTCAAAGGCGCTGGAATTTGCTCTTGCAAAAAAGTCAGAAAGTTCCTGTAAATCTTCCATAGGAGGAGAGGCAGTCTGTAAAGAACGTTCTTGTTTTAATGCATTTTTAAATGCTGAATATCCTTCACAATTATGCTTATTGCAAAAGCGCAGTATGGTTGAAGTTGAAGTGTGTGTTTCCCTGGCAAGTTCCCGAATCGTCATATACTGGATTTTGTCAATATTTGAAACGATATATTTATAAATAGAAATATCTGTTTCATTGTATTTTTGCAGTTCATCATATGAAAACATACGATAATTCCTCCAAATGATTTGCTGGTTTGATTATATACTGAATTTGTTTGCTTTACAACCAGTACATCGTTCGACAAATAACTGGATCAATCACTCAGAAAAGCAGGCAAGTGGTTGGTGTAGTTATTTGCGCAACGATGTACGAGCGAAGCAGTCATGAAATCACCAGATTTTCTATTGCTATTTTGTCGCCTCATTCGTATAATGAAACAGAAGAGGAGAAAGAGCATGGAATATAAGAATGAAAAAATGGAAGTAACATGTCAGGAGTGGCAGGAAAGCGGGAAAGCAGCGGCGGAACGTATTGAAAAAAGTATCCGTAAAAAATTTCATAAACAGTTGTTTTCAAGGTTTGCAAAGGCCGTCCGCGATTATCAGCTTGTACAGGAAGGGGATCGGATTGCAGTCTGTATTTCCGGCGGAAAGGATTCCATGCTGATGGCAAAACTGTTTCAGGAGCTGCAAAAGCACCGGAAAGTAAGATTTGAACTGGAATTTCTTGTGATGGATCCAGGTTATCTTCCAAAGAACCGCAGACTGATAGAAGAGAATGCCGCCATGCTGGGGATTGCAGTCAGAATCTTTGAGACAGAGATTTTTGACGCAGTGTATGAGATCGAGAAATCGCCCTGTTATCTCTGCGCCCGGATGAGGAGAGGACATCTCTACAGCCAGGCAAAGAACATCGGCTGTAACAAGATCGCCCTGGGTCATCATTATGATGATGTGATCGAGACGATTTTGATGGGAATGCTCTATGGCGGGCAAATCCAGACAATGATGCCGAAGCTTCACAGTACGAATTTTACAGGTATGGAACTGATTCGTCCTATGTATTATATTCGTGAAGATGATATTAAGCATTGGAGAGATTATCACGGACTGCATTTTCTGCAATGTGCCTGCCGGTTTACAGAAAGCTGCGCTGTCAGCAGTCCGGACGATACAACTGTGTCAAAGCGCATGGAGATGAAGCAGCTTATCGCTGAAATGAAAAAAAATAATCCCTTTGTGGAAGGAAATATATTTAAAAGCGTGGAAAATGTGAATTTGAGCACTGTAATAGCTTACAAAGAGCATGGGAAACGTCATCATTTTCTTGATTTCTATTCTGGCAAAGAATCTGACTGAGAAAAGAAACAGAAGAATATTTATTGAGCAGGGAAAAGGAGGTTGCGGATATGATGATGACACTGTTTGATGAGGAACAGGTAATGCGTGCTTATGTGGAGAGTGAGAAAAGAGAAGCAGCAAAAAAAGCAGCAGTGATTTCTGCAATTGAGATCTATCAGGAGATAGGTTTACCAGTTTCAGAAACCATAAAAAATAGCCGGAAAATATAATCTTGAAGAAGAGGATGCAAAAGCCTGGGTGAATAAATATTGGAAATGAGAAGAGAAATCTTCATATCACGGGAAATACTGAGCGCCATGTTATATTGTATGGATTTTTACAGTTCATGAAAACAGAAAAAAATGAGGGCAGATCATGTTGACATATGCAGAAAAAAAGGTTATAGTATGCTAATAACCAATAAAACAACTAGGAATAATAGGATAAGGAGGAAGCTATGAGTAAAAAGCCATATGCAGATCGAAATTTAAAGTTTGAAACTTTACAGTTACACGCCGGACAGGAGAATCCTGATCCGGCTACGGACGCAAGAGCAGTGCCTATTTATGCCACGTCTTCTTATGTATTTCAGAACTGCGACCGCGCGGCTGCGAGATTTGCACTGCAGGAAGCAGGAAATATTTATGGCAGGCTTACGAATCCCACACAGGACATTTTTGAACAGAGAATGGCTGCTCTGGAAGGCGGTGTGGCGGCGCTTGCAGTTGCTTCCGGGGCGGCGGCCATTACGTATACCATTCAGAATCTTGCCAAAAATGGAGAGCATATTGTGGCGGCCAATAATATTTACGGCGGCAGCTATAATCTGCTGGAGCATACGCTTCCTGATTATGGAATTACCACAACGTTTGTGGACCCTTCAGATATCAATAATTTTGAAAAAGCGATCAGAGAGAACACCAAAGCCCTCTTTATTGAATCATTGGGAAACCCCAATTCTGACGTCACAGACATAGAGGCGGTCGCAAAAGTTGCACATGATCATAAAATCCCTCTGGTGGTTGACAGCACGTTTGCGACTCCGTTTTTATTAAGGCCGATGGAATATGGAGCGGATCTTGTGGTACATTCTGCGACCAAGTTTATCGGAGGTCATGGAACTGCCATTGGCGGTGTGATTGTGGACAGTGGAAAATTTGACTGGGAAGCATCCGGAAAATTCCCGGAAATTACGGAGCCAAATCCAAGCTATCATGGAGTAAGCTTTACCAAAGCCGCGGGGGCGGCGGCTTTTGTCACAAAGATTCGCGCGATTCTTTTAAGGGATATGGGGGCGACGATTTCTCCGTTTCACTCCTTCCTCTTTTTGCAGGGATTGGAAACCTTGTCTCTGCGGGTAGAACGCCATGTGGAAAATGCTCTGAAAATAGTGGAATATTTAAACCGTCATCCGCAGGTGGAAAAGGTACATCATCCTTCTCTGAGCACGGATCCGGCGCAGCAGGCGTTATATGAAAAATATTTCCCCAAAGGAGGAGGATCCATATTTACCTTTGAAATCAAAGGCGATGAGCGGACGGCAAAGGATTTTATTGATAATCTGGAAGTATTTTCCCTTCTGGCAAACGTGGCGGATGTAAAATCGCTGGCGATTCATCCGGCTTCCACAACTCATGCCCAGTTAAATGAGGAGGAATTAAAAGAACAGGGCATTGCCCCCAATACCATCCGTCTGTCGATTGGCACGGAACATGCGGATGATATTATTGAGGATCTGCAAGAGGCGTTTTTGGAGGTAAAATCTCACACGCAATAACAGACATTTTACATGTTCTTTCCAGGTATTTTGTATTATAATAGTGTCAAAAGAAAACGGAAGGAGGAGCTTTATCTATATGATAAAGTAAAATACTATGGCTGTGCAGACAAAAGGGAAATGTAAGTATTGCGGAAAAACATATTCCAAATCGTATATGCTGAGACACTTGGCGGATTGCAAAGAGAGGAAGCCTCTTACGGCGGACAGCAAAAAATGTAAGTACTATGAACTGGCAATTTACGGGCGTTATGACAAAGCATACTGGCTGATCGTTGAAATACGTGAAGATGCTGCATTAACGGTGTTAGATTCTTTCCTGAGGGAGATCTGGCTGGAATGCTGCGGACATCTCAGTTCTTTTCATATTAACGGCGTCAGTTATGACTCTGTGCCAGTAGAAGGTCTTTTCTGGGGAGATCCCGCTGAGAATATGAACCATAAGCTGAAAACGCTGCTCCAAAAAGGAATGAAATTTAATTATATGTATGATTTTGGTTCTACAACAGAATTAATCATAGATGTTCATGACTATAGGGAAGGAGAAAAAAGAAAAGAAGCGGTGACAATTCTTTCCAGAAATATGCCGCCTGGGATTTTGTGTGACCAATGTCAGGAACGAGAGGCTGTGATGATCTGTATGGAATGTTACTGGGGAGGCGAGGGAGGATTTTTGTGTAAGGCTTGTTTGAAAAAGCACGACTGTGAAGAAGAGATGATGCTTCCAGTCTGCAATTCGCCGAGAATGGGCGTTTGCGCCTATGAGGGAAGCGATAGTTATCCGGAAGAATTTGAGCCGGATATAAAAAATATTAAAAAAGTTCTTGCCAAACCCCAAAAATAGTGCTATTATTTAACAACAAAATATCAGCAAGGTAAAGCGTTGAAGGAGACTCTTGTTTTCAGAGACCGACAGGAATACGGCGTCACCGACTGAGAGCGCCGTTTGGAGGAGAAGACGAAGGGAACACTCTGGAGCAGACTGGTTGAATCTCTGCGGTTTCCTGTTTAAAGGGCAGAAGGTAGGTCAGTACGTCCATGCACGTTACGCATAAGAGTGGGGAAAGGATTTCCGGATGATGTCCGGAGAACAATTCTTTCTCAAGGCGGGTGGTACCGCGGATAAAGTTTATTCGCCCCGGAATACAGTATACGTATTCCGGGGCTTTTTCTTTGGAACAACGAAGCGTTACCGAAGAAAAGTGTACGCTCAGGACTGTATGGAAGCGCAGAAGAATTGTTCTTACCGGAATACCATATATCAAAAAAGGAGTGAGCATTATGAGCAGAATTTACAGAGACATCACATTAGACAGAGTAAGCGAGGCAGATATCGGCAGAACAATCCGCGTTGCCGGATGGGTAGAAAATATCCGTGATCACGGCGGCGTGTCCTTTGTGGATTTGAGAGATATGTACGCTTTGATGCAGGTGGTAATCCGCGATGGGAAGCTGCTGGATGGTATCCGTAAGCAACAGGCAGTGTCCATTCAGGGGATGGTTGAGCAGAGAGATGAGGAAACTTACAATCCCAAAATACCTTCGGGAACCATTGAGCTGAACGCGCAGGAAATTGATATTTTAGGCGAGGTTTATACGGCGCTTCCCTTTGAGGTTATGACGAGTAAAGAAGTTCGGGAAGAGATCCGTCTGAAATACCGCTATCTGGATCTCAGAAACCAGAAAGTTAAAGAAACGATTCTTTTCCGTTCCCAGGTGATAATGTTTTTGCGGCAGAAAATGACGGAGCTGGGATTTGTGGAAATCCAGACGCCGATTCTGTGCGCGTCCTCCCCGGAAGGAGCCAGAGATTATATCGTTCCTTCCAGAAAATATAAGGGCAGATTTTATGCGCTGCCCCAGGCTCCCCAGCAATATAAGCAGCTTTTGATGGCGTCCGGTTTTGATAAGTATTTTCAGATTGCCCCTTGTTTCCGGGATGAGGACGCCAGAGCGGACCGCTCTCCGGGAGAGTTTTACCAGCTTGATTTCGAGATGAGCTTTGCCACGCAGGAAGATGTGTTTCAGGTGGGCGAAGAGGTTCTGGCAGAAGTATTTGAGAAATTTGCGCCCGCGGGAAGCAGCGTCACTAAAACCCCGTTTCCGGTTATCAGCTACCGGCAGGCGATGCTGGAATTTGGCACCGATAAACCGGATCTGAGAAATCCTCTGCGCATTACAGATCTCACAGAATTTTTTCAGAGATGTACGTTTCAGCCGTTTCTTGGCAGGACGGTACGGGCAATCCGGGTACAGGCAAAAATGTCCAAAAGCTTTCATGAAAAATTATTGAGATTTGCCACAGGTTTGGGCATGGGAGGGCTTGGCTATCTGGAAGTGATGGAAGACGGAAGTTACAAGGGGCCTATTGATAAATTTATTCCGGAAAAGTTAAAGGAGGAGTTTCGCGCCCTTACTGGCTTAGAGCCCGGAGACACCATTTTCTTTATGGCGGACAAAGAGGCGAAGGCGTCTTATTATGCGGGCATGATCCGCACAGAACTGGGAGAAAAACTGGATCTGCTTGAAAAAAATGCCTACCGTTTCTGTTATATCAATGATTTTCCGATGTTTGAGCGTGATCCCAGGACGAAGCAGACAGGATTTACACACAACCCTTTTTCCATGCCGCAGGGCGGGCTGGAAGCGCTTAACACCAAAGATCCTTTGGAAATTCTTGCGTATCAGTATGACATTGTGTGCAATGGTGTGGAATTGTCCTCCGGCGCAGTGCGTAACCATGATTTACAAATTATGGAAAAATCATTTGAAATCGCAGGGTATGACAGGGAAGTATTGAAAAACAGATTTGGCGCTCTGTACCAGGCATTTCAGTTTGGCGCGCCGCCTCACGCGGGTATGGCGCCGGGAGTGGACCGCATGATTATGCTGCTTCGGGGAGAAGAAAATATCCGGGAAGTAATCGCCTTTCCGATGAACGGCAACGCGCAGGATCTTATGTGCGGCGCGCCCGGAGAAGTGACAGAGCAGCAGCTTCGGGAAGTACATGTGAAAATAAGATAATTCTTTTTGGCCGGCAGGACGGAGGATTGATTTTAGGAAATGGAGGAATTAAATTTGAAGCAGTCACAATCAAAGCGGCTCGCAGAGCAGACAGAAAAACATAAAATTTCAGATGAAACCATGGAATATGTGGGGATTCTTGCGAAACTGGAATTGTCTGCACAGGAACAGAAGGAAGCCAGTGAGGACATGGAGCGTATGCTGGCTTATATTGATAAATTAAACGAACTGGACACTTCCGGGATCGAACCAATGTCTCATATTTTTTCCGTGAATAATGTGTTCCGCGAAGATATTGTAAAAGAACAGGACGGCGGAGAAGATACGCTTGCAAATGCGCCGGAACAGAGAAACCGGGCGTTTGTAGTGCCAAAGACCGTAGACCAGTAAGGAGGAGAAGGATGAAACTATTATCATTGACAGCCGTTGCTCTGGGAACAAAAATCAGAAATGGGGAAGTGACGGCAAAAGAGGCAGTTTTGGCATCCTTAGAGGCTATTGAGGCAAAAGAGGAACAGATACACAGTTTTGTAACGGTAGACCGGGAAGGCGCCTTAAAGCGCGCTGGAGAAGTCCAGAAGAAAATAGAAGCAGGGACGCTTACCGGTCCGCTCGCCGGAGTTCCGGTGGCGGTTAAGGATAATCTGTGTACACAGGGAATGCTGACCACCTGCGGTTCGAAAATGTTATATAATTTTATTCCCACTTACACTGCGGAAGCTGTGCAAAATCTGGAGCGGGCAGGCGCGATTATTCTTGGAAAAACAAATATGGACGAATTTGCCATGGGAAGCACCACAGAAACTTCTGCCTATGGAGCGACCAGAAATCCCTGGAATACAGAATATGTGCCGGGAGGATCATCCGGGGGAAGCTGCGCGGCGGTGGCGGCAGAAGAAGCGCCTTATGCGCTGGGTTCCGATACCGGGGGTTCCATACGCCAGCCGAGCGCCTTTTGCGGGGTTACGGGAATCAAGCCCACGTATGGAACCGTTTCACGTTACGGGCTGGTCGCCTACGCATCCTCCCTCGATCAGATCGGTCCGATTGCCAAAGATGTGACGGATTGCGCGGTAATTCTGGAAGCGATTACCTCACATGATCAGAAAGATTCCACTTCCATACAGCGAACGGATGTTGATTTTAGCACTGCGCTGGTGGATGATGTAAAAGGGATGAAAATCGGCATTCCCAGAGACTATCTGGGAGAAGGACTGGACGCGGAGGTGAGACAGGCAGTTCTTGCGGCCGCAAAAAAACTGGAAGAAAAAGGAGCTCTGGTGGAAGAATTTGATTTAAGCCTGACAGAATACGCCATTCCGGCTTACTATGTCATTGCGGCCGCTGAGGCAAGTTCCAATCTGGAACGGTTTGACGGAGTAAAATACGGTTATCGTACTAAGGCGTATGAAGGGCTTCATAATATGTATAAAAAATCACGTTCCGAAGGCTTTGGTGCGGAGGTAAAACGGCGCATTATGCTGGGATCTTTCGTTTTAAGTTCCGGATACTATGACGCCTATTATCTGAAAGCGCTGCGCACCAGGGCGATGATCAGGCAGGCATTTGACAAAGCCTTTGCTGAATATGATGTAATTCTGGGTCCGGCAGCGCCCACGACGGCGCCCAGGCTGGGAGATTCCCTGAGTGATCCGCTGAAAATGTACCTGGGAGATATCTACACCGTTTCTGTGAACCTGGCAGGACTTCCGGGCGTCAGTCTTCCCTGCGGGCTGGATCAAAAAGGGCTTCCTATTGGCCTGCAGATGATTGGAGACTGTTTTCAGGAGAAAAAAATCATCCGTGCGGCATACGCGTATGAGCAGACCAGGACTTATCAGCGAAGTCCTCTGGCAGAGCAGTAGAGAGGAGAGAAGATTATGAGTAAAGAATATGAAACCGTCATAGGACTGGAGGTTCATGTGGAACTGGCAACGAAAACGAAAATCTTCTGTTCCTGTTCCACGGCATTCGGAAGCATGCCCAATACCCATACCTGTCCGGTCTGTACCGGAATGCCCGGTTCTCTTCCGGTATTAAATAAAAAAGTGGTGGAATACGCTCTCGCCGTGGGGCTTGCCGCGGGCTGTAAGATTAATCAGTGTAGTAAATTTGACCGCAAAAATTACTTTTACCCGGATAATCCGCAGAATTATCAGATTTCCCAGCTTTATCTGCCGATTTGCTATGAGGGCGGCATTGAAATCGAGACGGAATCCGGGAAAAAGACCATCGGCATTCATGAAATCCATATGGAGGAGGACGCCGGGAAACTGATACACGATGACGGGGAAGAAGTATCTTTCGTAGATTACAACCGCTCCGGCGTGCCTTTGATTGAAATTGTCTCAGAGCCGGATATGCGTTCCGCAGAGGAAGTCATCGCCTATCTGGAGAAGCTGCGCATGATCATCCAGTATCTGGGCGCTTCCGACTGCAAAATGCAGGAGGGTTCCATGCGTGCGGATGTGAATTTGTCCGTCCGGGAAAAAGGAGCCGAAGCTTTCGGCACAAGGACAGAGATGAAAAATATCGGTTCTTTTAAAGCAGTCGCCAGAGCAATCGAGGCGGAGACGGCCCGGCAGATTGACCTGATAGAAGCGGGAAAGCAGGTGATACAGGAGACGAGAAGATGGAACGATGAGCAGGGATATTCCTATGCCATGCGTTCCAAAGAAGACGCTCAGGATTACCGTTATTTTCCGGAACCGGATCTGGTTCCTGTTGTCATAAGCGACGCGTATATACAGCGGCTCAGGGACAGCCAGCCGGAGCTTCGGGATGAAAAACTTGCCCGCTATATCTCGGAATTTGAATTGCCGGAATATGATGCCAAGATCCTTACCTCATCCAAAAAGCTGGCAGATCTCTTTGAAGCCGCCGCAAAATTGTGCGGCAGGGCGAAAAAAGTTTCCAACTGGCTGATGGGAGAGACGATGCGCCTTTTGAGAGAACGCGGCATGGACCCGGAAGATCTGGCATTTTCTCCAGAAAATCTTGCCAGACTGATTGCGCTTACGGAGGCGGGAACGATAAACGGCACGGTGGCGAAGGAGGTTTTTGAACAAATCTTTGACAAAAATATCGATCCAAAACAGTATGTGGAAGCGCATGGGCTGAAAACGGTTCATGATGAAGACGCGCTTCGCAGCGTCATTGCCAGAGTAATTGAAGATAATCCAAAGTCCGTGGAGGATTATCGGGGCGGCAAGGAAAAAGCTATGGGATTTCTGGTGGGGCAGACGATGAAAGCCATGAAGGGCAAGGCAAACCCGGGGCTGGTAAACCAGATTTTGAAAGAAATGCTGTAACGTAAAAGCCTGGCCCTGTATTTTGACAGTGAAAGGGAGCGCGTCTTTTTCTGTAACGCCGGTTTTCATACCATTCATGTTTACATGAGGCATACGGTTCGTAAATTTCGCAGACAGCGAAAACATTTTATTTTGGATAATAAAGCAGAATTTAAAAACGGCTGGGTGGATCATAAGTCCATTCCGGTCGTTTATTTTCGCTGCAGAGCCATCCCGGCTGCAAAAAACAGCAGCTGTCATGATCTTCATAACCTGCAAAGGCGTTTCAGCCATCCAAAAAAAGGTGTACATATAGGTAGAAGCGGAAATGTGCAGTGACCATGTCTATATATTAGTGGAGATTTACAGGCTCTTTGGCTTTTGCGGTATATGAAAATTGGATTGCCGGATCATGGCTGGTGTGTTATAATCTGCGTAAGGAGCAGACGCGTTACAAGGTGTGAGCCTCCCAAACTTCACAGAAGATGGGAGGTGATGCAGATGGAAAATACATATGATATTTTAAGTTTGTTATTTTTGAGCGGTAACTTCCTGATTGCATTGCCTGCCTGTTTGGACAATAGGAACAACAAGCGAAAATAAATAAGCCTACCTTGCTAACTTGGCCGGTTACAGGTAGGCTTATTGTAAGCATAACTGGAGGCTGACCACTTTGTGGGCGGCGGCTCCTTTTCTATAATATAACATTTCTATATCTGAAAATCAACGGCATTTTTAGAATCCGGCGAAATTATGATCCTTCCATATCTGACACATATTCCAGAAACGGACACCATTTTTGACACCGTTTTTTGGGATTCTGCGGTTTTTAGTGAGTTGAGATGAAAAATGTACGCGAGTTCTAAAAAAACAGTTGTTGCAGTGGATAGAAAAACCGTGAGAGTATTTATTAAAGGGATTGGTGTGTCTGTTATCACTGTGAAAGCTGGTGTGCTGACCGCATTATATTCAGCTAAACCTCCTTGCCTGTCCGCCCATCTGCCGCGTTGGATTTTCTATCCGCAGCCACCGCTGCGTTGTCGAAAATCCGCCTTGCGGATGAGCGAATATTCTGCGGAGTTTCGCCAGATATAATACGGTCAGCATACTGGAGCGACAGCAAAATATAAGGAAACAAAGGCAGAAATCTTAATCAAAGTCAGCCCTGAATAACAAAAAATCCTTACCCTAAAATCAAAAAACAAAACGAAGATAACGGCAGGATGGAAAATATTTTATCTGATGGCAATTTGTGTTATAATATCTGAAGATTAATTAGCCGAACAGCTAAGAACGGTATATGGAGGTTGATAGGAAGAAATTTGATTCGGATTACAGGCTGCCGGAAGAACGGTATGAGGATGGATAAATGGTTTGACATTGTTATAGACGTCGAGGACGCAGTCGGTGAACGCAATTGGTAAAAAACAAAGAACGAATAACGAAATGAGGGAGCATTATGGTAAAACACATTATTTTATGGAAACTGAAAGACGAATATTCCAAAGAGCAGAAAATAACCATTAAACAGGAGATCAAAGAGAATCTGGAAGGGCTGAAAGGGAGGATTCCGGGCTTAATTGACATTAAAGTGATCACAGAAGGGCTTGCGGGTTCCAATGCCGACCTGATGCTGGATTCTTCTTTTGAAAATGAGGAGGCGCTAAAGCTTTACGCCGCGCATCCGGCGCATGTAGCGGTGGCGGACAGAAACGTCAGGCCATTTACAGCAGAGCGGAATTGTATGGATTTTGAATTGTAAAATTTGAATTGTATCATGCAGAAAATGCAAAAGGAGGAGCATATGGACAATTTACCAGAAGTGGAACGAAAAACCATTGAAGAACTAAAACGGATGTCAGCCAGACAGGCGGTAAGTATTGAGATTAACCCGAAAAAGAAACCAAAGATTACAGACAGTAAATTTGGCGGCGCGCCGTATTGGGATTTGAGTATGGATTATCCGCAGACGGAGGACGGCAGTCTGCTGATGCTGCTGGCGCAGATTAATCTGGATGAGTTAAACAGGGAAGGAAAAAATGTAGGAAATAAACTGCCCAGAACTGGTATGCTGCAGTTTTTTATTAATCTGGACGATGTATACGGCATGGATTTTGACTGCCATACAGACCATGAAGGAAGACTGGAACAGAACAGTTTCCGGGTTGTGTATCATAAGAAGATAGACTACGCAGTTTCCGCAGAAGAAATTAAAGCCCTTGGTATGCCGGACAGTGCGAAAGAAGAATTTGACGAATCGCCGGTCTGGGGTGAGTACGGGCTTGATCTGAAGTTAAAAGAGACTTACATAGGAATGGATGATTATCAATTTGTAGAATATTTCCAGCATGCCGCAGAGGCAGTGGGCTGGAAAGAGGTAAAACAGCAGAAAAAAGAATATTACAATTACTTTTCCGATGAGGGAGACGCCCTCTTTGAAGAACTGGAGCCCTGCGGCCACTGGATGCTGGGATATCCTTATTTTACTCAGTACGACCCGCGGGAAAGCGGCGGCAAAATGAAAAAGTATTCCGTGCAGCTCTTTCAGATGGATTCCGATTATAATGATGACAATGATTATGTGATGTGGGGAGACGCCGGCGTGGCAAATTTCTTTATCAGTGAAGAAGATCTGGCAAATGAGGACTTCCGGGATATCTTATATTCCTGGGACTGTTGTTAAAGAAGGAGGAAATAAGAATGGATGAATCAAGCGCAAGAATAGCAGAAAATTTTCATTGTAAATACACTGTGTTTGAGAAAGGGACAGACCCAAATCTGGTGGAGCAGGCATATCACAGAGCTTTGGAAGCCGGGAAAACAGAAGGTTTCTGTCCGGCATTGATCTGTCTGGACGAATATGCAGTGGAATGGCTGGAAGAAGTGGTAAAGAACGAATCTGACAAGGAAGAAATTATTGCGGGCTGTGAAAATAACGGCGAGGATATTTTAAAGGAACGCTTCACAGAATATACGGAGGATTACGAGGAAGAAGAACTGAAACAGATGATCGGGGAAGAGACTGAAGGAGAAGAACTCCAAGAGTTTATCGGCTACAGGTCTTTTTCAGATGGAATGCTGGAGGCGGACACGCTGCTTTTGGAACTTCCGGTGAAAAATCCCTGGGAAATCATAGGGTATCTGCCTATGGGCGGATGGAACGAATGTCCCTGTCCGGAGGATATGATTGCCGTCTGTAAATACTGGTATGAAAAATACCAGGCAGTTCCGGCAGTATTTACCCATGATGTCATGGAATTTTACGCGCCGCTGCAATTAAATGGAACAGACAGCTTAGATGCGGCGAAAGAGCATTATGCATTCTGCCCGGACCGGGTGGAACAGGCAACCAGGACGTACCGCATTTCAGAGCTGGCGGCAGGTTTGAAAGGATCCAAAGTATGGTATTTCTGGTGGGATTAGATCGTATCTGGAAATCTGTTCCGCGCTTCCTGGCGGGGAATGAGCGGTACTGCAGCCAGTCAAAAACAGCGGTTTAAGAAGCAAAAACAGCAAAATAGTACGATTGAAAAACGAAAAAAGATATGATAGCATAAATTTAAAAAATTACATATTGCAAAGGAGAACAGAAATGAATGAGAAGGCTTACAACAGAGAGAAGTCGGTAAACCAGTTTTTACTCATTATCATTACGATCATGGATTTGTTTTTGTTTTTTGGATATTTCGGCGATTACAGCAAAGGCAACATCGGGCTGGGATTTCTGATGGCAGTGGAGCTGACGGTTCTGACTTCCATGATTGCGGATTACGCAGTGTTTCTGCACCGGAAAGACAGTGGAATATTCAAACATGTTTCCGTGATCGGTTACATGGTTGTCTATGCAATTGCATTGCTGGGAGCGCAGAATGATTTGGTTTTTGCAATCGTGTTTCCGCTGACGGTAATTTATATTTTATATTTTGATTATAAACTGATTTTGCGAATAACAGTGGTATACAGTCTGATTACCGCTGCAGATCTCGTTTACACGGCGGCAGTGTTAAAACATATGCACTCCGGCGTTGCGTTAAACAGCACGTCTCTTCTGGTACAGGGCGCCTCCGTAATTGTTTACCTGATTGTACTTTGCGGTACGACAAAGATTTCAAACCGCAATAATGACGTGCGGATTGCAAGCCTGAGCGAAGAAAAGGAACATAGCGCAAGACTGCTGCAGGATGTGTTAAAAGTGGCGCAGGCAGTAAAAAAGAACTCTTCCCAGGCGGAGGAATATATCCGTATTCTGGGACGTGATGTGGATTCTACGGCTCAGGCGCTGTCAGGGATTTCAGACGGTAATTCCAATAATGCGGAGAGCATTGAAAAACAGACGGTTATGACGGAGCATATTCAGGGAATGATACAGCGCGCCAAGGAAATGTCAGATGAGATGCTTGCACTGGCACAGCAGTCTCAGGAAGCGGTGGACGGCGGGCAGCGGTCCATGGACGACCTGCAAAAACAGTCTGATAATATGCAAAAGGCAAATGAACAGGTGGCTGCTTCTGTGATCAGCCTTATTGAAAATGCCGGGTCTGTGGATGAGATTACAGAACAGATTTTCGCTATTTCCAGCCAGACAAATCTGCTGGCTTTAAACGCGTCCATAGAGAGCGCCAGGGCCGGAGAAGCCGGGCGGGGGTTTGCCGTGGTGGCGGAAGAAATCCGGCAGCTGGCAGATGAAACAAGAAAACTGACAGAGCATATACAGAATATTGTCCAGGAACTGCGGCAGAACGCAGACAAGGCCAAGAATACCGTGGACAATGTTATGGAGGCGTCCCAGAGGGAGCATGAACTGATCCGCAGCGCGGATGAACAATTTTCAGGTATCGGCGGCAGGATGGGGGAATTGAACCGCAATGTGTCGGAGATTTACCAGAAGATTGAAGAAATTCTGGAATCCAATAATGCCATTGTGGACAGTATCAATGAGATCTCGGCAGTAAGCCAGCAGGTATCGGCCAATACCCAGCAGGCAGTGGAACTGGGAGAGGATACGAGCAGGCAGGCGCAGCAGGTACAGCAGCGCATGGATGAACTGCTGCAGACGGTGGGCGCGATCGACAAATATATTTAACGCCTTACATATATTTTACATGTTCCTGCAGATTACATGACAATAAAATGATAACATAAGAGACAGCGGAGGGATGCACGAAGATGATCAAAATTTTAATTGTGGAGGACGATCCTAATATTGCCAGGCTGATGGAGGCAACCGTCGCCATCGGCGGGTATGGCTGCGAGGTGTGCGGCAATGGCGAGGAAGCCTTTCAGAAAATGGAACATGAGAATTATGACTTGGTTCTTCTGGATGTAATGCTGCCGGATATGAGCGGTTTTGAGATTATGCGCAAACGTACCAATACAGAATCTCCCGTGATCTTCATCACAGCCAGGCAGGAGCTGACAGACAAAGTGCGGGGGCTGCGGCTGGGGGCCGAGGATTATATTGTCAAACCCTTTGAAGCCATGGAACTTCTGGCGAGGATTGAGGTGATTCTGCGCAGAGTGAAGCGGACAGAGTGTGTGTACCGTTATGGAAAAATTCTGGTCAATGTGGAAGAACATACCTGTAAATGTGCGGAAGAAGAGGTCTATCTGACCCCGAAGGAATTTGAGGTGCTGGTATTTTTTATCCAGCATAAGGATGTGGCAATCTCCAGGGACCGTCTGCTGGCAGCCGTGTGGGGGTTTGAATATGAAGGAGAGAGCAGAACCATTGATATTCATATTCAGCAGCTTCGCAAGAAACTGAATTTAAAGGATAAGCTGGTGACGATTCCCAAGCTTGGGTACCGTCTGGAGAGCGCAAAGGAGCAGCAATGAAACTCTGGCAGAAAATATTTTTATATACGATGGTACTGGTGATGCTTGCAGTGAGCCTCACCAGTATTTTGCTGTTAAAAAACAGTTTTTCCCTGGCGCTGGAACAGCGCAAACAGAGCGTGTACAGTGAACATGAATTTCTGATTACAAGTTTTAAGAGCCTGATGCTGACAGAACGGCTGCGGGCAAATGTGGTTGTGCTGGATGAACAGGCGCTTCAGGGATTTATGATAGACACTTTTGAGAAAAGTAAAAATGGAGTGGCGTTTTTTAACAGCGACACGCAGCAGATTTATGCAAATCAGAAAATGAAGATTCCCAAAAGACTGATTGACAAGGTGAAGCACAGCGGAAGTCCTCATATGCAGATTGAGGATTATCAGCTCTATACGGCGTCGGGAGAAAGCATAGAAGGCAGGAATTATTATGTAATTACAGAAAATAATATTCATGATGTGATAGAAACGCATGAGAATATGCTGTACCAGATTCAGGTGATTACCATGTCCTGCGCCATGGGAATATCGCTGATTCTCATGGTGGTGGTGAAACTGCTGCTGAACCCTCTGAAAAGGGTCAATGAAGGTACCAGAGAGATCGCCCAGGGAAATTACCGGAAGCGTATTAATGAAAAGGGACATGACGAGCTTTCAGAACTGGCGCGCAATATGAATATTATGGCGCAGGCAGTGGAAACGAATGTCCGCGCCCTGGAGGACGTCGCCGAAGACCGCAAACATTTTATAGATAATTTGTCGCATGAGATGAAAACGCCGCTCACTTCTATCCTGGGCTTCTCCGATTTGCTGCAGATTAAAAAAGATATTTCAGAGGAGAGCCGCATTGAGTATGCAGGAATTATTAAAGAAGAAGCTACAAGAATGCGCACGCTGTCCGGTAAGCTTATGGAGCTGATTACCGTAGGGGAAGCCGAACTGGAATGGAAGCAGGAGGACATGAAAAAGCTTTTTGATGAAATTGGGACTTCTCTTAAGGTAGTGGCAGACAGTCATAACATGCAGCTATATTGTGAAGGAGAGGCGGGAATGCTGTGGGTGGACCGGGAATTATTTAAATCGCTGCTCTACAATCTGGTGGATAATGCGATTAAAGCGTCTCAGGAAGGTGGAAAAATCCAGGTTTTGGGACGGTTTGAACATGGACAGTTTTGTATAGAGGTAGAAGATGAAGGCGTGGGAATCCCCAAAGAGGAGATTGAGAAGATTACCCAGGCGTTTTATATGGTGGATAAGGTCAGGAGCCGCGCCAGCGGCGGCGCGGGACTGGGACTGGCGCTCTGTGCGGAGATTGTGTCTACCCACCGGGGAATGATGCGGTTTGAAAGTAAACTGGGCGAAGGGACGCGCGTCTTAATCCGCATGAAAGGAGGAAGGACGGATGCGTAGGATAAAATCCATGCTGCTGACGCTTATTTGCGCCGCTGTTATTTTAGGAATTGGATATCTGGGAATTGTGGAAAGCGGAAAAGAGATCCTGCGCAGGGAGAGCGTACCGGAAAAAGTGGAGTATGATAATGTGGGCTCCAATATATTTTACGGAAAAATCGACGATGATATTGAGATATTTCCCTGGAATTATTATGTAACAAACGGAAAAGGATTAACGTCCGGCGTACCGGAATTCTTATCAGAAGCCCTGGCGGTTCAGCAGAGTAAGTTTGATGCAGGAGAATGGAGCGTACAGGAGGATAAGATGGTAAATGCTGTGGACTGTTATTTTGGTCAGCTGATTGCCTATGAGACAGACACGCAGATTGAAGAGGTCCTGAATTGCTATGAAGACAGCGGCAGGCATATCTATTATAATATGGTGTTGGAGAAGGGAACGGGTTACGGGAATATCTATTTCTATCAGGATATCCTGCAATTAGGAGAGAAACAATACCAGGTACGGATTGCCTGCGGCGACTGGAGCGTTATAAGTTTCTGTTGTGCAGAGTATGATCCGAAAGACCGCCGGGAGCAGAAAAAGTGGAAAAAAGGCAAGCAGAAGCTGGTATCTGTGCTGGAGAAGTTTGAAAATGAACTAGCGGATTACGTAACTTTTATGACAAAAGTGGAGATTATGTCAGTTCCTTATTTTTATCTGGACGAAAATGAGTTAAACAATATGGAAAACGCTTATCTTAGCAGTTTTTGTTTTCTGGATTATGTTATGCAGCAGGGAGAAAGCCAGACGGCAGAATTAACAGAAGAAATGCAAGTGATAAGGGAATACTGGGAATCGGAACGGCTTGCGCTTGGAGAGGAAAAAGGCATGGAAGATCTGTATTATTCCTATCAGGTAGTGGAATTGAAGGATATGATTCTGCTTTTGGCGCAGGGGGATGAAACCATTGGCATTTATTATGATCCGGTAAATCAGAAGTTCTGCGGTTATAATTATTTTTATGAATATTAATTTTTTAGAAACTCTTTAAAAAGCGGTTGTGCTATTGTGGGCCTTGAATTATAATAATACCAGGTTCCGGTTACAGAGACTGAACGAAAAAGGAGAATTCAGGATGAGCAAGAAGGAAATATTTGAAGATACAGACTTTCATAAGGAAGAGCAGGATCTGGAAGCACAGGAGGAACAGGAGGACGACGGATACGAAGATATCTGTTATATTTGCCACAGACCGGAGAGCAAAGCGGGGAAAATGATTCACATCCCCAATGAGATCTGCATCTGTGGGGATTGTATGCAGAAAACCTTTGATACCATGAATCATTCAGGGTTTCCTATGGGAGATCTGGGGAATCTGGGGAATATGCCCAATATCAGCATGATTAATCTGTCAGATCTGCAGAATATGAATATGATGCCCAAGGCGCAGAAGCTGAAAAAGAAGAAGGCAAAAGAGAACAAAGAGAAACAGAAGCCGGTCCTGGATATCAAATCCATCCCAGCTCCTCATAAGATTAAGGCAAGTCTCGATGAATATGTAGTCGGACAGGAATATGCCAAGAAGGTAATGTCAGTGGCGGTTTATAACCATTACAAGCGGGTTACATGCGATGATTTGGACGGTATTGATATTGAGAAATCCAATATGCTGATGTTAGGTCCTACCGGAAGCGGCAAGACATACATGGTAAGGACGCTGGCAAAGCTTCTGGATGTGCCGCTTGCGATAGCGGACGCCACTTCCCTGACCGAGGCAGGATACATTGGAGACGATATAGAGAGCGTTGTGTCCAAGCTGCTTGCGGCGGCGGATAATGATGTGGAGCGCGCGGAACATGGAATTATCTTTATTGATGAGATTGATAAAATCGCTAAGAAGAAAACCACCAACCAGCGGGACGTCAGCGGTGAGAGCGTGCAGCAGGGAATGTTAAAGCTGCTCGAAGGCGCCGAGATTGAGGTTCCGGTGGGGGCCAACAGCAAGAATGCCATGGTGCCGCTTGCCACCGTCAATACCAAAGATATTTTGTTTATCTGCGGCGGGGCTTTTCCGGACCTGGAAGATATTATCAAGGAACGCCTCAATAAACAGTCTGCCATGGGGTTTCATGCAGATTTGAAAGATAAATATGACGGCGAGGAAAATCTTTTGCAGCGGGCGGAAGTGGAGGATATCCGCAAATATGGCATGATTCCTGAATTTCTGGGGCGTCTGCCGGTGATTTTTGCATTGGACGCATTGACGGAGGATATGCTGGTGCGGATTCTTACAGAGCCGAGAAGCGCCATTGTCAAGCAGTATCAGAAGCTGCTTTCCATAGATGAAGTCAAGCTGGAATTTGAAGAAAATGCCCTGCATGCCATTGCAAGAAAGGCGAAGAAGAAGGATGTGGGCGCAAGGGCTCTGCGCGCGATTATTGAGGAATTTATGCTGGACATTATGTATGAAATTCCCAAAGACGACAATATCGGCAAAGTGACGATTACAGAAGATTATATTGAAAATAAAGGCGGTCCTGTGATCAGTATGCGGGGATGTCTGGCCCTGGAGGAAAAAGCGGCGGGAATTTAATGCGGTAAGGTATGACTCAGGGAGGAGATCGCAGGAGCAAAGTAAAAGAAGAAGATTCTGTTCATGGAATTTTCTTCTTTTGCATATGCTGATAAAAAAGGAAAGGGCAGTAACATGGAGTGTGAAGAAGCTGTCTATTCGAATGATTATTACGATTTTATTATGGAGTACATTCTGGAGACCAGGAGTGAGCCGGGAAATTCCTGCGTCCAGAAACTGGATGAAAATTTCGATATTCTTTATCTTCCGCGGGAGGGAAATCCTCCATTGAGTATTAAAAATTACAGTTATAATGCAATTCCGGCGCTCTATGCGCCTATGGATGAGAGCGCTCTGGAAGTAAGCGGAATTTTAAGACTGCAGAATCAGCCTACCCTGGGACTGAAAGGGCAGGGAGTGATGATTGGGTTTCTGGATTCCGGAATTGACTATGAGAGCCAGGTGTTTCGCAACAGCGACGGCAGTACCAGGATTGCCGCAATCTGGGATCAGACAGACCGCAGCGGCACGCCTCCCGGCGGATTCATTTATGGCAGCGAATATCGGGATGAGCAGATTAATCGCGCTTTGAATTGTGAGAAGCCCAAAGAAGTTGTTCCCGTTACGGACGAAGACGGTCATGGAACTTATATGGCGAGTGTGGCGGCGGGCAGCGAAATTCCGGAAAAAAATTTTTCAGGAGCCGCTCCTTATGCCAGAATTGCGATGGTGAAGTTAAAGCCGGCGAAAGAATATCTGCGGGAATTTTATTTTATCAATCCGGACGCTACCGCATATCAGGAAAATGATATTATGGCGGGCGTCAGATACTTAAGTCTTCTGGCAAAGGAGCGCCGCATGCCCCTTGTAATCTGCGTTGGTCTGGGTACGGATCTGGGCGGACATACCGGTACCAGTCCCCTGTCAACGATGCTGAATTTTGCAGCGCTGCAGAAAGAGCAGGCGGTGGTGATCGCAGCGGGAAACGAGGGAAATTCCCGTCATCATTTTCTGGGAGAGCTGGCGGAAAACGAGACGGTTAAAAATGTGGAAATTGACGTGGGGGCAAACGTACAGGGCTTTTATGTGGAAATGTGGGCGCAGGTGCCCCAGCGTTTTCTGGTGGATATTATTTCTCCTACCGGAGAGCGGATGCCCAGCGAATATATATTATCCGGGGGACGGGAGTACAGTTTTCTGTTTGAAGATACAAAGGTATCTGTAGATTACCGGATTTTAGGGATTCTGGATGGTTCTCAGGTTGTTTATATCCGTTTTTCCAAGCCTACCCAGGGATTGTGGAATATTCGCGTTTACCAGGAAGGGGAGATTGGCAAATTTTTTCATATGTGGCTGCCGCTGGAAGAGTTTCTGACCGGGGAAGTTTTCTTTGTGCGCTCGAATCCGGATACCACCATAACAGTACCTTCCGGGGCCGTGGTGCCTATGGCGGTAGGCGCTTATGATGTCAGAGATAACAGTATTTATCTGCGCTCTGGCAGAGGATTTGCGGCCAACGGTACCATTAAGCCTAATTTTGTGGCCCCGGGAGTGGAAGTGTTTGGGGCTGCGCCCGGAGACATGTTTGTCACAAGGAACGGCACCAGCGCCGCCTCGGCAGTGACCGCCGGAGCGGTGGCGCTTATGATGGAATGGGGGATTGTCCGGGGGAATTATTCTGCGATTTCAGGCATTGATATAAAAAATATGCTGATACGAAGCGCGGAGCGGGACCCCAGGCGCACATATCCTGACCGGGCGTATGGCTGGGGACGGCTGAACTTATACCGGGCATTTGAAGAGATTCGGATCCGGTAGAGAAAATTTAAACATTACATAAGGAGAAATCAGAAAATGAAATTTGCAGTATTGAGTTTAACCATATTTGGCGGAGACTTTTTCCTGAAAAATCATATGGAGAAGCATTTGAACAGGGGAGAGGAAAGAAGGATCTGTAAAGGCAGGATTCTGCTGCGCAGACATCATAATTACGGCATGGCGCTGAATATACTGAAAAACTGTCAGACGGCCTTAAAAGTCGTCTGCGGCAGTCTGCTGCTGCTCTTGGGAGCATTCTGGTTTCTTCTTTTGAGTAAAAAAGAGAATCCCGGCATTCTTCTGGGCGTAAGCCTGCTTCTGGGCGGCGGCGCCAGCAATTTTTATGACCGCATAGCAAGGGGATATGTGGTAGATTATTTTAGTTTTTGTACGCCTTTTCACTGGCTGAATCAGATTATTTTTAATGTATCGGATCTGTGTATTTTTATGGGGGGAATCCTTGCGGTATGGAATGAGCGGTAAAAGCAGAGGAGAAACAGGATGTTCTGCAGCGGATGCAGTCTTTGAAATGCAGTCGTCTGTTTATAACATAACAAAAAGCTGCCGTTGGCAGCTTTTTGCAATCACCCGCGTTTCATCAAATATCTTATATCTTAATAAAAAATCGAAATTCTATATTCAGACAAAGGTACATTGAGAACTTGATGAGATTAGCGTACTACAGTTACATTAACGGCCTGAGGTCCCTTTGAACCTTCGGTCACGTCAAACTCAACAGTAGCGCCTTCTTCTAAGGATTTGAAACCTTCCATATTTAATCCGGAATAATGAACAAATACGTCGTTTCCAGATTCATCGGAGATGAAACCATATCCCTTTTGGTTATTAAACCACTTAACTGTACCTTGCATGTCAGTACCTCCACTATATAATCTATGCCCTTCTTGTGACATAACCCTAGGATAGCACATTATCCCCCAAAAGTAAAGGAAAATTTGTGAAATTCCTTGTTTTTGGGGCGATAAGAAGACAGGATCATCAGACAAGCGGTTCAAAAGGGATTTTATGGTTTCTCAGGAACTGTTTTACCAGCTCGTCCCAGATATGCTCCAGTGATTGATCCATGGAAAACATATGCCTGGAGACGCCGGTGGTGCAGGTGAGCCTGTGATTCTGGTAAATCAGATTCAGATGCATACCGGAAATGTCTTCTGTACTGAATGTGCGGCCGACCGAAGACAGGGTCCGTTCCAGATTTTTTTTCGAAAGCTGGAATACAAATTTAAAGGACGAGGGCGTGCGTTTTCCTTTTATCAGGTCAAAACATGCGGGGCGCACCAGTGAAAAAGGAATATAATCCTCCTGGACAGCCTGCTCGTAATCGTCGTCTTCGGGGCTGAAAAAGTCCGGATGGGAATGGCCGTCCAGAAGAACGGTCATGTAAGTGGTAATAGATCCTTCTGACAGAAGAAAGCTGTCGAAAGTCTCTGTGCGCAGTAAAATATGCATAAATTCTTTTATATTCAGAATGGATAATGCGGTCATATGTACCTCCTGTTTTCCGCAGTAAAGGCGTGGCCGCCTTTGGCAGATGTGCAATCATAGTTTTATATTATCAGATTTTTGGATGGTATTCAATTCCGTTTGCAGAATGGCTGGAAAAACTTCTGCATTTATAGTATAGTATTGAGAGATAATATAGAATAGATTAATTTGTGAGAAGAAATGCAGGAGGCAGGAAATGGAACAGGAAGAAATGTTATTTCATTTACTGGAACAGGGGACCAGTGCGGCTATGGTAGTAAAAGAGGCAGAGATACAGCTTAAGACGGCGGGGTTTCAGGAACTGTCTTTTGCGCGGCCCTGGAAGCTTTTGGAGCACGGAGCATATTATGTGAAGCATCATGATACCACATTATTTGCATTTACCATTGGCGGGCAGGCAGGGACAGAATCGCTGCGGATTGCGGCTGCCCATACGGATTTTCCGTGTCTTCGCATAAAGCCCTGCGCAGATGTGCAGGCGGGAGGATATGCCCAGGTAAATGTGGAGGTTTACGGAGGGGCGATCTTAAATACCTGGCTGGACCGTCCTCTGAGCATTTCCGGGCGCGTGGCCCTGGCGGGTAAAGATGTGATGCACCCGGAACTGCGCTGCATTTCAGCAGAACGGACATTGGGAGTGATTCCCAATCTTGCCATTCATATGAATCGCGATGTCAATAAGGGAATAGAACTGAATAAGCAGACGGATCTTCTTCCGGTGCTGGGACTTGCCAAAGAGGGGAGCAAACAGCCGTTTCTGGATTTTCTGGCCGGGGAACTTGACAGAAACGCAGAAGATATTCTCGATTATGAATTGTGTCTGTATTGTCAGGAAAAGCCCGGATATGCGGGAATTGACGGGGAACTGATTCTTTCTCCCAGACTGGACAATCTTACTTCCGTACAGGCGCTGCTGACGGGAATAACAGAGAGCCGCAGAGAGAACGGCATTAACGTAATCGCTTTATTCGACCATGAGGAGATTGGCAGCCGTACCAAACAGGGAGCTGGTTCCATGCTGCTTGGGAATCTTTTGCAGCGCATGTTAGGGTGCTTTGGGAAAACGCCGGCGCAGTGGACAGAATGCCTGTATCAGGCGTTTTTGCTGTCTGTGGATGTGGCGCATGGACTCCATCCGAATCATATGGCAAAAATGGATATTACCAATAAGCCGGTACTGGGAAAAGGTTTCTGCATCAAAGAAGCCAGTTCCCAGTCTTATGCCACGGACTGCGAAGCAGTGGCGATTGTGGAACAGATATGCAGGAAGGAAAAGATTCCTTATCAAAAATTTGTCAACCGTTCAGATCTGCCGGGCGGCGGCACCCTTGGTTCCGTTGCCTCAAGCTTCCTTCCGGTGAGAACCGTTGATGTGGGAATACCGCTGCTTGCCATGCATTCAGCGGTGGAAACCATGGCCGCCGCAGACATGAAAGCGCTGACGGATCTGCTGCGCGCTTACTTTCGGATATAGAGGGAGCGCATGATTTCCTATAACAAATCACAAGAAGGACGGAACATAAAGTTTATGAGAAAAATGCAGAGAAATATGGCGGTGTTTGCGCTCATATTACTGATGTGGAGCGGCAGCGCCGGCTGTACGCAGGCGGATGTACAGGAATATCTGCAGCAGAGCAGACAGCCGGAGCAGGCAGAGGAACATCAGAACCAGAAGCAGGCGGAAGATGTAATACAGCAGAATGAATCACAAGACGTAATGCGGCAGGATCAGACGGAAGATATTATGCCGCAGAGTAAGGCGGTAGTCCCGCCGGAGCGGATTTCGCTGGAAAAATATGCATACCGGCAATTGAACGGTACAGAACAGACAGTTTATGATGAGATGCTGTCCGCCATTTTAAGCCAGGAAGAAAGGGTGCAGCTTTCTACTACGGATACAGAGGTGATGCAGCGCGCCTATAAGGCGGTCTGCAGCGATTATGGCGGACTGTTTTGGGTGGAAGGATATGTATTTACCAGTTATACCAAAGGCGAAGAACTGGTGAGCCTGGAGTTTTCCCCGAAGTATACCATGACAAAAAGGGAACGCAGACAGCTTCAAAGGCAGATTGATGGGATTGTGGACGCGTGGCTTGCCGGGATTTCGATTAGCGATACGGATTATGATAAGGCAAAATATGTATATGAATTGCTGGCGCTGAATACAGAATATGTGGAGAATGCCAGGGACAGCCAGAACATTGTCAGCGTCTTTTTAGGGCAGCAGACGGTATGCCAGGGATATGCGTGCGCCGTTCAGTATCTTCTGGAGCAGCTTGGGATTCAAAGCGTGATTGTGTCCGGTACCGCGCGCGGGGAACCGCACGCGTGGAATCTGATTTGCCTGGACGGGGAATATTATTATATGGACGCCACATGGGGAAATAATGGGTACCGCAATAAAGAGGGGCAGGAAACTTCGTTTATAGATTATAATTATATGGCGATGACCACTTTGGAAATGCAGGTCGGGCATCAGCCGGACCTGGAGATTGATCTGCCGGAATGCACAGCGGTACTGAATAATTATTATATAAAAGAAGGAAACTATATAGAAGAATGGGATGCAGATGTTATAGGCGCAAAACTTTCTCAGGCATGGGAGAGCCAGCGGGTGATCACCCTGCGTTTTTCGGACGATACCCTTAAGGACCAGACCTTTCAGTATTTTATAAAGGAGGGGCGTATAATGGATTACTGCAGTAATATTACGCAAATTAATTATATTGAGGACAGCGTGTGGAAAGAAATCAGCTTTTGTTTTAATCAGGAGTAAAAAAGACTTTTCAAACCTGAATATTTATGTTACTATTAAGTAGTATTTAAAACTACGTAGAATGATGAAAATAATTTATAAAGTTATATTAAAAGTCAAATATGCAGAAGAAGAATACTATATTATAGAAATGCAGAATATGAGAGAAATACATTCAGACATTTTATACTGCAGAAATATTCAGGAGGAAGAAGATGAGCTATAAAATTGTTGTGGACAGCTGCGGGGAATTGCCGGAAACGTTAATGAAGGATGAACATTTTGAATCGGTGCCGCTGGAAATTTTTGTGGATGATTATCATATTACGGATGACGAAACCTTTGATCAGGCCGAATTTTTGCGGCGTGTGCGGGAAAGCCCCAATTGTCCAAAGTCTACCTGTCCATCTCCGGAACGGTATATGGAGGCTTATGACTGCGCCGCAAAGCATGTCTATGCGGTAACTCTTTCAGCCCGGCTCAGCGGTTCCTGCAACAGCGCCCAGCTTGGCAGAAAGCTGTATCTGGAGGAAAAAGGAGAGAAGCAGATCCATATATTTGATTCGAAATCGGCGTCGGTAGGGCAGACTTTGATTGCCATGAAGATTCAGGAGTGTGAAAAAGAGGGGCTTGCATTTGCAAAGATTGTTCAAAAGGTGGAAGCTTATATAGAAGAAATGAATACGTCGTTTGTTCTTGAGACTCTGGAAACGCTTCGCAAGAATGGCAGACTGAGCAATATTAAGGCGTTTGTGGCAAGCGCGTTGAATATTAAGCCCGTAATGGGCGCCACGCCGGAAGGGATGATCTGTCAGCTCAGCCAGGCCAGAGGCATGGTGCGCGCTATTGATAAGATGATTGCGGATCTGGTGGAAAAAACGAAAAATCCTCAGGAGAAGATCTTTGCCATATCGCACTGCAATGCGCCGAAACGTGCCAGAGAAGCGGCGGAAAAAGTGAAGCAGATGGGGAATTTCAAAGAAGTATTTGTACTGGATACGGCCGGGATCAGCAGTATGTACGCCAGTGACGGAGGAATTATCATGGCAGTGTAAGCTGCCATGATATTGCTCACGCTGAAAGTTGAAGCGGGCCTGCCCGCTTCGTTGTTCTTCCAGAATGGGAAAGACTGCTATGTAGGTTATTCTTCTGTATAAACGGCTTTGTCCAGCGCCGACTGGATTGCTTTTAGCAGTACCATGGAGGTGTACTGGTTATCTTCTTCATAGGAGATATTTTCCAGCGACTGGTTTTTGTAAATTTGCTGGCTGAGATTATCCAGCGCAGGCTGCATCAGCGGATACATGGCGGCGGTGGTTTCATCCAGGTTTACCAGGCTGATGGAAGTGATGTGAGTACTGTCCACCATCACTTCTACATCGATGGCGTTATCATTTAGCTGTATGGAGGAAGTGTATACTCCCGCCGTATATTTCATGGTTTCTTTTGTGGCGTTGTCTTTGTTGTCTGGCAGGAACATAAAAATCAGCAGTATAATCAGCAGGATTCCCAGTACTGCAAAGATTGCTGTATAGATCAGTTCTTTTAAATGCAGAACAACGATTTTGGTTTTGGAACTCACAGAACTCCTCCTTAATTTCTCTTTGTTTTACTATATGAAAAAAAAAGAAGGAATATGCTATTGACAAGATAATAAAAATATAGTAAAATATATATTGTCTTGAGAAACAAATACATAATATGCGATAGTGGCGTAGTTGGTAACGCGCGACCTTGCCAAGGTCGAGACCGCGGGTTCGAGCCCCGTCTATCGCTCTCATAATTAGGAGTCGTAAACTTGGAGATTTTTCGGAAGAATCAGAGGTTTACGGTTCTTTTTTTATTTTATAGGAGATTCCTTCGGATTCCGTATAAAATAAAAAACAATGATCGCACTGCGGCGGAAAAGAGCGTGTCAAAGAGTGCCCCCAGGGAATTGATTGATGGGGCAGGGGAAATGAAAAATGTATGTTGAAAATTGTTCTTGACTTTTACTGTGATGTGTCATATCATATCTATGACCGAAATAACATTTTGAGTCATAGGAGGAAACGATATGGCAAGAAGTTTTACAGAACAAGAAAAAGAAAACATCAAAAAAAGTTTGCAGGAAGCCTGTAAGCAGAGCTGGACACAGTACGGCTATAAGAAAACGAGCGTCGATGACCTCTGCAGGCGCGCAGGCATTTCAAAAGGGGCGTTTTATCTTTTTTTTGAATCGAAAGAAGCTCTTTTTTGCGAGGTATTGTGTTCCGTGCAGGAACAAATCTGCAATGCGGCCTCCGAAGTAATCGAAAAACACAGAGATAAATATGGCGTCGCAGAAGCCTTAAAGCTTATTTATCGGGAATACGATAAAAATAATTTTTTATATGATTCGCACAGTACGGATTTCACGATTTTGCTGAATAAATTATCAGAGGAACAGGCAAAAAAAATCGAAGCATCCAATCATATGAGCCAACAGCTTTTTTTAAGTCAGCCGTATTTGAAATTCAGGGTCGATGCGGGTCTGGCAATGTCAGTGATTTACTCTTTGATTATGAATATCAAAAATAAGGATGTTCTCCCATACGATCACAGGGAAACGTTTGATTTTATGGTTGACCATTTGATTGAAAGCTTGTAAAGAATAAAAATTTGATGGAGGTAGAAAATGAAAACAGAAGTTATAAACAGAAATAACACAGAGATTGCAGTGGTCAGCAGCGATGAACTGTTGATTACAGACGTCCAGTCTGCATTAGACTTGATTATGACAGTAAAATATGAAACAGGCTGCACAAATATTGCTATAAATAAGGAGGCTGTTGTAAATGATTTCTTTATTCTGAGTTCTGGTCTGGCAGGAGAGATCTTACAGAAATTTATCAACTATGGCGTGAGATTTGCAGTATACGGCGATTTTTCAAAATATACGAGTAAGCCGTTAAAGGATTTCATGTACGAGAGTAATAAAGGAAAGGATATTTATTTTCAGCCTGAGGTTTCTCTGGCTGTAGACAAGCTTTCCTGTCAAAGATGAGATAAAAGCAGCGGAAGCGATACTTGACAAACTCCAAAGTTATGTAATCAGGACGCGCTTATTCGCCCCGATTTTTGTGAGAGATTGGGTATCCGTTTCCCTGACTGTCAGTGGTAATATCATTGAGATGTTTCTTAGGGGAATGGTTTTTCTCCTCATTGATAACGCCGCTTTCCCATGCTCCTTTTGGGGCTGTGCGGATCCTTTGATCTTTATCAGTTGCCTTCATTGCGCCCTCCTGAGTGTTGATAGAGTTAGTATAACCGAAAACCAGGGAAATATAAGACAAAATGTGAAAATCTCAGGGGGACGGATTCCAGGCGGCAGCATTAAGAAAAAGCAGAAACAGATACTTTTGTCACAATATACTGCTTCTTATTATAGGCGGTATAGAAACCGGGATATTTGGAGGAGAATATGGCAAAGAAGCGGAAAACACTTCCACAAGAAATGAAAGAACTTTTAGAGAGCGGCGATCTTGCGGGGGAAGTAATCGTTCACGATGGCGCGTCTTCTATATATGTGCCGGAGGAAAGTAAAAAGAAAGCGTTTCCATGGCTTTGGAACTATCTCGTTCCGCCCAGAGGAAAAGCCCAAACTGCACAGGGCGAAGCGATTCGTATTGCGGGGCGCATTGACCATGAAATCATTGCGAACGGCGGAATGAACTGGGACGGCGAATTTCGGAAGATGCTGCGCGTCTTTCCTCAGTATATGCGTTTGGGAAATCCGCTGTGTGAGGAGGATGTGGCTGAGGTGAAAAAAATTACCCGCCTGTTATGGGACAGCCGGGACGACGGAACCTTAACTATGCAGTTATGTGCCTATGCAGCTGCATGGGTATTGCTGAATCCGGAAGTTCTTCCCCCATTGGAAGCAGATTATTCCAGGTGAAGACGTATTGCCGTAGATCAGTGTTATAGTTACAGCGGTTTTGATAAGTTTATGGTTTTGTTCAAACGCGATCTTGCAGGAGATGAGAATTTAAATTAGCGGAGGAAGAGTTGTATGGAGGAACGGTTAAAGAAACAGTTGGATTTTGCGTTGGAGATTGACAAGGAAAAAAATATTTTCCGGCAAACGCATTTGTCCGGACATGGAAGAAATGAAAATGACGCGGAACATGCGTGGCATATGGCGGTGATGGCGTATCTGTTAAGAGAATATTCAAATGAAGAGATCGATATCGCAAAAGTAATGCTTATGTGTCTGATACATGATATTGTAGAGATTGAGGCCGGAGATACCTATGCCTACGACGCTGAAAACAAGAAGACCCAGAAAGACAGGGAAGATGCTGCAAAGGAAAAAATATACTCCATGCTGCCAAAAGACCAGAAGCAGGAGTTCGTGGCGTTATTTGATGAATTTGAAGCGTATCAGACCGCAGAGGCAAAGTTTGCACATGCCATGGATAATTTACAGCCGCTGCTGTTAAACGACAGCAACCAGGGAGGAGACTGGAAAGAGCACCAGGTGACTGCAGAGCAGGTGTACGCAAGGCAGTCCAAAACAAAATCAGGTTCCCGGACGCTCTTTGAGGTAACGGATGAAATTATAAAGGAACATATTAAAAGAGGGAATATCAGAGCGTAAAATAAACAGAATGTATCATTTATCTGATTTTGAGGCGGAATTGCGTGGGGGTACACTGGTATTTTTCTTTGAACATCCGGTTAAAATAAGAGAGGTTTTCAAATCCGGTTTCCACAGCGATGCTGCTTACGCTGTCCTCGGAAGAAGTGAGAAGCCTTGCCGCCATGGTAAGGCGGTAATTATTCAAATACCCGGTAAACGAGATATTCATATTTTTTTTGAAAAATTTCATAAAATGTGATTTGCTGAATCCGCAGACTCTGGCGGCGTCGGCAATGGATATTTTTTCCTGATAGCTGTTTTCTACATATTTTAAGATCTCTTTCAGGCGTCCAAGAGATTTATGGTTCTGAGGGCGCAGGGGAGATGCTGCAGAACATGCAAGTCCGTAAAAAAAGGAGAAAAGCTGCCCTTTTATGGCAAGCTGGTAGCCTGTTGAAAAGTTCCGGCAGATTTCGTCCATGGCGTCCAGGCAGGCAGCCAGCGCCGGATATTGCGGGGAAGTTGCGGGGTAGTAGTTGTGAAAGGTAATTTTGCCCCGCGTCAGCGGCTCAAAAAATTCTTTGGTGCAGACGTCGTCCCAGGGTCCCATGAGCATGGAAAGTTCGAATATGATATTTTCGTATTCCATCGAATGATCACTGACCTGCTGGATCGAGTGGAGCTGGCCGGGAAGCACAAGCATGATATCTCCTTTGGAGACTGCAAAAGGAAGAAGGTCTACCGTGATTTGTCCCCTTCCTTTTTTTATATAAATAATTTCCATCGCATTGTGCCAGTGCGCGGGCACCAGGGTAAAATCCAGCGGAATGCTGCACAGGTATATATTAAAGGGAAAATCCCTGTGTCCATGAAATTTTGTCTCCTGCGAGTTTTCGTATTCTAAAATATTCATAAGATCGAAGTCCTTTTTTGTAGATTTGATAGTATTGTACTATATGTTGCTATCATACAGCAAGAAAAAAACGGTAAATATGGATATAATATACATAACATCTTTTGGCTCTGAGCTGACATTGTGCCAGAGCGGCTGACAGGGAATAAACAATGTAAAAAAAGGGAACGCTTAGTTGTAAAAAGGAGAACAAAAATGAGTGTGAATGTAAGAGAATTATTGGAACAGAAATGCTGCAATAATATTGCAGCCTGCACGGATCAGCAGCTTTACTATGGGCTGTTGGGGATTGTAAAGGATTTGGCGAAGGAGAAAGAAAGCAGTAAGGGAAAGAAAAAAATCTACTACATTTCTGCAGAATTTTTGATTGGAAAGCTGTTGTCTAATAATCTGATTAATCTGGGCATTTATGATGAAGTGGCAAAAATGCTCAAAGAATACGGCAAGGACATTAATCTCATTGAAGAGGCGGAGCCGGAGCCGTCTCTGGGAAACGGAGGATTGGGACGTCTCGCCGCATGTTTTCTGGATTCCATGGCTTCTCTGGGACTGAACGGAGACGGCATCGGGCTGAATTACCATTTCGGACTGTTTCTGCAGACTTTTGAAAACCATATGCAGAAAGAAAATAAAAATCCATGGATGGAGAAAGAGAGCTGGCTTACGAGGACGGAGGTCGCTTATCCTGTTCAGTTTGGCGGATTTACGGTGCAGTCGAGAATGTACGACCTGGATGTGACAGGTTACGACAACCGTACAAATAAGCTTCATTTGTTCGATATTGAGAGCGTGGATGAAAATCTTGTGGGAGAAGGGATTCATTTTAATAAGGAAGATATCTGCAAAAATCTTACGCTGTTTTTGTATCCGGATGATTCCGACGACGCCGGAAGGCTGCTGCGCGTGTATCAGCAGTACTTTATGGTAAGCAACGCCGCAAGGCTGATACTGGAGGAATGCCAGGCCAGGGGATGTAAACTTTACGATCTGCCGGAGTACGCGGCGATCCAGATTAATGATACGCATCCCAGTATGGTCATACCGGAACTGATCCGTCTTTTGATGGAGCAGGGAATCCGCATCAAGGATGCAATCGAGATTGTTTCCAGGACCTGCGCATATACCAACCATACGATTCTCGCAGAAGCTTTGGAAAAATGGCCTGTGGATTATTTGAATAAGGCGGTTCCGCAGCTCATGCCGATTATCCGGGAACTGGATAACATTGTAAAAGAAAAATATGATGATAAATCTGTGGCGATTATTGACGAGAACGGCCGCGTTCATATGGCGCATATGGATATTCATTATGGTTACAGCGTGAACGGCGTGGCATATCTGCATACAGAGATTTTAAAGAAAAATGAGCTGAACAACTTTTTTAAGATTTATCCGGAGAAATTCAACAATAAGACGAATGGTATTACGTTCCGCCGCTGGCTGATGCACTGTAATAAAGGTCTGAGCCATTTTCTGGATGAGGCAATCGGCGCCGGCTGGCACAAGAATGCGGATGAACTGGAAAAACTTGCCGCATTTGCAGACGATGCAAAAGTACTGCAGAGATTACTGGATATTAAACAGGAGAATAAACGCGTCCTTGCCGCATATCTGAAAGAAACCCAGGGTGTGGAAATTGACGAAAACTCTATTTTTGATATTCAGATCAAACGTCTTCATGAGTATAAACGCCAGCAGATGAACGCGCTGTATGTGATTCATAAATATCTGGAAATTAAAAAGGGTAAAAAGCCGACGACGCCTGTCACAGTGATTTTTGGCGCCAAGGCGGCTCCGGCTTATGTGATTGCCAAGGATATTATCCATCTGATTCTCTGTCTGCAGGAGATTATCAATAAAGATCCGGAGGTAAGCCCGTATCTGAAAGTGGTTATGGTTGAAAATTACAACGTGACAAAGGCGGAAAAACTGATTCCTGCATGTGATATTTCCCAGCAGATTTCTCTGGCCAGCAAGGAAGCGTCCGGAACCGGAAATATGAAATTCATGCTCAACGGCGCCGTAATTCTCGGAACCATGGATGGAGCCAATGTAGAGATTGCGGAATTGGTTGGAGAGGATAATATTTATATTTTTGGTGAAAGCTCTGATACCGTTATTGAGCATTACGAGAAGGCGGATTACGTTTCCCGTAATTATTATGAGAAAGACGAAGATCTCAAAGAAGCCGTAGATTTTATAGTCAGCGAAACCCTGCTGAATGTAGGGCAGAAGGAAAATCTGGAACGCCTTTACCGGGAACTGCTGAACAAAGACTGGTTTATGACGCTGCTTGATTACAAAGACTATGCGGCAAAGAGAGAAGAGTGCTACAAAGATTATGAAAACCGCATGACATGGGCAAAGAAAATGCTCATGAATACGGCGAAAGCAGGGTTCTTCTCCTCAGACCGCACGATTGCTGAGTATGATAAGGATATCTGGAAATTATAGGGTATGGAACAGATCGGATAAGTAATACGGTCAAAGTCTCAGGTGTAGTGGAAGAGCGTGATATGAAACTGTGCCTGAGACGAAATAAAGCCCTCTGAAAGCAGCGGAACACCGTATGATTTCAGAGGGCTTTGATGCCTGGCTCCTCAATAGCGGAGGGCTGCCATCACAATATTAAAAATTTTCGTCCGGCCGTTCTTCGGGCAGCCGCAAAAATAGTTTGTTGATGCGGTTTTTGTCTGTATCCTCCACCCTCAGAAAAACATGTTCCGGTGTGGTGATGGATTCTCCAGGCTGGGGAAGATGATCCAGAAATTCGATCATGTAACCGCCCACGGTATCGTAATCTTCGGAAGAAAGCTTTAAATTCAGTTTATTACACAGATCCTCAAGATTCATGGAACCCTGCACCAGATATTCCCGGTCGCCCAGTTTCTGAATAGGATCTTCTTCATCTATATCGTATTCGTCGCGGATTTCGCCCACAATTTCTTCGAGAATATCTTCCAGTGTAATGAGACCGGCGGTGACGCCGTATTCATCCAGTACAATGGCGATGTTTAAGGAGGACTGTCTCATTTCAATCAGAAGTTCTACGGTCTTCTTGTGTTCATAAGTGTAGTAAGGTTTGCGCAGAATGTCACGGATGGAAAAACTGTCCCTGCTGGCTCCGTAGAGAAGCAGGTCTTTCATATTAATAGTACCGATAACATTGTCAATGGAGTCTTCATAAATTGGAAGACGGGTAAATTTATATTCCCGGAAAAGCTCAATCAGCTCGTCATAACTGCTGTTAATGTCAGCAAACGTCATATCGATCCGGGGCACCATGATTTCTTTCGCCTGTGAATCGCCGAAATCAAACACATTGTTGATCATGGCGTGTTCTTCAGGTTCAATCACGCCTTCCTGATGGCCTACGTCCACAATCGTCCGAAGTTCCGCCTCTGTGAGCGCGCCATGCTCGCTGGCAACATTGACCCGCAGCAGTAATAAAAAGCCGATGGACAATTTGTTGATGATAAAGATCGCAGGCGTCAGAAGCTTCATCAGCCACAGAATAATCCCCGCGTAGGCAAGGGATATTTTATCTGCATAGATGGTGGCGAAGGTCTTGGGCGAAATTTCGCCGAAAATAAGAACCAGAACCGTAAGAATCCCTGTGGCGATTCCGGCGCCGGCGTTTCCAAAGACCCGGATCGCAAGTGTTGTGGCAAGGGATGACGCCGACAGGTTTACAATATTGTTGCCGATTAAGATAGCGCTCAGCATCTTGCCGGAGTCGCCCGTGATTTCCAGTACCTTCTGCGCCCGTTTGTTTCCTTCATCCGCAAGATTTTTAAGCCGGATCTTATTAGAGGTGGTCAACGCCGTCTCTGCGGAGGAAAAGAACGCGGATAACAATAGTAAAACGATTACGAATAATAGTTGTATGACCTCACTTGAGTCCAAATGCATCTCTCCTTTCAATATACATAATATAAAGGAAGAAGGGAAATTTTGCAAGATATTTACCGGATATTTCTATGTAAAATGCAATTTTTAGCTGTTCCATAAGAGATGTCTGCCGTCTGCGGTCATTGGGACAATCCATGTCTGATTCCTGCCCGGTCTGTACAGAGAGACGACTGTGCTTAAAATCTCTCTGTGCAGACCGGGAAGTTTTACTGCTCGCCTTCCGCTACGATCTTTTCCAAAACCTGAATCAGATCCTGAAGCGTGTTCAGACGTACGTTGTGTTCCAGAATACAATCTTTTAATTCTGTAGACAATGACTCAAATTTTTCCCGCAGAGCAGGAGCTACATAAGACGCCATAGAAATCACCTCGGTATAGTATGTGCAAATCCGCGCGATTTTATACGAATGTGCTGACCGCATTATATTCAGCCAAATCTCCTTGCCTGTCCGCCAGATATAATACGGTAAGCACACTAGTACATCGTTGCGCAAATAACTACACCAACCACTTGCCTGCGTTCCCGATTACACAGGTGAAAAATCCTCAGCGTAGTCCGCTACGCCTACGTTTTTTGACCTGCACACTCAGAAAAGCATTCTGCGTGATTGATCCAGTTATTTGTCGAACGATGTACTAGGTCAGGAAGGGTGGTTGTGTTTATAACAGAAAAGTATTATAATTGGTTTCGGAAACAGGAACAGCTTAACAGGAAAGGAACATAAAAAATGAGAGATGAGAAAAAATATGCTCTGCTGATTGACGCGGAAAATGTATCTTCAAAATATATTGAAATTGTGACCAAGGAAGCCCAGACATTAGGAAATGTAACAATCCGCAGGATTTACGGCGACTGGACGGCAAGCGCCAAAAATTCCTGGAAGGATTCGCTGCTGGAGAATTCACTGTCTCCCATCCAGCAGTACAGTTATACGGTGGGTAAAAATTCTTCCGATTCCGCCATGATTATAGATGCTATGGATATTTTGTATACGAATGATGTGGATGGGTTTATCATTGTTTCTTCGGACAGTGATTTTACCAAGCTTGCCATGCGGCTGCGGGAATCCGGCAAACAGGTCATCGGTATGGGGGAGAGCAAGACGCCCAAGCCTTTTGTCAGGGCGTGCGAGCAGTTTAAGACATTGGATGTTTTATATAAAAATCATCATCCGGAACAGAAAGTAAATATACCGGAGAGGATCAGAAAACAGGAGATCCGCTGCGTCCCCACAGAACGGGCGCTGCCAAGAGAACAGCCTAAGGACGCGCAGCCAATTACCAACCTGCGGGCAATTAAGGAAACGGTGATTTCTCTGCTGGATGAAAATTCTGACGAAGACGGATGGATGTATTTGTCGGAGCTGGGCAACATGATCCAGAAATTGTACTCAGACTTTGACTGCCGCAACTACGGCTTCCATAAATTTGGAAAATTGATTGAATCCTTTCCGGAGCTTCAGACCAGAAAAGACGATTCCAGCAACGGCATTACGAAAATTGTACTGGTGCGCAGAAGGGAAGAATAATACGCTGTAAATGTTAAAATCAAAGACCGGAGTTTTCGTTCTGGCAGGGAACGGGCTGCTTTATGTCCGTTTTATGCGCGGGAACACATCTCTAAAAAGTTCCGGTGGATATGCAGATACTTATCCAGTTCCGGGTGAAAAGCCAGGGCAGTCTGGCGGCGGTATTGTACGGCTGTGATCTGCTGTCCGGTTTGTGAGAGAATGGAAACGCCGTGGCCTGTGTTAATCACGTAGGGAGCGCGGATAAAAGTCATGGGCACCCGGCCAAGATTTTTGTACTCCGATGTTATATGAAAGCTTCCAAGCTGCCTTCCATAAGCGTTTCTTTTTACATTCATGGGTATGGTTTTAAAATAGGGAGATTCCTGTCCGTCAATTTTTTCAGATAATAAAATCATGCCGGCGCAGGTGGCAAGTACAGGGACGTCGTTTTGTATCATGTTTAAGAGCGGATGAAATAAGTTCAGCTCTTTGAGGAGTTTTCCCTGTACCGTACTCTCGCCGCCGGGTAAAATAAGGCCGTCAAAGTCTTCCTGCAAGTCTTTTTCGCATCTGATTTCCTGAAAAGGGACATGCAATTTCTCAAGGATTAGTTCCTGTTCTGAGAAGGCCCCCTGAACTGCCAGAATTCCAATTTTCATCATATACCTCTTTCTGCCATCAAAAGCTTTAATTCCTGTTCATTTATGCCCGTCATTGCCTCTCCAAGATCAGCGGAGAGATCGGCTATCATCTCTGCGTTTTTAAAATTGCTCACAGCTTTTACAATGGCATCGGCACGTTTTTGCGGATTTTTGGACTTGAAAATACCAGAGCCTACAAATACGCCCTCTGCGCCAAGCTGCATCATCAGGGCGGCGTCTGCCGGAGTGGCGATGCCGCCTGCCGCAAAGTTTACGACAGGCAGCCTGCCGTTCTCATGGACGTATAAAACCAGTTCCGCGGGGACTTGCAGATGTTTTGCTTCTTCAAATAATTCATCTTTGCGCATCGAGGTTATTTTTAGAACAGCACGGTTCATTTTGCGCATATGCCGGACGGCCTGTACAATATCTCCGGTTCCCGGTTCGCCCTTGGTACGGATCATTGCCGCTCCTTCACTGATTCTGCGCAGAGCTTCGCCCAGGTCTTTGGCGCCGCATACAAAGGGTACTTTGAAGTCTCTTTTATTGATATGATAAACGTCGTCTGCCGGAGAGAGTACTTCGCTTTCATCAATATAGTCAATTTCAATCGCTTCTAATACCTGCGCTTCCGCAAAATGTCCAATGCGGCACTTTGCCATGACCGGGATGGAAACGGCCTTCTGGATGCCCTGTATCATTTTGGGATCGCTCATTCTGGCAACGCCTCCCGCGGCGCGGATATCGGCGGGAATGCGTTCTAACGCCATGACGGCGCATGCTCCCGCCGCTTCGGCAATACTTGCCTGTTCCGGGGTGGTTACGTCCATAATAACGCCGCCTTTCAGCATTTGCGCAAGCTGCTTGTTTAAGGTATATCTGTCTTCCATATTGTCCTCCATTCTGTGCTTTTTTTACTTTGTTGCTTTACTTTGGGAAACACATAGAGTATAATACCAAAGTGGCATTAATAAAATAATCAATTTGAATATATTCGGAAAGGTCAGTTTGCAAAAGGCGGTGGAAATGATTACTTACAATCTGGAGGATGCAGGATCAGATTCCTTATATGGATTTCTGAGTAAAAGCATAAAAAACGATATATCTGAGGGTATTTTAAAGGCGGGGGAGAAACTGCCGTCCAAAAGGCAGTTCGCCAGGAATCTGGGACTCAGCGTTATAACCATAGAAAACGCGTATGCGCAGCTTATGGCAGAAGGCTACATTTATTCCATTCCCAAAAGAGGTTTTTACGTTGCGGATTTGAAACATCTGATTCAGCGGAGGGAACTGGATTTGGCAGAGGAGACGATTCCTCTGACGAGAGAAGAAGGGAGCTGGCTGGCGGATTTTTCCAGCAACCAGACCGAAACTGGCCTTTTTCCATTTACAATCTGGTCGAAAGTCATACGGGAGGTTTTAAATGACAGCCGGGCGCAGCTTATGACAAATTCAGCCTGGGGAGGCATTCGTGATCTTCGGGAGAGCATTGCAGACTATCTGCGAAAATTCCGCGATATGCATATTAAGCCGGAGCAGATTGTGATAGGCGCCGGGACAGAATATCTCTATGGGCTTTTAATACAGTTTTTCGGGAAAAACAAAGTCTATGCATTGGAAAATCCAGGATACCGCAAGCTGGAAAAAATCTATCACAGTTTTGGCGTCTCCTGCCGTTTTATTGCAATGGACGCGGCGGGCGTATGTATTTCAGATCTGGAGAAGCAGTGTGCGGATATTGTACATATTACGCCTTCGCATCAGTATCCCACAGGTATCATTATGCCAATCAGCAGACGCTATGAGATGCTGGGCTGGGCGTCGAAAAAAGAGGGGCGTTATATTATTGAGGATGATTATGACAGTGAATTGCGTCTGAGCGGCAGACCGGTGCCAACTCTGCAAAGCATAGATTTATCAGGGCGTGTCATATATATGAATACCTTTACCAAAACGCTTTGTTCCACGGTGCGTATCAGTTATATGGTACTGCCGGAAAAGCTTTTGAGAATTTTTTATGAGAAATTATCGTTTTATTCCTGTACGGTTTCCAATTTTGAACAATATACGCTTGCGAAATTTATTCAGGAGGGTAAATTTGAAAACCATATCAACCGTTTGCGCAATTATTATCGTAAGAAAAGAGATCGCTTGCTGGAAGCGTTCCGAAAAGGAAAAGCGAAACATTTCATTTCTATATCAGGGGAAGAAGCAGGGCTTCATTTTCTGATGAAAATAAAAAGCAGCGTGCCGGAGGATGTACTGATAGAACGCGCCAGATCAAAAGGAGTGAAGCTGGCTCCGTTATCTGCCTGTTGCTATGGAGAAGAAAAAACGGAAAATATATTTGTTATGAATTATTCTTCTGTCGATATTACAAAGGCAGAAGAGATTGCGGAAACGATATGCAGATGCTGTGCAGAATAAAAAGTATGTTGGAGGAGATTGCGCACCAAACAGTTTTTGACGCATATTGTATTTATGACAAAAAAATACTTGCCGGACTTATTTGTCCAGCAAGCTAAAATTAAGACGTCAATTTTCTGAATGCTGCGAGTGGACTAGCCGCCAGATTGTATCGTGCATCCAGTCAACGGTCTCACTCAGCTTTTTGTTTTCTTCCATTAGTATAATATTTTCCGTCTGTAATTTTTCCATTAATTCAATGACGTTGCTGTTTAGAATACTATTAACTGCCATTTTTATCACCTCACTGATATTATAGCAGAACATACGTAAAAGTGGTGTTAAGATAACGCAAAGAAATAAGCGGGAATGCTGGATTATTATGGAGAATCAGGGAGATTGCCGTCGAAAAAAATAAGAATCAGGGAGCAAAAGCCTTATGCTTTTTCAAAAATAGCTTGTATAAAAAAAGGGCATATACTATACTGTAAAGGAACAGATGCGGAATATGTTATGATAAATAAAGAAATTGGTATGTTCACAACAGTAAAATAAGGAGTAATCAATGAAAGAATATGACTTTTTAATTGTGGGAGCGGGATTATTTGGAGCCGTATTTGCCAGCGAGGCAAAAAAGGCAGGCAGGAAATGCCTGGTGATAGATAAGAGAGATCATGCGGCAGGAAATATTTACACCAGAGAGGTGGAAGGAATACAGGTTCATGAGTATGGCGCTCATATTTTCCATACGTCGAACAGGGAAGTATGGGATTATGTGGGCAGGTTCGCAGAGTTTAACCGTTACACCAATTGCCCGGTTGCGAATTATAAGGGAGAGATCTATAATATGCCCTTTAATATGAACACGTTTCACAAATTATGGGGCGTTGTGACGCCCAAAGAGGCGCGGGAGAAAATTGAACGGCAGAAGCAGGAATATGCAGTGGAGCATCCGCAGAATTTAGAGGAACAGGCGATTAATCTGGTGGGACCGGATGTGTATACCAGACTGGTGAAAGGCTATACAGAAAAACAGTGGGGAAGACGCGCCACGGAGCTTCCGGCATTTATTATCAAACGTCTGCCTGTCCGCTTTACGTATGATAATAATTATTTTGACGATGATTTTCAGGGGATTCCCGTGGGCGGTTACACCAGAATGGTGGAAAACATGCTGGAAGGAACGAAGGTGCTTTTGAATGAGAATTATCTGGAAAAACAAGAGGAGTTCAAAGCTCTTGCGGATACGGTGATTTATACAGGGATGATTGACGAGTATTTTGATTATTGTTTTGGAGAACTGGAATACCGCTCTCTGCGTTTTGAGACAGAGACGCTTGACCAGGAGAATTATCAGGGCAATGCAGTGGTGAATTATACGGAATATGAGGTGCCTTACACCCGTGTGATCGAGCATAAGCATTTTGAATATGGAACGCAGCCAAAGACCGTGATTACCCGGGAATATCCCAGAGAGTGGAAGAAGGGGGACGAGCCGTATTATCCCGTCAATGATGAGAAAAATGCCGCGCTTTACGCCCGCTACCAGGAACTTGCCCGCAAAGAGGGGAATGTGATATTCGGAGGAAGGCTGGGTCAGTATAAATACTATGATATGGATGATACTGTGGAAGCAGCGCTGCAGTGTGCAAAAGAAAATATAAAATAGTACACAGGACGGAGGATAAGATTATGAAAAAATTAGAAGAATATGTAGTGAGTATTCCGGATTTTCCGGAGCCGGGAATTATTTTCAGGGACGTAACCAGTATCCTGCAGGATGCCGACGGATTACAGCTTGCCATCGACGGTCTGCTGGAAAGTCTGAAAGATGTAGAATACGACGTAGTGGTAGGGCCGGAATCCAGAGGATTTATTTTCGGAGTTCCGGTGGCGTATGAGGCTCATAAGAGCTTTGTCCCGGTTCGGAAAAAAGGAAAGCTGCCCCGTGAGACGCTTCATGCAGAATACGATCTGGAATATGGAAGCGCCGTGATTGAGATACATAAAGACGCGATCAAACCGGGACAGAAAGTGGTGATTATTGACGATCTGATTGCCACAGGCGGAACCATTGAAGCAATTGTGGGGATGATTGAGCAGCTTGGCGGTGAAGTGGTAAAAATTTGTTTTGTGATGGAGCTTGCCGGGCTGAAGGGAAGAGACAAACTGAACGGTTACAGGATAGACAGTATTATCACGTATGAAGGTAAATAAAAACGATGAGAGTTGGAATTGGATATGATGTTCACAGACTGACAAAGGAGCGCAAACTGATTTTGGGCGGAGTGGAAATTCCCCATACGATGGGTCTTGAGGGACATTCCGATGCAGATGTGCTGGTTCACGCGGTTATGGACGCTCTGCTGGGCGCGGCGGCGCTTAAAGATATTGGAAAACATTTTCCGGACACAGATCCGGCCTATAAAGGAATTTCCAGTATGAAGCTGCTGGCGCATGTAGGGGAGCTGTTAAAAGACCAGGGCTATGTGATTGAAAATATTGACGCTACTGTCATTGCGCAGAGGCCGAAGCTGCGTCCTTATATTGAACAGATGGAAACAAATATTGCCGCTGTGCTTGAGATTGCAGACAATCAGATTAATGTCAAGGCAACGACAGAGGAGAGGCTTGGATTTACCGGAAGGGAAGAAGGGATTTCCGCGCAGGCAGTCTGTTCCATCAGCGGCCTGTATGAGGCGAGCGCGCCGGTGTTTGACAGTGAGAAAAACTGCAGTCACTGCAGCGGCTGCAGTAAGCGGAAGGAATTGTAATATGAGCGGTTTTATACGGTATTTGCAGCAATGGGAGAAGCAAAAGACCAGGGGCTTGTATGAGACTGCTTTTCCGGAAGATTCCAGAAAATTTGTGGATTATTATTACCAGTGGAAAATCAGGGATAATGAAATCATTGTGATGGAAGAAGACCAGTCTCTCAGGGACGGCTTCTTCCATGTTATGATTCATTTAAATCCTTATACCCTCAGGATAAACGGAAGACAGGAAAAGATTCCTTATCTTGTGGCGGTGGCGACGGCTCCTTTTTGCCGCAGACAGGGAAAAATGGGGCGGGTCATGCAGTATATGCTGCGGGATCTGCAGCAGAAAAACGTGCCTTTTGCCTTCCTTACGCCAGCAGACCCTGCCTATTACAGAGGACAGGGATTTGTTTTTTTTCCGGATATGAATCTGACGGGAATGATTCAGGAGAACGGTCAGGGAATGATTCAGGCGGCGAGCGCGCAGATTACTTATGCGGCGGAACAATCTCCGGGTTTTTTGAATGAGAAACGTAAATATCGCGCCTGGTCAAAGGGAAGCCGGATCAACTGGCGTCAGGCAGAAACGGAGGATATTCCGGAAATGGTGTGTTTTTCTGAAAAAATTCTCAGTGAAAGGCATGATATGGTTATCAGCCGCGACAGCTATTATTACCAGCGTCTCCTGGCAGAGACCGCGGTGGAACATGGAGGCGTTTTGCTGCAAAGATATGGAAAAGATTTGCGCGGAATGCTTACTTATGCAGTAACTGAGAGCAGCGAAGCACAGCTGCAGGCCATAGTGGAGATAAAGGAACTTTTGCTGGAGGAAATTGTTTCGCATAAGGAAGCGGTCAGTATTTGCCGGGATGCTCTGCAAAGAGCGGGAGCGCTCCAAACACCGCTTCCTGAGATAAGGTTTGCTTTTGAGAGGATGATGGTGCGCATTACAAGTCTTGCGGCGCTGGTTCCGTTGCTCAAAAGCCGGAGGCGCCGTTCTTTATCCGTGAAGGTTTCCGATCCTCTGATCGAGGCGAACAATGGCTGTTTTCACATAATTCTGGACGGAAATGGCGGTAAAATTCAGCGGACTGCAGAGGAAGCGGTTGCGGAGGAGATGGATATTGCCAGCCTTACCGGAGAACTGTGGAAAGATTGTTCTGTATATCTGAACGAGTGGGTATGAGTGAACAGGCGGCGGAGAAATTCTTTTTTCTTTTCTTATTGACAAAATCTAAGTTTCTGCATAAACTAACTTTGAATCAGTGACAGGATTGTAAAATGAGAAAGGAAGCGTTCATGATATGGGGATGTTTCAGCAGATCAGAGAAGAGTATGATGTTATAAGAGAGCGTGACCCTGCCATAAAGTCGCCTCTGGAGGTGCTATTATATCCCAGTTTCCGGGTGATGCTCAGCTATCGAAAGGCGCATAAGCAGTATTTGAAAGGCCATTATTTCCGGGCGCGGAGGATTTCCCAGAAAGCGGCGCGCAAGACAGGCATAGAGATTCATCCGGGAGCCGTGATCGGCAGAGGTTTTTTTATTGACCACGGCAGCGGCGTGATTATTGGTGAAACTGCCATTATCGGGGATAACGTCACGCTTTATCAGGGAGTTACGCTGGGAGGAACCGGGAAAGAGACCGGAAAACGCCACCCAACCCTCTGCGATAATGTTATGGTGAGCGCCGGAGCCAAAGTAATCGGCTCGTTTACCATTGGAGAAAACAGTAAAATCGGCGCGGGAAGCGTGGTGCTGGAGGAGGTGCCTCCAAACTGTACCGTAGTTGGCGTGCCGGGAAGAATTGTGAAACGTGATAATATTAAGGTGCCCAGAAGCGATATGGACCAGGTTCATCTGCCCGACCCTGTGATGGAAGATATTACCGTACTTCAGCATGAAAATTCAGCATTGTGCAACAGGCTGATTGATCTGGAGAAAGAATTGCGGGAACTGAAAGAGCTGCAGACACCGACGCAGAAAAAGAACAGTTAAGAAATCAGGAGGAATACATGAAGGTTTACAATACATTGAGCAGAACAAAGGAAGAATTTCAGCCTTTAGAAGAAGGAAAAGTGAAAATGTATGTGTGCGGCCCCACCGTATACAATTTTATCCACATTGGAAACGCGCGTCCGATGATTGTATTTGATACTGTGCGCCGCTATATGGAATACAAAGGATATGAGGTAAACTTTGTATCAAATTTTACAGATGTGGATGATAAGATTATAAAAAAGGCGGTAGAGGAAGGCGTTGATTCCCGGGAGATTTCCAGCCGCTATATAGAGGAATGCAAAAAGGATATGGCGGCTATGAATGTAAAACCCGCCACCCTTCATCCGCTTGCCACGCAGGAAATCGGCGGTATGCTGGAAATGATTTCCACACTGATTGAGAAGGGTTTCGCCTATGCGGTTAAAGACGGAACCGTTTATTTCCGGACCAGGAAATTCGAAGAGTACGGCAAATTGTCCCACAAGAATCTCGATGATTTACAGGCGGGGCACCGGGAGATCAAAGTGACCGGGGAGGAGAAGGAAGACGCCCTGGATTTTGTGCTGTGGAAACCGAAGAAAGAAGGAGAGCCTTACTGGGAGTCTCCCTGGTGCCAGGGCAGGCCGGGCTGGCATATAGAGTGTTCTGTGATGGCGAAAAAGTATCTGGGAGAGGAAATTGATATCCATGCCGGCGGCGAGGATCTGATTTTTCCCCATCATGAAAATGAGATTGCGCAGAGTGAGGCGTGCAATGGAAAAATCTTCTCGAAATATTGGCTTCACAATGGATTTTTAAATATTGATAACAGGAAAATGTCGAAATCCCTGGGAAATTTCTTTACGGTGAGAGAGATCAGTGAAACATATGATCTGCAGGTACTGCGTTTCTTTATGCTCAGCGCTCATTACAGGAGTCCTTTGAATTTCAGCGCGGATCTGATGGAAGCGGCCAAAAACGGGCTGGAGCGTATTGTAAATGCGGCGGAGAATCTCAGGCATTTGAAGAAGAATGCCAGATCGGCGTCCATGACGGAAGAGGAACGTGAAATCTGGAAGGGCAGCGATGTATTTGTGGAGAAATTTGAAGCGGCTATGGATGATGATTTCAACACGGCGGACGCCATTGCCTGTGTTTTTGAGCTGGTAAAATACAGTAATACCAGAGTAAATGAGGAAAGCTCCGCGGAATTGTCAGAACGCCTTGGCGGACGTTTGCAGCAGCTTTGCGATATTTTAGGGATTCTGTTGGAACAAAAAGAGGACATTCTGGATGAAGAAATTGAGCGTCTGATTGCAGAACGCCAGGCAGCCAGAAAAGACAGGAATTTTGCGCGGGCAGATGAAATCCGTGAGATCCTGCTGAACAAGGGAATTGTTTTGGAAGATACCAGAGAAGGGGTAAAATGGAAAAGGGCATAAATGCATATTTTTTAAAGAAATTTGGCATGGAAGGCCAGGATATCCGCAGTTATTCTCCTCTGGTGCTTGCCTATATCGGGGACGCGATCTATGATCTTGCGATCCGTTCCCTGGTGGTGGGAAAGGGCAATACGCATGTAAATAACCTCCACAGACAGGCAAGCCAGCTTGTGAAAGCGCACACGCAGTCTGAACTGGCCGGGGCGCTGATGCAGGAGCTGACAAAGGAGGAACTTGCAGTGTATAAGCGGGGCAGAAATGCCAAATCGCCCACTATGGCAAAAAATGCCACCATGGGAGAGTACCGGAGGGCGACTGGTTTTGAGGCGCTGATGGGCTATTTATATCTGGAAGACAACATGGAACGGCTTATGGAGCTGGTTCTTTACGGGCTTGAGAAAATTGGAAAAGGAGTACAGGGTTGCGATACGAAGAATTAACGATTGAAGGGAGAAATGCAGTTCTTGAAGCGTTTCGTTCCGGAAAAACCATAGACAAGCTGTTTGTACTTGACGGCTGCCAGGACGGACCGGTCAGGTCCATTGTCAGAGAAGCGAAAAAGCACGATACAATTTTAAATTATGTGACGAAAGAGCGTTTGGACCAGCTCTCAGAGACGAAAAAGCATCAGGGAGTGATTGCGTTTGCAGCAGCTTATGAATATGCCCAGGTGGAGGATCTGCTGAAAGCGGCAGAGCAGAAAAATGAACCTCCTTTTTTGATTTTGCTTGACAATATTGAAGATCCGCATAATCTGGGAGCGATTATCCGTACGGCAAATCTTGCCGGCGCTCACGGGGTGATTATTCCCAAACGCAGAGCGGCGGGGCTTACTGCTACAGTGGCGAAAACCTCAGCCGGGGCGCTGAATTATACGCCGGTGGCCAAAGTAACGAATCTTTCCCAGACGATCAGGGAACTGAAGGAGCAGGGGATCTGGTTTGTCTGCGCCGATATGGATGGTACGGTGATGTACCAGCTGGATTTGAAAGGGCCGATTGGGCTGGTAATTGGCAGCGAGGGGGAAGGCGTCAGCAAGCTGGTAAAGGAAACCTGTGATTTTACGGCTTCCATTCCCATGGCGGGGGAGATTGATTCGCTGAACGCCTCTGTGGCGGCGGGCGTGCTTGCCTATGAAATTGTGCGCCAGAGAATGTAGTTTTAACGCTTTGGCGTTCAGGGAACAAAAAAGAGCGGGAAATGGCTGAATCATATAGCGGAGACAATCCTTGTCAGCCGTGCAGAACGAATGCGGCGGTTATTTATTAACAACGATTTATAGAGGGAATCAATTTGCAGAAAGAGTCAGAATATCAGAATGAAAAGGATGAAATCCTGATCGAGCAGCTTCGCGGCGGTCAGGAAGAGATTACAGAGTATATTATGGAAAAATACAAAAATCTGGTGAGGAAGCGTGCGAATACCATGTTTCTGATGGGGGGAGACACCGATGATCTGATTCAGGAGGGAATGATTGGATTGTTTAAGGCTATCCGGGATTTCCAGATGGAACGGGACGTCTCCTTTTATCGTTTTGCGGATCTTTGTATTACCAGACAGATTTACCATGCAGTGGAAGCGTCCCAGCGCAAAAAGCACCAGCCATTGAATACATATGTCTCTTTGAACGCGCAGATGGGACAGGAAGGGGAGGGCACGCTTCTGGATTTGCTGGAATCTCTGGAAAATATGAATCCGGAACAGCTTCTCATTGACCGTGAAAATATGCAGGCGGTTCAGGAAAAACTGAAAAAAAATCTGAGTTCCTTTGAACAGCAGGTGCTGCATATGTATCTTGGAGGTATGAATTACAGGCAGATTGCAGAGGAGCTTGGAAAGGAACCGAAAGCGGTTGATAATGCACTGCAACGCATCCGCGGGAAATTTTCAAAAAAGGAATGAAAAAATTGCAAAAAAATATTGACAATGCGGATAATTTGTAGTATATTAGACAAGTCGGTTGGACAAGCAACCACATAAGAACGCTGCTGTGGCTCAGTCGGTAGAGCGTCGCATTGGTAGTGCGGAGGTCACGGGTCCGATTCCCGTCAGCAGCTTTTAGAATTGCCGTAAAATCAAAGCTTTTAGAGATAGGTCGTCAAAAAGGCGATCACAATATATGTTTTTGTTTTGTGAGCGGTAAGAAAGAAATAATACAGCATATTGTGTAATGAAATATTTGAACATTATCAAAAGCCCATAACTGGTGAAATTAATTTATCAGTTGTGGGCTTTTTTGGTGCCCGAATGAATGGGCTGCGCAGATCAGGGACTGCCAGAGCCGCCTGGCTGTCATGAGCGTTGTCGGTTGGTGTGCCAGGTTTTATATCTGTCAAGGAGACACGCTGAGGAAATTGTGAGAGTGACATAATTTTCTGGTTTATCTAGGAGAACTCGTCTGTCTGTCAGTATCCCCTTTTCTCTGTCCTTTCCCTTGCTTTTTCAACTGTCTTTTTACAGACACATTTTCCGGAAATTCTTTCTCAGTAAAATATAGCCTGACATCTTCCGGTAGGTTTTCTTGATTTGCCTTTGAGTCAGTACAAAATCCGCCCGTTTCTGCCGAATTTTCTTTGCAATTGCTGTTTGTGTTCCCATGGTATTTGATGTGATTATGGTTCCCTTTATGTTCAGTCAGGTAATGCAGGTAATTGCCTTGATTTCATTCGTTTTTTCTTCTACACATTTTTGTCCAAGGCAGAACCCCTTCTCACTTACTGCATTGACTAAAATGTTCATAATTTATACATTCATGCGTTTGTCGTGGCAAGAAAGCAATGATGTATTTGCAAATAAGGTGGAATGTGATATAATTAAAAAATTACTACCATAATTTTTGTAAAAAGGAGAAATATATATGCATGAAATAAAAAGCGTAAGTCCCAAAGTGCTTTATCCCATGACAACAATAGATTCAATTAATCCAGATACGTTAGAAAGGGTGACTCTTGATATAAGAAATGGAACAGATATGCCAATAATTCAAGTTATTGAATTTAGAGGATATTATATCATCTGGGATGGGAATTATGAAATGATTGCAGCAAATATAATTGGAAAATCAAAAGTTAATGTCGAGGTAGTACCGTTGGAACAACAAAATAGCTGGGCTTCTGAAGAGAATATTGCCAAACAACTGGCAGCAGTGAGCATGAACGCATTATATGATTTTGAAGCATTAGGAGGATTTAATTATTCAGAATATCCTGGTTTCTATAAAGGAGGTAAATAATTAAAATGTATATTATACAAATGGCGGATTTGCACATAGGGTCCTCTGATTCGACAATACCTGCAGAGAAAGAAATTCTCTTGAAAAGTGTAGAGCTTATAAAAAAACTGATTCCCAGTGGGGAAATCGTTTTAATATGCTTATGTGGTGATATTATAGATAGTAAAGGGATGAATCCAGGATCCGATGATCAAATCAAAGATAGATATGAAAAAGCTGAAAACCTGATCAATAAATTTAAAGCTGAAATAAAAAAAGAATACAATGTTATCATAAAATGTTGTCCAGGGAATCATGATGCAACGCATATAGATGATTTGGCGAAATTTATTTCAAATGTAGATGATGAAGATTCTAAAGATAGATTAGAAAAGTGTTATACAGTTGAAATTCAAAAGTTAGAAACTAAGATTATTTTTGTAAATTCTTGCAAAGAAAATCAACATGAAAAAGGATGTATTGATTATGATGCGCTAGAACAGGAATTAATAGATTTAGGACAAGATACTAAAAAAATTATTGTTTTGCATCATACTGTTATGAGCATGTTTGAAGAGGACAGTTCACCTATTAGAAACGCAGCGAAGCTAATCAATTTGATCGATAAATATAATGTAATAGGTGTTTTGCATGGACATATTCATGGAAGAGAAATTTTAAGTTTAGGGCAAAAGCAATGTAAAATAATCGGAACAGGTGCATTGTTCAGCAGAAATTATAAAAATGTTAATTCACAATTTAATATTATAGAGCTTAAAAGTAATATTTTTAAAAAGATTTTAAATTGTAGATACCTTGCAGATGGTGGAAATGAGCCATGGGATGTAAAAGATTTGAAGGATTCTGGAATTAGTAGTATTTTTTCGGGAAACACTTTCTCAAATGTTTATCATCAGTTGATGGATACTTTAAACGTCATGACGCCAATTTATAATATGAGAATGGAAATTAAATCTAAATATAAAGAATTTGTTCAGGATTTGGAAGAATTTTTTAATGAAGATAAGTTAAAAATAGGAGATAATGAATGGTCATATTTTGATTTAGCAAAGATGTGGCAGGCTGATGAGGTACCAGAACAACTTTATTTTAATCATGGCTCTTATTATAAAATGAAAGAAATGAGTGGAATCGAATATGTTATTGATATATTGAAGAAAAAGCCAACGAGCAATCGGATTGAGTTGTCGACATATAATATGGAAAATATAGAGGAATCATTGGACGATAAAAATTATTTACCATCACTTACATCGATTCAATTTGGAAAAGATGGAGAAAAACTAATTGTTCATATGTATTTACGTGCATTAGAGGCGAAACAATTTTTAAAAATAAATATTTGTGAAATAGACTATTTGTTAAAAAAAATAAAGGATAGCGCCATTACATTTAAAGATGTGGAAGTCGTAATATCGGCATTTAGGGTTCAGAAGATAGATAAATTTCACTGCTTTTTAAAGGCAGAAATAGATGCGATGGATGATACACGCCTTACTACAATTGTAAACTATAGAAAATTTTCGGAGCTTTATAAATTGATCAAAGAAAAAAAAGATGGTCAGGAAACTGTAATAAAAACGAAAGGACTTGATCAAGTTTATAAAGCAATGAAATCTTCTAATGCTGAGATGTTAGCGAGTGGAAAAAAAGAAATATATAGCAAAAATCTTATTACGCTCTTAAAAAAAGTTTTGGAAGAATATGAAAAATTGGACAGGATACATAAGAACGAATCAATTCAAAATGATAGCGGAAAAAATTATGAAAAAAATATAGATAGTTTGTTAGGAGAAATACTGCAAAGTATAAAAGAACTTGAAAAGGTGGAAACTTCATGACTTTACAAGAACTAGTAGAATTTCAAAAAGAATTTGATGGTAAGCATAAAGGAAACTTTAAATGGAATATCAAAGTTACTGATTCTAATATTGAAATGTTAGAATTTTTATTGGTTTCATTAACTGGTGAAGTAGGAGAAGTTGCTAATATCGTAAAGAAAATTGCAAGAGGTGATTTTAAATTAGAGGAAAAGAAGTCAGATATACAGGAGGAACTGGCAGATGTTTTTATATATCTTTTAAAACTATCTTATCAGTTAGATATAGATTTAGAAAATGCTTATGTGGAAAAAATGGCAAAAAATCGAGAAAGGTTTTTAAAATATGAAAAAATTGATACAAACGGACCAGAAGGTTAATAAAGGGAAATTTATTGCTTTTGAGGGAATTGACGGAAGCGGAAAGAGTACCCAAATTCAATTATTATCAAATAAATTAAGGGAACGGGGTATTTATTGTTATACGACAATGGAACCGACAGACTCGCCAATAGGTTCATTGATCCATCAGATAATGACTGGAAGAATTAAAACAGATAATAGAGTCATTGCCGGTTTATTTGTTGCTGATCGGTTAGATCATTTATTAAATGATGTGGATGGAGTGTTGTCTCGTATATCGGAGGGAACAACGGTAATTACTGATCGATATTATTTCTCCTCTTACGCATATCACAGTATTGACATGCCAATGGAATGGGTAATTCAAGCAAATGCGCAAAGTAAAGAAATTCTACAGCCGACAATTACTATTTTTATTGATGTGGATCCAGACACCGCAATTGAAAGAATTGCAAAAAATAGATTTCACCAGGAATTATTTGAAAAAAAATCAAGATTAATTAAAGTGAGGGAAAAGTATTTAGAGGCGTTCGAAAAGCTAAAGGACGAAGAGAATTATATTATTATTAATGGGAACAAATTGCAAGAAGAAATTGCGAAGGAAATCTGGGATGGAGTAGGAAAGTATTTTAAATAATTTTGAAAGAAGAAGGATAGAATTGGAGATTCATTTTGAAATTGGAAATCAATGCTTATTAAAATGTAGACATTGCTCATCGATGGCATCAGAATTAAAGGAGCAAAAGAAATATCCTGAGCAGGATATGATTCAGTTGATAAAAAGTATAGAGGGAAAGAAAGATATTTATCTAACGGGGGGAGAACCGCTTTTATACACAAATCTTGATAGGATGCTCAATAATTTGCGAATACAGATATCTGATATCAGATTGGGAATGTTTACAACCGGTATTGTATGGGATTCAGGAGAAGCAAGGTCGATATCTGAGGAGTATGCAGGAAAATTAGCAGATTGCGATCTTAAAGTATGTTATTTATCAGTATACAGTCATTTAGAACAGGAACATGATTGGATGACAAGATTACAAGGATCATACAAAATGCTTAACGAATCAATATGTCATTTACAGGCTGTGGGAATTGAGACTAGATTTAATTCTGTTGTTACAAGAAAAAATATGTTTTATTTCAATGATATAATAGAGTTTGCTGAGAATATAGGAATAACAGAAGTGAGAATACTTAAGCTGATTAAACATGGAAGGGCAAAGGAGTGTTGGGATGAGATAGGCGTTACGGAGCAGTATTATAAAAACGTTATACGAAATGCCTTGAAAAGAAAAAATAAACTTCGAATAACTGCTTCTGGAGCAATCGATATGTTATCCTGCAGGAATGATTGTAAAAGGAATATTTGTCCGGCTGGAGCAGAGTTGATCTACGTCGTCAATAATGGTGATATTTTTCCCTGTGCAAGCGTAAAAAAGAAAGCAGAATATAAAATAGGAAACATTGGTGAAATAGACATAGTAAAAAAATGGTATATGTTCCAAACAGAACTAAATGGGGAAATGCTTTGCTAATAACTCTGTCAAATTTAATGATGAATACGTGAAGACTGATAAAATAATTTCTATTTGTTTATCATTTCTAAATATTTTATGATCTGGTTTAAAATATTTATAGATGCTCCGGGATTTAATTCTGTTAATGCGCGTACTGCCTCTATGAAATGAAGACTGAGCGAAAGCGCAGTATGTGAAATAGGACAGGAACAGACGTGGTTTTTATGAAAACTAAGCCTGATAGCGGAAGAAGGTCTTTACACCTTAGCCGCATATTGGTATAATAAAACAATTGGATGGAAGGTATTTTCAGGAAAGCTGACGGGAAAGAGGACAGGTAAGGATATGATAAATCCTGTCAGAGTTTCATATACGGGGGAGGAACAATGCGAAAATACTTGATCTGAATAAATGGAAACGCATAATTTGAAAGCGCAATGTGAGAATAAAAACACTGCATAAGCTTATAAAAGAGCGCAGGAAAGGAGATAACATGAATATATTAGTAGTCAATTGCGGAAGTTCATCCCTGAAATACCAGGTAATTGATTCCGACACAGAGGCAGTACTGGCAAAGGGCCTGTGCGAGAGAATTGGTCTGGACGGCAGACTGGTATACCAGAAGGCAGGCGGCGAAAAGGAAATTACAGATGCAGACATGCCCACGCATAAGCAGGCAATCCAGATGGTATTGAACGCGCTGGTGAATCCCAATACAGGGGCCTTGAAGAGTCTTGATGAAATCGGTGCGGTGGGACACAGAGTGGTGCATGGCGGAGAGAAATTTGCATCATCTACAATTTTAAATGAGGAAGTGTTGAAGGTAATCGAGGAATGCAATGACCTGGCGCCTTTGCATAATCCGGCAAATCTCATTGGAATCCGCGCATGTCAGGAACTGATGCCCAATGTACCCATGGTAGGAGTGTTTGACACGGCATTTCATCAATCTATGCCGGAAGAAGCCTATTTGTATGGAATTGACTATGATTACTATGAGAAATATAAGGTCAGAAGGTATGGATTCCACGGAACCTCCCATAGCTATGTTTCCAAACGTGCGGCGGAAATGCTCGGGAAGCCTTACGAAGAACTGAAAACCATCGTATGTCATCTGGGGAACGGAGCTTCCATCTGCGCGGTGAAAAATGGGAAATCTATAGATACATCCATGGGTCTGACGCCCCTGGAAGGCTTGATTATGGGAACGCGTTCCGGCGATATAGATCCTGGCGCCATTGAATATATTGCAAAAAAAGAAGATCTGGATCTGCAGGGTGTGATGGATATCCTGAATAAGAAGTCCGGCGTACAGGGCCTTTCTCATATTTCCAGTGATTTCAGGGATCTGGAAGCGGCGGCGGAGAAAAATGACAACGCCGGAATCCGCGCCCTGAATACCTTTATTTACCGTGCGGCTAAGTATGTGGGCGCATATGTGGCGGCAATGAACGGCGTGGATGTGATTTGCTTTACTGCAGGTGTGGGAGAGAATGGACCGAACACCAGAAAAGGCATCTGCGATTATCTGGGCTATCTGGGTGTGAAGCTGGATGATCAGGCAAATGAGGTGCATGGAGAAGAAACCATTATTTCTGCTCCTGATTCCAGAGTAACCGTGATCTGCCTGCCCACAAATGAAGAACTTGCAATCGCAAGAGAGACAGAAGCGCTGGTTTTAAAGTAAATCATTGAATTTTCTGGTAAATTTCAGTATTGACAAACCGCAGATTGCTATGTATAATATATCGAGTGTGGATAGGAGACTGCCATGAGAGTAGAATTAGCAGACATAATTTCCTGTGAGAACAAGGAAATGTACAAGCAGGTAGAAATTGAACTGATGTCCTTTGATTCCAAATTGGGACGGTTTCCCATTGTGAAGAAAGCACCTTTTGAACTGAAGTTTGTCAATGAGCATAATAAGCGTCTGCTTATTCAGGGCGAGACTGAGGTTACAATTGCAATTCCATGCAGCCGCTGTCTGGAAGATGTGGACAGTGATTTTTCCATCACGATTGATAAGGAGATTAACCTTAGCGGCAGCGATGAGGAAAACAGCATGGAAGGATTAAACTACATGATAGGAACCAATCTGGATGTAGATCAACTTATTTTTGGAGAAATTTTGGTGAGTTGGCCAATGAAGGTTCTGTGCAGAGAGGATTGCAGAGGCATCTGTAAACGGTGCGGCGCTAATCTGAACACGACAGAATGTCAGTGCCAGAAAACGGAACCTGATCCAAGAATGGCAGCAATCCAGGATATTTTTAACAAATTTAAGGAGGTGTGACCATGTCTATATGTCCAAAAAATAAATCTTCCAAGGGAAGAAGAGATAAGAGAAGAGCAAACTGGAAAATGACTGCTCCGACTTTGGTAAAATGCAGCAAGTGCGGGGAACTGATGATGCCCCATAGAGTCTGCAAGAACTGCGGAAGCTACAACAAAAAAGAGATTATTCCTCAGGATTAATCAAATGAGCCTCTCCATGACATAAATGGAGAGGCTTTTTATCATTATTTGAAATAGTTCATCAGGAGGAGAGAGCCAGGAAATGAATATTTTTAATTATGACAGCGGTATTATGAGGGCGGTCAACAAGTTTACAGACTGTATGTTTCTGAGCATTCTGTTTTTGATCAGCTGTATTCCGCTTTTTACAATAGGTACGGCAATGACAGCATTGTATTATACGGCGTATAAAGTTCTCCGCGGCGACAGAGGATATATTTTCCGGGATTATGTGCAGGCATTCCGCAATAATTTCAGACAGACAATGCCGGTATGGCTGCTGGTGGCTGCGATGGCTGCTGTTTTAACGGCTGATTGGAATATCATGCGTCAGTATATCGGGGATAAAAATCTTCTGGGCGCTCTGGAAGTGCTGTTTTTTGTGGCAATGTCAATGTTTTCTGTCTGGATCTCCTACCTGTTTGCCTATATGGCGAGGTTTGAGGATACCCGGAGACGGTCTTTGAAGAATGCGGCTCTAATGGAACTGGCGCATCTTTCCCGCACATTTTTGCTGCTGGCGCTGGCCGTTTTGACGATGTTCCTGTTCTATATGGCGCCGCTTCTCATCCTGTTTCTTCCCGCTGCTTCCGCCTGGCTGCAGAGTTATATCCTGGAGGGGATTTTTCGAAAATATATGTCCGCGCAGGAGCGGAAGACAGAAGAAGAACGGGAACAGGCATAATTGATGTTATTTTAAGGTTGATTTCTGGTATTAGTTATAGTATATTCTTAGAGAGGCATTAGCAAAATAAGGAAAATCTTTCTGGTTTGGTGCCGTAAGGAGGAAATGTTCATGGAGGAAATGGTAAAAGTAGCAGTAGACGCCATGGGCGGGGATTATGCCCCGGCAGAAATGGTGAAGGGAGTGCTTGATGCCGTTACGCTGCGTCAGGATATCATGGTATATCTGATCGGAGAACAGGATATTATCACACAGGAGCTTGCAAAATATTCTTATCAGGGTTCACAGATCGAAGTGATTCATGCCCCGGAGGTGATTGAGACAGCGGAACCGCCGGTTATGGCAATCCGCAAGAAGAAACAGTCGTCCATTGTAGTGGGAATGAATATGGTAAAAGAGAAGAAAGCAGACGCGTTTGTGTCCGCCGGAAGCTCAGGAGCCATCCTGGTGGGAGGTCAGGTGATTGTCGGCAGAATCAAAGGCGTGGAACGCCCTCCGCTGGCGCCGCTGATTCCTACAGAAAAAGGAGTTTCCCTGCTCGTTGACTGCGGAGCCAATGTGGACGCCAGAGCGTCTCATCTGGTGCAGTTTGCAAAAATGGGTTCTATTTATATGGAAAACGTGCTGCAGGTGAAAAATCCCAGAGTCGCTATTGTTAATATCGGCGCTGAGGAGGAAAAGGGAAACGCCCTGGTAAAAGAGACATTTCCGTTGTTAAAGAATTGTCCGGATATTAACTTTGTAGGAAGTATTGAAGCCAGGGATATTCCTCATGGAGAAGCAGACGTGATTGTCTGCGAGGCATTTGTGGGAAATGTAATTCTCAAGCTGTACGAAGGCGTGGGAGCTACGTTCTTAAGCATGGTGAAAAAAGGAATGCTTGAAAATCTCAGAAGTAAGATCGGAGCGTTGCTGGTGAAGCCTGCGTTAAAGAAAACCATGAAAGGTTTTGATGCCAGTGAGTATGGTGGAGCGCCTCTTTTGGGACTGAACGGACTCGTAGTGAAAACGCATGGAAGTTCCAAGGCAAAGGAAGTAACCAACTCTGTCATTCAATGTGTTACTTTCAAAAAACAGGAAATCAATGAAAAAATCAGAAGAAATATTGGAACCTCTCCTGTGGAAGAGGAGCAGTAAGGAGCAAAAGCGGACAAAAAATGATCTGCCCGCGGCTTTTTGCGCTGAGAAATGTATGAATTGGAGGAAATCATGGAATTTGAAAAACTGAAAAAAATCATTGCAGAGGTATTGAACGTTGATGTGGAAGAAATCACAATGGATACCACGTTTGTGGATGATCTGGGTGCAGATTCTCTGGATATTTTCCAGATTATCATGGGGTTGGAAGAAGAGTTTGACATTGAGATTGCCAACGAAGAGGCAGAGAAAATTATTACGGTTGGCGATGCTGTAGAGCAGATTAAGAATGCATTAAATTAATATAATTTAATGACAGTGATAGAAGGATAAGGGTGTCTGAAAGAAATTTTAAATCTCTCTTTTGGCTGCCCTTATTTAAATGCAGGAGATTTTATAAATATATGCGGTATGAAAGGTAAATAATATGGAGTTGTTGAATGAATTTGAAGAAAAGATAGGATATCAGTTTCAGAATGACAGATTGCTGAGACAGGCGTTCACGCACAGTTCTTATGCCAATGAGCGGCATATGGGAAAGCAGACGGATAATGAACGGCTGGAATTTCTGGGAGACGCGGTACTTGAAATTGTCGCCAGTGAGTTTCTGTATCACAGATATCCCGACTATCCGGAAGGGGAACTGACGCGGCTTCGCGCAAGTATGGTCTGCGAACCCACGCTGGCGTTCTGTACCAGGGATTTAAATCTGGGGAAATACCTTCTGCTCGGCAAAGGAGAAGACCAGACCGGAGGAAGGGAGCGTAAATCTATTTTGTCAGACGCTTTGGAGGCAGTCATAGGAGCGGTTTATCTGGACGGTGGTTTTGCTAGTGCAAAAGAGTTTATTGTTCGCTTTGTGTTAAATGATATTGAACATAAACAGCTCTTTTTTGATAGCAAGACTATCCTGCAGGAGATTGTACAGGGAAATTATGAAAAACAGCTTCACTATGTTCTGATCAAAGAGGAAGGCCCGGATCATGACAAAAAATTTGTGGTAGAGGCAAGAATTGGGGAGAAGGCATACGGTCAGGGGACAGGCAGGACAAAAAAAGCGGCAGAACAGGAGGCTGCCTATCAGACGCTGCTGAAATTAAAGCATCAGATCCCGCAGAATAATGGAGGGGGACCATGTATTTAAAAAGCATCGAAGTCCATGGTTTTAAATCTTTTGCAAATAAGATTCTTTTTGAATTTCATAATGGAATCACTGGTATTGTAGGTCCGAATGGAAGCGGTAAGAGCAATGTGGCAGATGCGGTGCGCTGGGTACTGGGAGAACAGAGGGCGAAGCAGCTTCGGGGCGCCAGTATGCAGGATGTTATTTTTTCCGGGACAGAGAGCCGCAAACCTCTGAGCTATGCCTATGTGGCGATTACACTGGACAACAGCGACCGCCAGCTGAACGTGGATTATAATGAAGTGACCGTGGCGCGCCGCGTATACCGTTCCGGAGAGAGCGAATACCTGTTAAACGGCACAGCCTGCCGCTTAAAAGACGTCAACGAGCTGTTCTATGATACGGGTATCGGCAAGGAAGGATATTCCATTATCGGCCAGGGACAGATTGAGCGCATTTTAAGCGGGAAGCCGGAGGAACGGCGGGAACTCTTTGACGAGGCGGCGGGAATCGTGAAATATAAGCGCAGAAAAGCCGCGGCGCAGAAGAAACTGGATGATGAACGCCAGAACCTTGTGCGCGTCAATGATATTCTGGCGGAGCTGGAGAAGCAGGTGGGACCGCTGGAACGCCAGGCAGAGAAAGCGAAGATCTATCTGAAAAAGAGAGAAGAATTAAAAACCTGTGATGTAAACATGTTTCTGATGGATATGGAACGGGTGCAGGAGCAGTCCAGAGAACTGGAGGAGAAAATCAGGATTGTGGATCATGATCTGAAAGAATCCAACAGCTCCTATCAAAGTATCAAAGCAGAATATGAGCTGATGGAACAGAGCATGAAGGAAAAAGATGAAGAACTGGAAGCGCTCAGGGAGGAGCTGGGAAATACCACAGTTCTCAAAGGGAAGCTGGAGGGGAAGATTAATGTCTTAAAAGAACAGATTCATGCTTTGCAGCAGAGTGAAGAACATTTTCAGGCACGGCAGGAGGAAATTGACAGAGATCAAACGGAGCGCACGAAGCAGCAGGAGGGATTTCAGATAGAACTCGCCCAGGCAAACGATCTGCTGAAATCTGTGGAAGAACAGAAGAGCAATGTGATGGCGCGGTATCAGGAAATTCAGGAAGAGATTGCCCGCTGCAGCCGCGGGATGGAAGACGGCAAAAATGAAATGATTGAGCTTCTGAATAACAAAGCTTCCACCAGGGCAAAACAGCAGCGCTATGATACCATGCAGGAACAGGTGAATATCCGCAGGGCGCAGCTTAGCAAACGCTTACTGGAACAAAAAAGCGAAGAAGAAGAGCTGCAGTTTCTGGTGGAAGAATGTGAAGAGAAATACCGGCAGGCAAAAGAACATTATCTGGAGCTGCAGGAGCAGGAACAGGAGCTGATGCAGAAAAACCGGGAATGGCAGGAAAAACAGGCAAAGACGGCAGAAGCTCTGGAACAGTCCACCGCACAGTACCACAGAGAACAGTCCAGGCTGGAATCACTGATCAATATTGCAGAACGGTATGACGGTTATGGCAATTCCATCCGGCGGGTTATGGAACTAAAAGACGCAGAGCCGGGCCTGCTGGGTGTTGTGGCAGATTTGATTCAGGTGGACAAACAGTATGAGATTGCGATTGAGACCGCTCTGGGGGGCAGTATTCAAAACATTGTCACCAGCGATGAAGAGACGGCAAAGAAGATGATTGCTTATCTGAAAAAAAATCGTTTTGGCCGGGCGACATTCCTTCCGTTAACCAGCGTGGGAAAGAAAACGCCTCAGGTAAATCCGGCGGCTTTAAAAGAACCGGGCGTCATCGGCGTCGGCAGCGAGCTGGTACGGGCAGACAGCAAATTTGCAGGATTGAAAACGTATCTGCTGGGAAGGACGTATGTGGTGGATACGATCGACCATGCCATTGCCCTTGCGCGTAACTATCACTACAGTTTAAGGATCGTGACTCTGGAAGGAGAGTCTTTAAACCCCGGCGGCTCCATGACGGGCGGCGCATTTAAAAATACCAGCAATCTGCTGGGAAGAAAACGTGAAATTGAAGATTTGCAGAAATCGGCAGAAGCGGTGAAAGCCGCCATCGAAAAAGAGCGCAGCCGTCTGGAAGAAATTCGTACGGCGAGAGAGCTTTTGAAAGAAGACGCGCAGCAGATCCGCGAAGATTTAAAACAGGCAATGCTTGCCCAGAATACAGAGAAAATGAATCTGGACCGCATAAAGGAACAAAAAGAAGAAAATGACAGCCAGTTTTCCGGTCTGCAGATGGAAAGCCGGGAACTGGAATATCAGTTAAAGGAAATCAGTGAAAACCGCACGTTGATACAGCAGGAGATTCAGGAGGCAGACCGCAGAGAGAAGGAAATTGAAGAGGAAAACAGAAATCTGCAGGAGATTTTAGACAGGCAGAACCGTCTAGCGGAGGAAAGCCATGACGCTGTTTCCAGGGTACAGCTGGAAGAAGCAAACCTGATGCAGAAGGTGAATTTCCTCAAAGAAAATATTTCCCGTCTCCAGGGAGAGTTAAAGAAACTGGAGGCAGACTTTACAGCGGCAAAACAGGAAAAAGACGATTCCAATGCGGATGCGGCAAAAAAACAGCAGGAAATTGCAGAACTTTGCCAGACGATGGCAGCATCTGATACAGCTTATGAAACGCTGGAGAAAAAAATTTCAGAGAGTCAGAAAAACCGCGAGGAAATGTCTTTGAAATACCGGGGATTTTTCCAGAAACAGGAGGAATTTTCCAACCGCATCAATGATTTGGACAAAGAGCAGTACCGCCTCAACAGTCAGAAGGAGAAACTTCAGGAACAGGCGGAACACCAGAGCAATTATATGTGGGAGGAATACGAACTTACGCTGCACAATGCCATGGAACTTCGCAGCCAGGAGTATGACAATCCCTCAGAGCTGAAAAAGATGATTGCGGAAATTAAGGATGAAATCCGCAAACTGGGGGATGTGAATGTCAACGCCATCGAGGATTACCGAAATCTGTCCGAGCGGTATGTGTTTATGAAAACGCAGCATGACGACCTGGTGGAAGCGGAGAAGATCCTTCTGGATATCATCGAAGAACTGGATGTGGGGATGCGCAGGCAGTTTATGGAGAAATTTACCCAGATACAAACAGAATTTAACAAAGTATTCAAAGAACTGTTCGGCGGCGGAAAAGGAACTCTGGAGTTGGTGGAGGACGAGGACATTCTGGAATGCGGCATTCGTATTATCGCCCAGCCGCCGGGAAAGAAGCTGCAGAATATGATGCAGATGTCCGGAGGAGAGAAATCACTGACAGCAATTTCCCTGCTGTTTGCCATTCAGAATTTAAAACCCTCTCCGTTTTGTCTTCTGGACGAGATTGAAGCGGCTCTGGATGATTCTAACGTGGGACGGTTCGCAAATTATCTGCATAAACTGACGAAAAATACACAGTTTATTGTAATTACCCATAGAAGGGGAACGATGGCGGCGGCAGACCGCCTCTATGGAATTACCATGCAGGAGAAGGGAGTCTCTACGCTGGTATCAGTGAATCTGATTGAAGAAGATTTGGAACAATAGGAAGGAAGTGGAGTTATGGCAGAAGAAAAGAAAGGATTTTTCAGGCGTCTGGTACAGGGACTGACGAAGACAAGAGACAACATTGTCTCAGGCATTGATTCTATTTTCAGCGGCTTTTCCAAAATAGACGATGATTTTTATGAGGAAATAGAAGAAATTCTCGTTATGGGAGATTTGGGAATTCATGCCGCAACAGAAATTATTGAGAACTTAAAACAGAAGGTAAAAGAGCAGCATATCAAGGAACCGCAGGCGTGTAAAGAGCTTCTGATCGCCAGTATCAAAGAGCAGATGGATGTGGGCGAGACTGCCTACCGGTTTGAGCAGGAGAAATCCGTGGTACTGGTAATCGGAGTCAATGGCGTGGGAAAGACTACTTCGATCGGCAAGCTTGCCGGAAAACTGAAAGAGCAGGGAAAGAAAGTAGTCCTGGCGGCGGCAGATACCTTTCGGGCGGCGGCGGGCGAACAGCTTGGCGAGTGGGCGAACCGCGCCGGAGTGGAGATGATCGGCGGGCAGGAGGGCGCGGACCCCGCTTCTGTGGTTTATGACGCAGTGGCGGCGGCGAAGGCCAGAAATGCAGATGTTTTGCTGTGTGATACTGCGGGACGGCTCCACAATAAGAAAAATCTTATGGAAGAGCTTAAGAAAATTCATCGAATTCTGGAAAAAGAATATCCCGATGCGTTCCGGGAGACTTTGGTGGTTCTGGACGGTACCACAGGCCAGAATGCACTGGCTCAGGCAAAACAGTTTTCTGAGGCGGCGGATATCACGGGCATTATTTTGACAAAGATGGATGGAACGGCCAAAGGCGGTATTGCGGTAGCCATTCAGTCAGAAATGGGCATTCCCGTAAAATATATTGGCGTGGGAGAAACCATTGACGATTTGCAGAAGTTTGATTCGGAACAGTTTGTCAACGCATTGTTCGCCAGAGAAGAAGAGACCGGGCAGTGAGAAAGAACAGGAGAGTGAGAAAGATGCTGACATTGGATAAATTTGAGGAAGCAAGCAGGGTTGTAAAGGAGGTAACGCTGGAAACAAAGCTGGTATACAGTGATTACTTAAGCGCCCAGACGGGAAATAAGGTATATCTGAAGCCGGAAAACATGCAGTTTACCGGCGCGTATAAGGTGCGTGGAGCTTATTATAAGATCAGCACCCTTACAGAAGAAGAGCGGGAAAAAGGGCTGATTACCGCTTCCGCAGGAAATCATGCGCAGGGCGTCGCTTATGCGGCAAAATGTTTTGGAGTGAAGGCGACCATTGTGATGCCCACAACCACGCCTCTGATTAAGGTAAACCGCACCAAAGGCTACGGCGCAGAAGTGCTGCTGTACGGAGACGTCTATGACGAAGCGTGCAATAAAGCGTATGAACTTGCAAAAGAACATGGCTATACCTTTATTCATCCTTTTGACGATCTGGCAGTGGCCACCGGACAGGGAACGATTGCCATGGAGATTTTCAAAGAACTTCCGCTGGTGGAATATATTCTGGTTCCAATAGGCGGAGGCGGACTTGCCACAGGCGTATCGACGCTTGCCAAACTTTTAAATCCCAAGATAAAAGTGATTGGCGTGGAACCTGCGGGCGCCAACTGTATGCAGGCGTCCTTTGAGGCGGGAAAGATTGTAACATTACCGGGAGTGAGCACCATCGCCGACGGTACGGCTGTAAAAACTCCGGGAGAACATATTTTTCCGTATATCCGGGAACATCTGGATGGGATTCTCACGGTGGAGGACGACGAGCTGGTTGTGGCGTTTCTGGATATGGTGGAAAACCATAAGATGGTCGTGGAAAATTCCGGTCTTCTCACGGTTGCGGCTCTGCGGCATCTGAATGTGAAAAATAAGCGCGTAGTATCGATTTTAAGCGGTGGCAATATGGATGTGATTACCATGTCCTCTGTGGTGCAGCAGGGGCTGATTTTCAGGGATCGTATTTTTACCGTGTCTGTGTTATTGCCGGATAAGCCGGGAGAGTTAAGTAAGGTTGCAGATACGATTGCCACCCAGCAGGGAAATGTAATCAAGCTGGAGCATAACCAGTTTATCACCACCAACCGCAATGCGGCGGTAGAACTGCGTATTACCATGGAAGCGTTTGGAACGGAACATAAAACGCAGATTATGGATGCGCTGGAACAGAACGGTTATAAACCGAAGCTGGTGAGGACGAATCTTTAATTAGAAACACAGAATATTAGTTGTACCACTTTTCTGAGCCGAAGGATGAAACAGGAGGACATTATGGGCAAAGAAGAATACAGAAAAGCGCTGAAATTGGGAAAAAAAGATTACCAGACGCGGCTATTGCATGGAGAGAAACCAATTCTGCAGGTTTTGGATGATATTTTGCCGGACCGGAGTTCTTATTCGGAGGCGTCCATTGGTCTGGTGCAGATTCCTATAGAGCAGATTGCAGGAACCAAAACATTTGCCAGAAGCAGTTCTTTTGCAGGGAATTTTATGCCTATATTGCGGGAAGATACAGAATTTGCCGCCAAATGGGAAAATTTACTGGATGCGCAAACGCAGGAGGGGATTCGGGAACCGATTAAGGCGTATGAATACATGCATAGATTCTATGTCTCCGAAGGAAATAAGCGGGTCAGTGTGATGAAATATTCCGGCGCCGTCTCAATTTTGGGAAATGTGATTCGGATCATACCGAAACGCACCCAGGAAAAAGAAAATAAAATGTATTATGAATTTCTGGATTTTTATCGTTTCGCGCCTGTGAACTATATCTGGTTTACGGAGGAAGGAGGGTATGCGAAATTGCAGGAGGCCGTGGGAAAAGAGCCGGAGGAAGTGTGGACTGAAGAAGAGCTTATGGAGTTCAGTTCTCTCTATGCCCGTTTTTCTTATGAATTTCGGGAAAAGGGAGGAGAAAAACTGAATATTACCACAGGAGACGCGTTTCTGGCTTTCATCACCCTGTATGGTTACGACGCCATTGAGCAAAAAACTACCAGTGAAATGCAGGAATTAATGACAAAGAGCTGGGAAGAATTTGCGCTCCTGGGACAGGAATCGGAAATTGATTTAAAAATGAAGCCTGCGCCGAAGAAGAAATCACTGTTCAGCATTCTGCATCTGCACGCTCCCGGTACACGCAAATTAAAGATTGCGTTTATTTATGAGAAAACGCCGGGAACTTCTGCCTGGACGTATGCCCATGAGCTTGGCAGGCTTTATCTGCAGCAGACGTTTCCGGAAGAGGTGCAGACCCTTTGTTATGAAAACGGAACGCTGGAAAATATAGATTCTTTATTAAGCGATGCGGTAAATGCGGGCTGCGATCTGATTTTTACCACCACCCCGCCTTTTGCACAGGCAAGCGTGAAGGCTGCGATTGCAAATCCCAGGGTGCGGATTTTGAATTGTTCTTTAAATACCTCGCATCGTTATATTCGCACGTATTATTCCCGCATGTATGAGGCAAAATTCTTAATGGGAGCAATTGCGGGGGCGATGGCGGACAATAACCGGCTGACTTATATTGCCGATTATCCGATTTATGGATCGATTGCCAATATTAATGCGTTTGCCCTGGGAGCCAGGATGATGAATCCCCGCGCCGAAGTCTATCTGGAGTGGTCTGCCAGAAAGGACATGGATATAGAAGAAAGAATCCGGGAAATCGGCGCCTCCTGCGTTTCCGGGAAAGACATGGCGATTCCGGAGGAAGCTTCCAGATTTTTTGGCATTTACCACATCACAGAGGGACGTCCGCGGAATTTTGCCATGCCTCTGTGGCATTGGGGAAAGTTTTATGAGAGATTAATCTGGGCGATTCTGGACGGAACCTGGAAATATGACGACGATCCCTCCGTTAAAAAGGCGATTAACTACTGGTGGGGGATGTCGGAAGGGGTGATTGACGTGGTATTTTCCAAATATCTGCCTGTGGGACTGAACCGCCTGGCAGATTTGCTGAAAACTTCCATCAGCGCAGAAGCTTTTGATCCTTTTGCCGGAATTTTATATTCTCAGGCGGGAGTGGTGCAGAATGATCCCGTAAGGAGCCTCTCGCCGGAAGAGATTATGACGATGGACTGGCTGGCTGAAAATGTGATTGGATCGATTCCGCCCGGGGAAGAATTAAAAGAGCAGGCCAAACCTGTGATGAAGCAGCAGGGAGTAAAGAAAAAGGAAGGCTGAGTTCACCATGAAGATACTGGCGATTTCCGATGAAGAATCGAAATATTTATGGGAATATTTCGATAAGGATAAACTGAAAGATATTGACCTCATTATATCCTGCGGGGATTTGGAACCCGGCTATCTTTCTTTTTTGGTGACGCTTTGTTCTGCTCCGGTGCTGTATGTGCATGGAAACCATGATGAAAAGTATGACAGTAAGCCTCCGGAGGGCTGCATTTGTATTGAAGACAGGATTTATGTGTACAAAGGCGTGCGGATCCTGGGGCTTGGAGGCTCTATGCGTTACAGCCGGGGAAAATATCAGTATACGGAATGGCAGATGAAACAAAGAGCTGCAAAACTGCGTCTGCAGCTATTCAGAAAACGGGGGTTTGATATTCTGGTGACACATGCTCCGGCTTACGAACTGAATGACGGGCGCGATCTTCCCCATCAGGGATTTCAGGTATTCCGGAAATTAATAGAAAAATACCGTCCAAAATTTTTTCTGCACGGACATGTGCATTTGACATATGGGAGAGGGCATAAACGCTATGATAAGTATTGTGACACCCATATCATCAATGTATATGAGCGCTGCGTGTTTGAATTTGAGGACGAGAATCCGCCGGATTCATTGTCGGCGCCTTAGAGCGTGTTTGAAAAATGCTTTCACACGTTTAAGCGGCAGGGTCTTTCCTGGCAGAAGAAAAAACGCGCCGGGTCCTGAAAGATACAGGATTCAGCGCGCTGCGAAGTTGACGAATGCCGTTCAGAATTATTCTGCCGTGCTGTCAGAAGAGGGCAGGGAACTCATATAATCGCTGAGGGCGTCCAGATTTACTTCCGTCTTTACCGGAGTATTTTTCCCGTCCGCATTACGAAAGTATCCGTAAGCGGAATAACCGATCCAGCCAATGACAGCGATACATACGACTGTGCCGCAGGCAGCAGCGGCAGTGCTCTTGATTTTTTCCTTTCGCATGTTTTTCTTGCGGTTTGCTTTTTCACTTTTATAGCGGTCTACTTTTGCCTGACTCATATGATCATTCTCCTTAGTTCAATTTTCTCTGAAAACAGTATACACCAATTTTGTGAAAAAGTCTTGAATTTTTTTAGAAAAATTAAAAAAGGTAAAAAGAGCGGTCATAATGAAGCGGGCAGAGTTTCCAAACTGTAAGGTTGCCGCGTTTTATTTTAAATTCAAACATCCCTTTGTATTTGCTAAAAAAGTCCGGGGAATAATTTGGACGGGGAGTGAAAAAATGTTTTACTAAATGGATTAAGTGTGCTATACTCAGAATAACGAAGGCGGCAGAGCGTTATGCGGCGCGCTAAATCAGGACAGGAGGTAAATTTCTATGGCAATTTTAGTTACAGGCGGGGCAGGTTATATCGGAAGCCATACGTGCATTGAGCTGGTCAGTGCCGGATATGAGGTAGTTGTGGTGGATAATCTGGTTAATTCCAGTGAGGAAGCAGTGAGAAGAGTGGAGAAGATCACTGGCGCCAAAATTCCTTTTTATCAGGTGGATATTCTGGACGCTCCGGCGTTGGAAGAAGTATTTAAGAAAGAGAAGATTGACAGTGTCATTCATTTTGCAGGCTTAAAAGCAGTGGGGGAATCTGTACAGAAGCCTTTGGAGTATTATCATAATAACATCACCGGAACCTTGATTTTATGTGATGTGATGCGCAAAAATGGTGTGAAGAATATCATCTTTTCTTCTTCGGCTACCGTATATGGCGATCCTGCAATCATTCCTATCACAGAGGAATGTCCCAAAGGACAGATTACCAATCCTTATGGACAGACCAAAGGAATGCTGGAGCAGATCTTAACAGATTTCCATGTGGCAGATCCGGAATGGAACGTGGTGCTTCTGCGTTATTTCAATCCAATTGGAGCGCATGAGAGCGGCATTATCGGAGAGGACCCCAAGGGAATCCCCAACAATCTGGTGCCCTACATTGCGCAGGTTGCAGTTGGCAAATTAAAATGTCTGGGCGTGTTTGGCGACGATTACGATACGCCGGACGGAACCGGAGTCAGAGACTATATTCATGTGGTAGACCTGGCGAAGGGACATGTAAAGGCATTGAAAAAGATTGAGGACAAATCAGGCGTCAGCATTTATAATCTGGGAACCGGAATCGGCTACAGCGTTCTCGATGTGGTGAAAGCATATGAGAAGGCCTGCGGAAAACCAATTCCGTATGAAATCAAACCGAGACGTGCAGGCGATGTTGCAACCTGCTATTCTGACGCTGCGAAGGCGAAGAAGGAATTAGGCTGGGAAGCAGAATTTGGCATTGACAGGATGTGCGAGGATTCCTGGAGATGGCAGAGCGCGAACCCGGACGGATACCGCAGCTGACATTCATAAAGAAGACTGCCGCTTTACCGATGAAAGAATCGTAAAGCGGCAGTTATTTTTTATCATCATGGTAAACATACTGTAATCAGCGGTTACATCCGCCCGGCCGCAGCCAGCTTCTGGCGTTTTTCGCGGAACCGTACGGCAATTTCTCTGGTACGGGCGTCGGTGGCGTACTGCTTGAAGGTATCGCGGTCCACCTTGAGCCGTGCGTCCATGGTTTTCATTACATCTGAAATATGCATGGTTTTCTGGAATTTAGAATCTTTAAAGTCCACCCGCTGATTCGTGGAAAAGAGGATTACCACAGGCTGCGCATAATTTTTCTGGTTTTCTTCAATCACGATACCCTTCTGGCCGTTGGAAAATTCTACGCAGCGGCCGCCCGGCAGAATGTGGATGCACTGGGTCAGGGCAGTTACGAAGGCGGCGGGATAGTGATCGGTATGTTTTCTCAGAAAACGTATGGCTGCAAGCTCGGAGACAGGTTCTCGGTCCAGATGCATGGAAGTCATCTCATCAAACATACTTGCCGTGTGAAGAACATGCGTCCCGTTTTTCCAGCGGATATTTTTGGGCATGGGCGTCGAAACGCTGTGCTCGAGTCTGGTCATCTGTCCTACAATCTGCAGGGTAAGTTCCGGAAATTTGTAATCGTTGTAATCCGGGTGCAGCAATTGATAACCCTTTTCCCGATAACCGCGGATCAGTCTTCGTTCGTCCGGAGACAGAAGCCGTTCGCCTTTTTCGAGAATTTCTTCCGGTACCAGCAGCAGTCCGGCGTCATGCACAAGGGCTGCGCAGACGATGGCAAGCTGTTCCGGGTAAGCATATTGAAGTCTGTTTACCATAATGGCTGCGAGAATGGCTGTATTCAGGCTGTGTTTATAGATATAGTCTCCATTGCTGCGTAAAGTTACGGCAAAATTGATCTGGTGGTCAATTCCGCCGAATTTTCGGAGGATTTCCTGTGCAAGAGGCAGGATATTCTGCGGCTTCATGTTATTTAAAAGAAGCGTCAGGTCGTCTTTCAGACGAAACGTAGAGACGGTAAGAAAACGTTCCAGTTCCACGTCTTCTTCAGACAGAGGGGGTACAGGCTCCGCCGGTTCTAAAATATACAGTCCCCACAGTCCGAAATTCTTAATGCTGGAAATACCCTGGGGCGTCAGTCTTGTGTCGCGTTCATAAAGAAGGACGCCGTTCTTGTTATAAATTGGGCGGGCAAGACGCATGCCTGGCCGTACAAGGTTGAGTGTAATATACTGCACGAAAACACCTCCATTATCGTATCTTTCAAATCCAATACAAGAAAAAAAAGAAAACAAAAGTTTGTTTCTCTTGCATATAGATAAGGTATCAGTTATATTAATGTTATCGGATAAAAATACTTTTTATTTTAGCAGGAATTTCCTTTTTTACTTGGGAGGCAGTGACAAATGAAGAAAATATTTTTAAAGAATCTGGCAGTCATTCTGGTTTTATGCAGTCTGTTTCCTATGGAGACAGACGCTACGCAGAAAAAGATTGATCAGGTGCAGGAAGGAATTGAGGATTTAAAAAATCAGAAGAAAAAGGCGCAGCAGCAGGCGGATACTTTGTCTGAGGAAGCCGGGGGGCTGGAAGGTGATCTGGCAGAGTTCAATGATAAGCTGGCCGGCGTTACGGCAGAATTGAATGAGACGGAACAGCAGCTCGCAGTTACCCGGCAGAATCTCAAAGATACCAGAAAGGCGTTAAAAAATGCACGGCAGCGGGAAAACAAACAGTATAAGGCGATGAAGAAACGCATTCGTTTTTTATACGAGATGGATCGGGAAAGTATGCTGGAAGTGTTGCTGGGCGCAAAAAGTTTCGCAGATTTTCTGAATAAGGCAGAATATTTCTCCAGCATCCATCAATATGACAGGAATATGCTGGAGGAATACCGCGATACCAAAGAAGAGATTGCGGGCAAGAAGAGAGAACTGGACAAGCATGAGGACGCGCTTGCCGGCCTGCTCGAGCAGCAGGAGAGTAAAAAGCAGGAAATCAATGCTCTGATCAATGATACTTCAAAGCATCTGGCAGCGGCAAAAAAACAACTTGCAAATGCCCAGGCAAACGTAGCGGGTTATGAAAAGAAGATTGAGCAGCAGATCGCTTATGAAGCGGAGCTGGAAGCGCAGAAAGCCAAAGAAGATGCAAAGCGCATGGAGGAAATCCGGCGCCAGGAGGAAGAAAACAGGAAGAGGCAGCTTCAAAATCAAAACCAAAGTCAAAACTCAGGCCAAACTCAGAACCAGAATCAGAACCAGAATCAGAGCCAGAACGAGAACCGGAAACCGGCGGCAGTAAAAGGGGACGCCTCAGACGCAACTCTTCTTGCGGCGCTGATTCAGTGCGAAGCAGGAGGAGAGAGTTATGAGGGGAAACTTGCCGTGGGCAGTGTGGTGATGAACCGGGTATACAGCTCCCATTTTCCGAATACGGTGGCAGGCGTCATATATCAGGGAGGACAGTTTTCACCCGTGGCCAGCGGCAGGTTTGCCTCGGTACTTGCCAGCGGCGCCAATGCAAGCTGCGTTCAGGCGGCGCAGGAAGTACTGGGAGGGAATATTACCAATAGCTGTCTGTATTTCAGGCGGAATGATGGCAGTATTCCCGGTACCGTAATTGGTAATCATGTTTTTTATTAAATAGATTGCAAAAAAAGGGAAAATGTGATAGGATATTTTTAGTGAGGACTGAAAACAAGGGACGGCAGGAAATGGATCTTGCAGGTACAATGGCGATAGCCAGATCTGTTTTCCTTTTTTTTAAAAAAAGATTGTTAAAAAAATAACATACAAAGATATACACGAACATATAATGCCAGTCAAATTGTTTTCAGGATTCTGTTTCAGATCGGCGGACTGAGTCGCTGACCAATGATAATAATAAGGTAAAGGAGAAGAAAAAAATGGCAAAGAAAGTTGTTTTAGCAGGCGCATGCCGTACTGCAATCGGAACTATGGGTGGAGGATTAAGCACAACTCCGGCGCCAGTGCTTGGCTCCATCGTCATCAAAGAAGCATTAAACAGAGCTGGTGTTCCGGCAGATCAGGTAGATCATGTATACATGGGATGCGTAATCCAGGCTGGTCTGGGCCAGAACGTGGCACGCCAGGCTTCCATCAAAGCCGGTCTGCCAATCGAGACCCCGGCAGTAACTGTGAATGTTGTATGCGGTTCCGGTCTGAACTGTGTAAATATGGCGGCACAGATGATTCAGGCAGGCGATGCTGATATCGTTGTTGCAGGCGGTATGGAAAACATGTCTATGGCTCCTTATGCAGCAATGCAGGGACGTTACGGTTACAGAATGAACAATGCTACATTGGTAGACACCATGGTAAATGATGCATTGTGGGATGCATTCAACCAGTATCATATGGGAATCACCGCTGAAAATGTAGCAGAGAAATGGGGACTGACCAGAGAACAGTTAGACGAGTTTGCAGCAAGCTCTCAGCAGAAATGCGAGAAAGCGATCGCAGACGGCAAGTTCAAAGACGAGATCGTTCCGGTAGAAGTAAAACAGAAAAAGAAAACAGTTGTGATTGATACAGACGAAGGACCGCGTCCCGGCACAACAGCAGAAGGCATTTCCAAACTGCGTCCTGCATTTAAGCCGGATGGAATTGTTACCGCAGCAAATGCTTCCGGAATCAACGACGGTGCGGCAGCAATCGTTGTGATGAGTGAAGAGAAGGCTCAGGAGTTGGGCGTTAAACCGATGGCAACGTTCGTTGCAGGCGCGCTTGGCGGCGTAGATCCTTCCATCATGGGTGTCGGCCCTGTCGCTTCCACTAAGAAAGTATTTGAGAAGACAGGCCTTACCATCGGCGATATGGATCTCGTAGAGGCAAATGAGGCGTTTGCAGCACAGTCTCTTGCAGTTGCACATGACCTTGAATTCGATATGAGCAAAGTAAATGTAAACGGCGGCGCAATCGCACTGGGACATCCTGTTGGAGCCAGCGGATGCCGTATTCTGGTAACATTGCTTCACGAGATGGTAAGAAGCGATGCCAAGAAGGGTCTTGCCACACTGTGTATCGGCGGCGGTATGGGATGCTCAACGATCGTAGAGAGAGATTAATAGGTTAGACGACAGGCGTGCAAAACTGCAGATTTTGTAAAAGCAGTCCGCCTGTCGCCTTTAAGACGCCGAAGGCGTTTGAAATAGCGATAAATTTTAAGGAGGATAATCATGAAAGTAGGAATTATTGGAGCAGGAACCATGGGTTCCGGAATTGCGCAGGCATTTGCACAGACAGAAGGATATGAAGTATGCTTATGCGATATTAACGATGAATTTGCAGCAAACGGTAAGAAGAAAATTGCCAAAGGTTTTGAAAAAAGAATTGCCAAAGGCAAAATGGAGCAGGATAAGGCAGACGCGATCCTTGCTAAAATTACCACAGGAACAAAAGAAATCTGCGGTGACTGCGATTTGATCGTAGAGGCAGCTCTGGAAGTTATGGATGTTAAGAAGCAGACATTCAAAGAACTTCAGGATATTGTTAAAAAAGACTGCATGTTCGCAACAAATACTTCTTCTCTTTCCATCACAGAGATCGGCGCTGGCCTGGACAGACCGGTAATCGGAATGCATTTCTTCAATCCTGCTCCTGTAATGAAACTGATTGAGGTTATCAAGGGCGAGAATACACCGGATGATATGAAGGACAAGATCGTGGCAATTTCCAAAGAGATCGGCAAGACTCCTGTGGAAGTTAATGAAGCAGCCGGCTTTGTGGTAAACAGAATCCTGATCCCGATGATTAATGAGGCAGTCGGCATCTATGCAGACGGCGTTGCAAGCGTAGAAGGCATTGACACTGCTATGAAGCTGGGGGCAAACCACCCGATGGGACCTCTGGCTTTAGGCGACCTGGTTGGACTGGACATCTGCCTTGCGATCATGAATGTACTGTATGATGAGACAGGCGATCCCAAATATCGTCCGCATCCATTGCTTAAGAAGATGGTTCGCGCAGGCAAGCTGGGAATGAAGACCGGAATCGGTTTCTATGATTACAGCAAATAAAGAGTTGTATAACATATTAAATTTAAAAAGTTTGGAGGAAAAATATCATGGATTTTTCTTTAGATAAGAAACATGAAATGGCGAGAACTCTTTTCAAAGAGTTTGCGGAAAATGAAGTAAAGCCTCTTGCACAGGAAGTTGACGAGACTGAGAAATTTCCAAGAGGAACAGTAGAGAAAATGCAGAAAATAGGATTCATGGGTATTCCGATTCCCAAGGAATACGGCGGACAGGGCTGCGATCCTCTGACCTATATTATGTGTGTGGAAGAATTGTCTAAGGTATGCGGTACCACAGGCGTTATTGTTTCCGCACATACTTCTCTGTGCTGTGATCCGATTATGACTTATGGTACGGAAGAGCAGAAACAGAAATATCTGGCTCCTCTTGCCAGGGGAGAGAAACTGGGCGCTTTCGCACTGACAGAACCCGGAGCAGGTACGGATGCACAGGGATGCCAGACCAAAGCTGTTTTAGACGGTGAAGAATGGATTCTGAATGGCTCCAAGTGCTTTATCACCAATGGTAAAGAGGCAGACATTTACATTGTAATTGCGGTTACGGATGTGAAGGTGGACGCAAGAGGAAGAAAGAAAAAATCCTTCTCTGCATTTATCGTAGAAAAAGATACTCCCGGCTTCTCCTTTGGAACCAAGGAAAAGAAAATGGGTATCCGCGGATCTGCTACATATGAATTGATTTTTGAGGACTGCAGAATTCCTAAAGACAATATCTTAGGACCGCAGGGTAAGGGATTCCCGATTGCCATGCATACTCTGGACGGCGGACGTATTGGTATTGCAGCTCAGGCGCTGGGTATTGCAGAGGGCGCGCTGGATGCAACCGTTGCTTATACCAAGGAGAGAAAACAGTTCGGACGCTCCATCGCCGCTCAGCAGAATACACAGTTCCAGCTTGCAGATATGGCGGCTAAGATCGAAGCAGCTCAGATGCTGGTATATAAGGCAGCTATGGCAAAAGCTACACAGAAGGTTTACTCCGTAGAGGCAGCAAAAGCAAAATTATTTGCAGCAGAGGTTGCTATGGAAGTAACCACCAAGTGCGTTCAGTTATTCGGTGGATACGGATATATCCGTGAGTACGACGTAGAGCGTATGATGCGCGACGCTAAGATTACAGAGATCTATGAAGGTACCTCTGAGGTTCAGCGTATGGTTATTTCCGGCGCATTGCTGAAATAGTTGCGATTCAGTGGATTGAGAATGGAAGAGATCCGTATGCCGTTGTGTTTTGCTTGAGCAGAATCGGTATCTCTGAGATTTGAGAGCGCAGCGCGCACAAAAGATGTATGGCATCTTGCGTTCAATCTGCATAAAAAAATAAATTATAAGGAGTGAATTACCGTGAAAATCGTTGTATGTATAAAGCAGGTACCAGATACCAAAGGCGGAGTAAAATTCAATCCAGACGGTACTCTGGACAGAGGTGCAATGCTTACGATTATGAATCCGGACGATAAAGCAGGTCTGGAAGCAGCACTGAGATTAAAAGAACAGTATGGCGCAGAAGTGACTGTGCTCACTATGGGACTTCCCAAAGCAGACGAGGTACTTCGTGAGGCTATGGCAATGGGAGCAGACAAGGGTATTCTTGTGACAGACAGAGTATTGGGCGGAGCTGATACATGGGCTACTTCCACCACAATTGCAGGTGCAATCCGCAATCTGGAATATGATTTGATTATCACCGGACGTCAGGCTATTGACGGCGATACTGCACAGGTTGGACCTCAGATTTCGGAACATCTGGATATCCCTGTTATTTCCTATGCACAGGAGATTAAGATTGACGGAGATTATGTAGTTGTTCAGCGTCAGTACGAGGACAGATATCATGAATTAAAGGCAAAAATGCCTTGCCTGATCACTGCTCTTTCTGAGTTAAATGAGCCGCGTTATATGACACCAGGCGGAATCTTCGATGCGTATGACAAAGAAGTGACTGTATGGGGCAGAGCAGATCTGAAAGATGTAGACGACTCTGACCTGGGCTTAAAGGGATCACCTACCAAGATTGCAAAGGCATCTGATAAGGTTAAGAAAGGTGCCGGAGAAAAGGTTGTTCCTGATACAGCAGAAGATGCAGTCAGCTATATTGTAGGAAAATTGAAAGAGAAGCATGTAATCTAATAAATTGCAGACATCCGTAAAAATAAGGAAAGTGGTGAAAATAATGGGTTTAGAAGCATATAAAGGAGTATATGTCTTTGCACAGCAGGTAGACAATGTATTAAGCGGAATTGCTTTTGAATTACTTGGCAAAGCAAAGGATTTGGCAAAAGATTTGGATACAGATGTAACAGCGGTACTGATTGGTTCTGGCGTGAAAGATCTGGCAGATCAGTTGGCAGAGTATGGCGCTGACAAAGTTATCGTTGTAGACGATCCGGAATTAAAAGAGTACAGAACAGAGCCTTATACACATGCGCTCTCTTCTGTGATCAATCAGTACAAACCGGAGATTATGCTGGTAGGCGCTACAGCAATCGGACGTGACCTGGGTCCCCGTGTTTCTGCAAGAGTGAAAACTGGTCTGACAGCGGACTGTACCGTATTGGAGATCGGTGATTTCCCATTGAATCCAGTACCGGGCAAGGAAGATGAACAGAAGCATAATCAGCTTTTAATGACACGTCCTGCATTCGGCGGCAATACCATTGCAACGATTGCATGTCCGGATAACCGTCCGCAGATGGCAACGGTACGTCCCGGAGTTATGCAGAAGATTGATCCAATCAAGGGCGCTAAGGCTGTTGTGGAAGAGTACAATCCTGGCTTTACTCCGGACAGCAAGTATGTAGAAATTCTCAATATTATCAAATCTGTGAAAGAGACAGAAGATATTATGGAAGCTAAGATTCTGGTATCTGGCGGACGTGGCGTTGGAAGCGCTGAGAATTTCCAGATGTTAAAGGATCTTGCAGCAGTAATCGGCGGAACCGTAAGCTGCTCCCGTGCGGTAGTGGAAAATGGCTGGCTGCCGGTAGACTTGCAGGTAGGACAGACTGGTAAGACGGTTCGTCCCAATGTATACTTTGCAATCGGTATTTCCGGAGCAATCCAGCATGTGGCTGGTATGGAAGAAGCTGATATCATTATCGCTGTCAATAAAGATGAAGACGCTCCAATCTTTGACGTAGCTGATTATGGTATTGTAGGAGATCTGAACAAGATTGTTCCTGCTCTGACAGAAGCTTTAAAGGCTGAGTTGGCTGAGTAATTAATTTCATATAGATAAGCGCCTTTCTGCTGCATATGCAGAAAGGCGTTTTTTCTCTTATAAGGGATCCGGGGAATTGAGGCGGACTTGCTATTTTTCAGCAAATAGTGTATGATTTACGCGGAAAGTAGAAATAATTCGTGAACAGAAAGAGAGGAATTTCAGTGAATACGAAACAAAAAATAAACACTGCCTGCCTGGTGGAACTGGCGCTGTTAATTGCAATTATTTTAATTCTGGCATTTACGCCTGTGGGCTATATCCGCACATTAGGGCTGGAGATTACTCTGATTGTGGTGCCGGTGGCAGTAGGAGCAGTGACATTGGGATCCGCTGCCGGAGCAGTTCTGGGAGGAATTTTTGGCGTTACCAGTTTTATACAGTGCTTTGGCATGAGTTATTTTGGATCGGTGCTTTTGAGTATTAATCCGGTATTTACGTTTCTTGTCTGTGTTCCCACCAGGATTTTGATGGGCTGGCTGACGGGCTTCCTTTATCAGGTATTTCTGAAATGCGGTCCGCTGAAAAAGAGAGCGCTGACGCTTGCCAATCTCTGCTGTCCATTGTTGAATACACTGTTTTTTATGGGAACATTGACACTGTTTTTTTACCAGAGCGAATATATACAGGGGATTGCCGCCGGTTTGGGCGCCAGTAATCCACTGGTGTTTATTTTGCTGTTTGTGGGTGTCAACGGCCTGGTGGAGGCTGCAGTGTGCTTTGTGGCGGGAAGCGCTGTGTCACAGGCGCTGAAAAAGGTTGTCAAACGTTAATATAAACGGGAAGTAAGGAATACAGATGAGAAATCTTGATAAAATACTGCGCTGTTTGTTTGTGCTGTTTCTTTGCGCGCTGCTCGCCGCAGCCAGTTATGTAAAAGAGGAGCATTCAGTACAAAAAGGATGTTTGACCGGCAGGACAGATACGGCGCCTGCGGCAGGTATGTCAGCGCTTGACAAAAAACAGCGGCAGAGCGGGCGTGTGCTGCAAAAGAATATTATGAAGGGCGCTAAAGAGCAGGCAATGCAGAAAATACTGGCGCGCGCCGGAAACGGCCTGAAGGGCGGCTATAAGATCGACAAATCATTTCTTAAGTGGCTATCCAAACTATACGGCGTGGAAACCCTGTATTTTCTGTGTCAGTCAGCAGAGCAGAATATGGAGAATATGGAGAGCTGGTATGAGATTACCGGAAAATCCCTTCATGTCCTGTGGGTCGAATATTGCCGCACGCTTAAAAATATGGATCATTATCTGGAAAAGGTATATGATAAGACCTGTGCCAGAGAAGATCAGATTATTCTGGATTTTACAGGCGATATCAATCTCTCGGAAGGATGGAGTACCACAGATTATCTGGACAGACAGCCCGGCGGTATCAGAGATTGTTTTTCAGACGCTTTGTGGCAGGAAATGCAGTCGGCAGACATTTTAATGATAAATAATGAGTTTACATTCAGTACCCGGGGCAGGCCTCTTTCCGGAAAGGCATACACCTTTCGGGCAAATCCCAAACGGGTCAGTGTAATAACTGAGATCGGGGCTGATCTTGTTTCTCTGGCCAATAATCACGTCTATGATTATGGCGAGAAAGCGCTTTTGGACACCATAGACACCGTTGAGAAGGCGCAGATTCCTTATGTGGGAGCGGGAAGAAATCTTCAGGAAGCGATGAAGCCGGTATATTTTATAGCAAACGGCAGAAAAATCGCCATTGTATCTGCCACCCAGATTGAACGTTCTTTGAATTATACCAGAGAGGCCACAGAGGAACGGGCGGGAGTGCTGAAAACCCTGAATCCGGATAAGTTTGTGTCTGTAATCAGGCAGGCGAAATCACAGAGTGATTATGTGATTGCTTTTGTACACTGGGGGACGGAACACACCGGGCATTATGAGCAGGGGCAGGTGGAACTGGGACATGCCTTTATTGACGCGGGAGCCGATGTAATCATAGGCGGGCATACACACTGTCTGCAGGGATTTGATTATTATAAAGGTAAGCCTGTGATTTACAGTCTGGGAAATTTCTGGTTTAACAACAAAGCCATAGATACCGGATTGTCCCAGGTAGTGATCCATACAGAGAGCGGCGAAATAGAATTTCGGTTTCTGCCCTGCGTACAGAAGAACTGTTTTACCTCCCTTGCAGAGGAGCCGCAGGAAAAACAAAGGATACTTAAGTACATGCAGCGGATTTCTGCACCGGGGGTTTTGGTGGACAATGATGGTTTGGTGACAGAATTAGTTCCATAGAGAGTTGTTTTTTTGCGCTTTGCGTGATAAAATAAAAACGATTGATAAATATAGACAAAAACAGGACAATAAGGAGGATATTATGAGTAAAAAACCTACGGTATTAATGATCCTGGATGGATTTGGTTTAAATGAGAAACATGAAGCCAATGCAGTATATCAGGCAAATACCCCGAATATTGACGGACTGATGAAGGACTGTCCTTTTGTCAGAGGCAATGCCAGCGGGCTTGCGGTTGGGCTTCCGGACGGGCAGATGGGCAATTCTGAGGTAGGTCATTTGAATATGGGCGCCGGGAGAATTGTGTATCAGGAACTGACAAGAATTACCAAGGAAATAGAAGACGGTGAATTTTTCAGAAATGAAGCGCTGCTTGCAGGAATGAAAAACGTCAAGGACAACAATTCTGCCCTGCATCTGTACGGCCTTTTGTCAGACGGAGGCGTACACAGCCATAATACGCATGTATACGGACTTTTGGAACTGGCAAGAAGAGAAGGAATTGAGAAAGTTTATGTACACTGCTTTTTGGACGGACGCGATACGGCGCCTACTTCCGGGAAAGGCTTTATGGAAGCGCTGGAGAGCAAGATGAAGGAAATTGGCGTAGGCGAAATTGCTACCGTTTCCGGACGTTATTATGCCATGGACAGGGACAACCGCTGGGACCGTGTGGAGAAGGCTTATCGCGCTATTGCCGAGGGAGAAGGAAACCGCACGGCGAATGCAGTGGAGGCGGTAGCCGCTTCTTATGCGGAGGATATTACAGACGAGTTTGTGGTGCCTACAGTTGTGGAAAGAGACGGCAGACCAGTGGGAACCGTAAATGACAAAGATACGGTGATTTTCTTTAATTTCCGTCCGGACCGCGCAAGAGAGATCACCAGAACCTTCTGCATGGAGGAATTTGACGGCTTTGACAGAGGGGTCAGAAAAGATGTAACTTACGTATGCTTTACAGAGTATGACGTAACCATCCCCAATAAAATCATCGCGTTCCATAAGGTGGAGCTGAAAAATACGTTCGGACAGTTTTTGGCGGAGCATGGCAAGACGCAGGCCAGAATTGCCGAGACAGAGAAATATGCGCATGTTACGTTCTTCTTTAACGGCGGCGTGGAGGAACCGAACAAGGATGAGGAACGTATACTGGTAAATTCTCCCAAGGTGGCAACATATGACCTGAAACCGGAAATGAGCGCGTATGAGGTTTGTGACAAACTGGTAGAAGCCATCAAATCTGATAAATTTGATGTGATTATTATTAATTTTGCAAATCCGGATATGGTTGGGCATACCGGAGTGGAAGCGGCGGCAATTTCAGCAGTGGAAGCAGTAGACGCCTGCGTGGGAAAAGCGGTTGCGGCATTGAAGGAAGTCGATGGAACGATGTTCCTCTGCGCAGACCACGGAAATGCAGAGCAGCTGATTGACTATCAGACAGGCGAGAGTTTTACGGCGCATACCATCAATCCGGTTCCGTTTATTCTGATTAATTATGACGACAGTTATACATTGCGGGAGGGAGGCTGTCTGGCAGATATCGCGCCCACCCTGATTGAAATTATGGGTATGGAGCAGCCGGAGGAGATGACAGGAAAATCCCTGCTTGTAAAACGTTAAACAGAGAGCTGAAAAATTGATATATTGCGAAAAGGCTTTTCGGGCTTTGGGCAGATAAGATAAAAGCAGATAATGATATATCTGCTTTTTCTTATTCTGCAGGAAGGACCTTGTCATGTGAAAGCGTCTTTCCGGTAGAATAAAAATTAATATGCCGAATTTCATTGACGGATAAAAAGGGACTGTATTATAATTAAGCCGGATAAAAAATGAAATAAGGTATGTGAGAAATGGAGGACATTCATGAGTATGCAGGAATTTAAACCGGTAAAAGAAGGAAAAGTACGGGAAGTCTATGACACTGGAGACAGTATGATTATCGTGGCGACAGACAGAATTTCCGCTTTTGACGTGATTTTAAAGAATAAAATCACACAGAAGGGAGCGATTTTGACACAGATGTCTGAATTTTGGTTTCATTTTACCAGGGATATTGTGCCCAACCATATGATTTCTACCAATGTGGCAGATATGCCGGAATTTTTCCGCAATGATAATTTTGAAGGAAAGAGTATGAAATGTAAGAAACTGAACATGCTGCCCATAGAGTGCATTGTGCGCGGTTATATTACTGGTACGGGCTGGGAGAGCTATCAGAAAAATGGAACAGTCTGCGGAATTAAGCTGCCGGAAGGACTGCAGGAATCGGAGCAGCTGCCGGAGCCGATTTATACGCCCACTACTAAGGCGGAACTGGGACTGCATGATGAACACATTACCTTTGAAGATACGGTGGAGATTCTTGAACGGCAATATCCAGGCAAAGGCGCGCAATATGCGGAAACCATTAAAGACCGTACCATTCAATTATATAAGAAATGTGCAGAGTACGCCCGCGGCAAAGGAATTATCATTGCGGACACCAAATTTGAGTTTGGACTGGATGAAAACGGAACTGTGGTTCTGGGGGATGAGATGCTGACGCCGGACAGTTCCAGATTCTGGCCGGTGAAAGGATATGTTTGTGGGAAATCACAGCCGTCTTTTGATAAGCAGTTTGTAAGAGACTGGTTAAAGAAGAATCCTGACAGTGATTATCTTCTTCCAGAAGAGATTGTAACGAAGACAGTAGATAAATACAAAGAAGCATATGAGCTTTTAACAGGAGAGAAGTTTATTTAATTGACTGGAGAACGGTATGGACAGCAGCAAAGTGCAAGAACATACAGAGACGGACAAGCTGCGTGAAGAATGCGGCGTCTTTGGTATGTATGATTTTAACGGAAATGACGTGGCGTCCACTATTTATTATGGACTGTTTGCCCTGCAGCATCGGGGACAGGAGAGCTGCGGCATTGCAGTCAGCAAGACCAGCGGCCCTCCGAAAAATGTTACTGTTTTTAAGGGTATGGGACTGGTAAATGAAGTATTTACGCAGGATGATTTAGAGAAGATGCAGGGAGATATCGGCGTAGGGCATGTGCGTTATTCTACCGCTGGAGCATCCACCCGGGAAAATGCACAGCCTCTTGTCCTGAATTATGTAAAAGGGACGCTTGCGTTAGCGCATAATGGAAATCTGATTAATGCCAATGAATTGCGTAAGGAACTGGAATATACAGGAGCAATTTTTCAGACCACCATTGATTCAGAAGTGATTGCCTATCACATTGCTAGAGAGCGTCTGGTAAGTAAAACAGTAGAAGAGGCGGTAAGGCGTGCCGCAGAAAAGCTGAAAGGAGCGTTTTCCCTGGTGGTAGCTAGTCCCAGGAAGCTGGTGGGAGCCAGAGATCCCTTTGGTTTTAAGCCTCTTTGTATCGGGAAAAGAGACAATGCTTATATAATTGCTTCTGAGACTTGCGCATTGGAAACGGTTGGGGCTGAATTTGTGCGGGATATTCTGCCTGGAGAGGTGGTATCCATCACGTCGGAGGGAATCGGGTCGGATACCAGTTTGTGTCTGTCCACAGAAAAAGAAGCCAGGTGTGTTTTTGAATATATCTATTTTGCACGGCCGGACAGCCATATTGACGGAGTGAGCGTATATGCTTCCCGCATTCGGGCGGGGCGTTTTCTTGCCCTGGATTCTCCAATAGACGCAGACTTGGTAGTGGGAGTGCCGGAGTCCGGTAATGCGGCGGCGCTGGGATATTCTCTGCAATCAAAGATCCCCTATGGAACGGCATTTGTCAAAAACGGTTATGTAGGACGGACATTCATCAAGCCTGGTCAGAGCAGCCGGGAATCCAGTGTGCGGGTGAAGCTGAATGTACTCAAAGAAGCTGTAAAGGGAAAAAGAATTATCATGATAGATGATTCTATTGTCAGAGGAACTACCTCAGATCGTATTGTGCAGATGCTGCGGGATGCGGGCGCACGGGAAGTTCATGTGAGGATTTCCTCACCACCGTTTCTGCATCCCTGTTATTTTGGAACTGATATCCCCAAACGGGAGCAGCTGATCGCTTATAATCGCAGTTTGGAAGAGATACGGGAAATCATAGGGGCGGACAGTTTGGGATATCTTAAGATCGAACGGCTTATGGAAATGGCAGAAGGACGTTCCATCTGTAAGGGGTGTTTTACTGGAAATTATCCTGTGGATCCTCCCACGAAAGATATCAGGGGAAACTATGAGAGATAAGAAAAGGAGAAAGATTATGTCAACAGATCGATACAACAGCCCCTTGTCAGAACGATATGCCAGCAAGGAGATGCAGTATATTTTTTCACCGGATATGAAATTCTGTACCTGGAGAAAATTGTGGATTGCCCTTGCTGAGACAGAAATGGAGCTTGGGCTGAGTGAAAATGGAAAGCCTGTGATTACCCAGGAGCAGATTGACGAATTAAAAAGCCATGTGAACGATATCAACTATGAAGTGGCAAAAGAGAGAGAAAAACTGGTGCGCCATGACGTAATGAGCCATGTCTATGCTTATGGGCAGCAGTGCCCCAAAGCGGCAGGCATTATCCATCTTGGAGCAACCTCCTGCTATGTGGGAGATAACACGGATATTATTGTAATGTACGAGGCGTTAAAACTGGTGCGCAAAAAACTGATCAATGTGATTGCAGAGCTTGCGAAATTCGCAGACACGTATAAAGAACTTCCAACGCTTGCGTTTACTCATTTTCAGCCGGCGCAGCCCACTACGGTAGGAAAGCGCGCCACGCTGTGGCTTCAGGAATTTTTGATGGATCTGGAAGATCTGGAATATGTACTGGGAAGTTTAAAGCTGCTTGGCTCCAAAGGAACCACAGGAACTCAGGCGAGCTTCCAGGAATTGTTTGCAGGCGATCAGGAAACCATTGATAAGATTGATCCTATGATTGCGAAAAAAATGGGATTTGAAGAATGTTATGCCGTTTCCGGACAGACCTATTCCAGAAAGGTAGATACCAGAGTGATAAATATTCTGGCGGGAATTGCCGCAAGCGCTCATAAAATGTCGAATGATATCCGCCTGCTGCAGCATTTAAAGGAAGTGGAAGAACCTTTTGAAAAGAACCAGATTGGTTCCTCCGCTATGGCGTACAAACGCAATCCAATGAGAAGTGAAAGAATTGCTTCTCTGGCGCGCTATGTGCTGGCGGACGCTTTAAATCCGGCCATTACTTCCGCTACTCAATGGTTTGAGAGAACATTGGATGATTCGGCAAATAAACGTTTATCTGTTCCGGAAGGTTTTCTGGCGGTGGACGGCATACTGGATTTATGTCTGAACGTGGTGGACGGTTTGGTAGTCTATGATAAAGTTATCCGCAAGCATATGCTGGCGGAGCTGCCGTTCATGGCTACAGAGAATATTATGATGGACGCAGTCAAAAACGGCGGAAACCGCCAGGAAATGCATGAAAAGATCCGTCAGCTTTCCATGGAAGCAGGCAGAAATGTCAAGGTGGAAGGCAAAGACAATAATCTGCTGGAGCTGATAGCGGCGGATCCGGCGTTTAATCTGACGCTGGAAGAACTGGAACGTTCCATGGAACCTTCCAAATATGTGGGACGGGCGCCTTTCCAGGTGGAAAAGTTCCTGGAACAGTCAGTAAATCCAGTTCTGGAGAAGAATAAAGAACTTCTTGGATTGACAGCGGAGATCAATGTGTAAAACAGCAACACTTTTAACCTTCGGAGTAATAATAAAAAAATGAAAATGGAGGGTATGCCGTTATGGGAGTTGACGCGTCGTTTTTGAAAGAAGAAACGCGGTGTGGTTTTCTGGTGACGGAAAAACGCAAAAAAATCTGGCGGACGGAGCTGGGGCTTTTAGAAAAATTTGATGAAGTATGCAGAAAATATCATCTTACTTATTTTGCTGAGTATGGATCTCTTCTGGGGGCTGTACGGCATCAGGGTTTTGTCCCATGGGATGACGATATTGATCTTATGATGTTTCGCGATGATTATATGAAGCTTCAGGAAATTGCGCCGGTGGAATTTACAGAGCCTTACTTTTTCCAGAATACATATACAGATCTGATTGTCTGGGGATTTTCCAAGCTTCGGGATGACCGCACGACAGGTATTGAATTTACGGATATGAGTCCTGACTTTCACCAGGGGATCTTTTTGGACATAAAACCTTTTGACGACGCGCCCGATGGGAAAAATTTCAGCGCCAATATTCTGGGCGTGCAGCAGGATGTCTGGCAAACTGTCGTAAATTCAGAAAATATGCGCCGTTATCTGTCCGGAGGCGTGCAATTTCAGGTTGGTTCCGATATACTGATGGATTTGCTGAATTTACCGGTAAGAGAAAGGTTCCGCCAGTTTGAGATTTTAAACCTTTCACATTTTGGAACGTCTGAAAGAGTGAATTTTATTGTCAGCGAAATATGTAAAAGATCCAGCAGCCGCAGGAGAGAATGGTATTCGGAAGTTATTTATATGCCGTTTGAATATACGAAAATTCCTGTGCCTGTAGGATATGATGAAATTTTAAAAATTCATTATGGGAATTATCAAAATTATGTTCAGAACGGCTCCACTCATGAACATACATTTTTTGATCCGGACGTGCCTTACCGGTATTATATGGAACATCCGGAGAAAATCCAGGATTATACGATATAGCGTATAATTGCCAGATTTCTGTAAATACTTTAAACAGGAAACTTGTGCTAATGTGCGAAAGGAGTTTGTTATGAGTTTGTGTTTGAAGATTACAGAAGTCCATGCGAGGGAAATTTTGGATTCCAGGGGGAATCCTACTGTGGAAGCGGACGTAACGGTGGAAACCACCAGTAACGGCAAGAAGACTACCGGGCGCGCCGCGGTGCCTTCCGGCGCTTCGACCGGACAGTTTGAAGCGGTAGAATTAAGGGACGGTGAACCAAGATATTTTGGTCTGGGCGTTCAGAATGCCGTGAAACATGTGAATGATAAAATCGCCAAAGTCCTTATTGGCAAGAATGCCTTAAACCAGGTGGAAATTGACCGCTGCCTGATTGCAGAGGATGGAACTGACGACAAGATCAATCTGGGCGCCAACGCCATGCTCAGCGTTTCGCTTGCCGCGGCAAGGGCTGCGGCCAAAGCTATGGAGCTTCCGTTGTATCAGTATCTGGGAGGAACGAACGCCAAGCGGATGCCGGTGCCAATGATGAATATTTTAAACGGCGGGCGTCATGCAGATAATACCGTGGATTTTCAGGAATTTATGATTATGCCGGTGGGCGCAAAAGAGTTTCAGGAGGCGCTGCGCATGTGTGCGGAAGTATATCATAATCTCAAAAAAATCTGCGAAAAAGAAGGGTTATCCACAGCCGTTGGAGATGAGGGCGGCTTTGCTCCGGATCTTCCGGACGCTGCGGCGGTACTGGATTTGATTATGGAGGCGGTAAAAGCCTCAGGTTATGCGCCGGGTGAAGATTTTAAGATCGCGCTGGATGCGGCGGCAAGCGAGCTGTATGACGAAAAGACAGGTATGTATCATTTTCCGGGAGAGTCCAGAATCAAAGGAGAAAAGGTTGTCCGGGATACGAATGAAATGATTGATTATTACAGGGAACTTATCGAAAAATATCCCATTATCTCGATTGAGGATGGTCTGGATGAAGAAGACTGGGACGGATGGCAGGCCATGACCGGGCAGCTTGGAGAGCGCATCCAGCTTGTAGGCGACGACTTGTTTGTCACGAATACCAAACGTCTGGACGCAGGGATTAAGCTGCGGACTGCAAATGCCATTTTGATTAAAGTAAATCAGATCGGTACGCTTACGGAGGCAATGGAGGCCATTGAGACAGCGCATAAAAACGCTTACCGCGCGGTAATCTCTCATCGTTCCGGAGAGACGGAAGACACTTTTATTGCTGATCTTGCGGTAGCGGTTAATGCCGGACAGATTAAGACAGGCGCTCCCTGCCGTGGGGAACGCACCGCGAAGTACAATCAGCTTCTGCGCATTGAAGAGCAGCTTGGCGTTGTAGCGGAGTATAAGAATCCGTTTGATAAATATTGACAGAATGTAAAATAATGGGTTTCCCGATACTGTAAATAGCAGCAATCAGTATCAGGGACCCTTTTTATTTTATAGAAATTTTATTTTAATTCACTGGAATCGCAACATCCAGACTGAAAAAAATGTAATGCCTCATTTCTTAATTATTTTGAAAAACATGAAACAGACGATTGTGATAATGTTCCCTGGCACGCTTTGCATAAGAACGCGAAATGGAAACCAAAGTATCGCCCATATAAAATCCTTCTGGCGTCATTTTGTCTACATAGAAAAGGTTCACAATAAAGCTTTTATGGCAGCGGACGAACTGTTCAGGTATAAGTCGTGTTTCTAATGTGTCAAGCTTTTCGTAAGAGGTGTATTTCTGACCGTCTTTCATATGAAAGTGAAGGACATGGCTGTAGCTGCTTATGTACATAATCTCCATTTGTTTCAGCAGTATATTTTGTCTGCGGAAAGAAATCTGGAGCATTTCTTCCGGGCGGTTAATCCTCTTGGCAGCTTTTTGCATCACTTCCGCAAGTTCCATTTGTTCTATAGGTTTTAGCAGATAATGAAATGCATAGAGGTCAAAAGCTTCTCTGTAAAAATCCTCGCTTGACGTCAGGAAGACCAGGAGTGAGTTTTCGTCTGTCCTGCGGATACGATGTGCGGCCTCCACGCCGTTTAGTCCGGGCAGATAAATGTCCAAAAAAAACAGATCAAATTGTTTCTGCCCGGTTTCCATATCAAAGAGCATAGTTTCAGCGCTGGTATATCCGGTAATATCACTGGAAATTTTTGTGTGATAAAGCATACTGCGCAAATTATCCAAATCTTCCCTGTTGTCTTCGCAAAGCGCAATGTGGATCATCTCAATTCCCCTTTCTGTATTGCTTCTCTGATGTATTAAATTTCTATTGTATTATATCAAAACAAAAACATTTATTCAAATCATAATAATTTGTTATTTTTGCCATATAAAGATCTGTTTTCTGTCTGGAAGTTGTGGGTTTTGCATTAAAATGTACTATATCCGCTGTTATCAGTTTCTGAGAAAATGATAGAAAGAAAAAATAAGCGGCTGCAGAGTGGAATCCACCCTGTAATCCCCACTTGCATTGCATATGTTTATGCCCAAAACGGAATATATAAGACCGTAAAAGGAACTGTAAAATAGTTTGCAGATCTCTGTAAAAGTGAAGCCAGAGACAAAGAAACATATATTTCATAAATTTATTACAGATTTTGCAAGGATTTTCCTTTTCTAATCGTATTATTAATGAAACAGATCATAATGGCAGTTAATAAGGAGGAAATAAATAAAATGACGAAATCAATCATGTTTGGAATGATCGGGGGATTGACAATTGCTATGGGAGCAGTAGTACTTCCGGCAAACAGTTTGTCTGTCCAGATTAAAAATGCAGTAGAAAGCAATGTACAGCCCGAAGCAGCACAGGCTTCTGCAGAGACAGCCCAGATTTATGCGGAACCTGCTGTGGCTCAGCAAAACACAGAGACAGTGGGTCAGGGGTATGGATGTAATTATGTGGATGGACACCATTCAGGCACATGCCCTTATGTGGATGAGAATCATACAGACTTATGTCCGTTTGTAGATGACAATCAGGATGGAATCTGTGATCTTGGGAATCATCATTCCTATGATTACAGCACAGGCGCTTCCGGCAGCGCTGCGGTTTCTACCCCGTCACAGGGAAGCGGGTATGGAAGACACCATTCAGAGAGCGGTCATCATGGCGGAAGGCATCATTGACGCAAAGGGAATTTTGCACAGGCAGCGGCGAAAGCCGCTGCTTTTTCTATTATAGGAAATTCCTTCGGATTCCCTATATATAGAAAAAACAATGATCGCACTGCGGCGCAGCAAAACAGGATTTCTTTTTAAATGACATCTGGCAGGTTCTGCTGTATAATATTGCCAGGAGGAGGTGGCGCATATATGCGCAGTGAAACAGAAGTAAACCGGGCAGTAGAGGAATATGCAGATATGGTACAGCGTGTCTGTTTCTATCATCTGAAAAACCGGACAGATACAGAAGATGTGTTTCAGAATGTTTTTTTGAAATACATGCTGTCGGAAGAAACATTTGGGGACAGTGAGCATGAAAAGGCGTGGCTGCTGCGGGTAGCAATCAATGCCTGCAAAGATTATCTGAAAAGCTTTTTCAGAAAAAATATTGTGTCTTTGGAAGCGCTCAATGAAATGGAGGCAGAGGGAGAAGAAGATTACAGAGAAGTATTAGAAGCAGTGCTGTCTCTTCCGGGAAAATATAAAGATGTGATTTATCTTCATTATTATGAGGGGTATACAGCCGCTGAGATAGGCAAAATACTTGGAAAAAAAGAAAATACTGTATATTCTCTGCTTTCCAGAGGAAGGAGAATACTGAGAGAGAAGCTGGGAGGTGATTGGATTGGAAAATAAAATACGCGATGCATTTAACATTATTAAGGCAGATTCCGGTCTGAAAGAAACCACGAAAGAGCTTTTATCTCAAAAAAGAGGGAGAGAAAATAAGGTACTTCATCATAGAAGGATACAAAAGACGCTTGCAGCAGTTTGCGTCATGTTGTTTTTGGCGGTGGGAAGCGGAAGTTTTTGGTGGATGCAGATGCCGGTATCTTATGTAAGTATTGATGTGAACCCTTCCGTAGAACTTGCTTTGAACCGTTTCGACAGAGTGGTGTCTGCAAAGGCGTATAATCCGGAAGGGGAAGAGATTTTAAAAGGATTGTCTTTGAAAGGAAAGAAATATATAGAAGCTATTGACGCGGTTGTGGATAGTGAGGCGATGAAACGTTATCTGACGCAGCAGGGGGAAATTGTCTTTACCGTAGCGGCAGACGGAGACAGAGAAAATGAAATTGAGGCGGGGGTTTCTCATTGTCAGGGACATATTAGGCAAAGTACCCACAGTCTGGGAACGGATCTGGAAACCGCCGCTCAGGCACATGATCATGGACTTTCTGTGGGAAAATATTATGCGTATCTGCAGTTATCTCAGTATGACAACACGGTGACAGTGGAAGAATGCAGGCATATGAGCATGGGAGAAATTCATGGAATGCTGAAAGAACATGCACAGGAGAAAGGAGGCTGCCAGGGTACAGAAAAAGAAACGCAGGAAGATGGATGCAAAACTGACGATCTGCCAGATCACGGCAGTCACCACAGTGAAGGACATCATAAATAGTCAAAAGATTATTTGGAAAACAGAATAACGATGGAACGCTGTGGAGAGAAAAAAATAATGGTCAGAATAACGGAAGAAGCATAAAAATGACAAAAAGATTGTGTGTTATGTTGAAAAAATAAAAAAAAGTGGTACAATGGTTTTGAATAGTAAAAATGAAAGCCGTTATTTGGACGAGATAGAACCAGGAGAACATTTATGGGAAAGACAACATCCATCAATCTGGTGGGCCGGGATGAATTTGAAGTGATTATGGGAGTGTTTGCAAGATGTACAGATGATTATTTGTTCTTGTTTGATTTGGATAAGGATGAATATATTATTTCGGAAAAGATTCTGGAGAAATTTGACTTGCCAGGCAACCATTTTTTTCATGCCGGTACAATATTGGAAAAAGTAGTTTATCCGGAAGATATGCCGGAACTGTCAGCCGATTTGGAAAAATTAAAGAGCGGGATGAGCCAGGAACACAATATGGAATACCGCTGGGTAGACCGGGAATATAAGATTGTGTGGATTAGCTGCCGAGGGGTAGTGATTCAGGACAGAACGCAGGAACAGAAGACAAAGATTCTGATTGGAAGAATCAGTGAGATCGGAAGCAAGCGAAAAGCAGATAATGTAACCGGCTTATTTGCAGAACGGCAGTTATTGCTCGATTTTGAGAAATTAAAAGCGGATGAAAGTTATAAGAACGGCGTTGTTTTGCGTATCGGAGTCGATAATTTTAAGGAAATCAACGAGCGGTACGGCATGGAAACCGGAGATGCCGTTTTAAAAATGATTGCCCAGTGCATGGAACTGGTGAGAGGGGAGAAGGATCGCTGTTATAAGCTGGACGGCGACGAATTTGTGCTTTTGATGGAGGGGGACAATATCCAGAAAGCAAGAGAACATTACCATACCATCCGCATATTGATCGAGGAACATAGAAAAGTACAGGGATATCGGAATTTTTACACGATTTCTGCCGGAATTGTTGGTTTTTCTTATGATAAAACAGATTCTGAGAAACTGCATGGCTATTCAGAGTTTGCGCTGAGTATGGCAAAGAAGAATGGAAAGAATTGTTCGTATATTTTTACAGAAGAGGATTATGAGGAGTATGTAAAAGGCATTAAGATACAGGAAAAGCTTCGTTATGCAGTGAATCATGGGTTCCTGGGCTTTGAAGTGTATTATCAGCCGATTGTTTCTTCAACGACCCGGGAAGTTGTGGGGGCGGAAGCGCTGCTTCGTTTTTACTCCAGGGAATATGGTATGCTTTCGCCCGGAGTATTTATTCCAATTTTGGAGGAAAGCGGTCTGATTATTCCGGTGGGAGAATGGGTATATCAGACGGCGATGCGTCAGAGTATCATATGGCAGCGGCTCATGCCTGAATTTCGGATTAATATCAATCTGTCTTTTATTCAGATCTGCAAGTCGGATGTAGTGAGCGGAATCATGGCTTCCATTGGGGAGCTGGGAATTGAGCCAAGTACGGTGCTGTTTGAGTTTACCGAGAGCGGCATGATCTCCTATGACGATTCCGTACAGCGTCTTTTGGATGTACTCAATGAAAACCGGGTTAAAATTGCATTGGATGATTTTGGCACAGGTTATTCTTCTCTGGCGTATCTGCAGAATCTCCGTGTAAATCTGTTGAAGCTGGACCGGGGATTTACCTCTAAGGCAGTGGTGAATGATTTTGACTATAATCTGATTGGCCATATTGTGACTATGGCGCACAGTATAGGGATGAAGGTTTGTTTTGAGGGAATTGAAACGGAAGAGGAGCTTCAGAAGCTTCAAAAACTTGAGCCTGATTATATTCAGGGATATTATTATGGAAAGCCGGTAAACAGTGAGAGCTTCTATCACAGCCATCTGAGAAAGTTTGAGAAGGCTTCTTAAAGTACGTCTGGCATGAATAGAAAAACGGTCGTTAAAGTATGTCCGGCATGAGCTGAAAAACGCTCGCTCAGCAAAGAATAAAATGAAAAAATATGCGGCGGCGCGAACAGCAGGTGTTACCGTGTGAGCGCGCCAGAGTATACAAGCCCCTCAGCAATGAGGGGCTTGCCCATTTTGTCTCATTGTGTCAGGCAGTATATTTTTGAACAATTTCCATAAATTTATCGCGGTGTTTTTCTATAAACTGCTCATAAGTCTGGCGGCTGGCCGCAATCTCTTTTCCAAGTTCTGCTAAAAATTCCGGGATCTCAGACTCCAGCATAACCCCAAGATCTTCTCCAAACGCTTCTTTGCCGGCAGTTTCACAGCCCTGCTCAAAAACGGCGAAGGCAGGTTTTGGTCCTTCCGGCGTCTGTTTGACACCGCCCCGGAATCCCAAAGGCGCGATCTGATGCGCGGAGCAGGAAGAGGGGCAGCCCGAAATATGAATTTTTGGAAGCGTTCCATCCGGAAAGTGTTCTTTGCGGGTTCTTTCCACACAGGCATGTAAAAGGCTCTGAGAATCCCTCGCGCCCACCTGGCAAATAGAAGCTCCGATACATGCAACGGAGGATTCAAAAGTATTATTGGCGCCGTCAGCAGTGATGGCAAGAATTTTTTCAGCTTCTGAAGCAGTCAGGTTGATAATATACATTCCTTCATCCGGAGAGAGCCGTACCAGTACTTCTTCCATAGGCAAAATGGCATCGTACAGTTTGCGGAAAAACTGCGGCTGGGGACTGCCGCCCACCGGGTGATAGGAGACCGCATAGAGTCCCGCCTGTTTCTGCGGAATAGCTCTGGGGTGCTCCAGCGCATTGCCGTCTCCCTGTTTCGTGATTTCAGGGATTTCCATGTGAAGTTCCAGATGTTCTTCTGCAAACGCCTGGGAAAGTTTTTCCTGGTAAGCTTCAATATATCCTTCCGTTCCCAGGGTTTCCTGCATGAAACGCGTGCGGGCCTGGGCGCGGTTTTCATAATTGCCATAGGTAATAAATGTATCCACCATAGCCTTAATATAATAAAGGATTTGAGAAGGTTTTACGTCAGTAGCTACCAGCGCTCCCATACGCGGGCTGCGTCCCAGGCCGCCGGCGCTGTACACGTCAAACAGGCCGTTTTCTTTCGCTGCAAAGCCAAGATCACGGAAGGTGGCGTGAGTAACGTTTTCGTTGCTGTTGGAGAAGCAGACTTTTAATTTACGGGGCAGCTTCACGGTATTGATAAAGCCCATCAGATAATCGGCAGCTTCTTTTGTATACGGCATCACATCAAAAAATTCACCCTGCTGAACCCCGGAAAGAGGCGGACACATCACATTTCGCGGAAAATCACCGCCGCCTCCGATCGTAATAATTTCATGGCGAAACGCCTCTTCAATCAGCTCGAAGACCTGCTCTTTCGACAGGTTATGGAGCTGCAAAGTTTCACATGTGGTGATATGGGTGAGAGAAATATCATATTTTTCGACGCTTTCAGCAATAAAAAGAAGCTTTTCTTTGTTGATTTCGCCGCCTGTCATGCGCAGGCGGAGCATGTTTGCGTTGCCGCCTCTCTGGGCATAGCTGCCGAATTTGCCCGAAAACCCTTTGTACTGGGCTACGTTAATTTCTTTTTTATAAAATTTGTCTGTCATTTCATGAAAATCTTTTAAATCTCCGCGAAATTCTGCTGCGTGGTCTGTCATGGGAACCTCCTTATAAAATAAAAACTGGTTGTAAAATTTTTTGGCAATCTTATCTCTATCATGTCCATTATAACAGATATTTATCACAAGAGATATATGTTGTCCGTTTCTGAACTGCATTTTACCAGTTTTTTCATATAAAATAAAATTATAATTCTTTATAGAATAATAAAAATATATTATAATGATGGAAGTAAAATTAATGCGGACGCCATACGGATCAGCCTGGTAACACGCTCTGGTGCAAAAAAAGGAGGGTTTCTATGATTGACAGCCGAATTTATACATTTTTGGAGGTGTGCAGAACCTTGAACTATACGCGGGCGTCTGCCAATCTCCATATTACGCAGCCTGCTGTGACCCAGCATATCCGATATCTGGAAGAGTTGTATCAGGTGCCTCTGGTGGAAACGCAGGGTAAGAAAGTATGTTTAACGAAACAGGGAAAGATTTTGGAACGTCTCGCCGCCGCTATGTGTGCCGACGAGCTGTATATCCGGGAAGTTTTGCGAAACAGTCTGCACAAAAAGGAAAAACTGGTTATCGGCGCAACTTTGACGATTGGGGAATTTGTGATTCCTTCCGTACTGAGCAGATATCTTTTAGATTTTCCCGATACGGATATTTCTGTAACGGTAAAAAATACGGAAAGCCTTCTAAAGATGCTGGAAGATGGGAACATTGAGTTTGCGGCAGTGGAAGGAAGGTTTGATAAAAGCGCCTATTCCTGCCGTCTGATTTCCAGGGAAAATTTTATCGGTATCTGCGGCAGAGATTTTTTTATGGAACATTGTAAAAGAGGAAACATTTCAATGGAAGCATTATTTCAGGCCCGTTTGATTGTCAGGGAGAGAGGCTCCGGCACCAGGGGGATTTTGGAACAATTTCTGCAGACTCATAACCAGTCGTTAGACAAGTTCAGCAACAGGATTGAAGTATCTAATATGGGGGCGATCCGCAAACTGGTATCCGCGAACTGCGGGATTAGCTTTTTATATGAAGCCGCGGTAGCGCAGGAGCTTGGCAGAAACATTTTGTATCAGATTCCTGTAGATGATTTTTGTATACAGAGAGAATTTAATTTTGTTTATCTGAAAAATAGCATTTTCAGTGAAAAATATGATAAAATAAGCAAATATTTTGAAACATGGAGAGGAAGCATATGAGAAAAGCAGTTTTTTTTGATATTGATGGAACGATCTGGGATGAGAAACAGCAGATTCCGCAGAGCACAAGGGAAGCGTTTCGAAAAATGAAAGAGCGGGGGCATTACCTGTTTATCAGCAGCGGAAGAACCAGGGTTTTTATTCCGGAAAAAGATTTAATGCCGCTGGGGTTTGATGGAATTCTGGCAGGCTGCGGCACTTATGGGGAATTTCAGGGAGAAGTAAAGTTTTATCACCGTATTCCCCTGGAAGAAATTCAGCGCGTAAATCATTTTCTGCGGAGTTTGGGCGCTGCATATATTTTGGAGGGCAGGCATGTTCTCTACCTGGATGCGGAACGTTTTCCCAAAGACTCTTCTTTTCCGCAGCAGATGAAAAGGGAAATGGGAGAGAAAATGGTTCGTGTGACAGGAAATGAGGAGCGTCTGGAAGTCAGTAAATTCTGTGTAAATTACATGGAAGACGCGGAAAAACAAAAAGAACTGGAGCGTGTGTTAGAGCCGGAGTATACTGTGATTCACCGGGGCGGAAATTTTATGGAAATTGTGCCGCGGGGATTCCATAAGGCTACGGGGATCCGGGAAATCTGTAAACTGCTTGGGATTGCTCATGCAGACACCTATTCTTTTGGCGACAGTACCAATGATCTGGATATGCTGGAATATACGGCGCATTCAGCCGCTCTGGGAGATGGGATGCAGCAGGCGAAAGAAGCGGCGGAATTTGTGACGGCGCCGCTCTGGGAGGATGGGATCTATCTGGGATGTAAGCATTTTGACTTGATTTGAGGAGGTTATGCATGAAAAAGATAGCGATTATCACAGGCGCGAGCAGCGGGATTGGCAGAGAATTTGTAAAATTGCTGTTAAGAGAAAAAGAAATACATGAAATCTGGGCCGTTGCCAGAGATAAGGAGAAATTAAGCCGTCTGCAAAAAAGATATGGAGAACGAATAAAGACATTTTCGGTGGATTTGTCAGATCTGGACGCCATTTTGGAATTTGGAAAGATTATAAAACAGAAAAAGCCGCAGATAAAGTATCTTATTAATAGCGCAGGTTATGCAAAATTTTGTTCTTATCGGGAGTTGTCGGCAGAACAAACGGTAAATATGATTGACGTTAACTGCAGTGCGGTTGCGGCGGTGACGCTTCTGGCTGTTCCATATATGAAAAGAGGAAGCCATATTCTGAATCTTTCTTCTCAGGCGTCCTTCCAGCCTCTGCCTTATCTGAACGTTTACAGCGCTGCGAAATCGTTTGTGAGAAATTATTCCAGAGCGCTGCATGAAGAGCTTAAAAATGAAGGGATAAGCGTAACGGCAGTTTGTCCCGGCTGGATGCGCACTGCTTTTTACCGGCGCGCGTTTATCGGCGCCAGACAAACGGTAAATAATTTTTCAGGAATGGCAAGGCCGGGGAACGTGGCCGCGAAAGCGCTGCGCGATGCAAAAAAGAACAAAGATACGTCTGTTTATGGGATGTATGTAAAGACGGCCCATCTGGCTGCAAAAGTCCTGCCTCAGAAAATGATGATGAAGCTGTGGATGAAGCAGCAGAATTTTTAAATTTTCATAATTATTAGCGGCCGTGCGGGTGCGGTAAAAGCCGTCGCCTTTTCCGTGCTTGAGAATACGGCGGGAACGGTGAGTTTATAGAATTTTTAGAAAGTTTAAGATTTGGAACATTGACAAAAATTGGGAAAAGGAATAGGATAAATTGCAAAATCATAAGTGGCAGGGAGCAGAACAGGGGAATTAGGAAACCTGAAGAACGCGCAGAATGGAGGTAAAAATGGGAAAGATTTTTAAATATCTGGGTGAGCACAAGGCGGCGGTATTCGCAATTCTGCTGTTACTGATTGTGCAGGCATACTGTGATTTATCGCTTCCCCAGTACATGTCGGATATTGTTGATATTGGCATCCAGCAGAGCGGCATTGAATATGCTGTTCCGGAAAAAATGTCTGAAGAGACGATGGAAAATCTCTGCCTGTTGCTGCTGGAAAAGGACGCAGAGAAGCTGAAGGATTCTTACAAAAAGGATGCGCAGGGAACGTATGAATTAAAGCTTCAAGACAAAGAAGATCTGCAGGCTTTGGAAGAAATGCTGGGAATGCCTATGGTAGTGATGTCGTCCATGACAGAGGAAACAGGAATGGATATGGACACGCTGAGAGGAATGTTAGAGAACGGGCAGACGACAACGGAGCAGATTTTACAGGCAGAAGCGCAGGCCAGGGAGAAAATGGGAGATATGAGCGGCTCCATAATTTCCCAGAAGGCAAGACTGATGGTGCAGGAAGAGTATAAGGCGCTGGGATATCAGATGGAAGATTACCAGAACAGATATATGCTGCGCACCGGAGGGAAAATGCTTGCCATGACGATACTGATGACGATGGTATCCGTGCTGGCCGGTCTTATTGCTTCCAGAGTTTCTGCAAAGCTTGGCATGGATCTCAGAAGCAGGGTATTTAAGAAAGTGGTGAGCTTTTCCAACAGTGAGATCGAACAGTTTTCCACGGCTTCTCTGATTACCAGAAGCACCAATGATATTCAGCAGGTACAGATGGTAGCGGTGATGATACTCCGTATTATTATGTACGCGCCGATCATCGGCATAGGAGGCATTATTAAAGTTTCGGGAACGAAAACAGGCATGGGCTGGATTATTGGCGTTGCAGTGGGGAGCATCATTTTACTGGTAGGCATTTTGATGTCAGTCAGTATGCCTAAATTTAAAAAGATGCAGACTTTGGTGGACCGTCTGAATCTGGTGTCGAGGGAAATTCTCACAGGAGTCTCTGTTATTCGGGCGTTTTCCAGGGAAAAATATGAGGAAAAGCGATTTGAAGGAGCGAACCGGGATTTGATGAAAACGCAGCTTTTTACCAGTCGCGTCATGTCTATGATGATGCCGGCGATGATGCTGATTATGAATTGCATTACGGTACTGATTGTCTGGTTTGGAGCAAAGGGAGTAGATCTTGGAAATTTGCAGGTAGGGGATATGATGGCATTTATTACTTATACCATGCAGATTGTGATGGCATTTCTGATGATTACCATGATCTCGGTTATGCTGCCCCGTGCCGGAGTGGCGGCAAACCGTATTGAAGAAGTAATTCAGGCCAGGGAAACGATTCTGGATCCTGAGCAGCCGGAAGATGAGAGCAGAAAAGACTGGCACGGCGAGGTGTCGTTTGAAGACGTCTCATTCTGTTATCCGGGAGCGGAGGAAGATGCGGTCAGCCATATTACTTTTACGGCGAAACCGGGAAAGACGACGGCCATCATTGGAAGTACAGGATGCGGAAAATCTACATTGCTGAATCTTATTCCGAGATTTTATGATGTAACATGCGGAAGAATTACCATGGATGGGGTGGATATCAGGAAAATGAGCCAGAAGAAGCTTCGTGACCTTATTGGCTATGTGCCCCAGAAAGGAGTTTTGTTTTCCGGAACCATTGCCTCCAACATCTGCTTTGCAGGCAATGTATCAGAGGGGCAAATGAGAGAGGCGGCGCAGATTGCCCAGGCGCAGGAATTTATTACGGAAAAGGATGAGCAGTTTGACAGTTCTATTTCCCAGGGCGGCTCGAATGTATCCGGCGGGCAGAAGCAGCGCCTGTCCATTGCCAGAGCCATAGCAAAAAATCCCAAAGTATTTCTCTTTGACGATAGTTTTTCGGCTCTGGATTATAAGACGGATGTGGTGCTGCGCAAAGCCTTGCAGGAGAAGACAGAAGACGCGGCGGTGATTATTGTTGCGCAGAGAATCAGCACAATTTTACACGCAGACCAGATTATTGTTCTTGAAGACGGCGGAATTGCAGGGATTGGCACGCATGAGCAGCTGATGGAGCGCTGCGCTACTTATCAGGAAATTGCAAGATCCCAGCTTTCAGAACAGGAGCTTAAGAATAAAGGAGGTGCGGACTGATGGGCGAGCAGAGACGGCCGGGAAGAATGGGCCATGGACCCGGGCCTGGCGGGATAGCGCCGGGAGAAAAGGCCAAAAATTTTAAAGGCACAGTGAAAAAGCTTCTGCAATACATTGGACGTTATAAATTTGGCGTTTTATTTGTACTTATATTTGCGGTGGCGTCTACAGTGTTTGGCATTGCAGGTCCTAAAATACTTGGAAATGCGACTACGGAGTTATTTAACGGGCTGGTGGAAAAAGTAACCGGAAGCGGAGGAATCAATTTCGGCAGAATCGGTGAAATTTTACTGTTTTTGCTGACGATCTATCTGTTCAGCGCCTTGTGTTCTTTTGTTCAGGGATTTATCATGACGGGAATTACCCAGAAAATATGTTTCCGTTTCCGGAAGGATATCTCACAGAAAATTAACCGGATGCCTATGAAATATTTTGAGTCGCGGACGGTGGGAGAAGTGCTGTCACGGATTACCAATGATGTGGATACCCTTGGGCAGGGACTGAACCAAAGCGTTACCCAATTAATAACTTCTGTCACAACTTTGATTGGTATATTGATTATGATGCTCAGCATCAGCCCGGCAATGACGTTGATTGCGCTTGTAATTCTGCCTGTTTCCGGTATTTTAATTGGAATTGTGGTGAAATGTTCTCAGAAATATTTTATAGCGCAGCAAAAATATCTGGGCAAGATTAATGGTCAGGTAGAAGAGGTTTACAGTGGGCATAATATAGTAAAGGCATTTAATAAGGAAGAGGATATGCTGCGTGAATTTGATGAGACCAATGATATTCTCTATCAGTCTGCATGGAAATCACAGTTTTTGTCCGGAATGATGCAGCCCATTATGGGGTTTGTGGGAAATCTTGGATATGTGGCGGTAGCGGTGGCGGGCGCCATGCTTGCAGTCCGCGGACGGATTGAAGTGGGAGAGATTCAGTCTTTTATTCAATACGTTCGGCAGTTTACGCAGCCTATTTCACAGGTGGCGCAGGTTTCGAATATGCTGCAGTCGACGGCTGCGGCTGCGGAACGGGTTTTTGAATTTCTGGAAGAAGAGGAGGAAGAGATTTCAGTACAGCATCCGCTAAAAGCAGGTGCAATGGAGGGCCGGGTATGCTTTGAGCATGTGCAGTTTGGATATGATAAAGATAAGATCATCATCAATGATTTCAATTGTCAGGTGGAGCCAGGACAGACGGTTGCAATTGTAGGACCTACCGGGGCGGGAAAGACTACCATGGTGAAGCTTTTGATGCGCTTTTATGATGTTTTGAAGGGAAGTATTCAGGTGGACGGCCATGATTTGCGGGAATTTCAACGCAGTGACCTGAGAGAAAATTTTGGCATGGTTTTGCAGGATACCTGGCTGTTTAAAGGTACGATTATGGAAAATATCCGATATGGCAGACTGGAGGCCACTGATGAAGAGGTGATAGCGGCCGCGAAAGCGGCACATGCCCACCGCTTTATTTCTACTCTGCCCGGCGGTTATCAGATGGAACTGAACGAGGATGCCAGTAATGTTTCTCAGGGGCAGAAGCAGCTTCTGACCATTGCGAGGGCAATTTTGGCAGATAATCCAATTCTTATTCTGGATGAGGCGACTTCTTCTGTGGATACCAGAACGGAAGAACGAATTCAAAAGGCGATGAATAATCTGATGAAGGGCAGAACAAGTTTTGTGATTGCCCATCGCCTTTCTACGATCAAAGATGCAGATGTGATCCTGGTTATGAAGGATGGGGATATTATTGAACAGGGCAGCCACCAGGAATTGCTGGCGAAGAACGGGTTCTATGCAGAGCTTTATAATTCTCAGTTTGAGGCGGCCTGATTAAGTTAATTGACAGAGCAGTATATGTAATCGTACAAGGGCTGCTGCAAAAAAGATATTTGTACAATTTGATTTGCCGGATGGCATAGCGGAATACCTGCAGAGGATTCCCATATCAAATGTCAAATATCTGCTTTGCAGCAGCCCTTGTGTCAGAATTTTATGCGAAATGCATAATAAAAGTCGGAAAATGGAACGTTATACGCTTTGAGCCTGTTTTGGTATTCTGGCTATCTGGGTATCATACTTATCCAGTCTTCCGTTGATAATACGTAAGTTTTCTTTGAATTCTGTGTTAGTTTCCATTTGAGAGACAAAAAATTCTTCTGTCAAAGAATAGTTTTTACAAATCGTTTCTTCGATACGGTCCAGACGTGCATCCATTTTAGAGATGTGTGTGTTTATACCTGAGATCTCAGTATTTGTGTTTGAGACATTTGTTTTCACATCCTGAACTTCGGCCTTTATGTTAGAGATCTCTGATTTCATGTCGTTTATTTCAGTCTTTATGCTGGAGATCTCTGATTTCATGTCGTTTATTTCAGTCTTTATGCTGGAGATCTCTGATTTCATGTCGTTTATTTCAGTCTTTATGCTGGAGATCTCTGCGTCCATATCGTTCATTTTGGCCTTCATGTTGGAGATATCCGTTTTCAAATCGTTTATTTCGGCCTTCATGTTGGAGATATCCGCTTTCATGTTGGAGATATCCGTTTTCATGTTGGAGATCTCTGCTTTCATGTTGGAAATATCCGCCTTCATGTTGGAGATCTCGGCCTTCATGTCCTGCATCTCAGTTTTTATTTCTACAATGTCAGACTTTATGTACCGTACGTCGAATTTGATACCCTGTAATTCAAAAAGAATTAAATCAAGTTTATCCGTAGTGGTCATTTAGTGTTCACCTCCTTTACATGAAGCAATTGTAACATAATTATAGGAAAAAGTCTACGCCAGTATGAGGAATATTGAATAATTAAATAGTTGTCATACTCACTTTTTTTAGGCTCTTCATAAGTATGGCAGATCGGTAAGTTTTTTTGTATTAAGGTAAGATTTTTGCAATTTCTAAATTATTAAATTTTAATTGGAACAGCAGAGGATTTTTTTTATTGACTTACCGGGAAGAATCTGATAGGATAAAATCCAAAACTATATATAGTATTAAAAAAGTGAAAAAAGAAAAAAACAACTAAATATAGTTGTAGTACACAACAAACAGTTCATGTTGGAATTTTCTGAAAATCAATACATATCAGTGACTGAAAGCAAATCAGAAAGAGAGGAAAAGGAATGGGAAAGGGTTTTAAGGTGGTTAAAAAGGATGGGACAAAAGAAGAATTTAATGTGCAAAAAGTGGTGATTGCCGTAAATAAATCTGCGTACCGTGCCCTGATCAAGTTTACAGATGAAGACTTAAAAGTGATCTGCCAGTTTGTGGAAGAAAAGGTAGAGTCCATGGGAATTAAGGAGATTCAGATTGCGCAAATGCATAATATTGTGGAAGGAGCGCTGGAAAAAGTAAATCCGACAGTGGCAAAAAGCTATCGTGATTACCGGAATTACAAACAGGATTTTGTGCAGATGCTGGACGAGGTCTATAAGAAGAGTCAGTCCATTATGTACATTGGAGACAAAGAAAACTCAAATACAGACAGTGCATTGGTGTCTACGAAACGAAGCCTGATTTTTAATCAGCTCAACAAAGAATTGTATCAGAAATTTTTTATGACTACCGAAGAAATTCAGGCATGCCGGGATGGATATCTTTATGTGCATGACATGTCGGCAAGGCGCGATACGATGAACTGTTGTCTGTTTGATGTGGAAAATGTGCTGCGGGGCGGTTTTGAGATGGGAAATCTCTGGTACAATGAGCCAAAAACGCTGGATGTTGCCTTTGATGTTATCGGAGATATTGTTTTAAGCGCTGCAAGTCAGCAATATGGAGGATTCACCGTACCAAGCGTGGAAAAGATTCTGGAGCCTTATGCTCAGAAATCCTATGTCAAATATAAAAACCGTTATCAGGAACTGGGTCTTAGTGAAGAACGGGCTGAAGAAGAAACTATGAAAGATATTGCCAGAGATCTGGAGCAGGGCGTTCAGGGCTGGGAGTACAAGTTTAATTCCGTGTCTTCCAGCCGCGGGGATTATCCTTTTATTACCATGACGTTTGGCACGGGAACCGGACGTTTTGCAAAAATGGCGTCCATTGCCATGCTGAATGTCCGCCGAAAAGGGCAGGGAAAAGCGGAATGTAAAAAGCCGGTATTGTTTCCCAAACTGGTATTTTTGTATGATGAGAATCTTCATGGACCAGGCAGAGAACTTGAGGATGTATTTGAGGCGGGAATTGAGTGTTCCAGAAAAACAATGTATCCGGATTGGCTGAGTCTGACAGGAAAGGGTTATATCGCCAGTATGTACAAGCAGTATGGAAAAATAATTAGCCCGATGGGCTGCCGCGCATTTCTCTCTCCATGGTATGAGAGAGGGGGCATGAATCCGGCAGATGAAAATGATTCTCCGGTTTTTGTGGGACGCTTTAATGTTGGAGTGGTCAGTCTGCATCTTCCCATGATTTTGGCAAAGTCCAGACAGGAAAGCCGGGATTTCTATGAAGTGCTTGATTATTATCTGGAATTAATCCGCCAGCTCCACATTCGTACCTATGCGTATTTGGGGGAGATGCGGGCGAGCACAAATCCCCTGGCATATTGTGAAGGCGGGTTTTACGGGGGACACCTTGGCATTCATGACAAGATCAAGCCATTGCTTAAGACAGCCACGGCCTCGTTTGGAATTACAGCTTTTAACGAACTGCAGCGACTGTACAATGGCAAGTCTCTGGTGGAAGACGGTCAGTTTGCGCTTGAAGTGCTGGAACATATCAATGAGAAAATTAATCAATATAAGAAAGAAGATGGAAATCTTTATGCCATTTATGCTACCCCGGCGGAGAATCTCTGCGGTCTTCAGGTTAAACAATTCCGCAAAAAATATGGAATTGTGGAAAATGTTTCCGACAGAGAATATGTCAGCAATGGATTTCATTGTCATGTGTCAGAAGACATCACGCCTATTCAGAAACAGGATTTGGAATATCGTTTCTGGGAATTGAGCAACGGCGGTAAGATTCAGTATGTGAAGTATCCGATTGATTATAATAAAGAAGCTGTCAAGACACTGGTACGCCGTGCTATGGAACTGGGCTTTTATGAAGGCGTAAATCTGTCGCTGGCTTATTGCGATGATTGCGGGCATCAGGAGCTGGAAATGGATGAGTGTCCAAAATGCGGAAGCCGCAACCTGACAAAAATCGACCGTATGAATGGATATCTTTCTTACTCCAGAGTCAAGGGAGATACGCGCCTAAATGACGCGAAAATGGCAGAAATTGCTGAACGAAAAAGTATGTAAGGAGTTATAAAATGAGATACCACGATATTACAAAGGATGATATGCTTAACGGTGACGGGCTTCGTGTAGTCTTATGGGTGTCCGGTTGTTCTCATTGTTGCAGGGAGTGCCAGAATCCTGTTACCTGGGATCCGAACGGAGGTTTAATGTTTGATGAAAAGGCGAAACAGGAAGTATTTGAGGCGCTTTCCAGAGATTATATTTCAGGTCTTACTTTAAGCGGAGGAGATCCGTTGTATTATGGAAATCGTACAGATATAACAAGACTGGTAAAAGAGGTGAAGAAGACATTTCCGGATAAAACAATATGGATGTATACCGGGTTTGTATGGGAGGCGGTTTGCAGTTTGGAAGTTATGAAATTTATAGATGTGCTGGTGGACGGGGAATTTATTGCAGCGCAGAAAGACGTTCAGTTATATTGGCGGGGCAGCACAAACCAGCGGGTTATTGATGTTCCGGCGGCTTTAAAAAAAGGGGAAATTGTCCTTCATTGTCAATAATGCATAAATATGTTGACAAAATTAGTATAATATAAGATAATTATACTATAAAATAAAGAATCGGGAGAATGTAAAATGAAAAAAGAGGAAGATACGAGAGAAGCAAGGGGCAAAGGAGTAAAAAGCCTGGCGACCATGGTGGTACTGGTGGTATTTACATTGATTGCAGTGACGGCCGTCTCATTAGGCGGACTTGGGATTATTTTCCTGCGTCAGTCTCTGGAAGAGTCTGTCAGCCAGTATCAGGAGACAAAAGATCAGGATTACCGTACCGAAATAAAATCTCAGATTCAGGGGGCGGTTGCCCTTGTACAGGAGTATTATAACAAGTTTTCTCAGGGAGATTTTACAGAGGAAGAGGCTAAAAACCTGGCAAAGGAAGCGGTTCGCAGCATTCGTTACCGGGATGATTCTTCCGGGTATATCTGGATTGACGGAGAAGACGGTATTCTAATCATGCACCCGATTCTTTCAGAGCAGGAAGGAACTAACCGTATTGACATGACAGATCCCAATGGAGTGAAAATTACGCAGGGTATCATTGACGCGGCAAAGAGCGGAGAAGGTTTCCATGAATTTTCATTTACAAAGGCGGATGGAGTTACGGTTGCGCCTAAGATTGCCTACGGCCAGGAATTTGAACCTTGGGGATGGGTGATCGCGACCGGAAATTATGTAGACGACATGAATGAAGAGATTGAAGCTACCAGATTACGGATCAGTCAGGAATTTAAACAGATGATTATCATGTTTGGCGTAGCGGCTGCTCTGATCTTATTGACGTCATTTATCGTGTCTCTGTATTTTGGAAAAAGGCTGACAAGAGGGATTCAGAGAGTGGAAGACCACCTTCAGAAAACGGCGGAAGGAGATTTGTCTTTTGAAATTGACAAACGTCTGACCGGACGTGCGGACGAGATTGGCAAGATTTCGCGTTCCCTGGAAGACGTAAAAAATTCTCTGGCGTCTATGATTGGAAATGTAAGTGAAGCCGGAAGCCATATGAAAAGCAGCAGCGAGAAGTTCAGTGAGAAGTTTAACAGCATAAGCAGCAGCATAGAGAATGTGAACACTGCCATTGAAGAACTTGCGCTGGGCGCTACAAGCCAGGCGGCAGAGACAGAGACAGTAAATAATAAGATTTTAGAGCTTGGAGGCGTCATAGAGGTGGAGAAGCAGGGAGTGGATAAACTGGGAGAATCCGTATCCACCATGATGCAGTATTCGTCCGGAGCATCGGAAAGCATAGATTTGCTGTATAAGATAACAGACACTACGATCAAGGCGATCGGGGTAGTGTATGAGCAGACGAACAAGAATAATGAGTCGGCAGCAAATATTAATAAGGCAGTAGAGATCATTAAAGAGCTGGCAGAGCAGACCAATTTACTGTCATTGAATGCAAGTATTGAGGCGGCACGCGCCGGCGAAGCAGGAAAAGGATTTGCTGTGGTGGCAGAAGAAATACGCAATCTTGCAGAAGAGTCAGCCGACAGCGCCCAGGAGATCGAGGGAATTGTAAAAGAGCTTACCGGAAATGTGGCAATTTCTGTAGACAATATGCAGGTGGTGTCCAAAAATGTGCAGGAACAGCAGAGCAGACTGGAGGAAACCCGGCAGGCATTCAGGCATTTGTACGATGAGATTAAAATGGTTGAGAGTGTGACGAAAGAAATTGACAGTCAGACCACGGTATTGGATTCTTTGAAACAGTTGGTAGCAGATTCTGTAAATAATCTGGCAAGTATCGTGGAAGAAAATGCAGCTTCCACAGAGGAAACAAGCGCCAGTATGCAGATGGTGGCAGAAGGAATTGAAGAATGCAGCCAGGATACCAAGTCTTTGGTGGAACTGAGCATAAGACAGAATCAGGAAACTAAAAAGTTCAAATTGTAAATATGAATTGAATTTACATAACATGTAAACAAAGAGAGTTGCTGTAAAGCTGCAGATGGAAGCGAGGTATAGCATTCCGAAAGAGGAATTTAAACTATACATTGTTTCAGAAGCTGCTTTTGCAGCCGCTCTTTTTTTGTCTTATAGGAAACACATTGCCACGCTAAAGTGTAAATGTATATTTTCAATAAGGCAAAACCAATTATGAACACGCGCGCGAAGGGTATGATGTCGCAAAGGCGACCGCACGCGGAGCAGCAAAGCAGTCAAGTTACTCAAGAATGAGAGATTCAGGAGTGGAAGCGGACTTGTCTGCTTTATTTATCTTTCCATAAGATAAAAACTTGACATTTATTGCAGGAGGCTTTATAGTATTCCTGAAAAGGAATACTAATGGAGGCTCAGTCAATGGATGAAAAAAAGCTTGTGGAACATTTGACAGCATTTGGTCTGACTGGTCAGGAGGCGCTGATCTATCTGGAACTATTCCGTTCAGGAACCAGCAATGGATATGAATTGTCAAAATGTACTGGTATTTCCCGATCTAATGTATACAAAGCGCTGGAAGGTCTGGCAGATAAGGGAGCCGCATATGTCAGCGAGGGAACTTCCAGGAAATATACGGCGGTTGAGGTAAGAGAGTTTTGCCGGAATAAGATTGCAAGTCTGACCAGGAAGCAGGACTTTCTCTCAGAGCATATGCCCAAGGAGCGAAAAGAAGCTGAGGGTTATATTACCATTGTTTCCGATGAAAATATCGCCGATAAAATTCGCAATATGCTGGGAAACGCAAAAAAGAGAGTTTATCTTTCGATGTCTTTTTTGCTGCTGCTGCAGTTTCAAAAGGAGCTGCAGGAGCTGGCGGCGAACAATATCAAAGTAGTAGTTTTAACATCCCGTTCGGAAGCAGAAAATGAAGATTTCTTTCCGGAGCGGACAAAAGGAATCAAAGTTTATATGACTTCTGATAAGAAAAAGCAGATTGGCATAATTACAGATTCCCAATATGTACTTACCGGGGAATTAGGAAAGGGAAAAGAGAGCGCCTGCCTGTATACCGGACAGGCAAATTTTGTCCGGGTATTTAAGGATTCTATGAAAAATGAAATCCGTCTGCTGGAACTGGAAAAGAAACATCCGAAGTAGTTTATACACGGACAAACTTCATACATGGACATAGAACAAAGCGGACAGGTCCGCTTCCACTCTCTGAATCCCTCATTACTTGAGGGACTTGTCTGCTTTGCTGCGCCGCGTGCGGTCACGCAGTGACATGTTCCATTCGCGTAAGTGCGCCTAATTGATGTTTCCTGCCCTCTTAATCATGAGGAAATGGGCATGAAATGCCTGAAACAATAAATGATCTGTACAACAAAGGAGTAATGAACATTATGAAAAAAGAACCATTTGTAACCAATGAACAGCTTAAAGAAATTGTAAAAGAATATCCTACCCCTTTTCATCTCTACGATGAAAAAGGTATTCGCGCCAACGCGCAGGCATTGAAGGAAGCGTTTTCCTGGAATAAAGGCTTTAAAGAATATTTTGCGGTAAAAGCGACGCCGAATCCATTTCTTATTAATATTTTAAAGGAGTACGGCTGCGGCTGCGACTGTTCTTCTCTGACAGAGCTGATGCTTGCGGATGCTTTGCATTTTCAGGGCGGTGATATCATGTTTTCTTCCAATGCCACGCCCGCGGAAGAATTTAAATTAGCTGAACGCATGGGGGCGGTGATCAATCTGGATGATTTTACGCATATTGATTTTCTGGAGAAAACCATTGGTTATATTCCGGAAACGATCAGCTGCCGTTACAATCCCGGCGGGGTATTTAAAATCAGCAACAGCATTATGGATAATCCAAACGATGCAAAGTATGGGTTTACGAAAGAGCAGTTGTTTGAGGGATTTCAGGTATTGAAAGAAAAAGGAGCCAAATACTTCGGCATTCATGCATTTCTGGCAAGCAATACTGTAACGAATGAATATTATCCAACTCTGGCAAGAACTTTATTTGAAACGGCTGTAGAACTGAAAGAGAAGACTGGCGCAGAAATTCGTTTTATCAACCTGTCCGGCGGAATCGGGATCCCTTATCGGCCGGAGGAAGAGCCGAATGATATCCGTGCCATCGGCGAGGGTGTTCGGAACGTGTATGAGGAAATCCTGGTTCCGGCAGGCATGGGAGATGTGGCGATTTATGCAGAACTGGGACGCTTTATGATGGGGCCTTACGGCTGTCTGGTGACTACCGCCATTCATGAGAAACATACGCATAAGGAGTACATTGGATGCGACGCCTGCGCGGTAAATTTAATGCGTCCTGCAATGTACGGCGCTTACCATCATATTACGGTAATGGGAAAGGATAACCGTGTCTGCGACCATAAATACGATATTACGGGTTCCCTGTGTGAAAATAATGATAAGTTTGCCGTGGACCGGATGCTGCCTGAAATAAATAAAGGTGATCTTCTGGTTATTCATGATACCGGCGCGCATGGATTCTCTATGGGTTACAATTACAATGGAAAATTAAAATCGGCGGAAGTTCTGCTGAAAGAAGATGGAAGTACACAATTGATCCGCCGCGCTGAGACGCCGGAAGATTATTTTGCAACGTTTGACTGTTTTGACATTCTTAAGGATATGAAACATCAATAAGAGGATATGTAATGATTGAACGCAAAGATATTTTATCTGTTCCTTATCTGAAAAAAACAACGTTTACCGGAAGCTACGAAGGGCTGCGCTTCCGGTTTGCCGTTGTGAAACGGGAAGCAGAGTCTAAAGAAGGTGAGGAACAGGGCGGGGAAAGACAGGTGCTTGAGATTACGGCATGGGAAGCGCCTTATTGTTACGACGCCACTCCGGAAGAAAAAAAGCTGCGGATTGACAGAGAATTTTCAGAAGAAGGAATACAGCAGGGAATTGAATGGCTCAACGAATTGTGGAACGCAGAGCCGGAGAAGTGGAATATGGCAAAGACAAATTTCTAAGGGCTTGACGCCCGGTTCAACAAAAGAAAAAAGCTGAAACTTCAAAACAGAAGTTTCAGCTTCTATAACTGCCGGCAATGGGACTTGAACCCATACGTGGTTGCCCACAACAGATTTTGAGTCTGCCTCGTCTGCCATTCCGACACGCCGGCAAGTACTTTGTCACTCGAACGAACTTATTCTAGCATATTCAAAACAGAAATGCAAGGGTTTTTGAAAAAATATTGAAGAATATTGAAAAATATGATAAAATTTGCCATGAAAAATGTTGATATGATGAAGATGTATGCGGCGTGGCCGACATCTGAACCTTAATAATAACAATGAAAAGAGGATATGATAATGATGAAAAAAGCGATCAATGCAGAACAAGCGCCTGCAGCAGTTGGACCTTATGTACATGCAGTGGAAGCAGGCGGACTGATCTTTACTTCCGGACAGTTGGGATTGATTCCCGAGAGCGGGGAGTTGCCGGAAGGTGTGGAGGCGCAGACCCATCAAAGCCTTAAGAATCTTGCCGTTGTGCTGGAAGCTGCCGGCAGCGGCCTGGAGCATGTGGTGAAAACCAGCGTATTTTTGGATGATATCAATGATTTCGCCAAAGTAAATGAAATCTATGCGCAATATTTCCAGGGAGAGACGCCGGCGCGTTCCTGCGTACAGGTGGCCAGACTGCCCAAAGGCGGACTTGTGGAGATCGAAGTGATTGCGGTGAAAAAGGATTAAAGGAGCAAAAGCGGTGACAGCAGAGAGAATCGAAGCGCTTCGCGGACAAATGCGCAAACGAAGCATTGATATGTATCTTGTGCCTGCTTCAGATTTTCATCAATCTGAGTATGTGGGAGATTATTTCAAAGCAAGAGAATATCTCACAGGTTTTACCGGATCAGCGGGTACAGCAGTTATAACGATGACAGAGGCGGGTTTATGGACGGATGGCAGATATTTTATCCAGGCCGGGCGGCAGTTGGAACAAAGCCATGTGACCCTTTACAGAATGGGAGAGGAAGGCGTTCCATCTGTCAGAGAATTTATAGAACAAAAGCTTCCCGAAGGCGGATGCCTTGGCTTTGACGGGCGGGTGGTAAATACCCGCGCCGGAGAAGAATATCAAAAAATCGCTGACAGCAGGCAGTGCAGTCTTGCCGCCGCTGAAGACCTGGTGGGAATAATCTGGCAAAACCGCCCGCAATTGCCGAAGAATCCCGTCTTTGTTCTGGAAGAACAATACAGCGGAGAAAGTGCGGAAAGTAAGTTAAAACGGGTACGGGAGAAAATGCGGGAGAAGGAAGCAGACGTGCATATTCTCACTTCCCTGTGTGATATTGCCTGGCTATTTAATATCCGGGGCCATGATATTGCCCATGTGCCAGTGGTGATGTCTTTTGCTGTCATTACCATGGAGGAATGTTATTGGTTTGTCAACAGTCAGGTACTTGGGGAAGAAGTGAGAGAGTACTGCACAACAAACCGCATTTTGGTGAAGCCTTATGAGGCTGTTTATGACTATGCAGAAAATATTCCGGCAAAGAGCAGAGTGCTTCTTGATAAGCGCATGGTAAACTACAGGATTTTCAGCAGTCTGAGAGCAGATGTGCAGGTATTGTCAGAACACAATCCCACTGAGCGGATGAAAGCGGTAAAGAATCCCACAGAACTTTCCAATATCCGCAAAGCCCATGTCAAAGACGGGGCGGCTTTTACAAACTTTCTGTATTGGCTGAAAACGCAGACCGGGCGGGAAGAACTAACAGAACGCGCAGCTTCAGATTATCTGGAAACGTGCAGAAGAGAACAGGATCATTTTGTGGATTTAAGTTTTGATACGATCAGCGCTTACGGTCCCAATGGGGCAATGATGCATTATACGGCCACAGAAGAGACGGATGCAGCGCTGAACGCAAAAGGATTTTTGCTGGTCGACTCTGGCGGTCATTATCTGGAGGGAAGCACTGATCTTACCAGAACGATTGCACTGGGAGAATTGACCAGAGAGGAGAAGCTTTACTTTACAGCCGTATGCCGTGCGAATCTCAATCTGGCGGCGGCAAAATTTCTTTATGGCTGCCGCGGCAGTAATCTTGATATTTTGGCAAGGGGGCCTTTGTGGAATCTGGGGCTGGATTATAAATGCGGAACCGGACACGGAATCGGTTATCTTTTAAATGTCCACGAAGGACCGAATCAGTTCCGGTGGCGCGCTGCGTCGAAAGACGGCGGCGATTGTATTCTGGAAGAAGGCATGGTGACGACCGATGAACCAGGGGTCTATCTGGAAGGAAAATTTGGTATTCGCATAGAAAACGAGCTTGTCTGTAAAAAAGCGGAAAAGAATGAGTACGGCCAGTTTATGGAATTTGAAACCATCACTTACGCGCCCATTGACCTGGACGCCCTGCTTTTGGAAGAGATGACGAAAAGGGAACGAAAGCTGCTTAATGATTATCATAAACTGGTATATGAGAAAATTTCTCCTTTTTTGAAACCGGAGGTAAGAGAATGGCTGAAAACCTGTACCAGAGAGATCTGACCGGCTGCGGGGCAGCGGGATAAATATATGGTAAAATTGTAAAATATATACAAACCTGTCTGATGCCGTGGTCTTGAAACAGGCATTGTATTTGAAAAATACAGAGCCAGAGGAAAATTAGAACTTTTAAAACGCTTCCATTTGGTGTAAAATAGAAACGATATGGTGTAAGATACAACGAAAAGCAGAAAGAAAGTAAGACAGGGGACACAGCATTTTATGAGTAAAAAAATAGTTTTGATTGATGGACACAGTATTTTGAATCGCGCCTTTTTCGGGATTCCGGACCTCACCAACGCTGAAGGGCTCCATACCAATGCCGTGTACGGGTTTTTAAATATCCTGTTTCGGATTTTGGAGGAAGAAAAGCCAGAGTATCTGACGGTGGCATTTGATGTACACGCCCCCACATTCCGCCATAAAATATATGAAGCGTACAAAGGAACCAGAAAGCCTATGGCAGAAGAATTAATACAGCAGGTTCCGGTAATGAAAGAAGTGCTCAGGGCGATGGGCGTGGTTATTGTTGAAAAAGAAGGATATGAAGCCGACGATATTCTGGGAACCATTGCCAGACAAAGTGAAAAGGAAGGGCTTGAAGTTTCGCTGGTTTCCGGAGACAGGGATTTGCTGCAGCTTGCCAGTGAGCATATCAGAATCAGGATTCCCAAAACCAAGCGTACCGGTACGGAAATTGAAGATTATTTTGCAGAGGATGTAAAGAAAACATATCAGGTAACGCCAGAAGAATTTATTGATGTGAAAGCATTGATGGGAGATACTGCGGATAATATCCCTGGAGTGCCGGGGATCGGAGAAAAGACAGCCACGAATCTGATTGTCACTTATGGAACGATTGAAAATGCTTATGAACACATTGAACAGGTGAAGCCGCCCCGCGCGAAAAATAATCTGCGCGAGTATTACGAACAGGCCAGGCTGAGCAAAGTTCTTGCCACAATTGATGTAAATGTTCCCCTTGAGTATGACGTAAATCAAGCCAGGCTGGGCAATTTGTTCACCCCTGAGGCCTATGTGTGGATGAAAAAACTGGAATTTAAACATATGCTGAATCGGTTTTCAGTGGAAGCTCCGGCCAATCCTGTGGAACAACATTTTCAGACTATTACAGAAAAATCTCAGGCGGACAGGATACTTGCAGAAGCTTCTCAGAGGGAATGCGCAGGCTTTTATCTTTTTGCAGATCCGCACTGGAATCCGGCGGAACCAGAAGGGCAGATGACTTTGGAGAATGTGTTTGGCATGGATTGTGCGGCAAACGCCGACGGCGGACCTTCCGCGAAGGAAGCGCAGGTTTTGGGACTTGCCCTGGCTTATGATGAGGATAAAATCTGTTTCCTTACAGCGGGAGAGGCGATCAGCGGGGCTTACCTGGCTGCTGCCGCGGGGAAGCTTGCCGCGCAGGTGCAGACAGCGGCGACCTTCGATCTGAAATCTCAGCTTGCGTATTTATCTGTTCCGGAGGCGGACAGAGCGCAGGTGCAGGATGTGCTGCTGGAAGCTTATCTGCTTAATCCGCTGAAAAATGATTACGCCTATGATGATGTGGCAAAGGAACATCTGGATTTGCTGGTGCCCGCCCGCCAGGATTTACTGGGCAAATTGTCTTTGTCACAGGCAATGCGTGAAAAAAGAGAAGAGACGTTCCAATATGGCTGCTGGATGGCCTATACGGCCTTCAAAGGGGCGCAGATCCTGAAAAAGAAGCTGCAAGAGGCGGGCATGTGGAAGCTTTATTGTGAAATTGAACTGCCGCTGGTATACACTCTTTATGATATGGAACGGGAAGGGGTTCTGGTAAACGCCTCTCAGTTAAAGGCTTACGGAGAGCAGCTTTCCGGTAAAATTGTGCATCTGGAGCAGGAAATCTGTCAGGATGCCGGGGAAACGTTTAATATCAATTCTCCCAAGCAGTTGGGAACCATTCTTTTTGAGAAGCTGAAAATGCCTTACGGCAAGAAAACAAAAACCGGGTATTCCACCGCGGCAGACGTGTTGGAGAAGCTGGCGGAAGAATATCCTCTGGTATCTAAGATTCTGGAATACCGTCAGCTGACCAAATTAAAATCCACCTACGCAGAAGGACTTGCAAATTATATTGAGACGGACGGCAGAATCCGTTCTACGTTTCACCAGACCATTACAGCTACCGGACGGATCAGCAGCACCGAACCAAATCTGCAGAATATTCCAATCCGCATGGAACTGGGGAGACTCATCCGCAAGGTGTTTATTCCCAGGGAAGGCTGCGTATTGATTGACGCGGATTATTCCCAGATTGAACTGCGGGTTCTGGCGCATATGTCCGGGGATGAAAACCTGATCCATGCCTATCAGCAGGCGCAGGATATCCACAGGATGACGGCTTCCCAGGTATTTCATGTGCCGTTTGAGGAAGTCACGGATTTGCAGAGAAGAAATGCCAAGGCCGTAAATTTTGGAATCGTATATGGAATCAGTTCCTTTGGACTGAGCCAGGATTTAAGTATTGGCACCAAAGAAGCGGCGGCGTATATTCAGTCCTATTTTGAAACGTACCCAGGTGTGAAACAGTTTCTTGACCGTCAGGTAAAACAGGCAAAAGAGCAGGGATATGTCACAACCATGTTTGGAAGAAGGAGACCTGTTCCGGAATTGTCTTCCAGTAATTATGCGCAGCGTTCCTTCGGAGAGCGGGTAGCCATGAATTCTCCGATCCAGGGAACTGCGGCAGATATAATTAAAATTGCCATGATCCGGGTCAGTCAGTCTTTAAAAGAACAGAATCTGCGTTCTAAATTAATTCTTCAGGTACATGACGAGCTTTTGATAGAAACCTGGGAAGATGAGACAGAGCAGGTGAAAGCAATTTTGAAAAAAGATATGGAGACTGCGGCAGAGCTTTCGGTCAGGCTGGAGATCGACATGAAACAGGGAAAAGACTGGTACGAAGCACATTAAAGATAAAATGATGGAGGGAATTATGCAGATAATTGGAGTTACTGGCGGAGCAGGAGCAGGCAAATCCGTCGTCTTAGAGTATTTGGAACAAAATTACAAGGTGAAGAATCTGGAAGCGGACAAAGTTGCCCGTATGCTGATGGAGCCGGAGACAGATTGTTATCTCAGACTTCAGAAATTTCTTCCGGCTGAGGTTTACAACAAGGATGAAACGATTAACCGCGAGGCTTTGGCAGAGGAACTGTTTGCATCTGATGAGCTGCGCCGGCGGGTAAACGATGTGGTGCATCCGGCAGTGAAAAATTATATTCTTGCCCAGATTTCCGAACAGGAAAAAATTGGAGTCATGGATTTTGTCGTTATTGAAGCTGCGCTGCTTATAGAAGAACATTATGAAGAAATTTGCGATGAACTCTGGTATATTCATGCGGAAGAGGAAATCCGCAGGCAGAGACTGATCCACTCCAGAGGCTATTCCAGAGAGAAGGTGGAGCGGATTTTTGCCAGTCAGCTTCCGGAAAAAGAGTATCGCAGGTTCTGCCGGGTTGTGATTGATAACAATGGTACAAAAGAAGAGACATATTACCAGGTAGCGCAGGAAATCAAAGATAAGGGAGAAATGATACGCATGGAACAACAATTAGACGGGATGCCGCTGGTGTTTGGTCTTGATATCGGAACCAGGAACGTAGTTGGAACAGTAGGATATAAAGAAAAAGAATCCGAGGAATTTATTGTAGTTGCGCAGCATGTAAGAGAGCATGAGACGCGCTCCATGCTCGACGGGCAGATCCACGATATCGGCCGGGTAGGGCGAACGATCAATGCGGTAAAAAAAGAACTGGAACAGCAGCTTCATCTGACTTTGAACGATGTATGTATCGCGGCGGCGGGCCGTGTATTAAAAACAGTTAACACTACGGTAGAATATACATTTCCGGAAGAGACAGTAGTGACCGGTGAAGATGTTCACACACTCAATCTTCTGGGCGTGGAGAAAGCGCAGCAGATTTTAAACGAAAATAATGATACCAAGTTCAAATTTTACTGCGTGGGATATTCTGCGGTGAAATATTATCTGAACGGAGATGCTTTTTCTAATCTGGAAGGGCATAAGGCAGAGACAGTCAGCGAAGAGATTATTGTGACGTTCCTGCCGGAAGACGTGGTAGACGGCTTATATTCTGCAGTGGGACTTGCCGGACTCCGGGTGGCAAATATGACGTTGGAGCCTATTGCCGCCATCAATGTAGCGATTCCGGAGACATTCCGGATGCTGAACATTGCACTGGTGGACGTGGGAGCGGGAACCAGCGATATTTCAGTGACCAGAGACGGCAGTATCATTGCTTATGGTATGATTCCCAGCGCAGGAGACGAGATTACTGAGATGCTGGTACAGCATTATCTGGTGGATTTTAAAACGGCAGAGCATATTAAATTAAGCTCCGGTACGGATGCCGAGATTGAATATCAGGATATTATGATGATTAAACATACCATTACCGCGGAAGAAGTATGGGGGCTGATGAAACCGCTGGTGGATGACCTGGTAGAGAGCATAGCGGCAAAAATCAAAGAATTAAACGGAGATAGGACGGTGAGCGCCGCTTTTGTCGTGGGCGGAGGCGGAAAAATTCACGGCTTTATTGAACATCTGTCCGAAGAACTGGAGCTGCCCCAGGAACGCGTGGCGCTTCGCGGAGAAGAAGTGCTTCAGGAAATTCATTTCCTGCAGCCGGATATCCGGAAAGATCCGCTGATTGTAACGCCAGTGGGAATCTGTTTGAATTATTATGACCAGAGAAATAACTTCATTTTCGTGCGTTTTAACGGAGAGCGGATTAAACTGTATGATAATGATAATCTAACGATTGTGGACGCGGCATTGCAGGCAGGATTTCCCAATGAACAGTTATTCCCAAGACGGGGACAGGAGATTAATTTTACAGTCAATGGCAAAAAGCGTATTGCCAGAGGAGAAACCGGAGATTCCGCAATTGTCAGAGTCAATGGCCGTCTGACCAATATCAACGCGCCACTGGAGGTAAACAGCGATATCGTTATCGAGCCGTCTACGCAGGGAGAGCCGGCGTTCTGCCGCCTGGAAGATCTGGAGGAATACGGCCGCTCCATGCTGGATTTCGAAGTCAATGGGAAGAAGATTTCCTGTCCGAGGTTTGCGGAAGTCAACGGGGTTATGGAGCCGCCATATTATGAGATCCAGGAAAATGATGAGATTGAGATGATAAATTATTATACGGTGTCTCAGATTATAGAATTTATGGATGTGGAAATAGATATGGACGCCGACATTTTGGTAAATAATAAGCCGGCGGAGCTGGATACATTGGTATATGAGAATTTCTCTATTGAGTGGAAAGTGCTTTCTTACCGTACGCATTCGTCTGACGTGGGGGGAAAAAACCTCAGCAAAGAGGAACTGAGAGAGCAGAGAATCCAGAAAATAATGGAGAAGAAGCAGATTCGGGAAGAGAAGGAAAAAGAGGAAAAAGAACTGGACAAGGAAGAACTGATCGAAGAAAAAGAGCCGGTCAAAGAGCCAAAACCGGCAGAACTCACAGTTATTGTCAATGATCTGCCCGTGACATTGAAAGGGAAGGACTCTTACGTATTTGTAGATGTATTTGAATATATTAACTTTGATTTACACGCCGGAAACGGCAGGGCTGTAGTAACCAGATTAAACGGGGAATTTCCTTCTTATATGGCGGAGCTTGCGGAGGGTGACAAGATAGAAGTGTACTGGGAGGAATAACAGGGCATGAAATTATGCAGTATTGCAAGCGGAAGCAGCGGAAATTGCATTTTTGCAGGCTCCGATACCACCAGTCTCATGATTGATACTGGAATCAGCGGCAAAAGAATAGAAGAAGGGCTTCGTGAAATCGGACATACTACCGGGGAAGTGGATGGAATTTTAATTACGCACGAGCATTCTGACCATATCAGCGGTCTGGGAGTGGTGGCAAGAAGATACGGGATTCCAATCTATGCCACAGAGGGGACGAAACAGGCAATTTTAAAAAGCAAAAGCGTGGGAGAGATTCCCAGGGAGCTGTTTCAGGAAATTCAGCCGGATGCAGAGTTTATGATTGGCGATATTTCAGTAAGCCCGATTTCTATTTCGCACGATGCGGCGCAGCCAACCGCATATTTGCTGCGGCAGGGAAGAACATCCATGGCGGTGATGACGGATCTGGGCAGATATGACGATTATATTGTGGAGCGGCTGCAGAATCTGGACCTGATTTTATTAGAGGCAAACCATGATGTGCATATGCTGCAGGCGGGGAGATATCCGTATTATCTGAAACAGCGGATTTTGGGCGACAGAGGCCATCTCTCCAATGAGCGTTCGGGTCAGCTTTTAAGCCGCATTCTCCACGAACATTTAAAAACAGTGATACTTGGGCACTTGAGCAAAGAAAATAATTATGAGCAGCTGGCATACGAGACAGTACGGCTGGAAATCGACCTGGCAGATAATCCTTATCGCGCCGGGGATTTCCCGATTCATGTGGCAAAACGTGACATGCCGTCCGACGTTTTTGAAATTTAAGGGATATTTACATAATGCGGCCACTACATAATCAGCGAAGTAATTTATTTTAATATGTTTTATCATAGACTGGAGGAACAGGATGGAAAAAAATATGGACAGAACAATTATTACAGTAGTGGGAAAAGATACCGTAGGGATTATTGCCAGGGTGTGTACCTATCTCTCGGAACACCACATCAATGTGCTGGATATCAGCCAGACAATTGTACAGGAATTTTTCAATATGATGATGATTGCAGATCTGAAAAATTCAGATAAGCCTTTTGACCAGTGCGCCAGAGATTTAGAAGCCCTGGGAGAAGAAATCGGTGTGAATATCAAATGCCAGCGGGAAGAAATATTTCAGAAAATGCACAGGATTTAAGGAGAAGCCATGATAAATATCTGGGAAGTAAATGAGACAAATAAGATGATTGAGCAGGAAAATCTGGATGTGCGCACCATCACGCTGGGAATCAGCCTGTTAGATTGTATAGATTCAGATCTGCAGAAATTAAATGATAAGATTTACCAGAAGATTACCACTACAGCAAAAAAACTTGTGGAAACCGGAGAGGAAATTGAGCGGAATTACTGTATCCCGATCGTTAATAAAAGGATTTCAGTAACGCCTGTGGCACTGGTTGGCCAGTCGGCATGTAAGTCGCCGGAAGACTTTGTGACGATTGCAAAGACATTGGACCGGGCGGCGAAGACCGTGGGAGTAAATTTTATCGGAGGGTATTCCGCGCTGGTATCTAAGGGGATGACGGCAGGGGACGAACATCTGATTCGTTCCATCCCGCAGGCGCTTGCCGAAACGGAACGCGTGTGCAGCTCTGTGAACGTAGGCTCTACCAAGACGGGCATTGATATGGATGCAGTCAAATTGATGGGCGAAATTATATTAAAGACGGCAGAATATACCAAAGACAATGATTCTTTGGGGTGCGCCAAGCTGGTAGTTTTCTGCAACGCGCCGGATGACAATCCTTTTATGGCGGGCGCGTTCCATGGCGTGACAGAAGCGGACGCCATTATCAATGTGGGCGTTTCAGGGCCGGGCGTGGTAAAAAAAGCGCTGGAACAGGTGCGGGGCAAGAGTTTTGAGGCGCTCTGCGAGACCATCAAGAAGACGGCGTTTAAAATTACGCGCGTAGGGCAGCTTGTGGCACAGGAAGCAAGCCGGAGAATGGGGATTCCCTTTGGCATCATAGATTTGTCGCTGGCGCCGACCCCGGCAATCGGGGATTCCGTAGCAGAGATTTTAGAGGAGATCGGCCTGGAATATGCAGGCGCGCCCGGAACGACTGCCGCGCTGGCCCTTTTAAACGACCAGGTGAAGAAAGGCGGGATTATGGCTTCTTCTTACGTGGGCGGATTGAGCGGGGCGTTTATTCCTGTCAGCGAAGACCAGGGTATGATAGACGCGGTGGAAGCAGGCGCGCTGACGTTAGAAAAGCTGGAGGCAATGACGTGCGTCTGTTCCGTGGGACTTGATATGATCGCAATTCCAGGAGACGTTCCGGCGTCAACGGTTTCCGGCATCATTGCAGATGAAATGGCAATCGGAATGATTAATCAGAAGACAACCGCGGTTCGTTTGATTCCGGTTATTGGAAAAGGTATTGGAGAGACAGTAGAGTTTGGAGGATTATTGGGGCATGCGCCGGTAATGCAGGTAAATCGACATGGATGTGAGGCATTTATCAATCGTAAGGGAAGAATCCCGGCTCCGGTACACAGCTTTAAAAATTAAAATTAAAAATTGTGTAATCAGGTTTAGTGTGTTATGATAGAAGCAGAATATGAGAAAATGCACCGGAGGTGGAATCTTGAACGAGAGAGAAGATTACCTGGACAGATTGTTACGGGGAATGGATGAAGAATCTGAGAATAACGAAACAGAAGAAGATTTTTTCAGCAGTCTTGGCGGTACGGTTTCCCAGGAGGCAGAGGATGATTTTCTTAAGGAATTTGAAAAAAGCAGGGCTCAGTGGAACAACACGCCAGAAGAAGAACAGAATTTGGATGCGGATGATGTTGACCAGATTGTGAGCAATGTAAAAAATGGCATCCTTGAGGATACGGAGGATTACGGCGGTCTTGAAGAGTATGGCAGTCTTGAGGACGGTACGGATCTGTCTATTGACGAGTCTTTACAGAATTATACAGAAGAAGACGAGATGCTGGATGGGATTGGCAATAATTATGGGAATGACGATTCTGAGGTTATGGTCAATACCATGGATCAGGAAGGACCGGAGGCGGATTATAACTCAGGAGAGGCAAATCAGGAGCTTTTGGATATGCTCTCAGGAATTGGAGAAGAAGACAGCCTGGGAGCGGAACATGCAGAATCAGAGTTTTCTTTATTGGGAGACGATCCTCTGTTGAGTGAAGACGGGGATTTGAACATGCAGGATTCTTTAGAGAATCAGGAAGATTTGGAAGCTCCGCAGTCCGGGGAGGGAGAATCAGCGGCAGAGAGCCTGGCGAGACAACTGGAGAATCTGGGGCTTGATCTGGAAGAAGAGGACGATTCGCAAAAGCAGGAACCGGCGAAAAAGAAAAAGGATAAAAAGAAAAATAAAAAAGCTTCAGCGGATGAAGAGGAAAGCGGGGAAAAGCTGGGATTTTTCAAGCGGCTTTCCAAACTCTTATTTGACGGCGAGGAATTGATAGAGCTTTCAGAAGAGGAAACAAAAAAGCTGAAGGAAGAGGAAAGTAAGAAGGCAGCGGAAGCGGCGGAGGCCAAAGAGCGCAAAAAGCAGGAACAGCAGGAGAAAAAGGAACAGAAGAAGCAGGAGAACGCGGAAAAGAAAGCGCAAAAGGAAGCCAAAAAGCAGGAAAAGGCGAAGAAGAAGCAGGAAAAGAAAGAGACAATGGTAATCGAGAAGACGAAGCCGCTGCCAAAGGGGCCGGTTTTTCTGATTATAATGTTAGGTCTTTCTCTCGTGCTGCTGATTAATTTACTTACCAGCCAGACAGGCTACAGTCTCAGCATTGCCCAGGCAAAGGAATATTACGAACAGGGTGATTATGTGGAAGCTTATCGCTGTTTCGACCAGGGGTCCAAAGTACGCAAGGCAGATGAAGAACTGTATCATAAGGCGAGACTTACCGCATATCTGCAGCAGCCTTTGAACAGTTATCAGGTGTACCGGAAACAGAAGATGCACCAGGAAGCCTTGAGCGCGCTGATTCTGGGAGTGGGAAGATATGATAAGAACTCTTATGAAGCGGCAGCGTCAGGAGCGGCGGTTGAGTATGATAACATGCTGGCAAAAATAGAGAAAGCATTGAAGAAAAAATATAAAATGAGCTTAGACCAGGCAAGAGAGTTATATACGATACGGGAAAAAGAGGAATATACTCTGGAATTGTACAGAATTGTAGAAGAACTTGGATTGGAATAAAGGCAGGCAGGAGCGGTGGCATGACAGCAGTCATTGATTATGATGCAGGTAATTTAAAAAGTGTGGAAAAAGCGCTGAAATATCTGAGAGAAGAAAGTGTGATTACCAGAAAACCCGGCGAGATTCTGGCGGCAGATCAGGTGATTCTTCCGGGGGTGGGCGCTTTTGGGAAGGCGATGGAGCAGTTAAAACAGTATGGTCTGGATCACGTAATCCACGAGGCGGTAGAACAGGGAAAGCCGTTTTTGGGCATCTGCCTGGGGCTGCAGCTTTTATTTGAGGGAAGCCAGGAGAGCGGAGGAGCCGAAGGGCTGGGAATTCTGGAAGGTGAAATTGTGAAGATTCCGGAGGCGGAGGGGTTAAAGATTCCTCATGTTGGCTGGAATTCTCTCTGTCTGCAGAATCAGGGCAGACTGTTTGAGGGAATTTCTCAGGGCGCCTTTGTGTATTTTGTGCATTCCTATTATTTGAAGGCCAGAAATGAAAATATCGTCAGAGCTTCTGTGGATTATGGAGTCAGAATCCATGCGTCTGTGGAAGAACGCAATGTATTTGCATGCCAGTTTCATCCGGAGAAAAGCAGCGCTGTGGGACTGCAGATTTTACATAATTTTATAAAGGCAGGGGAGGTATAGGTAATGTTTACGAAAAGAATTATTCCCTGTCTGGATGTACATAACGGGCGTGTGGTAAAAGGAGTTAATTTTGTCAACCTGAAAGATGCCGGAGATCCGGTAGCCGTCGCGTCAGCCTATGACCAGGCGGGCGCGGACGAGGTGGTATTTCTGGATATCACAGCGTCTTCGGACGCAAGAAATACCGTGGTGGATATGGTGCGCCGGGTGGCGGAAACCGTATTTATTCCGTTTACGGTGGGCGGAGGAATCCGCACAGTGGAAGATTTTAAGGTATTGCTTCGGGAGGGCGCCGATAAGATTTCCATTAATTCTTCGGCGATCAATACGCCAGGGCTGATCAGCGACGCCGCAGATAAATTCGGCAGCCAGTGCGTAGTAGTGGCAATTGACGCCAGGCGCAGGGAGGATGGCAGCGGCTGGAATGTCTACAAGAATGGAGGAAGAATTGATACCGGACTGGATGCGCTCGCATGGGCAGTGCAGGCAAACCGCATGGGAGCCGGTGAGATTTTGCTTACCAGTATGGATTGTGACGGCACGAAGAACGGATATGATCTGGAGCTTACGAGAATGATTGCCGATCATGTCTCTATTCCAGTGATTGCCTCAGGCGGCGCCGGAACCAAAGAACATTTTTATGAAGCGCTGACAGCAGGCGGCGCAGAGGCGGCGCTCGCCGCGTCTCTGTTTCACTATAAAGAGCTGGAAATACCGGAATTAAAGCGGTATCTGGCGGAGAAAGGCGTGTCGGTAAGAATTTAGTTTTTAATTACCTAAGATAAGGAAGGGGTGTCTCCTGTGGGAATGTTAGAAAATGATTGGGCAGAGGCAGTTGGTGAAGAGTTTAAGAAGCCATATTATGCCAGCTTGTACAAATTTGTAAAGGAAGAGTATAGTACCAGAGTTATTTATCCTCCGGCGGATGATATTTTTAATGCCATGCATCTGACTCCGTTGAGTCAGGTGAAGGTTCTGATTTTAGGCCAGGATCCTTACCATAACGAGGGGCAGGCGCATGGCCTGTGTTTTTCCGTCAGGCCGGAGGTCGAAATTCCGCCTTCTCTGGTGAATATATATAAAGAGCTTCAGGATGATTTAGGATGCAGTATTCCCAATAATGGTTATCTGGTGAAGTGGGCCCAACAGGGAGTTTTAATGTTGAATACGGTATTGACCGTCCGGGCGCATCAGGCATTTTCCCACCAGGGGCAGGGCTGGGAACAGTTTACGGACGCTATTATTCATGCCGTCAATGCACAGGACCGCCCGATTGTCTATCTGCTGTGGGGAAAGCCTGCGCAGAGTAAAATTTCTATGCTGAATAATCCCAGGCATTTGATTTTGAAAGCGCCTCATCCCAGCCCTCTGTCCGCGTACCGTGGATTTTTTGGATGCAGGCATTTCAGTCAGGCAAATAACTTTTTGAAAGAGAACGGCGTGGAGCCTGTTGACTGGCAGATTGAAAATGTTTAAATTTCTCATGCGCCTGTTTCAATTAATTGGAAAAAGTGGTAAAATAATATAAAGGCGGGACGATAAAGTACCGATATAATATGAAACAGATAATTATTATTTTAGTACAGCAGAGATTGAGTTCTTTCATGTTAGGCGGGAAATTTTCTTCATCTGCGGCGGTATAGTAAAACAGTCAGATTTTGCAGCGAAGCAAGTGGAGAAAGGGACAAGTATAACAGAGCAAAGCGTGAGATCTGTTGTATTAAGACAAGGAAGTCGACAACAATCAAAGGAGTGGATATTATGTCATTTTTCGGAGTTAATGATGCAAGTGCAGTCAGTACGTTATTTTCCAGTTTGAATTCAAATTCCAGGGGAGGCTCTGTCAGCGGAACAAATTTCCTGGCAGATTATGCAAGTATCCGCAGCGGCAGTTATTTTAAACTGTTAAAGACCTATTACGGATCAGACAGCGCTTCAAGCGAGAGAGTTTCCAAATTAGCAGAGAAGAATAACCAGAAGACTTCAACTTCTGTATCCAAGGACGCTACCAAGAAGCTGACCAGGATCGAGAACAGCGCGGAAGCTTTGAAGGAATCGGCAGATTCCCTGCTTGCGAAGGGAACCAAGAGTGTATTTAACAAAGTAGAAGTAAAACAGCAGGATGGAACAGTTAAGAAGGATTATGACAGAGAGGCGATCTACGATAAGGTAAATGATTTTGTGAAGGATTACAACCGTCTGATAAATAATACGGAAGATACCAATACAAAATCCATCCAGAGAAATGTGGATCAGATGATTGACCTTACAGACAGCAAAGAGAAAGCATTAGACGAGATTGGAATTACGATCAATACAGATAATACATTAAGTATTGATAAGGATACTTTTATGAAAGCGGATATGGAGAAAGTAAAGGGGTTATTCAGCGGATCTGGTTCTTACGGATACTCTGTTTCTGCAAAAGCTTCTATGATAGACTATCAGGCGCATAATGAGGTCAACAAAGCCAATACTTATGGCAGAAGCGGTTCTTACGGTTCCAACTACAGTTATGGAAGCAATTACAGCAGTTATATCTGAAAATATGCTTTACAAATACCTCGTAACTTGTTACGGGGTATTTTCTTTCTCTATAGGAAACACCTTTCCACACAGGCGTCCAGAGGCGGCGATTATGAAATATCGCGCAGGATGATTGCAAAAAGGCAAATGAAATGATACAATAGAAATCAGAGAGACAGGACAAACAAAGGGGACAGGAGGCACAATATGGGCAGCGTGTTTGATAAGGTGCAGAGAATGACTGGCCGGACGCAGGAATCAGAGACAGAGAGAGAAAGGATACAGAATAAGGTGCAGAAAGAAGATTTTTTATTAAAGCAGATTGATGAATTTAAAGAAAAGGCAAAACAGCTTCACAGTATGCTGGCTACAAAAGAGAATAAGGTTCAGGAGCTTCAGGGCATATTGGTTGAGCGGGAAGAGAAAGCAAAGCAGCTCAAAAGTATTGTGGAACAGCGCCAGCAGGAGGCAGATGAGGTCGTACAGGGCGTACAGAGTCAGATTAACGGACTGACGCTCAGAATAGATGAACAGATTAAGACAATGGACGACGCAATCGGCAGCGAAATTGAGTCGCTTGACGAGCGCATTTCAGAACAGATTTCAGAGCTGAACAGTAATTCCCGTCAGGAAATGGCCGAGATTGATAAGCGAATAGAACAATTTTCTCAGGATTCTGCAAAAAAGCTGGATGAATGCACAGAGGCTATATCCTCAGAACTCAAAGAGTTTTCTGCTCAATTAGATGATATAGAGAAGAAAGCAGATGAAATAATAGAAGCTTTTGACAATCAGGAGAATCATGATTTTGATACGGTGAAAGCAGAGCTGTCAGAGAAAATTCACAGTGAGTTGGATGCAGTGAAAGCAGAGCTGTCAGAAAAAGTGCATAACGAGAATGTAAAATGTTATCGGAATATACAGACGCTGGTGGAAGAACTGGAGCGGAACATAGAAAATTCCGACCAGGAAGCAGGCGGCATGAGGGTTATAAAAAGATATTTTGGAGGTTTGATCCTTCTTTCTCTGGTAAATATCGCCGCCGTAGTTGCGGTGATTGCCCATATGTTTGGAGTCTTCTAAACAGAGTCTTTCGGGAAATGGTTTTATGAAGAAAAATCAAAATCAGGGAAAACAGAAAAACAGCATCCCCAAGAACAGAAGAAAGATACGCAAAGGAAGCGCAGAAACGTGCCGTAAGCAGTTATGGAAACCGGGAAATATGCTTTATCCTGTTCCGGCGGTTATGGTAACGGCTGTTGATAAGAGCGGAAGAGACAATATTATTACGGTGGCATGGACAGGCACGGTATGCACGAACCCTCCTATGGTCTATATTTCCGTACGTCCGGAGAGATATTCTTATCCTATGATAAAGGAAACGGGAGAGTTTGTGATAAATCTTACCACCAGAGAATTAACCTATGCCACAGATTACTGCGGCGTGCGCTCCGGCAGGGATACAGATAAGTTTGATGTGCTAAAGCTGACCAGACAGAACGCTTCGAAGATTGCCGCTCCTTTGATTGGGGAGAGCCCGGTTAATATTGAATGCAGGGTTACGCAATGTATAGAGTTGGGGTCGCATCATATGTTTCTGGCGGAAGTGGCAGCTGTCCATGTTTCAGAAAAATATATGGATGAAAAAGGAAAGTTTCATCTGGAAGAGGCGCAGCCTGTGGTGTATTCCCATGGAGCATATTGCGGGCTGGATCAGATTTTGGGAACGTTTGGCTACAGTGTCAGAAAGAAATAGAAAACTTCTGTAGAATACATGATAAGATCACGCTGTAACATATAATAGAATCAGGAAGAAGGGAGAGTGTTTAGAAGGTTGGAACAGGTATCATTATTTGGAAATACGCGGTTTTGCGGTATATGCCGTAAGACTTTGCCGGAAAATTATGAAGATGAGTTATGTCCATTTTGTAAGGAAAATCAGTTATTCAGTGAGGTTAAGGAATATATCCGTTCCAATGATGTAACGGAGTATCAGGTGTCAGATCATTTTAATATTTCTAAGCATTTGGTAAGGAAATGGATTGCCGAGGGAAGAATTGAGTATAAGGAACAGGAAGAAAAGATTGCCAATCTTCATTGTTCTATCTGTGGGGAATCGATTACTTTTGGAACTCTTTGCCAGAAATGTTATCGTGAAAAATACCATACGCAGACTGTTTATGCTACTCTGCAGGAAGCTAGTGAAAAGAGTAAGATGCGCTTCCTGGAAAAAGATGACAAGGACAAGAAGGAATAACAAAATTCTCGGTTTTTGTTGCCAGGTAACGAAATGTAAACCAGGCTTCATATCATTAAGTCATTGAAGATATGAAGTTCTGGTATATTTTTTGGGAAATTTGAAGGTCCGGCATTGTTTTTATGTGGGAGACTTACTGTTTTAACGGCAGTTTCAGGGTAAAGGCGCTTCCGCCGCCTTTGGTATCGTCTACAAAAATGTTACCTCCATGTACATGGCAGATTTCTTTGGCTATGGAAAGTCCCAGTCCAAAATGTTCTTTCTGATTATGGGAGGTATTGACCTGATAAAAGCGGTCAAATATTTTTTCTTTCTCTGAATCAGGGATACCAGTTCCGGTGTCAATCACCTGTATATAATATTTTTTATGCGAACGATAGAGATTTAAGGTAACGCTTTGCCCGGAAGGCGTATAGGACAGGGCGTTTTCTAATAAAATAATAATTGCCTGTTCGATTCTTTGCCGGTCGCAAAAACAGCTATAATCGCCGGGAGCAGCAATTGTAATGGAAAAAGTAAGTCGTTTTTTTTGCGCAATCTCAGCGTATTGTTCATATATGGATGTTAATAAATCAGCGAGACTGACATGTTCGAAATGGAATTTCAGTCCGGCATTTTCAACTTTTGAGAGATACAGAAGATCCCCGACCAGCCGCTCCATTCTGGACATTTCATGTTCCAGAAGCGAAAAAATGCGCGTAGTTTTTTCTGCATCCGGCTTGTTTTTCAAGACGGATAAACCGGTTTTGAATACAGCTAAAGGGGAGCGCAGTTCATGCGAGGCGACGGCGATAAAATTTTTCTGTTTCTCTTCATTTTGAATCACAGGCTTTAAAGCGCGGGAAGTAAATATATGTGAAAATACGTACAAAATGAAAATGGAAAAGAGCCAGATACTGAAAAAGAGGATGCGCTGCATCTTTACATTATGGAAAAATCTTTCTAAACTGTACAGGTAAATATAAGATAGTTCCTGTTTGTTTTTATAGAACATTCCATTCATGACCAGATATTTGCGGCTGCTGATAAGGTATTCAAAATGCTGCTCTGCAGCAGAGGAGCCGCCGCGGGTGTTTGGGGTAAGATGATTCTTTTTGATATGTTCTTTTGTTTTACGTATGAGCGCAAGGTCTTCGCCGGAAAGGATCAGCGAGGAAAGTGTGGAAGGCGAGCCGTTGATTTCAATATAGAGGATGTTATCAGGCGGAGTAAAATTTTTCATATACCAGTCGATGCGAATGGATTCCAATACGTGCAGGTCTGAGGAAATGGCGTTTGCTTTTAAGAAGAACAGTGTTTTTTCCTGACCGTACATATTTTTTTCAGAAACATTGAGACAGCATAAGATAATTACCAGCACAATCAACGCGGTGGCAAGGCAGCATATGAGTGAAAGTTTGATTTGAATTTTGCGAAACATATCATACCTCATTTTCAATAATATCATTTGTACATCAGGCAGAAATCTTATTTTAACATCAGGCAATAACCCTGGCGATGGACGGTTACAATGCGTACAGCCGTATTGATGTTATTTAATTTTTTACGGATCAGATAAATGTAGTTGTCCAGATTTCCGTCTTCTATTTCAGCCTCCGGTCCCCATACATTTCCGATAATTTGCATCCGGCTCAAAACCTGGTTTGGATTTCGCAAAAAATATGCCAGAAGTTCTCCTTCTTTTTTGGATAAAAGAAAGGTATGTTCTGCGTGCATTAATTTTGACTCTTTTTCAGAAAAACGAATATCTCCGAATTGGAGGAAAAAAGGGCTGGACTGGTTTAAAGTTCTGCGCATAACGCAGCGGATGCGCGCCAGAAGCTCCCCGATATCAAAAGGTTTTACCAGGTAATCGTCGGCGCCGAGATCCAGGCCGTTGATTTTTTCTGAGGATTCGCCAATGGCAGTGATAAATATTACAGGTGTATGTACGGCGTTTTGCCGCAGCCGCTTTAAGATTTCTTCTCCGGACAGATGGGGAAGCATCCGGTCCAGCAAAATCATGTCGTGCAGGTTTTGTAAAGCCAGGGTCAGTCCCTGCAGTCCGTCGCGGCTGCTGTCAACAGAAAATCCTTCCGCTTCTAAACCGTAAATCAGCAGTTCCGTCAGGCTTGTATCATCTTCAATAATCAGAATCCGCATAGCTGTTCCTCCAGATCTTATGTACATAGCTGTATGATCCATCATTGCGCCTGAGCAGTAAAATCAGGAACAATGATGCGAAACACAGGTTTAAATGCAGAAATAATTATAACATAAAAGTTCTCTAAAAGTCCTCTAAATGAAATCCTTATTTAGAGAAGTTTTAGAGGACTTTTGCAATTTGCATATGATAAGATGACTGTGGCGGTTGAAACTGTCCGATATGATATTGTTGGAGTCATATCAAGGAATATACATCCAAAGGAGGAAGCGATTTATGAAAAAAATATTTTTGCTGCTCATTGTCATGTTAAGCTTTTTATCTGCAGCCTGTACTTCTTTAAAAAAGGAGGAACAAGAGTCAGAAGAGGAGACTCCCATAGTGGAAGACGAAGCAGAACATCAGGCAGAACGCAGCGCTGCCAAAGGCAGGTATCGGGAGGAAAAGTCTGCATTTCCGCTCTTTGTGCAAAACATATTTGACATTCAATGCCAGGAGGACGGCAGCGTAAAGATGCTTTTTGAAAATGAGCCGGGCAGTTTCCTGCTCTGTGAAAGTAAGGATTCTGGCGTTACCTGGGAACAGAAAGAGATCGAAACAGAATGGCTGCCGGAAAATTACAGAGTGGTTTCGGCCTGCTTTGGACCAGGAGGAGAGATTGCCGTGTCTGCGGGAGAAATGTCAAAAGAGCCGTTTGATGAAAAACATGCGCTGGGAGAATATACATATTTCAGAATAGAAGATCTGGAACGCACGCCTTTGGTTCAGACGTTATCCTTACAATTGCCTGAGCCGAAGGAGGAGAATTTAAAATCTGGTTATGGATTAAAGCAAATTCTGCTTTCTGATAAGGGAAAGATTTATGGAATGATGACAGCGGAAGAAAATGAGGAGATAAGTTTTCGCATCGTTTGCTTTGAAGCGGATCAGGGGTCTGTTTTGTGGGAATTGGATACGGAAGCCGCAGAGATAGACCTGTATGAGGACAAGATATATTTGAATGAATTTGACGGGGCAGTGAAGGTTCTGGATGCGGAATCCGGATCAGAACTTAAGCAATTATCCATTTCATTGAGAGATAATTTTCTAAACTGCATGGATATTGACGCCAAAAAGGGTAAAATCTTTTACTGTAATGAAACCGGTATCTATGCAGCGGACGATCAGGCGGCGCTGTCAGAACTTTTGGTGGAGGGCAGGCTGAGCAGTTTTTCTGATATGAGTTATAGCATTAAAGAATTTTTCAGAGTCAGCGAGAAAGTGTTTCTGATGTTCATACAGAGTATGCCGGGCGCGGAACTGGAGGTATTAAGATATGAATACGACGCCGGGCTGTCCGTACAGCCCGAACATGAGCTGGTTGTCTATTCATTAAAGGAGAATCGGGCGGTTAAAAAAATAATTTCTGATTTTCAGGCGAGCCATCCAGAGGTATACGTACAATATGAAGTGGGAATGGGGGATACTGCTGTAAAAGAGGAGGCGGACGCTATTAACCGTCTCAATACGGAACTGATGGCAGGCAATGGTCCGGATGTGCTGGTGCTGAACGGACTGCCATGGGAGTCTTATCAGGAAAAAGAAATACTCGGAGATTTCAGCGGCTGTTTGCGTACCAGTATAAAAGAAGGCGATATGTTTGAGAATATTTTTTCCGCATACCAGACGGGCGATCGTAAAAATATAATTCCAATATCTTTTCAAGTTCCGGCGCTGGTTGGAACAGAGCCTCAGGTTTCTTCTGTAAATTCCATAGAAGATCTCTTGAAAACGACGCAGTCCACAGCAGATTTACCGCCCTTTTTCCGAAAAAATACATATCTGCTGCGTTATATCTTCAGTATCTATTGGCAGAATATAGAAAAAGAGGAAGGGATGATTTCAAGAGAAGCGTTAAAAGAAACTCTGGAATACGTAAAAAAGATCAATGATGTTTTGCTGCAAAAAGAAAATGAACGCTCTGCATTTTTTGGAAATGAAGACGACATAAATTACGATGTCTTTGATAATCTGCTGGATGTTGCGAGTATAAAAGATGGCGGCGCGGCAATGGCGGCAGGATATTTGAGCGCTCTGAAAGATTTTGGAGATCTTTTAAATGAGGATTTATCGTATCAAACGCTTTCAGAGGGCGTGTTCCGCGCCCTGATTACAGGAATTAACCGTGAATCAAAAAATATAGAACAGGCGGAAGAATTTCTTTTATTTGCACTGAGCGACGAAGAACAGAACATATTTGCAGGCAGACATTATCCTGCTATTATGGGATTTCCCGTCAACAGGAAGGCGTATCAGCAGATGATTTCCCGGCCTTCGCAGGAGGAAACGGCATTATATTTCGGCGAAACATTTCTATGGCCGAACAAACAGCAATTTGCACAGTTGGAAGAAAAAATTATAAATTTAAAGATACCCGCGATGGAAAACAGCATGATCTTAAATATCATATTAGAAAGCGCCGCGCCTTACCTGGCGGGTGAAAAAACCATAGACGCAGCAGTGAACGAGATTTTTCAGTCATTAGAGTTATACATTCTTGAACATTAAGATTTATATAAGGTATTTGCGGGAGGGAAGAATGAAGAAGAAATATCGTGATTTAAAAAACGCCGCCTTTATTTTGCCCAGTCTGGCAGGAGTATCTGTGTTTGTGCTGCTTCCATTCGCGGATGTGGCCAGAAGATCTGTTCTGAACGTTTCCGGGGATGCATTTACAGGGCTTGAAAATTATAAAACCGTGTTTGAAAATCGAGCGTTTCATTTGGCTCTGGGAAATACTGTAAAATTCATTCTGGTATGCGTTCCGCTGCTGCTGGCAGTTTCCCTGCTGTTGGCAAATATCATCTATTTTGGAAGTGCGAAGCTTTATAAAAACGTCTGCCTGCTGCCAATGGCAGTACCTACGGCGTCTCTGGTTTTTGTATGGAACATGGTATTTCACAGGAATGGGCTGATCAACAGCTATCTGGGATGTTCCACAGACTGGCTGAATTCCTCTTATGCATTCTGGGTTTTGACGGCCAGTTTTCTGTGGAAAAACACAGGTTATTTTGTAGTTTTATGGCTGGCGAGGCTGGAAGGAATACCGAAAGATCTGTATGAGGCGGCGGCTGTTGACGGCGCGGATCTTCGTTCCGTTTTATGGTATATTACGCTTCCGGGACTGAGACCTATGTGTTCCGCCGTGTTTATACTGGCGGTTACAGGGACGCTGAAATCTTATCGCGAATGCTATTTGCTGGCAGGGGAGTATCCCCATCCGGACATTTATCTGATCCAGCATTTGTTTCACAATTGGTTTCGGGAGATGTCAGTGGAGAAAATGTCAGCCGCAGCAGTTGTACTTGTCTGTATCTTTGCGGTTATTGTCTTCCCATTTCGCAAAAAAAGAGGTGAAAATCTTGAATCGTTCCATTCTTAAAATCGTATCAGTTCTGATCACTTTGGCGGCTTGTGTGATTTCATGCGCTCCTGTCTTTCTGATCCTTACCGGAGCCATTACTGGAAAATATGAATTAATGGAAGTTCTCAGCGGGATCTGGAACGAACAGGGACGGACAGATTTTATGTTAGTTCCGTCCTTTCCCACGCTCTGGGGATTTGTTGAACTGTTTTTGGACAAGCCGGAATTTTATATAGTATTTTGGAATTCAGTAAAACTGACAGCCGCAATTGTTTTGGGACAGATCTTTTTTGCGGTTCCGGCCGCCTGGGGATTTTCCAGATGGCATGGCGCGGTAAGCAGCTTATTGTATGATCTTTACGTTATTTTGATGCTTCTCCCTTTTCAGGTAACGATGTTGTCCGATTATATGGTGGCGGATTATTTTGCAATTCTTGATACGCACGCGGCAATTATTCTGCCGGCAATGTATGCAACGTTTCCGGTAATTATCATTTACCGCAGTTTCCAGGGAATACCGGAAGAATTATATGAGGCATGTTCTTTGGACAACGGCGGCAGTTGGAACATGTTCTGGCGGATCGGCGTGCCCCTGGCGCTGCCGGGGATCAAAGCGGCGGCTTTATTGAGTGCGATTGAATACTGGAATATGATTGAGCAGCCTCTGCTTTTTTTGAAGACGCCTTCTCTGTGGCCGTTATCCATTTATTTACCAGCCGTTGACAGCGAACATGTCCCATATATATTTGTATGTTCGCTAATGGTCCTTGCGCCGATGGTCCTTCTTCTTTTTTGTGGAAAAGATGAACTCAGAAATGGAATCGGAACTCTGGCGTTAAAAGAATAGAAAGGGGATCTGTCCATGCATGTCATAAAAAATATCAAAGGGATTATGCATCATAAAAAAACAAACGCCATTGGAGTCTTTCTTATGGCGATGATGATCATGACGGTTTTGTCCAGATTTGCAGATTCTGTGATGATTCCCCGGGTAACGGTCTGTTCTGTACAGGACATGAAGCTGGAATATCCGGTAGAAATCGAGGGACGCATAAAGACCGAAGGCGAGCAGGCCGTCTATTGTATAGAAAACCTCCGTATAGCGCATGTATTTGCAGAAAAGAATGATCTTGTAAAAAAGAAAGATCCGCTGTTCTCCGTTGACATGGAAGATCTGGAGATAAAAATCGCGCAGATGGAACAGGAAGTCAGAGCATGTGAGATCGGAATTGCAGAGATTGAAAATACTTATCAGGAGCAGGTGAAACAGCAGGAGCGAAATTTAAACCGGGCAAAAGAAGATTATGCGGATATTTTAAACGCCACGCAGCAGGAGCTTGATTTGCTTTACCGGCAAATGGAGGAAGCGAGAATTGAATTAGAGCAGTATTCTGCATTACAGCCGCAGGGGGCATATTTGGAAGATGCGGCGAAGAACGAAGAACAAAAAGAGCAGACGGATACGCAAAGGCGGGAAGAGCTGGAGCAAAAGTATGAGGAGAAACAAAGATTATATCAAGAAACGGCGGCCTCCAGGGAGGAAGCTTTAAAAAATGCGGTAAGGCAGATGGAGGACGCAGGGACATCCATTACGAAAAGCAGTTCTGCGGCTTTACAGCAGATGGAACAGGAAAAAATAGAGACTTCTTTGCAGCAGCTTTATCATCTGCGTGAGGAAAATGGTTATGTCTGTTCTGCGTTTGAGGGACGCATTTTGGAATGCGGCATTTCCACTGGAAGCATTACGTCTCTGGATCCGGTTTTTGTTATGGAGGACTTCAGCCAGCCGTTCCAATTCGAAGGCTTTATCGAGGAGAGCGCAAGTATTCATGTTGCGGAAGGAATGGAAGGCGTTCTGGAAATGGAGCGGGAGGGCGTTATTCTGGAAGGGGTAAAGATCAGCAGAGTAACAGAGGCAGAAGAGGGAAGCTGCCGGGTGATTGCCAAATTGGCGGCAGAATCCGTCAAAAAAACCGGGAATGCCGTTTTGAGTTTTACCAGAGAAAGCAAGAGATATGCAAATTGTATTCCGCGGTCGTCCCTGTATAACGGAAGCTTTGGGTATTATTTTATAAAAGTGACGGAAGAAGATACTGTTTTGGGAAGACAGTTGAGGGCAGAGTATGTATCGGTAAATCTGATTGAATGTAACGATGAATTTGCGGCTGTGTATGGGAATGTATCTGAACATGATAAAATTGTAGTCAGGGCCAGTAAAGGAATAAAGGAAGGTGACAGGATACGCATTACAGAGGAATGAAAATCAGTAAATATCTGAGATTTGCAGCGGCATATATAGTGGGAATGATGTTGATCATACATTCTAAAAGGTTTCTGGAATGTTTGAACGAGTTAAATGCCATAGAAGAGAATTTTGCGTATATCTATTCAGATGCGGCGTTGCTTCAGGGAAAGGCGGAGCAATGCGAGAAACGGAAAATTGATTGTGAGATCTGGAATATAAGTGAATCGAAAGATTTATGCGCAGACCTGGATTATTCAGATCTTGCGCAGCATGGTATGGCGCTGGCAATACTGAAAGGGATTGGCGTTTTTAACTGCCAGGAGACGGAATATATTTTTTTGGACAGCGAAATCAGAATAGATTTGAATTTGTTAAAATGGATGGTGTGCAGCATTATGAGTGTCTGCTGTTTTGGTATGGCAGTCTTTGATCTCAGCCGGGGAAGCATGGGGAAGAATAAAAGCATCTCAATGCTGCTGGCGGCGTTTCATTGTACATTTTATATAAAATTATTACAATACGGCAGTCTGGAAGTTCCGGTGCGGTCTTTGCCCGGAGCCTGGTCAGATGCCGAAGGATGGAGAGAATTGGGAGAAGGGGTTTTAAAACAGATGTCCTGTTTGATTCAGTATAAAAATTATCCAGTGATATGCAGGTATTATGAGGGTATCATAAATAGTATGTTTTATTTATGTTTTTCTTTTGCGCTTTCGGCTATTCTGTTCAAAATAGTCTTAAAGCGGAAATAGTGTACTGACCGTATTATAGTCAGCCAAACCTCCTTGTCTGTTCAGCCCATCTGCCGCGTTGGATTTTCTATCCGCAGCCACCGCTGCGCCGTCGAAAATCCGCCTTGCAGATGAACAAATATCCTGCGCGATTTCACTAAATATCAACGTGACAAGACAATAGTTTTGAGAATACGTGGCATTTATGTTATTCTTGTGGTAGAATAAAACTCAAGAATTAAAATAAGGATGATTTTATTTATGCAGTTTACTGATTTTTCTAAGGGAAAAGTCTGGCAGAATATCGTTGCGCAGTCCATTCCTCTGGTTCTGGCGCAATTGATACAGCTTTTATACAATGTAGTGGACCGTATCTATATCGGCCATCTGCCGGGAACGGACAGCATGGCTTTGACAGGTATTGGCCTGGCGTTTCCGCTGACTACTCTGGTTGCGGCGTTTACCTTTCTTTTTGGGACAGGAGGAACGCCGCTCTTTTCCATTGCCAGAGGAGCCAGACAGGAGGAACGGGCGGAAAAAATACTGGGTAATACCTGTTCGCTTCTGTTTTATTCCTCTGTCGTGCTGCTGTTATTTTGCTATTTCCTGCGCGCGCCAATTCTTTATTTGTTTGGCGCCAGCGCGGACTCTTATTCCTATGCGGATGCTTATCTGCGAATCTACCTGCTGGGAACGCCGTTTTCCATGTTGTCCACGGGACTTAATGGTTTTATCAATGCGCAGGGTTTTCCCCGTATAGGAATGCTGACTACGCTGCTGGGAGCCGTATTGAATCTGGCTTTGGACCCTGTTTTTATTTTTGGCCTGCACATGGGGGTTGGAGGCGCGGCCCTGGCGACGGTATTGAGCCAGTCTGTTTCCTGTATGTGGGTATTGAAATTTCTGACTGGGAAAAGGGCGCTGCTTCGTATTAAAAAAGTGCATTTGCGCATAGAGAGGAAGCTGGCGGGGGAAATCGCAGCTCTGGGGATGCCTGGTTTTATTATGCAGGGTACGAATTGTCTGGTTCAGGTGGTGTGCAACGCAACGCTGAAAGTTTACGGCGGCGATCTTTACGTGGGCATAATGACTGTGATTAACTCTGCCAGAGAAATTCTGTCGCTGCCAGTGATCGGCATTACAAATGGAGCTCAGCCGGTACTGGGATATAATTATGGCGCGAAAGAATATGAAAAAGTCCGGCAGGGCATCCGTTTTACGGCTATTTCCGGAATTGCCTATACGTTGCTGGCGTGGCTGCTGGTTATCGTAAGCCCGCATCTGCTGATGTCTGTATTTACAGAAGATACGGCGATGATAGAAACCGGCGCCGGGGCGCTGCGGCTATATTTTTTCGGTTATTTTTTTATGGCGTTTCAATTTACCGGTCAGTCCGCTTTTACGGCGCTGGGTTATTCCCGCCACGCAATCTTTTTTTCGCTGCTGCGCAAAGCAGTGATTGTAGTTCCCTTAACGCTGCTGCTTCCGAAGTTTGGAAGCGGCGTCAACGGGGTGTTCCTTGCGGAACCTGTCTCGAATGCAATTGGAGGGCTGGCTTGTTTTGTAACCATGTATTTTGCGCTTTATCGAAAATTGAAAAGTGCGTAATATTATGATTAGAAAAATGAACAATGCAGTTATGAGGAAACTTATAGCTGCCTTGTTTCTTTTCAGGTATTGCGATGCCTGATACAATGAATAAATGGAGGAAACATTATGAAATACAAATTAATATTAGCCTCAGCGTCGCCCCGGAGAAAAGAACTGTTAGAGCAGGCCGGGGCAGAATTTGAGATTCTTCCCGCGCAGGGAGAGGAAGTAATCGCCGGCACAGATCCCAGTCAGACAGTGCTGGAATTGTCCTGGCAGAAAGCAGAGGAAACGGCAAAAAGGGTGCAGGGCAGCTATGTGGTAATTCTGGGAGCAGACACAGTGGTCGCTTTTGAAAATGAGATTCTTGGAAAACCCAGAGACGAAGAAGACGCCAAACGGATGTTAGAGCTGCTCTCCGGCAATACGCACAGTGTATTTACCGGAGTTACCATGATCATTGTCCGGGAAGGCAGAAGAGAGATACGTTCCTTTTTTGAAGAAACGAAGGTAACGATGTATCCGCTGAAAGAAGAGCAGATATTGTCGTATATACGTACCGGAGAGCCGATGGATAAGGCGGGCGCTTATGCCATTCAGGGAAAATGCGCCATTTATATTAAAGGGATTGAAGGTGATTATAATAATGTAGTGGGACTTCCTCTGGCCAGGATTTTTCAGGAGATGGAGCAATCAGGCATTGAAATTTTATAAGATTCATACTATCATAGAAGTATTAGGAGGAATAGATTTATGAATAACTATGATGAACTTTGTCTGCAATATTTTTTGGAGCACCAGTCTCAGCTTCTGGATGAAAAAGTTGCAGAAAATATGGAGGAAGCAGAGGTATTCCTGGAAGACTGCATGGCAGTGGTATGTAAGAATATTCAGCAGGTGCGCGCTTATTTTGAAGAAGAAGGCGCAGATATCGCCCAGATGAGCAACGAAGAACTGGAAGAGGCGTCTGAGGTATTTGCTCTGCCGGACGGCAGATTTTTAGTAGTAGAAGCATAAAAATAAGAAATGGAGATGAATATGGATCAATATGATGTAATTATTGTGGGTGCGGGACCTTCCGGTATTTTTTGCGCCTATGAGCTGGTCAGACAGCGGCCGGAGCTTTCCGTTCTGATGCTGGAAAAGGGAAGAAGAATTGAAGAGCGTCAGTGCCCGAAACGAAAAACAAAAGTCTGCGTGGGCTGTAAGCCCTGCTCGATCACGACAGGGTTTGCAGGAGCGGGGGCATTTTCTGATGGAAAATTATCGTTATCCGCAGATGTGGGCGGCAATCTGCCGGAGATTCTCGGATATGAAAAAGCCATGGAACTGATTCACGAGTCCGATGAGATTTATTTGAAATTTGGCGCGGACAGCAGCGTCTACGGCGTGGGAAAGGAAAAAGAAATCCGGGAAATACGCAGAAAAGCCATAAATGCAAATTTAAAACTCGTGGAATGTCCCATACGTCATCTGGGCACGGAAGAAGGATACAAGATCTACAGCCGTCTTCAGGAACATCTTCTGGCACAGGGCGTGGAAATGAGATTTGGCGTTATGGTGGAAGATGTGCTGGTAAAAGATCACAGAGCGGCAGGAATCGTCACCAAAGATGGGGAACAGATTTTTGCAAAAGAAATTGTCTTTGCAATCGGCAGGGAAGGCGCGGACTGGTTCAGCCATATCTGCAGAGAGCATGAGATTGAGACAAAGGTAGGAACTGTGGATATCGGCGTGCGTGTGGAAGTGCGGGATGAGGTTATGGATTTCCTCAACCAGAATTTGTATGAGGCGAAACTGGTCTACCATACGCCTACCTTTGATGACAAGGTGCGCACGTTCTGCACCAATCCTTCCGGAGAGGTTGCCACGGAATATTACGAAAATGGGCTTGCCGTGGTAAATGGCCATGCGTATAAATCCAGTGATTTGAAAACCAGCAATACGAATTTTGCACTGCTGGTTTCAAAAAATTTTACCAAACCCTTTAAGACGCCGATTGAATATGGAAAGCAAATCGCCCAGTTGTCCAATATGCTCTGCGACGGCAGGATTCTGGTGCAGACATTTGGAGATTTCCGCAGAGGCAGGAGAACCACGGAAGAACGGCTGTGCAGAAACAATCTGATCCCCACCTTAAAGGACGCCGTACCGGGAGATTTATCGCTGGTGTTTCCCCATCGTATTATGGTGGATATTGAGGAAATGATTTTCGCCCTGGACAAAGTAACACCGGGAATAGCCAGCGACGAGACGCTTTTGTACGGCGTGGAAGTGAAATTTTATTCCAACAAGGTAGTAGTCAACAAAGACTTTGAAACGAATATGGAAGGACTGCGCGCGATTGGCGACGGCGCTTCCGTGACCCGCGGATTGCAGCAGGCCTCTGCCAACGGACTCAGCGTAGCGCGCAGCATACTGAAAGTACTGTAAATAACTGCACAAAAGCGGCGTGTTTTGCAACAAGGATAAAACAGAACGAGGTTACAAATGAAAACAGATATAAAAAGTAAAATTGTCGTGTTTTGCGCGCTTCTTCTGCTCAGTCTGGGCGGATGCAGTATGAGCGACGCTAAGTTTATCGTCAGTTCCGATTCTCTGAATAACAAGGTGTTTAAAATCAAGGAAGAGGTCTGTACCTTGTCTCAGGCGCGGGTGATACTCACGAATTACCAGAATATGTATGCCACGGTGTACGGCATCAATCTTTGGGAGCGCGAATCACAGAATAGCGACCTGGAAACTTATGTGAAGAATTTGACGATTTCCAGGCTTGCGCAGATTATGGCAATGGATTATCTGGCTCAGGAGCGGGAAATTTCTCTCACAGAAGAAGAGAAAGATAAGATCAGAAAAGCGGCGGACGATTATTATGATTCTTTAAATGATGCGGAAAAGGAATATATGCAGGTGAAGCAGTCGGATATCGAGAAGCTTTATACCCGTTATGGGCTTGCCAACAAACTTTATACGTTTCTGACCCAGGGGGTAAACGACGAGGTCAGCGACGAAGAGGCCAGGGTTATGGAGGCGCAGCAGATTTTTGTGTCAGATAAAAATAAAGCGCAGGAGGTAGAGAAGCAGTTAAGTGAAGGCGGGGACTTTCTTACGGTAGCGAACCTTTATAATGAGGCGGCGGAGACCGATGTGTCATTTGGGAAAAATGACGTGGATTCAGAAGTCGCACAGGCGGCGTTCGCGCTGGAAAATGATCAGGTCAGCGATAAAATAAAGACAGAGGACGGTTTTTATTTTATCAAGTGTACGAACCATTATAATCAGGAGAAAACCGACGCCAACAAGTCTGTGATCCTGGAAAACCGCAGAAAGGAAGCTTTTGACGACGTATATCAGGAGTTTCTCACAAGTCTGCCTTCAGAATTTAATGAGAAAGTCTGGCGGAACGTGAAAGTGGAAATTAATGAAGAAGTAAAAACAGATGATTTTTTCCAGACGTATGAAAAATACTGCAATTGGTAAAAAGGAGAGCATGAGTGATTACTGGCGGTGGAGCAGTGTCTGGCGCGGGTATTTTTCAGAACCGGGTACGGCAGTCCGGCAACTTATGGAGAAATAAACTGCCTCGAATCTGTTGCGTTATACAGATTCGGGGCAGTTTTGTATCAGAGTATTTTTCAACACGCTCTAAAAAGGTGAAAATGTTATTTTGCCAGAAGAAGCATAATCTGATTGCTGCGGGCAACGAATTTGCTCATGGCGTCCGGAGAGAGCGGGTGGTTGCTTAAAAGCGCCAGGTCGTAGAGCTGTTCACAGAACATCGGAACGTGCTCAGAGTCTTTGTGTTCCAGAATATATGTGACAAGCTGGTTGTTGGCGTTTAAGATCAGGGTCTGGTCGCCGCCGAACATGGAGGAATCCATACCTGCCATGCCGTACATTTTCATCATATCCTGCATCCGCCGTCCCTCTTCAGAGAGAGTAATGACAGAAGAAATCTCTGCATTTTTCAGTTTTTCTACCGAAACTTTCAGGTTTTCATTGTTCAGGGCCTTGCGGAAGGTTTCGCTCAGGGTGTCGGAAGCTTCCTTCAATTCCCCGGCGGATGTTTCCTCTTTCATGGATTCCGTAAGGTCGGCGTCGATACGGACAAAACGGATCTTCTCATTTCTGCGCTCCAGCTGCGTGATAAAGGAGGCGTCGATATTGTGATCCAAAATCACGGCGTCCATGCCCTGTTCCCTGAACATATTGATATACTGTCCCTGCTGCTGTCTGTCGGTTACATAGTAAACAGGTCTGCGGCTGTCTTTTTCATCTTCTGCAGATTCGGAAGCGTCGTCATTGTCAGAAACGTTTTCGGTATCTTCCGGACGGCTGTCCTCGGATTCCGCTTTTTCATCCTCTGTCTTCAGACATTCCGGCAGAGTCAGATATTTGTCATCCAGATTCTTAAACAGAATATAGTCGTTTATTTTGTCGCAGAATTTTTCATCCTTCAGGCAGCCGAATTTGATAAAGGGGCTGATATCGTCCCAGTATTTCTCATACGCTTCTTTGTCTGTCTTGCACATGCCGCTCAATTTGTCGGCAACTTTCTTGGTGATGTAATCAGAGATTTTCTTTACAAAACCGTCATTCTGCAAGGCGCTTCTGGAGACATTCAGCGGAAGGTCCGGACAGTCAATCACACCTTTTAACAGCATCAGAAATTCGGGAATTACTTCCTTGATATTGTCGGCAATAAACACCTGATTATTGTAGAGTTTGATCGTTCCCTCGATGGAATCATACTCAGTATTGATTTTGGGGAAATACAGGATTCCTTTGAGGTTAAACGGATAGTCCATGTTCAGATGAATCCAGAACAGCGGTTCCTTATAATCCTGGAATACTTTGCGGTAAAAAGCCTTGTAGTCCTCGTCGGTGCAGTCGTTGGGATGTTTGGTCCACAGAGGATGGATATCGTTCAGAGCAACGGGGCGTTTTACAATCTTAGCCTTTTCTGTGCGGGGAGAAACTTCCACCTGCTCTTTGGCGCCGTCCTCATTTTCTTTTTCTTCAAATTTTGCTTCTTCTATGATGGTTTCAATAACTTTGTCTTTTTCCGTTACTTCGTCTGCCGGTATGGTTTCATATTCTTCTTCGGCATGTTCTTTTGTCAGATAGATGGCGGTGGGCATGAACGAGCAGTATTTCTCAATCACTTCTTTTGCACGGTATTCATTGGCAAATTCCAGGCAGTCTTCATTGAGGAATAAAGTGATTTCCGTACCTACGGTGGCTTTAGAGCCGTCACTCATATCAAATTCTGTGCCGCCGTCGCATTCCCAGTGAACGGGAACCGCGTCTTTCTGATAAGACAGAGAGTCAATGTGAACGGCGTCGGCAACCATAAATGCAGAGTAAAAGCCCAGACCGAAATGACCGATAATCTGTTCTTCACTTGCTTTGTCTTTGTATTTCTCCAGGAAATCAGTAGCGCCGGAAAAGGCGATCTGGTTAATGTATTCTTCTACCTCGTCCGCCGTCATGCCCAGGCCGTTGTCAATAAATTTCAATGTTTTTTCTTCCGGATTTACCAGGATCTGAATCTTGGGTTCATAATCTGCGGGCAGTTCATATTCTCCCATCAGATCCAGCTTCTTTAATTTGGTGATGGCGTCGCAGCCGTTGGAAATTAATTCACGATAGAAAATATCGTGGTCAGAATACAGCCATTTTTTTATTATTGGAAAAATATTATCGCTGTTGATGGAAAGATTTCCGTGTTTGTTGCTCATAAAAGTACACTCCTTTGTTCTGATTATTACAACACATGATGTTTTTTCTAAAAAGATTGTAATACCCGGATTGCAAAAAGTCAATAGTAAATTAGCACTCTTTAAATATGAGTGCTAACAAAAAGCTGGAAAGTCAGGAAAATCAAGGGTTTTTTAAAATATAAAAAGTTTATAAACCGGGAAAGATGATGACAGTGTGGTACTTTTATCATAGAATGAAATGGCAGGATATTTTGTAAAACAGAGGTGAACAATGAATAATCAGGTGATGAAAAAGTATGAAGCCATGGGGTTTGATAAGGGGCAGATGGAGGAAATCCGTCAGGGACTGGAGAAGGGGCTGGATGTGTCCTGGTATACTTCTGTAGATTATGACTGGTTTCAGATGGAAGAGATTAAGAAAGGTCTGGAACGCGGGCTGGCGGTGTCTGTCTATGCCAGGCCGGAGATTTCTTACGACCGTATGCGTCAGATTCGCAAAGGACTGCAGGAGGGCGTAGACCTTGCGGAGTACCAGGAGTATGCGGCAGGGTATCTGCGCCAGATTCGCAAGGCAAAAAAGGGGAATGTCGATATCTTTTCTTATATTAAGGAGGGGTATGAGCCGGACCAGTTGGAAGAAATCCGTCTGGCGCTGGAACACAAAGCAGATATAAACGTATATTTGATAAAAGAATTTTTGGGGGAGTCTATACGTGAAATCCGCCTGGGCGTGGAAGAGGGCCTGGACGTAACCGTCTATGCAAAAATTAATTATGGCTGGCAGCAGATGCGTGAAATCCGTCTGGGTCTGGAACGGCGTGTGGATGTGTCTGTGTATGCAAAAGAGTTATACCGCTGGCAGCAGATGCGTGAAATCCGTCTGGGTCTGGAGGACGGTCTGGACGTGTCAGCATATAAGAGCATGATGTATTCTGCAAAAGAGATGGAGCAGATCCGTGAAAAGATGCAGCGGCAGTCAGTCATCCCGGAAGATTTCCAGTTTGAAATGCTGGAAGAGCAGGCGAAACTGGCGTCGGAATGTCTGGTGACGGTCAGCCAGGACAAGATGGAGGCATATGTAACCTTAGGAAAAGGTTCCTGTAAGACCAAAAATGAAATTATGCGTTTTCTGGCAAAGGAAAATGTTGTTTTTGGAATTAAGCAGGATGAGATAGAGAAACATATAAAAGAATCGGAAAAAGCAACGCAGCGTTTTCTGGCGGCAGAAGGCGTCAGGCCGGAGCGTGGCCGCGACGGCCATTATGAATTCTTTTTCCGCACCGGAATCCCGCAGATTCCTGCCATACGGGAGGACGGATCTATTGATTATCAGAATACGATTTATTTTGAACAGGTGAAAGCCGGACAGGTTATCGCGGTGTATCATGAAGCGCAGCCCGGTATGGGAGGAAGAACTGTGGACGGCACGGAGCTTCCGGCTCAGGGCGGTCAGGAAAAAAGTATTCTCAAAGGAAGAGGGTTTTTGCTTTCCCAGGATAAGAAAACTTACATTGCCAGAGAGTCAGGCAAGATTGAGCTGAAAGACAACCGCATTACCATTCAGCCGCTGCTGGTGGTAAACGAGGTGACCATTTCTACCGGAAATCTGCGGTTTAACGGAAGTATCTGGGTGCGGGGCAACGTGGGAAGCGGCGTGGTGATCCAGGCCAAGGATGAATTGGTTATTGAAGGAAATGTGGAGGCGGCGCGGCTGCAGAGCGGCAAGAATATTGTTATAAAAAATGGAGTTTCCGGCGGCGGCCTTGCCATCATTGAGTCTGCGGGAGATATTAACGGGAAATTCTTTGAAGGCGCATCTCTGACGGCAAACGAAGGAATTTATGCTAATTATGTGATGAACTGCAATATGATAGCAGGAACGAACGTCGTTATTTCCGGCGCCAGAGGCGCTATTATCGGCGGCAATACAGCGGCGGTCAATGGTATTGAAGCCCATCATATCGGCAACCGCGCCGGACTGCTCACCAATATTTCTCTGGGAGCCAGCCAGGCAATGATTGAGAAAGAAGAGGAAGCGGAGATCAAACTGAAAAAACTCCAGTCGGAGCTGGCAATTTTCGAGGAAGCTTACCGCAAGCTGCAAAAGCAGTATCCGCCGGAAATACGCAATGAGATGGAATTGTATCTTAAGGTGGAGCAGGCCACTTATATCAAACGCAAGCAGATGGAGCTGCAAATGGAGCGGACAAAAGCGCTGGAAGAAAAACGCAGCAAAGCGAACGAGGCCAAAATGATTGTGCGCGGCGTTCTGAATGCAGGGACGGTGGTGCAGATGAATGGAATGCACTGGAGCGCGGCAAGTTCCGTAAAAAATGTTACGGTGCGTTTGTCATTGAAAGAAATCGGCGTATTTCGTAATTAAGGAGGAAACGTATGAAACGGCGTAAAATATTGATTGTGGATGATGTGGAAAGCAACCGTATGATTCTGGCAGAGATTTTCCGTGCAGAATATCAGATTCTGCAGGCGGAAGATACTGTGTGTACATTGCAGTTGCTGGAACAGAATGCCAGAGAAACGGCGGCCGTGTTGTTGGACTGGCATCTGTCGAAAGAGGACGGAAGCAGGATCTTAGCGGCAATGAAGAAAAAGGGCTGGATGAATGATATTCCGGTACTGATTGTCACGGCGGAGCATTCCACAGAGGTGGAGAAAAAATGTATTCAGATGGGAGCGTCTGATTTAATCAGGAAACCTTTTGACACGGATGTGGTAAAAAATCGCGTCAAAAATAATATATCGCTTTATCAGCATAAGAATCAGATGGAAGAAAAGGTACGGGAGCAGAACCAGATGCTGCATAAACAGTATTCGGTGATGAAGCTTCAGGCGGAAAAGCTGAAAAAGGCAAACGAGAAAATGATTGATATTGTGTGCAATATTTTAGAGCACCATTACCCGGAATTTTCAGAAAACACACAGATTATCAGAGAAATCAGCAGAATTATCGGCAAAAACGTTCAGAAACATTATCCGGAATATAAGCTGACCGATGGGGATGTGGAGGCCATTGCAGAATTATCATCTCTGCGGGATATTGGCAAACTGCTGATTTCTGACCATGTACTTTATAAACCCGCAAAGCTTACCAGAGAAGAGACGGAGTATATGAAATCTCATACCGCCAAAGGCTGTGAGATTATGAAAATGATGAAGGATCTGCAGACGCCGGAGTATCATAAAAAGAGCATGGAAATCTGCCGTTACCATCATGAGCGTTATGACGGAAGAGGATATCCGGAGGGCCTGAAAGGAGATGAAATTCCCATCTCAGCACAGATTGTATCAGTGGTTGATGCTTACCACGCCCTGATCAGCGAGCGTATTTACAAACGGGCGTATTCCAAAGAAGAAGCGTATTACATGATTCTGGGAGGGGACTGCGGAATTTTCTCTCCTAAGATTATGGAGTGTTTCCGTATGTCCCGAAAAGAGATGGAGACGATCAATACGGATGCAGAGGAGAACGCCTGATATATATTACTCCAGCAGTTAAATATTACAGTTTTTACTTGTCTAAATTTTGCGATATTTAAGCGCTGGAGTAATAACGTCAAATTCCTTGAGTTCACGGTTTAACAATGTTATACTGAGAGTACCTGATGTTACAAAAGAAACCGACAAGGAGGAGAAGACTTGGAAGCAAAGGAAGTGAAAGTATTAGATGAGATTTTGGCGGCTCATGATTACAGCCAGACAAAGATCATTGCCATTATGCAGGACATCCAGAAGATTTACCGTTATCTGCCGGAAGATATGCTCTGCTATGCTGCAAAGAAGCTGCACATGAGCGAGGCAAAAGTGTATGGGGTGGCGACGTTTTATGAGAATTTCTCATTGGAGCCGAAAGGAAAATACGTGATTAAGATCTGCGACGGAACGGCATGCCATGTGCGGCAGTCTACCGCTATTTTAGAGGAGATCCGCAGTATTTTGGGGGTTACGGCGGCAAAACCCACCACAGACGACATGATGTTTACCGTAGAGACGGTGTCCTGTCTGGGCGCCTGCGGCCTGGCCCCGGTCTGTACCGTGAACGACGTGGTACATGCGGCCATGACGCCGGAGAAGGCGAGAACCTTGCTTAAGGAACTAAAGGAAGGCGCCGCTGCCGGAGAGGAGGCTGCAGATGAGAATTAATACGAGAGAAGAGTTGGAGGCAAAGAGAAAAGAGTATGCGGCCTCCTTAAAGACACAGAGAAAACAGATTCTGATCTGTGCAGGAACAGGATGCGTGGCCGGGGGATCTTTGAATATCTATGCGAGAATGCAGGAAATTCTTATGAGGCGCGGCATCAAATGTTCGCTGGTATTGGAGAAAGAGCCTCATGACGAGAGCATTGGACTGAAAAAATCCGGATGTCATGGGTTCTGTGAGATGGGGCCGTTATTGCGTATTGAGCCGGAAGGAATTCTCTATGTTAAGGTTCAGACAGAAGATTGTGAGGAAATTATTGAAAAAAGCATTGTCGGGGATGAGGTGATCGACCGTCTGGTATACCATGACCAGGAGGGAAAGGCTTATGAAAAGCAGGACGATATTCCTTTTTATAAACAGCAGACCCGTGTGGCTTTGGAGGACTGTGGAAGGATCAACGCCGAATCCATTAAGGAATACATAGCGGTAGGCGGTTATGGAGCCGTGGCAAAAGCTTTGTTTGATATGACGCCCCGGCAGATTGTGGACGAGGTATCTGAAGCGTCTCTGCGCGGGCGCGGCGGCGGGGGATTTCCCACTGCGCGCAAATGGGCGCAGGTGCTGGAGCAGAAGGAAGAAGTGAAATATGTGGTCTGCAATGGCGACGAAGGCGATCCCGGCGCTTTTATGGACCGCAGCATGATGGAAGGTGATCCCCATCGCGTGATAGAAGGGATGCTGATTGCCGGAATTGCAACAGGGGCGCATTATGGATATATTTATGTGCGGGCTGAATATCCGCTTGCGGTGGAGCGTCTGCAAAACGCCATTAATAAGGCGGAGGAAAAAGGTCTGCTGGGTGAGAATATTTTAGGATCCGGTTTTGATTTTGATCTGCAGATCAGCCAGGGCGCAGGCGCGTTTGTCTGTGGAGAAGGTTCCGCGCTCACAGCTTCGATTGAAGGAAACCGGGGAATGCCGAGAGTCAAACCTCCACGGACCGTAGAAAAGGGCTTGTTTGAAAAGCCTACGGTATTGAATAATGTCGAGACTTATTGCAATGTCCCCCCGATTATCGGCAAAGGAGCCGCGTGGTATAAGACCATCGGGCCAGATAATAATCATGGAACCAAGGCGTTTGCCCTTACAGGAAACGTTATGAACACCGGGCTGATCGAGGTGCCTATGGGAACGCCTCTGCGTAAGGTGATTTTTGATATCGGCGGCGGCGTCAAAGGCGGCGGATTCAAGGCGGTGCAGATTGGGGGGCCTTCCGGCGGCTGTCTCTGTATCAATCCCACAGAGGATCATCTGGATCTGCATCTGGATTTTGATTCTCTGAAAAAAGTGGGAGCCATGATCGGAAGCGGCGGTCTGGTGGTTATGAACGACAAGAGCTGCATGGTAGAAGTGGCAAGGTTTTTTATGAACTTTACCCAGAATGAATCCTGCGGCAAATGCATTCCCTGCCGGGAAGGTACCAAGCGGATGTTAGAACTTTTAAACGATATCTGCGAAGGCAGGGGAACGATGCAGCATATCCAGCTTTTAGAGGAACTTGCCTCTACGATTTCCGCCACGGCCCTGTGCGGGCTGGGGAAGACGGCGGCTTCTCCGGTGGTAAGTACCATGAAATATTTCAGAGAAGAATATATGGCCCATGTGGTGGAGAAAAAATGTCCTGCCGGGCAGTGCAGGGCATTGGTAACCCTCCGGATTGATCCCGAATTGTGCAAAGGCTGCAGCAAGTGTGCAAGGCTCTGCCCGGTGGGCGCGATTTCCGGTGAAATCAAGAGCCCCTTTACCATTGATACAGGTAAATGTATTAAGTGTGGAGCCTGCAAAGAAGGCTGCAGTTTCCACGCGGTAAAAGAAGTGTAGGAGGGAACGGACATGGAAAAATATATGATAATTGACGGAGAGCGCGTACCGTTCACCGATGAGAAAAACATTCTTGCAGTCATCCGCAAGGCAGGAATTATTTTACCGACTTTTTGTTATTATTCGGATTTGTCTATTTATGGCGCCTGCCGAATGTGCGTGGTGGAAGATCACCGGGGAGGAATCGTGGCGTCCTGTTCTACGCCCCCCAAAAACGGCATGGAAATCCGTACCAATACGCCGCAGCTTTACTATCACCGAAAACGGATCTTAGAGCTGCTGCTGGCTGCGCACTGCAGAGATTGTACCACCTGTGAGAAAAATGGAAAATGCAAGCTGCAGGAACTTGCAAACCGTTTTTCCATTCCCGGCGTGCGGTTTGAAAACACCAATCCCATCCGTCCCATTGATACTTCGTCCAAAGCCATTGTGCGCAATCCCAATAAATGTATTCTCTGCGGCGACTGTGTGAGGGTCTGCAATGAAATTCAGCATGTGGGCGCTATTGATTTTGCCCACCGCGGGGCAGATATGGAGATTTCCACTGCATTTGGCAGAGATATTGCCGATACCAACTGCGTCAACTGCGGCCAGTGCGCGGCGGTATGTCCTACCGGGGCCATTACCATTAAGAATGATACGCACGACGTTTGGGAGGCGATCCACAACCCCGATAAGCGGGTAGTGGTACAGATTGCGCCGGCAGTCCGCGTGGCAATCGGCGAGGGTTACGGATATGATCCGGGAGAGAATACCATTGGCAGACTGATTGCTTCTCTGCGTATGCTGGGCGTGGATGCAATTTTTGACACTTCTGTGGGGGCGGATCTCACGATTATGGAGGAAGCGGAAGAACTTGTGGAGAGTCTGGAAGAGCAGGATCGCAAATACCCGTTATTTACCTCCTGCTGTCCGGGATGGATTCGTTATGTGGAGACGCAGTATCCTCATATTATGCCTTATGTGTCTACCGCAAAATCCCCTATGCAGATGTTCGGAGCGGTGATTAAGGAATATTATAAGAAACAGGATAAGAAAGAACGAAAAGAGACGGTTTCGGTTGCCATTATGCCCTGTACCGCTAAAAAATTCGAGGCTTCCAGAGCGGAATTTGTGCGTAACGGAATACCGGACGTGGACTATGTGCTTACCTCAGAAGAGGTGATTGGCATGTTAAAGGAAATCGGCATTCGTTTTGACCGATTGGAGCCGGAAGCCTACGATATGCCGTTTTCCATTTATTCCGGAGCGGGAGTGATTTTCGGAGCTACCGGAGGCGTGACAGAGGCGGCAGTCCGCCGGGTAGTGGCGGATAAGAGTCCCAAAGCATTGAAAGAAATTGAGTTTATCGGCGTCCGGGGCATGGAAGGCGTGAAAGAGTGCGAGCTTGATCTGGACGGGCGTAAAGTGCGGATTGGGATAGTCAGCGGGCTTGGCAATGCGGACTGCCTGCTGCAGAAGATTGAAAGCGGAGAAGAACATTTTGATTTTGTAGAAGTGATGGCGTGCCCCGGCGGCTGCGTTGCCGGAGCCGGCCAGCCATTTGCCCGCTCTACCGAAAAGCGGCTGCGCGCGGAAGGGCTTTATAAGAATGATAAAGCTCTCCAGATTAAGCGCAGTGAAGAAAATCCGCTGGTAGATACGCTGTACAACGATCTTTTGAAAAATCGGGAGCATGAACTTTTGCATGTCAGTTATATACATGAATAGAATTTGAATGGCATATATGAGAACACAGGAACAGAAGAAGAACTCGGTTTTCTGTGTTCTTCGCCATATATAGCAGGTTTTATGTCTTATCAGGAGGAAGAAAGAGGTAAAGATTAAGAGAATTTATGCCGAAAAAATAAAGAGAAAGGAGGACGGCTATGAATGTTTCACTGACAAATATAGGGACAGATAAATATCGGAACGGTTCCGTTTTTGCCGGAGGTCTTCCAATGCTGCAGAATAATGGGCTGAAAAGCGCCCAGGAAAAGGCGGAGCGACAGCAGAAGGCGCAGGGTGAGGTGGCGTTCTGGGAGAAGCAGAAGGAAAACCTCAAAGAGAAAGAATGCGATACCGTAGAAGAAATCGCTGAGAAACTGAAAGCTCTGCACAGTTATGAGGAAGAGATCGCGTCGGTAAAGAAATCCTTTAATAATGAGCAGATGTGGCATATTATGGACGAAGCGCAGGAGCGCGGAGAGAAGATTGCAGAAGCTGCTGAAAAGATGGAGCCCAAGACGCCGGAAGAAAGACGGGAAGAGGCTGCAGAGGAAGCTCTGGGCACAGAAGAAGACAAGAGTGCAATGGAGGAAATGCTGGACGACGTTTCAGAGATGGCAGAGGAAAACGCAGAGATGGCGGAGGATCTGCAGAATCTCAAAGAGACGGCGGAAGAACTGGAAGACAACGCCCAGGAAGCAGAACACTTACAGGAAAGCGAAGGGGCTTTGTCAGAACTTACCCGGCAGACACAGGAGATTCAGGAGCAGAAACAGCAGGAACTGGAAGAAGAAAAGCTTGCGGCAAGGCAGGCGCAAAAACTGGGCGCATATCAGCCTGACGAGAAGAAGTATCTCTATCAGGGAATGGATGTCAGGATTTAAAAAAGTGGTTGGCGTAGTTATTTGCGTAACGATGTACTGGTGTGCTGACACATGAAAACAACAAAGAAGAAGCGTTGCCGGAGAATTTGAGATCTCCGGCAGCGCTTCTTTGTAATTCAGTTGATCGTGACATTTCCGCTTTCACATTCAATGGAGATACTGTTATGCTTCCCATTGTCTTTTGTATAATGAATTTCACCATCTTCATCTTCTTTGAGTTTATTGCCGTCCAGATTTACAACGCCATATTCTGCATTCAGGCTGTAATTGTAATCTGAGACAGAGTCAGACAGAGTCAGCAATACATCGCCGTAAGAAGAAATAATTTTAGTTGTGCCGAGTGCAGCCTGGCTGAAATCAAGCGTCCCGGAATCCATGATAATGCTGCTGTTTTTTACCTTGATTTCATCAACCGTACAGTTTCCATATTCATTTGATAAGTTAAGGTCTGCTGTCTCCAGTTTTGAAAGCGAGAGATTTCCGCTGTCCAGCGTGATTGCTGCAGTTCTGGAAATCTGAAAAATATCTCCGCTGATATTTCCATATTCATTGTCAAGTTCCAGCGTATCGCAGGTAATCGCGTCAAGTTCCAGATTTCCGGAATCCGCGTCAATGGACAGTGTTTCTCCGGTAAAAGCATCCATTGTAAGATTGCCGTAGTCAATTTTGATCCTGGAATTTTTTGACTGAATTTCGCCAAGTTCCACGTTCCCGCTGTCGTCAGAGATCTTTAAAATGTCGAAATATGTATCCTTTGGCACAAAAAGCCTGACATAATAAGGTTCATATCTGGCAGTATTCAGAGGATTGAAAAAAAAGTGAAAACCGCCGCTGTATTTTGCCTGCGCAGGGCCTTCCTGAAAATAAAATCTGCCGTTGGATACTTCATATTGAGGTTCTTCGCAGGAGCCGTCCATATGGTATTCGAGATAATAATCATCTCCGGGCAGTATGGAGAGATTGCTGTAGCTGAGCGCTATGGAGATTTCTGTGAATTTTTCCAGTTTCGTCTTTTGTAAATCCCATGGTTTGGGAAACTGCTTTTTTCTGACAGAAACATGGTCGGAAAATACGGATCCCGTTCGTATTCCCTGGGCAATTACCATGCCTGAGCAGGCGATTGCAGACAGTATGGCGATCCCAAGAATAGCGGTTAAGATTTTGTTTCGTTTCATTTGAAGTTCCTCCTTTGAGTAATCAAAATGTGCGGCTAACCTGTTCTAATAGATAAAACGAGCCGGCGCGCATTTTGACTTCAAAGTTGGAAAACAGAAACCGTTATTGGCAGAGATCAGCAGATTATACATCTGTGTTATTCTGCATTTTTGCCAGGTTTTTCTGCGCGGTGGACAGCATCAGTTTGATACGGTTTAACTGGTTCACCTCGGAAGCTCCCGGATCATAATCAATCGCTACAATATTGGCGAGCGGATATTGATTCCGTATTTCTTTGATAACGCCCTTTCCCACTACGTGGTTGGGCAGACAGCCGAAAGGCTGGGCGCATACAATATTGTTGGTGCCGGAGTGAATCAGCTCTAACATTTCTCCGGTGAGGAACCAGCCTTCCCCGGTCTGATTTCCCTGAGAGACAATGGGATCGGCATATCCGGCAAGTGTTTTAATGTGTGCCGGAGCCTCGAAATGACGGCTTTTTTCAAATTCTCTGCGCGCGCTTTTCCGCAGCCATTCCAATGCTTTGATGCCCAGATTTGCATTTCTGGCGCTGGATGTTTTGCCTCCCAGATGCTCTGCGTTAAAATTGCTGCTGTAAAAGCAGTAGAGCAGAAAATCTGTCAGATCCGGAACCACGGCTTCCGCGCCCTCTGCTTCTAACAGTTCCACCAGATAATTGTTGGCGGCGGGCAGAAATTTTACCAGGATTTCTCCTACGATGCCCACTCTGGGCTTTTGTATGTCCGTCATGGGCAATTTGTCGAAATCCCGTATAATCTGACGACAGAGCTGTTTGAATTTTCGATGAGAAATCAGCTTATCTCTGGAGACAAACGCAATGCATTTCTCTTTCCATTTTTGATGGAGTGCATTGGCGGCGCCGGGAACTGCCTCGTATGGTCTGGTGCGGTACAGACAGCGCATGAAGATGTCTCCGAAAATCAAAGCGTATAAACCTCTCTGCAGCAGAGGGAGCGTGAGTTTAAAGCCGGGATTCTCCTCCAGACCGCTGAGATTGAGAGAGATGACCGGGATTTCCGGGCATCCTGCTTTTTCCAGAGCCCTGCGGATAAAGCCGATATAATTGGAAGCGCGGCATCCGCCGCCGGTCTGGGTGATAATCACGGCTGTTTTGGTCAGGTCATAATTACCGGAGAGCACAGCTTCCATAATCTGTCCCACTACCATCAGGGATGGGTAGCAGGCGTCGTTGTTTACGTAGCGCAGTCCCATATCCACGGCTGATTTGCCGTTGTTGCCAAGTACCACCATATGATAGCCGGAAGCCTGAAATGCAGGCTGAAGCAGTTCAAAATGGATGGGTGACATCTGGGGGCAGAGGATGGTGTAATCTTTGCGCATTTCCTCTGTAAATATTACCCGTTTGTAGATGGAGGGCGCAATAGTGCGGTGTTTTTTCTGCTTTTCCTTGACCCGCAGAGCTGACAGCAGAGAACGGATACGGATGCGAGCCGCTCCGAGATTATTCACTTCATCAATTTTCAGACAGGTGTAAATTTTGCCTGATTTTGAGAGAATGTCGTTCACCTGGTCGGTAGTGACAGCGTCCAGTCCACAGCCGAAGGAATTGAGCTGAATCAGATCCAGATCGTCTCTTGTCTTAACAAAATTTGCGGCGGCGTACAGTCTGGAGTGGTACATCCACTGGTCCATCACCATCAGAGGACGTTCCACTTTTTCCAGGTGAGAGACAGAGTCCTCGGTGAGCACGGCGATGCCATAGGAGTTAATCAGTTCCGGAATGCCGTGGTTGATTTCCGGGTCTGTATGGTAAGGGCGTCCGGCGAGCACAATGCCCCGGCGTCCGGTCTGCTCCATATATTTGAGGGTTTCTTCTCCTTTGCGGCGTATGTCCTGGCGCATGTTTGCAAGTTCCCGCCAGCCGGCGTCCACGGCGGCGTTTATTTCTTCTGCCGGAATGTAAAATTCCTGTGAAAACACTTGTACAAGCTGCTTTGCAAGCACTTCTTTGGAAGCAAAGGACATAAAAGGATTTAAGAACCGTACCGTTCCGGAGGTTATCTCATCCACATTGTTCTTAATATTCTCCGCATAAGAAGTGACGATAGGGCAGTTATAGTGATTATTGGAATCGGGAAATTCATCTCTCTCATAGGGAATACAGGGATAGAAAATGAAATCTGCCTGATTTTGGATCAGCCACGCCACATGGCCATGCGCCAGTTTTGCCGGATAACACTCCGATTCGCTGGGAATCGATTCAATGCCCAGCTCGTAAATTTTCCGGGTCGACTGGGGGGAGAGCAGGGTATGGAATTTTAAAGTGCGGAAGAAAATAGCCCAGAACGGATAATTTTCGTACATATTCAGCACGCGTGGAATACCTACGGTTCCACGTACGGCCGCCTCCCTGGGAAGAGGGCTGTAACGAAACATGCGTCGGTTCTTATAGGCAAAGAGATTGGGGATTTTTTCTTTGCTTTTTTCCCTTCCCAGCCCTTTTTCGCAGCGATTTCCGGTGATAAAGCTGCGGTCTCCTGAAAAATGGTTGACAGTCAGCAGACAGTGATTGGCGCAGCCCTGACAGCGTGATAATTTTGTCTCCACTTCAAGCGTTTCAATTTCCTGAATGGAGAGCATGGTGGTGTCAGGGTTGTCTTCGTACCGTTCCCTGGCAATGAGGGCGGCGCCAAAGGCTCCCATGATTCCTGCAATATCCGGGCGTATGGCGTCGCAGCCGGATATTTTTTCAAAACTTCTGAGCACGGCGTCGTTATAGAAAGTTCCCCCCTGCACGACGATGTGTTTTCCCAAATCGCGGGCGTCGCTGACCTTGATAACCTTAAAAAGCGCATTTTTAATTACGGAGTAGGCAAGTCCCGCGGAGATATCGGCTACCTCGGCCCCCTCTTTTTGCGCCTGCTTGACCTTGGAATTCATAAATACGGTGCAGCGGGTTCCCAGATCAATGGGATGTTCGGCAAACAGGGCGGCCTGAGCAAAATCTTCCACGGAATAATTCAGCGATTTGGCAAAGGTCTCAATAAAGGAGCCGCATCCGGAGGAACATGCCTCGTTTAACTGCACGCTGTCTACCGTCTGATTCCTGATTTTGATGCATTTCATATCCTGGCCGCCGATGTCCAGAATGCAGTCTACCTCCGGATTAAAGAAGGCTGCGGCATAATAATGGGCGACCGTTTCCACTTCTCCTTCATCCAGCATAAAAGCAGATTTCAGCAGCGCTTCCCCGTATCCGGTAGAGCAGGAATGGACAATTTTTGCGCCTTTTGGCAGCAACTCATGGATTTCTCTCAGGGCCAGGGTTGCGGTTGCAAGCGGATTGCCGTTGTTGCTGCTGTAAAAGGAGTACAAAAGAGAACCGTCTTCTCCCACCAGCGCTACTTTGGTGGTGGTGGAGCCGGCGTCAATGCCCAGATAGCAGTTACCCTGGTATGTAGACAAGGCGCTGGTCAGAACGTGGTGCCTGCCGTGGCGTTTCTGAAATCTCAGATATTCCTCCTGGCTGGAAAACAGGGGCTCCATTCGTTCTACTTCAAATTCTATTTGCAGATCGCCGGAGAGTTTTTCTAAAATCTCTTTTAATTCCATGGACACTTGCGGATTAAAATTTAAAGCCGAGCCGACGGCTGCAAACAAATGGGAGTGTTTTGGACTTATCGTATGCGCTTCGTCCAGCTTAAGCGTACGGATAAAGGTTTCCTTCAGTTCTGAAAGAAAATGCAGCGGACCGCCCAGAAAGGCAACGTGTCCGCGTATGGGCTTGCCGCAGGCAAGGCCGGAAATCGTCTGATTCACCACTGCCTGGAAGATGGAGGCGGACAGGTCTTCTTTGGAGGCGCCTTCATTAATCAGGGGCTGGATATCAGATTTGGCAAATACGCCGCAGCGCGCGGCAATCGGGTAGATTGCTTTGTAATTTTTGGCATAAATGTTCAGTCCGGTCGCGTCTGTCTGCAGCAGAGAAGCCATCTGATCAATAAAAGAACCAGTTCCTCCCGCGCAGATGCCGTTCATGCGCTGTTCGACATTTCCGCCTTCAAAATAGATGATTTTTGCGTCTTCGCCGCCCAGTTCAATGGCGACGTCTGTCTGGGGCGCATAGTCCTGTAAAGCGCTGGAAACGGCAATCACTTCCTGGACAAAAGGGATCTCCAGATGCTTTGCCAGCGTCAGTCCTCCGGAACCGGTGATGATTGGGGATAAAAAGATATTTCCAAGAGCATCCTGTGCCTTTTTGAGCAAATCAGAAAGAGTTTCGCGGATATTTGCGAAATGTCTCTCATAATCTGCAAAGACCATTTCATTCTCCTGATTTAATATTGCAATTTTTACAGTGGTTGAGCCAATGTCAATACCCAGCCGGTGTAAAGTTTGTTTTCTCATATCATTTCCTCCGTTATATGAAAATGCTGTGAGTAAAAAATAAATGTATATTGTGTATTTATTTTAACAATTTCTTCCTATTAAAATGTAATAGCTCTGAAATCAAGCAACGTTTATTATACGACAGGAAAATGCAAAAAACAATTCATTTCTCAGATTTTATGGAATGTTTAGAAACTAATCGAAAATTTTTCAGGTTCCTTTGTGAAATAGTGACGACAGGAGATGAAAAATCATTGATTTAATATATGCAAAGAACAGGGTGATAGAACCGTTTCCGGAAATTAGAATATAATAACAGCAAAGAAGAATGATAAACAGAATATGGAGGAAATAATTATGGCCAGGATTATACCTATTCCAATCGGTCCCATTTTTCCGGGGGGACCATGCAGAGGAATCATACATGTGATCCAAAAAGGAGATACGCTCTATCAGCTGGGAAAGAGATATCATGTCAGCGTGGGACAATTAATGTTTGCCAATCCGTTTGTAGATGTGTATAATCTGCAGATTGGAGACGAACTGTGCATTCCGGCGACCATACAGCCCAGGGCAGTGGGAGCGGAAGAACGCCGGCAGTACCAGGATATGGGCGGCTGGGACGACAGAAACGGCCGTGAAGACTGGGACGACGGAACGAACGGGGAGGACTGGGACGGCAGAAGCGGCCAGGAGGATTGGAATGACGCGGCGGACGGGCAAGACTGGAACGGCAGAAACGGCCGTGAGGACTGGGACGACGGGGACCGGCAGGACTGGGACAGCAGGAGCGGCCGCGAGAGCTGGGACGACGGAAGAATGAATTTATAAAGTTTTAATGAAGTGGATTCCACTCGTTGACAAAGCCGGATAGAAAATTTATAATGAAATCAATAAAGTTGAGAGAGGTGCATTATGAATTTTCTGAATAAAATGGAACGGAAATTCGGCAGGTTTGCAGTTCCAAATCTGACGTTTTGGCTGATTGGCGCCTGGGTATTGGGATTTATCATACAATACACCATGCCCCAGGTGCAGGGTATGCTGACGCTGGAGCCGTATATGATTCTCCGGGGACAGGTCTGGCGGCTGGTATCCTGGATTCTGATTCCTCCGGCAGTCAATATTTTATTTTTGATCTTTTTCCTGTCCTGCTATTACTTTATCGGCACATCCATTGAACAGGCGATCGGAACCTTCCGTTACAATGTTTACCTGTTTGGCGGGCTGTTCTGTACGATTCTGGGCGCGTTCCTTTTGTATGTGGTTTATGGAATTACGACGGGGATACCGGTTGTGGGAATCGGAAATTATTTCGGCACAGAATATGTGACGATGTCGCTGTTTCTGGCATTTGCAGTTATTTTTCCAAATGTGGAATTCAGACTCTATTTCATCATTCCCTTTAAGGCGAAATGGCTGGGAATTGTGGACGCTGTCTGGATGGTATTTTCTTTTATCGTCAGCAACTGGGCAGGCAGGGTGGCGATTCTGGCGTCGCTTTTGAATTTTTTGATTTTCTTTTTCAGTACAAGGAATTATCAGAGAATTTCGCCCAGAGAGATTCGCCGCAAACAGGTCTACAAACAGCAGATGCGCCAGTCTCAGAACGTGACCAAGCATAAATGCGCGATCTGCGGGAGAACGGAAAAAGATGGCGATGATCTGGAGTTTCGTTTTTGTTCCAGATGCGAAGGGAATTATGAATACTGCCAGGATCATCTTTTTACCCATCAGCATGTAAAGAAAAGCTGAAGACGCGCCCTTTGTTCATCCGGGTTTTATCCGGCGGGGCTGCGGGGGTTTGCAACTGCTCGGCTTCCATTGACAAATAGGAAATTAGAATTTATAATAAACAGCAAAGGGCGTTTGAGAAGCTCGCTTTCCAAACGCCCTTTGTCTAAGATTTACGGAATGAAATATAGAGAAACCAGGAGGAGTACAGATGGAAAACGAAATAGTTTCCAGGAATTTTATTGAACAGATTATTGAGGAAGATATTAAGGAAGGGCATTGCGAGACGGTGAGAACCCGTTTTCCACCGGAGCCGAATGGTTATCTTCATATAGGACATGCCAAATCCATCTTATTGAATTACGGGCTGGCGCAGAAATATCATGGAAAATTCCATATGCGTTTTGACGATACGAATCCAACCAAGGAGAAGACCGAATTTGTAGATTCGATCAAAGAAGATATTAAATGGCTGGGAGCAGATTGGGAGGACCGTCTGTTTTTTGCGTCCGATTACTTTCAGCAGATGTATGAGGCGGCCGTAAAGCTGATTAAAAAGGGAAAAGCCTACGTATCGGAGCTGAATCCGGAACAAATCCGGGAGTACCGGGGAACTCTGACAGAGCCGGGGAAGGAAGATCCGGGCGCTGGAAGGAGTATAGAGGAGAATTTACAGTTATTCGAGGAAATGAAAGAGGGGAAATATGAAGACGGCGCCATGGTGCTTCGGGCAAGAATTGATATGGCGTCTCCCAATATCAATATGCGTGATCCGATTTTGTACCGCGTGGCGCATATGGCGCATCATAATACCGGGGAGAAATGGTGTATTTACCCGATGTATGATTTTGCACACCCTATTGAGGACGCCATAGAAGGAATCACGCATTCGATCTGCACTTTGGAATTTGAGGATCACAGACCGCTGTATGACTGGGTAGTGCGGGAACTGGAATATGAGAATCCACCCAGGCAGATTGAGTTTGCCAAGCTGTATCTTACCAATGTAGTGACAGGGAAGCGTTATATCAAAAAACTGGTGGAAGACAAAATTGTGGACGGCTGGGACGACCCGCGGCTCGTTTCCATAGCGGCCCTGCGCAGGCGGGGATTCACGCCGGAATCCATTCAGAAGTTTGTAGAGCTTTGCGGAGTGTCAAAGGCCAACAGCTCGGTCGATTATGCCATGCTGGAGTACTGCATCCGCGAGGATCTGAAACTGAGCCGTCCGCGGATGATGGCGGTCTTGCATCCGATCAAACTGGTAATTGACAATTATCCCGAAGGGCAGGTGGAGTATCTGGACGCCGCAAATAACCTGGAAAATGAAGCGCTTGGCAGCCGTCAGATTCCGTTTTGCAGGGAATTGTACATTGAGCGGGACGACTTTATGGAGGAACCGCCCAGAAAGTATTTCCGGCTGTTTCCGGGGAATGAAGTGCGTCTCATGCATGCTTATTTTGTAAAATGCGAGAGTTTTGTCAAGGATGAAGCGGGCAATGTGACAGAAGTACACTGTACGTACGATCCGGAAACCAAAGCCGGAAGCGGTTTTAGCGGACGCAAGGTGAAGGGAACCATACACTGGGTGCCCGCGCCTTATGCCAAAAAGTGTGAGGTACGGCTGTATGAAAATCTTGTGGATGAAGAAAAAGGGGTATATAATAAGGAGGACGGCAGCCTGAACCTGAATCCGGATTCCCTTACAGTTTTGAAGGATTGTTATATAGAACCCGGGTTAGCAGAGGCGAAGCCCTATGACAGTTTCCAGTTTGTAAGACAGGGATTTTTCTGTACAGATGCGAAAGACTCCGGAGAGGACGCGCTTGTATTTAACAGAATTGTATCCTTGAAAAGTTCTTATAAACTGCCGGCACAGAAATAAGCGCGCTAAGAGGAGGAAAAGTGCAATGAATATATTTTCGGGATTAGAGAAATTTGGTTTGAAGTCCACAGATTCTGTGAGTTTGTTCGATGACGAGCAGAAAGACGACGCAAAAAAAGCGGATGGAAAACAGGCGGAAGAGAAGATTCCCGCAGAGGAAGAGTTTCTTTTGGATAAAACAGTACGCTGTAAGGTGTGCGACCAGGTATTTAAGACCAAGGTGGTAAAAAACGGGCGTGTGAAACGGTTAGAGCCGGATAAGGATTTAAGGCCGAGGTTCCAGTATATTGATACCTTGAAATATGATATTACTTCCTGTCCAAGTTGTGGATATACAGCTATGAACCGTTATTTTGACCAGCTTATGCCTGCGCAGGAAAAGCTGATCCGGGAACAGATTGCAAGTAAGTTCCAGGGAAAAAATGAAGATCAGAAATCATTTTATACGTACGACGAGGCAATTGACCGTTATAAGCTGTCTTTGATGAATACTGTGGTGAAAAAAGGAAAAGATAGTGAAAAAGCCTATACCTGTCTGAAAATTGCGTGGCTGCTGCGGGGAAAAGCGGAGACTATGCCCTTAGGCACGCCGGAGGAGAAGGCTGCCAGAGAGGAATGCCAGAAGGAAGAAGAAGTATTTTACCAGCAGGCATATGAAGGCTTTGTAAAGGCGGTATCCAAAGAGATGTTTCCTATGTGCGGCATGGAACAGAGTACGGTGGATTACCTTCTTGCTTACATGGCGTACCACTTTGGCAAATATGATGTGGCGTCGAAGCTGCTGGCAAGTGTGATGGCGTCGCCTTCTGCAAGCAGGCGCATGAAGGATATGGGGCTGGAACTGAAAAACGAGATTATCGCAGAGTTGAGAAAATAGAAGGAGGAGGCAGCGTCTGAATACATCGTCAGACATTGGAACAATTTATTAAAAACTGAATATTTGGCACAGAGGCAATGATTGGAGGCAGAGCATGAAGAGACTGAGCAGAATTGCCGCAGGTATCCTTGCAGTATTTGCAACGGTGTTCCTTATCGGCTGTACCACAGAAGATCAGAGAGAAGCTGCAAAAAAATATCAGCGGCGGACGGAATACGTTACAGAGGAAAACGGATCTGTTGATACAGAACAAGCCCGGAATCAGAGTACAAAGGATCAAGAACTACAGGATGCGACAGAGAAATCCAATCAGGAAAATGCTGAAATTGAGCAATGCAACGAGACGATGAAAGCAGCTATGGAAGCAATTAAAAAAGACGATGCCAAAGCCCTTAACCAGCTTCAGATGAGCAGGGAAGGCAAAGCCCTTGCCAGGATGGCGGGGGAAGCCGGAAGTTATCTTTACCTTCCGGAAGGAGGAACTACAGGAAAAGGAATCGGTTTCTATATTTTTGAAGACTGCGACTGCAGACAATGGTATTATGGAGATTACCGGGACGGTAAGCGGGAAGGCAGTGGAATCTGGTATTATGTCAGCAGTTATACAGAGGATGGAAGCCTTTATAAAGAAGTGTACGACGGTCAGTGGAACGGAGATCTTCCCAATGGAAGAGGACATCAGCTGATTGTTTTGGGAGATCAGACAGATACAGATCAGAAATTTAAAGTAAAGAACGGCTTGTTTTATGGTAAATATAAGATTGAAGAAACATTAGAAGACGGTACGGTGGTAACAGGCAGGTACAGATTAAAAAAAGGAAAATATGTTACTATTTCCGATGAAGAGCTTCAGGCGAATAATTTTGAAGTGCCGGATAAACCGCATCTTGCAATTGCATTTTTATACAATGAGGCGGGAGTGGTGAAGAGCTGTAAGATGATTTATGCGGAGGATGCTGTCAGAGGGGTCAAACATTTTTATTAGCGATCGTTGCAAAATATCAGGAGTCCTGTAATTTAACAGGACTCCTGATATTTATAAGTGAAAGTTCTGAGAATACGCCGCCAAAAGTCTGAGCGGATCGCATTTCTTATTGTTGTTCTGTTTCAGCCATTTTCATAGCGCGCACTTTTAATGGAAGCCCAAATAAGGTGATAAAGCCTTCCGCATCATGGTGGTCGTACAGATCGCCAGTGGTAAAGCTTGCCAGGGATTCACTGTAAAGAGAGTAGGGGGAAGTAGTTCCGGCTTTGATAATATTTCCTTTATAGAGCTTGAATTTTACTTCTCCGGTTACATATTTCTGCGTGGAGGTCACAAATGCCTGCACAGCCTCGCGCAGCGGGGTGAACCATTTTCCTTCATATACAATCTGAGCCATTTTGTTGCCCAGATCTTTTTTTACTTCCATAGTGGCGCGGTCAAGTACCAGTTCTTCCAATTGCTGCTGAGCTTCCAGCAAAATGGTTCCTCCGGGAGTTTCATAAACGCCGCGGGACTTCATGCCTACCACGCGGTTTTCCACAATATCAATGATGCCGATTCCGTGTTTTCCGCCCAGGCGGTTCAGTGCGCGGATGATGTCGGCGGGCTTCATTTCTTTGCCGTTTACGGTTTTTGGAACGCCGGACTCAAACGTCATGGTCACATACTCTCCCTGCTCCGGCGCCTGTTCCGGAGATACGCCCAATACCAGGAGATGGTCATAGTCCGGCTCACATGCCGGATCCTCCAGTTCCAGTCCTTCATGGCTGATATGCCATAAGTTGCGGTCGCGGCTGTAGCTGCTGTCTGCAGAGAAAGGCAGATCAATGCCGTGCTTTTTGCAGTATTCAATCTCTTCTTCACGGGACTGCATGTCCCATTTATCATTTCTCCATGCAGCGATAATTTTCAGATCAGGAGCCAGAGCCTTGATGCCAAGTTCAAAACGGATCTGGTCGTTGCCTTTGCCGGTAGCGCCGTGACAGATGGCGGAAGCGCCTTCTTTTCTTGCGATCTCTACCAGACGCTTTGCAATTCCGGGACGCGCCATGGAAGTTCCCAGAAGATATTTGTTTTCATAGATTGCGCCCGCCTGTACGCAGGGGAGAATATATTCTTCCGCAAATTCATCTGTGATATCTTCAATGTAGAGTTTGGAAGCGCCGGATAATTTCGCGCGTTCTTCCAGTCCGTCAAGTTCCTCTTCCTGGCCGCAGTCAATACAGCAGCAGATTACGTCATAGTCAAAATTTTCCTTCAGCCATGGGATAATAGCGGTAGTGTCCAGACCGCCGGAATAAGCTAAAATTACTTTTTCTTTCATTACTTTTTCCTCCGTTATTTAAAACTGATGTTCCATTTTCAGTTGGAAAACAGAATATCGTATGCTTGTTCCCTGATGTATAATATACAATAACGGCTGAAAAATGGCAAGGTGGAATTTTTCCTGAGAGTATGATATAATTCTGCATAAGAGTCCTGACGCCGTACAAACGTCCGCAGAAATAAAAAGTTAGAATTACTGCAAAGGTACCGCATAATAAAATACAAAGGAAAAGACAAATGAAAATAGCAGTCTGTGACGACAATATAAAAGATATAAAAAATATAACAGCAATACTTGAGGAGTACAAAGAATCGCATAAAGGGACCGAGTTTGAAATTGTAAAGTTCAGCAATCCGGACAAATTAAGAGATAAGATCCGGCAGAAGGAATTTGCGGATATCTATATACTGGATATTCTTATGTCAGACACTACGGGTATTGATCTGGGCAGCCAGATTAGAAAAATACAGGGAGAATGCGTAATTATTTATATTACGTCTTCGTATGATTATGCGCTGGACGCTTATGAGCTTCACGCCGTGCGCTATCTGCTGAAACCAGTGGATAAGAATAAATTTTTTGAAGCTCTGGACTATGCTTTGTTCTGTACAGATATGAAGGAAAGTCCGGTCTATCTGGTGAAAACCAAAGATGGACTGGTGCCCGTTTCGCATTCCAAAATAGAATATATTGAGAATTGTTCGCGAATGCTTGAAGTGCATCTGACAGATGGAAGACTGGTGAAAAGTATTTTTATGAGAAAAGCTTTTGAGGAAGAGATTGGAGCTTTGACGGAAGACAAAGCGTTTATGCAGGTACATAAGTCGTTTCTGATCAATATGAGCTTTATCAGACGGCTGGAAAGCAGCAGCGTTGTTATGGAAAGCGGCGCGAGTATTCCAATAAGCAGAAAAAATGCTGCAAATGTAAAAAGAGGATATCTTTTATTTGTAGCGGAACAGTACAGGTAGGAAGAAGAGATGGATTATTTCAGTAATATATCATACACAGTCAGTCATATATTTTTAATACTGTTTTTGTTCCTGTTTATCACCCATCGCTATTCCAGAAAAGTTACCGTTACAATCTGTTTCACCTCTTTTATGCTGCTGAACGTCTTAGACTGTCTGAAATTAAATATTTTTCCGGACAGCGACCTGTGCTACGCCATTGTGACGATCATTCAGATTATTATCACTCAATCCACGGGGATTATAATTTCTGCGAAAAGAAATCAGAAAGTTCTGTTTATGGGACTGAGCGCTTCTAATTATGTAATTGTGGGAAGCGTTGCCGCCTGTATTTTGTATATTTATACAAAAAGCCAGTTTATGGCCCTGACAGGAAGCTTTTTTGTACATCTGGTTGTTTTGTATATTGTGTATAAAGGAATCAGAGAGCTGTGGATCAAACAATATGAGACAGAATATACCAGAGGATGGTGGGCGCTTTGTCTGATTCCCGTCTTTTTTTATTGCAGTTTTTCAATGATTGCCTTTTTTCCCAATACGCTTTATGAAATACCGGAAAATATACTTGGAATTATCTGCTTTATGGCGACGATGTTTGTGTCGTATACGGCGGTGCTGCGGTACATTGAAAGTGAATCAGAGCGGAAGGATATTTACTGGAAAAATAAGATTTTTGAATCGTATATTAAAGGACTGGAAAGCCAGTATACTTTGGTGGGTCAGGCTGAAAAAAATCTGAAGGTTCTGCGTCACGATATGAGGCATTATTCCAGTATGATCGAACATTTGCTGGAGCAGGGAGAATATGAGGAGATTAAAAAGATTGTTGTCCACATTAATGATGTGTCAGGAGAAAATAAAGTAAAAAAATACTGCAACAATCTGATTGTTAATACGATTATCAGCAAGATGGCTGAGAAAGCAGAAAACTTTGATATTGAGCTGCGCCTGGATCTTTCGATACCCAAAGAAATCTCAGTGAATGAATATGAGTTTACGGCTGTAATTGCGAACTTGTTTGAGAACGCTATTGTCTGTGTGAAGGAATTAAAAAAAGAGAAAAGATACATAGATGTAAAAATCGACTGCTGCCAGGAACGGCTGCTGATTCAGATGAAAAATGAATATGAGAAAGAAATCGCCTTTGATGCTGTTACGGGGCTTCCCAAAAGCAATAAAGGAGAGGGACATGGCCTGGGAATGCAGAGTATACGCACCTTTTCGGACAAAATAAAAGGAGATTTTGACTGTTATTGCCAGGGAGGAATTTTTACGATCATGCTGTTTGCAAAATTTTAACATTCAGTTGCAAAATTGACGTGTTTTTGTGCAAAAAAGAACAACGGTGTGTTTTTGAAAAGTGATATAATCAAAAGGATAATTTGTAGACGTTATAAACGTACTGGAGGAAAAATCCATGCAAAAAATCTTTATTCGATATGTATCTGCTATATTGACGGCCTCTGTTTTTCTGATTATTGTGATCAATTGTCTGTTTACGCTGTACTCGCTGGAATCCCAGCAGTATAATACGTTTTATACAAAGTCGGAGCAGATGATCCATACGCTGGAAAATAATGAGATGGAATTATCAATTGTGAAGAAAAATCTGGATGAAGATTACCTTACGCGCGCCCGGGCAGCCGCTTATATACTTGACCGCCAGAAAGAAGTGTCCATGGATGTGGAAGAAATGCAGTATCTGGCCAATCTTCTGAATGTGGACGAACTTCATATGATAGACGAAAAGGGAATGATCGCATCTGCTTCTGTTCCGGAATATGTAGGCATTGATATGGATGATCATCCGCAGACACGGGAATTTCTTTCACTTTTGGAAAGCGAAGATGAAAACGCCTATCTTATTCAGGAGTCGCAGCCGAATGCTGCCAAGGGTGAGATTATGCAGTATGTGGGCGTTGCCAGAAAGGGTACCAAAGGTGTTGTCCAGGTGGGATTTGAACCCACCAGGCAAATGGACGCCCAGTCCAGGAATACATATGAATATATTTTTTCAAGATTTCCCACGGATGTTGGGGAAGAGCTTTTTGCGGTAGACGCAGGCACCGGAAAGGTTGTAGGACATTCGGCGGGGATGCGGGAATTTACAGCGGAATATTATCAGCTTCCTCATCTTATGGAGTGTACCGGAGGCGCATATAAAAAAGGGGAAAATGGCAGCGAGATGTATGTATTTGCCAGAAGGTATGAAGATATCCTGATCTGTGCGGCGATTCCCGGGAGTAAGCTGCTTGAACAGCTTCTGATCCAGGGATTCAGCACGCTTCTTTATTTGTTGTTTGTAGAGGCGATTGTAATTTTACTGCTCAATTATCTGGTGAAGCAGAAAGTAGTAAATGGAATTCATCAGATTATGGAAAACCTTTCTTCGATCACAAACGGCAATCTGGATATAAAGGTAACAGTGGGAGGAAATCAGGAATTTGAGGTGTTAAGCAGAGGAATCAACGCCATGGTAAAGAGTATTGTCAGCATTTCCGACCGGATTTCCGCCATTATTGAAATCAGCGGCGTATCGCTGGCAGCTTATGAATATGAGCCGGAGGTCAATCATGTTTTTGTAACTTCCGGTCTGCGAGATTTACTGGATATTTCTGACCGGGAGGCGGAAGAGCTTTATCAGGACTTTGAAAAGTTTGATCAGTATATACAGGCGGTAACGGCCGTTCCCATAGAAGGGGAAACAGATATTTACCGTATTAATGATTCCAGATATGTGCGGGTACACAGATCGAAATCCCAGGGGAAAAATCTCGGCGTTATTACGGATGTGAGCACAGATGTTCTGGAGAAAAAGCAGATGATCTATGAAAATACGCATGACGCACTGACCGGTCTGTATAAATTCTCTTATTTTAAACAGATTGCCGGGGAGATTCTCATGGAATTGCCGGAGGGAGAGATCTGTGCGGCGGTAATGCTTGATCTTGATTTTTTTAAGTCTGTCAACGATACCTTTGGCCATGATACAGGAGATAAATATCTTCAGTGTTTCGCCTCTGTTATGCAGTCTATGCCCCTGGATCATTTTCTTACGGCGAGACGTTCCGGGGATGAGTTCTGTATGATGATTTTTGGCTGCGGTGATAAGCTGGAAGTGACGCGGCAGCTGGATCATTTTTATGAGGCGCTGAGAAACAGGCGTATTGAGTTATCCGCGGAAGAATCCAGGTATGCAAGCGTTTCGGCAGGTTTCGCATGTACAGAGGACGCAGGGCAGGGGATTGAGGAACTGTTGAGTCAAGCCGACGAAGCGCTCTATGAGGTAAAACGCCGGACAAAAGGATGTTACAGAGAATATGGAGCGGACGGCAGCAGTTTGGGCGAAGTTTAACAGCGATGAAGCGTATGCCATGAAAAATGTCAAAGAGTGGTGAAACCTCAAAAGAAAATCATTGAAATTTCACAGGAAGTATATTAGAATAGAAACGATATAGTAATATACAAAAAGAGAACTTAAGCGGAGGTTTGAGTATGTACCCAATCGTAAAGAAGAAAAAACTGGCAGATAAGATTTTTCTTATGGATGTCAAAGCGCCCCGTGCGGCAAAATCCTGTCTGCCCGGACAATTTGTAATTGTGAAAATGGATGAAGAGGGTGAGCGTATTCCGCTTACGATCTGTGATTATGACAGGGAAGCAGGGACCATTACCATTGTATTCCAGACTGTGGGAGCTTCCACGCAGAGAATGGAGAGCCTGGAAGAAGGAGACGCGTTCCAGGATTTTGTGGGACCGCTCGGCTGCGCCTCAGAACTGACGGAGACGCCCGTGGAGGAATTGAAACAGAAAAAGATCGTGTTTATAGCGGGAGGCGTGGGAACTGCGCCGGTATATCCGCAGGTAAAATGGCTGCATGAGAACGGTGTGGACTGCGATGTGATTATGGGTTCCAAGACAAAAGACCTGCTGATTCTAAAGGACGAGATGCAGCAGGCGGCAGGAAATCTCTATGTCACCACAGACGACGGCAGCTACGGTTTCCATGGCATGGGGACAAATCAGCTGGAAGAGCTGGTCAGCCATGGAAATATATATGATCTCTGTATTGCGATTGGCCCGATGATTATGATGAAATTTGTCTGCCTGCTGACAAAGAAGCTGGGGATTCCCACAGTGGTATCTTTGAATCCTGTTATGGTAGACGGCACAGGTATGTGCGGAGCCTGCCGCATAACGGTAGGGGACGAGGTAAAATTTGCCTGTGTGGACGGCCCGGAATTTGACGGCCATCTGGTAAATTTTGACCAGGCCATGAAGCGCCAGCAGATGTATAAGACGGAAGAAGGCAGAAGTATGTTAAAGCTTTTGGAAGGCGATACTCATCACGGCGGGTGCGGACAGTGCGGAGGTGAAAAATAATGGATGTATTGAAGAAAGTACCGGTAAGAGAACAGGAGCCGCAGGTGCGTGCAGCGAATTTTGACGAGGTGTGCCTGGGTTACAATAAAGAAGAAGCCATGCAGGAAGCGGAAAGATGCTTAAACTGTAAAAATGCGCAGTGCGTCAAAGGGTGTCCCGTAGCCATTGATATCCCGGGCTTTGTTTCCCGGATCAAAGAAGGCAGTTTTGAAGAGGCATATCAGGTAATCAGTAAATCGAGCGCCCTCCCGGCAGTCTGCGGGCGCGTATGCCCTCAGGAGAGCCAGTGCGAGGGGAAATGTATCCGCGGCATAAAGGGTGAACCGGTTTCCATCGGCAAACTGGAACGTTTTGCGGCGGACTGGGCGAGAGAAAACAATATTAAGCCGCAGCCTGCTTCTGAGAAGAAGGATCATAAGGTGGCGGTGATTGGTTCCGGCCCGGCAGGACTGACCTGCGCCGGGGATCTTGCAAGGATGGGATATGATGTGACGATTTTTGAAGCCCTTCATGAGCCGGGCGGCGTATTGATTTACGGGATTCCGGAATTTCGTCTTCCCAAGAGCGAGGTTGTGGCCAAAGAAATCGAGAATGTGAAGTCATTAGGTGTGAAGATAGAGACAAATGTGGTGATTGGCAAGGCGGGGACCATTGACGAACTGATGGAAGAGGAAGGCTTTGAGGCTGTGTTTATCGGTTCCGGCGCCGGACTTCCAAGATTTATGGGGATTCCCGGAGAACAGGCAAACGGCGTATTCTCGGCAAATGAGTTTCTCACCAGAAATAATCTGATGAAGGCGTTTAAGGAGGAATTTGATACGCCGATTATGAGAGGCAGGAAGGTGGCTGTGGTAGGCGGCGGAAATGTGGCAATGGATGCAGCCAGAACGGCTCTGCGTTTAGGAGCCGAGGTACATATTGTATACCGCAGAAGTGAATCGGAGCTTCCGGCGCGTGTCGAGGAAGTACACCATGCAAAAGAGGAAGGCATTATTTTCGATCTTCTCACCAATCCCACAGAGATTCTGGTCGATGAGAACGGATGGGTAAAAGGCATGACCTGCATCCGTATGGAATTGGGCGAGCCGGATGAGTCCGGCAGAAGAAGTCCTGTTGAGATTCCCGGATCTGAGTTTGATCTGGAACTGGATACGGTGATTATGTCCCTGGGAACTTCTCCCAACCCGCTGATTTCTTCTACGACAAAGGGACTTGAGGTCAACCGCAGGAAATGTATCGTGGCAGAGGAAGAAACTGGAGCCACCAGTAAGCCGGGCGTGTTTGCAGGAGGAGATGCAGTGACCGGAGCGGCGACCGTAATTCTTGCTATGGGGGCTGGAAAGGCGGCGGCGAAGGGGATCGACGCATATATTTCCGGCAGGTAATTGCGGATGTATCCGTTTTGTTTTTAAGTAATTTTCAGGAGGAAGAGCATAATGAAAGATATAACGATAACAGATACCATTAAATATATAGGAGCGGACGATAAAGATATTGACTTATTTGAGAGTCAGTACGTGGTTCCAAACGGCGTATCCTACAACTCATATGTAATTTTGGATGAAAAAGTGGCAGTGATGGATACGGTGGATCGAAGAAGGGGCGAAGAGTGGCTGAAGAATCTGGATGAAGCTCTGGCAGGAAGAAGCGTGGACTATCTGGTGGTTTCCCATATGGAGCCGGACCACGCAGCCAATGTGCAGGCGCTGGCAGAGAAGTATCCGGAGATGAAAGTAGTTGGAAATGCCAAGACGTTCCCCATGATTGCGCAGTTTTTTGATATTGATTTATCGCAGCGGTCTTTGGTGGTGGCTGAAGGCGATACCCTGAATCTGGGAAGCCATGAGCTGACTTTTGTCATGGCTCCGATGGTTCACTGGCCGGAGGTTATGGTGTCTTATGAGAGTTCTGAGAAGATTCTCTTTTCCGCAGATGGATTCGGAAAGTTCGGCGCTCTGGACACGGAAGAGGACTGGGCGTGTGAGGCAAGGCGTTATTACTTTAATATTGTGGGCAAATACGGCGCGCAGGTACAGGCTCTGCTGAAAAAGGCGGCAGGTCTTGATATTCGCATGATTTGTCCTCTGCATGGACCGATTTTAAAAGAAAATCTCGAATACTATATTGGAAAATATCAGGTATGGAGCAGCTATGAACCGGAAGACGAAGGAATTTTGGTGGCGTATGCTTCCATTCATGGCAATACCGGGAAAGCGGCGGTCAAATTAAAAGAAATCTTAGAGGCGAAAGGCGCTAAGAAAGTAGCGATTACGGATTTATCCAGGGATGATATGGCCGAGGCCATTGAAGACGCGTTCCGTTATGACAAGATGGTGCTCGCCTGTGCGACTTATGACGGCGGCCTCTTCCCCTGTATGGAAGATTTTTTGCATCATTTGAAGAGCAAAACATACCGCAATCGTACGGTTGCCCTGATGGAAAATGGCTCCTGGGCGCCCACGGCGGCAAAAGCGATGCGGACAATGCTTGAACAGATGAAGGATATTACAATTTGTGACAAGACAGTTACCATTAAGTCTGCTGTGAAGGAAAGTACCGTAGCAGATATGGAAGCGCTTGCGGAGGAACTGCTTGCAAAATAAGACAGATACCACTAGAAAGGCTGTTTTCGTAAAGGCATTTGCGGAAACAGCCTTTTTATGCGGGGTGATTCTCATATTTTCAATATAAAAAGAGCAGCAGGCAGAGGCTTCTTAAAGATACGCTAAAGATCTCTGCAATCCCCTTGTATTCCGATTTTTCCAACTATATAATTGGTTTGATTTGAGTCCATGCGGTAAGGACGGGGTATAACATTATGGAGAGATTAGCGGCGCAGGCAGATTTAAGACGTTTTTCGTACTTGAATCTGGAAGCGTAAAGAATTGGTGTACAGATGAGAATTGCAGTTTGTGATGATGATTTTTTTGATTTGGAACTGATATGCAAAAATCTGAAATTTGTACTGAAAGAGCTGGCAATTGCGGCAGAAGTGACATGTTTTTCTGATGGCGGAGAATTGTTAAAAAGTATCAGGGGCGTGGGGAGCTATCAATTGTATGTGCTGGATATTATGTTTCAGGAACGACAGATGGGGCTTATGGTTGCCAGAGAAATCTGCAGACTGGACGCCGGGGCAAAGATCGCGTTTCTTACAGGCAGCCGCGAGTATGCAATTGAAGCTTATGAACTGGGGGCGATCCATTATCTTTTAAAACCAGTGACGGAGCTGGCGGTAAAGGAAATTGTTCAGAGATGGCATATGTATGTAAACAGTCCGGGCGAATACCTTGAAATACCGCATGGAAGGGAAATCCGGAAATTTCCCAGATCTCAGATTTTATATATGAGAAGCAGGGAGCGGGGAATTGAAATCCATATGAAGCAGCATAAATGGGACTCCTGGGTGAAGTTTCCGTTCCATGCGATAGAGAAAGAGGTCTGCCAGTCGGTGTCCTTTGTAAAAATTGCCAGAGGCTGTATTGTAAATCTGGAATATGTCAGCCGCATGGACTGCGCAGAGTGTTTTCTTGCCAATGGGGAAGTCTTGTCTATCAGCCGCAGGGAGTACAGCAGCGTTCGAAACAGCTATAATGACTTTCTCTTTTGGAAGATGAAACAGGAAGAGGGCTAGAAGAAAGGAGCGGGGAGTTTATGCATCAACGGCAGAAAGTGAACATAAGCGGTATTGTTGAAAAATGTCGAAAAAGCTATAATTTTAGGGAATGGTAGATATTACCATTCTTTTTTTCATGATATAGGAAATTCCTCCGGATTTCTTATGTCACAAAAAGCCCTCCGGGCAGGATGCGCACGCGTACAGTAGATATTAGCCGCTAAAGCGGCAGCACGCGGCGCAGCAAACCGTTCAAGTCCCTCATGAATGAGGGATTCAGGGAGTTGAAGCGGACTACTTGTTCTATAAAAAAGTTCCGGAAGTTCTTATATGAAAAGAATAAACAGGTACATCTGCACGAGAGGAAATATGTCAAGGGAGGAAAATAGTGTGAACAAGGGAAGAATTTTAGTGGCAGAAGGCGATGAGAAATTAAGCGCCGCCATAAAAAAGAAACTTGAAAAGAGCGCGTACCAGGTTATCCTGGCAGGATCCGCCAGAGAGGCGGAGGCAGTGGTGAAGAAGGAAAACCTGGATTTAATATTGCTTGAGACAGAACTGCCGGACGGGAGCGGTCTGGAGTTCTGCAAACGGATCCGCAAAACCATTTTTACGCCGGTTGTGTTTGTGGGAGGTACAAGCGACGGAGATATGATTGTGGAGGCTTTGAACAATGGAGGCGACGATTATATGGCAAAACCTCTGGATCTGCGGGTACTTCTTGCAAGGATAGAATCCAATATCCGCCGCCAGCGGTCATACAGAAAAGATGTGATGAAAGGGGAGGTTATTGCGTTTCGTCAGTTTAAGGTAGATTTATCCACGCATATGGTTTGGAAAACAGATGAAAACGGCAGGAATCCAAGGAAGCTGCATTTATCTCCCATAGAGTACAAGCTGCTGGAGCTGTTTATTTCCAATATCGGAAGGCTGCTGACCTATGAAGAAATCTATCAGTATATCTGGAAAACGGATGATCTGGGGGATATCCGCACGGTGATGGTGCATGTCTCGAATCTGAGGAAGAAGATTAATTACCTGGATCATGATATGATTCAGACTGTGCGGGGTACCGGGTATGTGTTCTGCGACAGATAAGGCAGAAAAAAATTTTCAGACACGCTCTGAGACGGGAAACTTATAGTTAGCTGGATAAGCGGTATGCCGCGGAACTGGTGATGGAAGTATTTGAGGCGTCATAATTTGCCGATATTTTCAGCTGAAGATGAATGAAATATAGAAAAATTTCATAAAATATTTTTTGCGTCCTTAGAAAATAATTGGATATCTGAACAAATATTATATAGAAATAAAAATAAATTTATAATAAATATATAATTTTGTTGACAAGGTATATAGAGAGTGTTAAGCTGTAAGAAGAAGGAGGTTTTAAAAGACGTTTCTATCCAAATAAAGGGTCGGTCAAAAAGCTGTGTCCAGCCGGAAAGAATATATAAAGAGGGGCAAAAATTAAGAAAGGGAGAAAAAGAATGAAGAGAAAACAAATATTATGTATCTTATGCGCAGCAGCAGTTTTGCTGACGTCTGCGCCGTATACGCCGGAACATGCGTATGGCAGCGAGCCTGTAAAGGCAGAAAACAAAGAAAATATATGGGAAGATGAAACGGGTAGTTATGAGGTGCTGGAACAGGATTCCCAGGGAAGAGAACTTGTAGCGCGCAGTGGGGATAGTTACATCACTACAGAGTATGACGACGCAGCTCAAAAAACCATTCAATATTATTCTCAGGGACCTTTGGAAGGGAATAATTTCACACAGAAGACAACTGTACAGGAGATCGAAGAGAATGAATTTTGCAGCGTCATGATCGTTACGACGGAGACGGAATCCGGGACAGTCGTAGAAGAATATGACAAAGACGATAATCTTACCAGGTATGTATCGAAAGATGGAAATGTCAAGGTTAATGAATATCAGGACGGGAATCTGCTTAAGGTTGTAGAGCCATATACCGGAACAGAGGAAGATGCTTTGCATACGGCGACTTATGAATACGACGCGGCTGGTAATAAGACGGCGGAATACAGCCCGGCGGCATTGAATGAAGATGGCAGTATCAGTTACTTTATTCAGAAATATACATATGATGAGAAGGGCAACAGGATTTCTTATCAAAAAACGGTAAATGATCCTGGGGAAGCAGAAGCTTATGTCAGGACGGATTATGAGTATGACGAAGACAGGAATATGGTGAAAACAACGGAATATGATAAGGATGGCAGCGTGCTTGCCATTGCCCAGTTTGTTTATGACGAAGACGGAAATAAAATCCGTCAGTATACGGGGCTTACATCACCTCTTGTTATTAATGGATTAGATCAGGTAACGCCGGGAGCGGACAAGGAATATAATGTTACCAGTTATGAATATGAGGACGGACAGCTTGTAAAAGAGACAGATCCGGAGGGAAACAGCGTGGTATTTCGTTACGGTGAAAATGGGATGCTGGCGGAAAAAATCGACAAGGATGGAACCCGCTATGAATATACGTACCGCGAGGGGGTTTTCCGGGAATCAGAAAAGGTTTTCTACCCTGGAAATGAAACGGATATTCCGGACGAGACCAAACAATACATACAGGAAGAGGAAGAAGACGGTTCTTATGGGATGCTGACAGAAATCAGGGAAAATGGAAAGTCTGTTCAGTACAGTTATAACGGGGACGGTTCTCTGGCGCAGGAGACAGATCAGAACGGGAACAAAGTTTCCTTTGAGTATGACGAGGGACAAAACCTGGTGTCCATAACCGTGGAGGACAAGAATAAGGAGCTGATCGGTAAAACTGGATATGACTACAACAAAGACGGTTCTCTCGCAGAAATCAAAGACAAAGACGGACAGACTGTGGTAGCGTATGATCACAGTCAGGAAAGGAATCAGAAGATTGAGACGGCCGGGAATGGGAACCGTACCGAGTATAATTACGATATCAATGGACTGCCAGTGGAAATGAAGATATTCCATGGAGAACAGGAGAAAGCCGCCAGTATAAGTATGAGTATGCAGTGGATGGCACGATGAAAGAAGAGACGGAGCAGGTACAGGGGACAGGCACAGCGTATGATTATGACGGCATGGGAAGGCTTAAATGCGAGACGCAGACGGATGGAGAAGACGAATCTGTGGTTCAGTATTCTTATGATGAGTCCGGGAATCGTACCAGGATTTTGACAGAAGAGGAAATGATTCAGAACGAATATGATGGTGCAAACCGTCTGACAGATGCAAACGGAGAGAACGTTTCTTATGATCAGAATGGTAACTTGACCCGGTGGGGAGACCGCACTTACACGTATGACGTAAAAAACCGCCTGGTACAGGTACAAAGTCAGGAGCATACGATAAGTTATGAGTATGATGTGAACGGCCGTCTGATTGGCAGAAATGCAGACGGGGCAGAAGAGCAGTTTGTCTGGGCACAAGAGAACCTGATTGCCAAAATCGGGGAAGCTGCCACATATTATTATACGGATTTGGGTGCAGAGGTAAAAGCCTCCGAAAGTGAAGAGGGAAAACAGTATTATGCCAGCGGAAAGCGTGGAGATATCCTTGAGATCACAGATGAAAGCGGGGATACAGCGGAACAAAAGGATTACAGCGCTTTGGGAGAAACGAAAGCAGAAGGAAACATCAGAAAAGCACAGGATACAAAAGAATCTTCGGATAGCTTTGAGCTGGGATATACTGGTAATTTTTATGATAATGACACAGAATTGGTTTATCTGAATGCACGGTTTTATAGTCCTGAGTTAGGTTGTTTTCTGTCTGAAGACACGTTGTCAGGAGATGAGGAGGAGTTGATGACTCTGAACCGCTATGCATACTGTAAACAGGATCCGGTAAATTATGTAGATCCTTCGGGGCATTGGTCGACAGCAGATCATAGGGCAATTTCAAAAGCAGCTCTTTCAAGTAATGGATATGGGAATAATCAGCGTATGAATGATTGTGTTAAAGATGCAGTCTTTTGGGCAGATGATGTGCTTCATTATAAGAATGTTTCCCAGGATCTTGAGATATCTGAGAGAAGTAAAAACCGTCTGGATATCGGAAGTTTAGAGGCATATTGCGATAAAGATCTTGCGCATATTATAAAAAATGGTGAGGGCAGCTATAAAGAGAATCGTTATTGGGCGCCATATCATGGGCGTGGTGAGTATTACAAATATCTGCCGTATATACTGGGGCTTGTGCTCCAGTTCCAAAAGGGTTATCAGATTAAAAACCTTGCCTTACGTAATGATAGCGCAATATATCAGCAAATGAATTTTGATATGCTGATTCATTTATCAGGTATTTATGAGTACAATAAAGAAAAAGAAACTGACGAGAAATATATTTTATCAAGGCAGGAATATAGCTATCTGATTTTGGGTATCGCGCTGCATCTGGTGGAAGATTTGTGGGCACATGTGGCAGTTATCAATGACACGAAGGCAGATCTTGATGCAAATAAAAAATATTTAACAGGTGTAGAAGAACTGAAATCTTTGTTGTATACCAGGAAACTTCCGCTTTCTTATCTTCATTTATTTTATTTTTGTCCCGATAAATCAGAAATTGTAAATGGGAAGAAGAAGTCATATTATGATATTATACATAGAGAGCTGGCAGAAGGAAACAGAACGAGCGCTACGAACCGAAGAGCGTATGCAAAGAATGCAGCGGAACGATTATTATATTATTATAAGAATGGGTATATTATGCATTCCGGAAATCAGAAACTGACAGGAACAGATCAGGCGAATGCAGCGGACATAAAGAAGCTGAACGTATCTAAATGTGCAAGGGGAAATTTGAATGTACAAAATTATAGACTAAAAGATGGAAGACCCATACAATATGGAAGATATGTTTGCGGAGCATGCGAAGAAGGTAAAGCAGACGCTTGTTATCGGATATATTATTATGATAAAGGAAAGGGAAAAGGGCTGGCTTATATGTTTTTGAAGACAGTAAAATGACAGTAATGGGTGAAGTCATATGAAAATGAGAACAAAGAAATTAACAACACTGATCTTGACATTTATTTTAATGATAAATAGTTCAGGATTTTATACAGGGGATGCAAAGGCATCCCCCGCTATAACGGAAATGAATAAAAGGACGAATTATTGTCAGGTAACGCCAGACCAGGCGGTAAAAGGCGGAGGAGAGAACACAGAACAGAAATTAGAGTTTGGAAAGAGACAGGAAGGCAGACTTCTGCCGGATACAGAGAGGCAGAATTACAAACTGACGTTAAAAAGTTCTGGTAAGCTGACGATTCACCTGGAAGGGGATATAGAGAAACTTGCCGTACGTCTTACAGATGAGAAGGGAAAAGGCTGGGGACCGCGTGGAACAACAGAAGGAGGAAAATATACCTACCAGCTTAAAAAAGGGACCTACCATTATCAGGTAAAAGCCAGGGAAGGTACTGTGATTGCGGAAACAGGACTGGATTATGCCATAACAGCCAGGTTTCAGTCTGCAAAGGCAAAGTATGAGAATAATACCACGCGGAAACAGGCGGTAAATTTGCCGTTACATAAAATTATTTCTGGTCATCTTGCGCAAAATGCCCCTGTAGAGTATTATAAAATCGACTTAAAAAGAGCAGCTTTTTTTGCTTTTTCCATTACTACTCAGACGGTAGATAAAACGCCAGAGACTTTTGTAGTATCTTTGTATAACAGCAGTGGGAAGAAGATCGACGTTTTTGAGAATCCTGATTGGATAGAAATGGAAAAAGAGTTTTACGATTACTATCCATATGAACGGTGGGGTGATTGGTGTTTTGACGGAGAGGGTGAGTACAGAGGAATGCGCCATGTTTTGCCTTCAGGGACTTACTATGTGGGGATAAGTGTCAAGCGTGATGAAAATGGCAGAGTCCCGGCGTCAGCCAGATATGGACAGTATGAAATGTATGCATCACGTTGGTATTTGGGAGTAGAAGTGAAATTATCTCAAAAAACGGCAGAATATACAGGAAAGAAGATCAAACGTCCGAAGATAATTTTGAAAGAATATTCAGATGATCCGGGATATGAAGATGGGGCACCATATGATGTGAAACAATTTTATGGAATTTATGATATGACAAGAAATAAAAAGGTGTGGGATATCCGGGAAATTGGAAGGTACATGATAGGAGGAAGTACGACATCAGTTACGAGATATATCGATGGAAGTAATGCTCGCACCATATTTACAGTAACGCCAGTTCAGGGAAAGATTAATCGTGTAAGAAGTACGAAACCGGGGCAGATTGAACTGTTATTAAAGAAAAATGTTCCGTCTACTGGCTATCAGATCCAAATAGCCAAAGATAGAAATTTCCGAAAATCCAGAAAAACGATGAAAACTCTTGAAACCAATAAAACAATTAAAGGACTTTCTTCAGGAAAAAGATATTATGTGAGAATGAGAAATTATAAAGATGTAATGACAGGCTATAATTGGGGATATTGGCAGAAAAAAGAAGATGGAACAGAAGAATATTGTAGATGGCTCTTTCAGGATTCTATTTACGGAAAATGGAGCAAGCCCAGAGCGATTATATGTAAATAACAATTTATTTTATGGGCGAAAGTTTTATGAAGATCCAAAGCGTGTTTGAAAAATTATTCCCACTGTATACAGCTTTCACTTTGCAGAATATTTGTCAGAAAGCATTTCTCAAACACGCTTTAGGGATAATGGAGACATATGAAAATGAGAACAAAGAAACTAACAACACTGATCTTGACATTTATTTTAATGGTGAATAGTTCAGGATTTTATACAGGGGATGCAGAGGCATCCCCTGCTATAACAGAAATGAATAAAAGGGCAGATGATTGGCAGGTAACGCCAGACCAGGCGGTAAAAGGCGGGGCGGAAAACTCAGACCAGAAATTAGAATTTGGAAAGAAACAGGAAGGCAGGCTTTTGCCGGGAACAGAGAGCCAGGATTACGAACTGACATTAAAAAGCTCTGGGAAGCTGACAGTTCATCTGGAAGGGAATATAGAGAAACTCTCCATGCGTCTTACGGATGAGAACGGAAAAGGCTGGGGACCGCGGGGATCAACAGAAGGAGGAAACTATACCTACCAGCTTAAGAAAGGAACCTATCATTATCAGGTAAAAGCTGTGGAGGATACTGCGCTGACAGAAACAGGACTGGCGTATGCCATAACAGCTGGGTTTCAGTCTGCGAAGGCAAAGTATGAGAATAACACCACGCGGAAGCAGGCGGTAAAACTGCCGTTGAGTAAGACATTTTTCGGTCACCTGGCACAAAACGCGCCGACAGAGTATTACAAAATTACGTTAAAAAGAGTATCTTATCTTGCTGTTTCTATTAATACGCAAATTACAGATAAAACGCCGGAGACGTTTGTGGTATCTTTGTATAACAAAGAAGGAAAGAAAATTTCTGATTGGGAGAATCCAGACTGGGTAGCTTTGGAGAAAAAAGACAATGAAACAGGTGGTGGGTTCGGGTTTGGAAGTTGGGTATCAAATATAGATGGTCAGGATGAAGGATTGAGAGAAGCCCTGGATGCGGGGACTTATTATATTGGGGTCAGCATCAAACGGGATGAGAATGGAAAGGTACCGGCATCGGCAAGGTATGGACAATATGCGCTTTATGCAACCTCTTATGGTCTGGGGGTAGAGTTGAAGTTATCTCATAAGACAGCCGAATATACCGGCAAAAGGATAAAACGTCCGAAGATAACTTTGAAGGAATATCCCAATGATCCATATTATGATTTTTGGGCGCCGTATGAAGTAAAAGAGTTTGATAGAGTAAGCACGATGACAGACTACAACGAGTTTGGGATAATAAAAGAGATTGGAAGATATTGTATAGGAGGAGGGGGAAGCTCTTTATATAATCCAGGAGGCGCGCATGCTTATACCATATTTACGGTAACGCCAGTCCAGGGGAAGATCAAACGTCTGAAAAGTGAAAAAAAAGGAGAAGTTCAGGTGTCGCTGAAGAAAAACGCCCCGTCCACCGGTTACCAGATCCAGATAGCAAGGGATAAGAATTTTAAAAAATCCAGAAAGACGATCAAAACATTAAAAGTAAAGGAAACCATAAAGGGTTTGTCTTCCGGGAAAAAGTATTATGTGCGGATCAGAAATTATAAGGATGTGGAGACATGTTATTGCCCCTTTACAACAGTTTGGGAATCTATTTATGGAAAATGGAGCAAACCCAGAGTAATTATGTGTAAGTAGGAATTGCTGAAACGCAGAGTATCTTTGAAAAAGAAATCCGCTGCGAATAGCAGTGTTACTGATTTCCATTTTTTCAGTCTGCCATTTGATATACGGAGCGGTTAATTTTATGTGAATCACATTGCAAAAAAGCAGGATATTTTGTACTTGACAACATAGGATTTTGCAGTTACAATGAACAAAAATGAAAACAGGAGGATATTGTATGTTAAGTGTGATTGTAATGGAGGAGATTGCAAAATAAATATTGCAGGGGATGATTCTGGCTTAGCAGCCGAAGTCCGCCCATTGATCAACAGCAGAGTTCTGTTGATAATTTCGCCTTACAATTGCTTAATATGGTGGTGTCCTTTTTGGGAGATCATAGGAGCATGGTGTAGATCATGCTCTTTTTCTTTTATTTCCGGGGAAATATGCTGTTACTGTAATGCTTGACGTATACAGTGTTCCTTTGGAGTATTATAAAAGACCATGGTAGATCATGCTTATTGGGCAGCCATGGTCTTTTCTTATGCCAGCGATAATAGATTGGCATGTTACCTGCCGGAATCTTTTGCCGTCATGTGACTGCCGGCGCGGCAAAGACTGGGGACCGCTTGTGGACCTGCTTTGCATTGTAAGGCAAAACAGAATCAGATATCAGGAAAGGAAATAAAAACATGAATATTGAAAAACAGATAGAATTTGACAAAGTAAAAGAACTGTGGATGAACCTGGCAGTTACAGAAGGCGCAAAAGAGCAGATCAGAGAAACCACGGTCTGCCTGTCTGAAGCTGAATTAAGAAAACGTTTGCGGGAAACCGGGGACGCCAGAACGTTTATGGAGAAGCGTGGTATGCCGCCGCTGCAGAACGTTACAGAAATCAAAGAAATTATGGAGGCGGCCAGGAAGGGAGACTGTCTGACGCCATATCAGCTTGAGCGGGTGGAAAAGGTTCTTGTTTCCATAAAACGCCTTAAGGATTATCTGGCGAGAGGAAAAGACGACGGCAATACGCTTGCGTACTATGAGGAAAACCTGGATGCCGCAGAAGAACTCAGAGAAGAAATCGGCAGACAGATCAGAGGCGGCGCAGTAGATGATTATGCATCCAGAGAACTTTGTCAGTTGAGAGGCAGCATTACCAGAAGCGAAGAACAGATGCGGCAGAAAGCAGAGCAGACGCTTCATGCGAATAAACAGTATCTAGCAGATCATTATTGTACGGTTCGCAACGGAAGAATCTGCATTCCGGTAAAAAAAGAATATTGTGCAAAAATAGCGGGAAGTGTAATAGACAAGTCTGCCACAGGAAATACTCTTTTTATAGAGCCAAAAGGCGCGGCAAAATGTTTTGAAGAGATGCAAATGCTTAAAATCAGTGAAGAAAACGAAGTGTACCGGATTTTATATACTCTGACGGCAATGACGGCAGAATGGGAAACCGTACTGGACGAAAATATCGCGATGATTGTCAGGCTGGATTTTATTTTTTCCAAAGGGAAGCTGAGTATGGATATGCAGGCGTTTGAACCGTCTCTCAATACAGAACGCAGAATCCTGTTAAAAGACGCCAGGCATCCTCTGATGGATCGAGAGAAAAATGTGCCGCTGCAGTTTGAGATTGGAGCGCATGTGCAGGGCATTGTCATCACTGGTCCCAATACAGGAGGAAAAACCGTGGCCATTAAGACGGTGATGCTCAATTGCATGATGGCGCAGTGCGGGCTGCATGTGACATGCCAGAAGGCAGATATCTGCATAAACAGCGCTTATCTGTGCGATATCGGCGACGGCCAGAACCTGTCTGAGAATCTTTCCACGTTTTCAGCGCATATTAAAAATGTACTGGAAGTGCTTAGAATGGCAGATCAAAACAGCCTGGTGGTTCTGGACGAGCTGGGGTCGGGGACAGACCCGGCAGAAGGCATGGGGATTGCCATTGCAATTCTCGAAGAATTAAGAAAGAGTAAGACTGCGTTCCTTGTCACCACGCATTATCCGGAAGTAAAAGAGTATGCGGAGCAGACCGAAGGGATTGTCAATGCGAGAATGGCTTTTGACAAAGATACGCTAAAGCCGACGTATCAGATGGTCATCGGCGAAGCGGGAGAGAGCTGCGCATTCTATATCGCAGACCGGCTGGGGATGCCCAATGAAATGCTGCGCACAGCAATTAAGGCGGCGTACGGAGCGCAGGCTGTAAATACTTATTCGTTTCAAAAGAAAGATTCTGAGATAAAGAAAATACATTCCCAGAGAATTTCCAGGATAAAAAAGACAAAGAATACAGAACTGCCTGGCGGAATGTTCCAATTGGGTGACAGTGTTATGGTTTATCCGGATAAAAAAATCGGCATTGTCTGTCAGACGGTCAATGAAAAAGGCGTCCTGCGGGTGCAGATGCCGGACAAAAAGATCTGGATCAACCACAAGAGGGTAAAGCTTCATGTACACGCCGCGGAATTATATCCCGAAGATTATGATTTTTCCATTATTTTTGAGACAGTGGAAGACAGAAAAATTCGTCATGACATGGAACGAAAATATACCGCAGAAACCATTCAAAAGCCAGCGGCTGAAGTTTAATAAAATTTTGATAATGAAAAACGAAATCCTCCCTTCAGGAATAAATCTGGACAAAGATGCAGAGAATAGGAACAGATCGTGACTGTTTGGAGGAAGATTTATGAATGCAGAAAGCAATGGCAGACCCTTTGGCATGAGAGATAAGCTGGGGTATATGTTTGGAGATTTTGGAAATGATTTTACGTTTATTTTTGCAAGTTCCTTTTTGATGGTATTCTACACCAATGTTTTAGGAATTGATCCTAAAATGGTGGGAGTCCTGTTTCTGGTGGCGCGGGTGGTAGACGCTTTTACAGACATTGGCATGGGACGGATTGTAGACCGCCTTCCGGCTTCCGGAGATGGAAAATTCCGTCCCTGGCTGAAACGGATTTGCGTCCCGGTAGCGTTTGTGAGTTTTCTGATGTACCAGTCGGTACTGGCGTCTGCGCCTATGAGCGTCAAAATTATTTATATGTTTATCACATACATTTTGTGGGGTTCCGTCTTATATACGGCGATTAATATTCCCTATGGATCTATGGCGTCGGCGATCACAGACAATCCCAGGCAGCGCGCGGAACTGTCAACGTTCCGTTCTATGGGAGCAACCTTTGCCAGCGTCGTTATTATGATGGTGGCGCCTGTGGTAGTTTACTATAAAGATGAAAATGGCAATCAGTTGGTGAGTCCGCAGAATTTTACGGTAATTGCGGGAGTCTTTGCCGTGCTTGCCGTGATCTGTTATCTTCTGTGTTACCAGATGACCACGGAACGCGTAAAAATTGAAAAAAAAGACGGCGGCAAGATGCCCGGGATGGGCGAGACGGTTCACGCCCTGGCTTCTAACCGCGCGCTGCTTGCCATTATCGGAGCGGCAATTTTTCTGCTGCTGAGTTCTCTGATGGCGCAGGCCATGAATAATTATCTCTTCGCAGAATGGTTTAAAAATACGAAAGCCCTCTCAATTATGGGGTTTGTGGGAGTGCCGACTTCCCTGATACTGGCGGCGTTTACCGGAAAGATTACAGAGAAATTTGGTAAAAAGGAAGCCGGGGCGGTGGGAATGCTGTTTACCGGAATTGTTTTTGTCCTGTTGTTTTTATTTAAGGTCACAAATCCATGGATCTTTGTCCTGGTTACTTTTTTTGGGAATTTTGGTATGTACTATTTTAACATGGTAGTGTGGGCATATATCACGGATGTGATCGACTATCAGGAGGTAAAGACCGGAAACCGGGAGGACGGCACAGTATACGGCGTGTATTCCTTTGCGCGTAAAATCGGGCAGGCACTGGCAGGAGGACTCAGCGGTTTTGCATTAGCGGCGATCGGTTATGTGTCGGAGCCGGGAGCGGTGCAGACCGACAGCGTGCGGGAAGGAATCTATAATATTGCCACAATTTTTCCGGGAATTTGTTATGTGCTTGTGGCGCTGATTCTTATATTTGCATATCCTCTGAGCAAACGCGTGGTGGAACAGAATGGAGAAATACTGACGCAGCGCCGTAAGGCAAAAGCAGAGATACAGCAGTGATCAGGAGGCAGGAAATGGAACGAATGAAATTATCTTTTCGCTGGTATGGCGAAGACGACAAGGTGAGTCTTGCAAAGATCCGTCAGATACCGGGGATGCATACCGTGGTGACGGCAGTTTATGATGTCCCTCCGGGAGAAGTCTGGCAGACGTCTTCGATTGATTCTTTAAAACGGCAGATTGAGGACGCAGGGCTGCATTTTGAAGTGGTGGAAAGCATTCCCGTACATGAAGACATTAAGCTGGGCAAGCCGGGAAGAGACCAATATATCGAAAATTATTGTGAAAATATCAGGAGAGTGGCTGCGGCCGGAGTGAAATGTATCTGTTATAACTTTATGCCGGTATTTGACTGGACGAGGACGCAGCTTGACCATGTGCTTGCGGATGGATCTACTGCTCTGGTGTATTATCAAAAACAGGTGGATCAGGTAAATCCTCTGCAGAGCGACAGCGACCTGACGCTTCCGGGCTGGGACGCAAGCTATACCAGAGAGGAATTGAAACAGGTGGTTTCCCAATATCAGGCAATGACAGAGGAAGATCTGTGGGCGAATCTGAAGTATTTTCTGTCGCGCATCATTCCGGTGGCGGCTGAGTGCGGCGTCAATATGGCAATCCACGAGGACGATCCCTGCTGGAGTATTTTTGGCCTGCCGCGCATCATCACCTGTGAAGAAAATCTGGACCGTTTTTTAAAGCTGGTGGATGATCCGCATAACGGAATTACGCTTTGTACCGGATCTTTGGGATGCTCCTGCCGCAATAACGTAGTAAAAATGGCAGAAAAATATGCGGCTATGGGCAGGATTCATTTCGTCCATATGCGCAATGTCAAAGTGCTTGAGGATGGTTTTGAAGAGCGGGCGCATTTGTCAGAATGCGGTTCCCTGGATATGTATGCAATTATGAAGTCTTTATACGATCATGGATTTTCCGGTTATATCCGCCCCGATCATGGCCGGATGATCTGGGGAGAGACTGGACGGCCGGGCTATGGGCTTTATGACCGCGCTCTGGGCGCCACATATTTGAACGGATTGTGGGAAGCGATTGCGAAAGGAGAGAGAAGAAAATGAGAGTACCATTTCAAATGGATTTAAGCGGTAAAGTGGCGGTGGTGACAGGAGCGGGAGGGATTTTGTGTTCTTCTATGGCTCATGCGCTTGCAGAATGCGGCGCCAGCGTGGCGCTTTTGGATCTGAACCGGGAGACAGCCGAAGAACAGGCGGCAAACATAGCCGCAGAGGGAAAACAGGCCAGAGGCTACCAGGCAAACGCACTGGATAAAGACAGCCTCAGACAAGCGCATGAGAAAATTTTAGAAGAGCTTGGCCCCTGTGACATTCTAATTAATGGAGCCGGGGGGAATCATCCTCTGGCAACTACAGATAAAGAATATTTTGCCATGCAGGATTTAGAGGAACATGTCAAAACCTTTTTTGATTTGGAGCAGAGCGGGGTAGAATTTGTGTTCAATCTGAACTTTATCGGAACGCTGCTGCCAACCCAGATTTTTTCCAGAGACATGGTGGGACGGGAAGGATGCAGTATTTTAAATATTTCTTCTATGAACGCCTATACCCCTTTGACGAAAATTCCGGCGTACAGCGGGGCAAAAGCGGCGGTGAGCAATTTTACGCAATGGCTGGCCGTTCATTTTGCCAGAGAGGGAATACGGGTCAACGCCCTGGCGCCGGGCTTTTTTGTCACCAAACAGAATGAACGGTTACTGTATCATGAAGATGGAACGCCCACAGAGCGCACCGGCAAAATACTGGCGGCTACGCCAATGCAGCGTTTTGGCAGAACAGAGGAGCTGCTTGGCAGCGTGCTGTTTTTGCTGAATGAGGAAGCGGCGGGATTTATCACAGGCGTGGTGCTGCCAATTGACGGCGGATTTTCTGCATATTCCGGCGTCTGACGGTATGCGCGGTATAACTGCGGTTGTTGGTGAGAGAAAGGAATCGTTGTGCGTATGAAGAAAACGACATTTATGGATGAAAATTTTCTGCTGGAAACGGAGACGGCCAGAGAACTCTATCATGCCTGCGCGGAAAAGCTGCCGATTTTGGATTATCACTGCCATCTTGATCCCAGGGAAATTGCAGAAGACAAAAGATATGAGAATCTGGCGGGGGTCTGGCTGGCAGGCGATCATTATAAATGGAGGCAGATGCGCAGTAACGGTGCAGAAGAAGCTTATATTACCGGAGATGCTCCGGATTTTGAGAAGTTCTGCCAGTGGGCGCAGACATTGGAAAAGGCAGTCGGCAATCCGTTGTATCATTGGAGCCATTTGGAACTGCGGCGCTATTTTGGATACGAAGGGACGCTGGGAGCGGATACTGCTCAGGAGGTATGGGAGCTGTGCCGCAAGCGGCTGCTGGAGGAAGATATGAGCGTTCGCGGGATTCTGAGGGCTTCTCATGTAACCCTGGTGTGTACCACCGATGATCCGGGAGATGATCTGCGCTGGCACCGCCAGATTGCCAGTGAGGAACATATGGAAATCCAGGTATTGCCAACCTTTCGAGCGGACCGCGCCTGCTCCATCGAACAGGCAGGTTTCGCAGAGTATATGCAGGAGCTTGGAAGGGCGGCGTCCGTGGAAATAAAAGATTTTGGCAGTTGGAAAAAGGCGCTGTCAGAGCGCATGGATTATTTTGAGGAATCAGGCTGCCGCGTCAGCGACCACGGGCTGCTGTATCTGCCCTGGAAGCAGGCAAGTGAGAGTGAAATTGAGAAGATATTTGCAGACAGGCTCAGCGGGCGGGAGATTTCCCGGGAACAGGAATTGAAGTTTCAGACGGCGGCAATGCTGTGGCTGGGAGAAGAATACCAGAAACGGGGCTGGGTCATGCAGCTTCATTTTGGCGTTACCAGAAATAATAATGCCAGAATGTTTCAATTATTGGGAGCTGATACCGGGTTTGACGGCATTTATAATCAGGCGCCGCTCACAGAATTAAGCGCTTATCTGGACGCGCTGTGCCAGAAAAACGCCTTGCCGAAAACGATTCTTTACAGTCTCAATCCGGCGGATAACGCGCCTTTGGGAGCGCTGCTTGGATGTTTTCAGGAAGCGGGGACGTCAGGAAAAATACAACAGGGGAGCGCCTGGTGGTTTAACGACCATAAAGCAGGGATGGAAGAACAGCTTACCTCCCTTGCCAATCTGGGTCTTCTGGGGAATTTTATTGGAATGCTGACCGATTCCAGAAGTTTTTTATCCTATACACGCCATGAATATTTCCGGCGGATTCTCTGCAATCTCATAGGCGGCTGGGTGGAGAACGGGGAATATCCCTATCACAGAGAAAAGCTGTTTTCACTGATAAAAAATATCTGCTATAACAATGCCGTGGAATATTTTGGATTTGATCTGGAAAAAGTTTAGAAAGGGCGGCAGAAGTTCTTGACATTCCTTTTAGGTTAGTCTATACTAACTTATGAAGATGTTTATTTGTATCTGTGAACATCCGATTCAGGTGTTGCAATGATCTGAAAAAGTCAGGAGGAAAGGAAGGAGCTTCATGGGAACATTTGTCGTTTTTGTGATTGTGGCGGCTGTTGCCGGGCTGGCGTGTTTTCGTATTTACAGAGACAAAAAGAACGGAACATGCTGCGGGTCCTGCGGCGGCTGCAGCGGCTGCGCGCGTGGTGATCAGCAGACGGAAATATTAAAATAATTTAATGAAAAAATAAGATATACCTCCCGAAAATATGTTATGATATATTGTCATAACATTGTTCAGGAGGTATTTTATTTATTATGAGAAAAAAGAAAAGGCATATCGGGCTATTGGCAGTAACAGGGGTATTGGTAATCGGCGCAGGCGCTTTATTCGCGGGACGCCATGTGATTGTGGAGAAGGTGAAAACAAAAGCGGCGGTGGAAATTGGCAAGCGGCTGCTGGCGGAAGAATTTGGCAGTCAGATCAATGTCGGGGGACAGCAGGTAGATGTATCCCAGGTACTGGAGCAGATGGATGAAAAAGATGTGGAAACGATCACAGGGATCGCTGAAAAATACATATCACCGGAAAATATAAAACAGGCGGCCCAGATGGCGGCCAGCGGAGATACTGAAGGTTTGAAAGCGCTTGCCGGAGATCAGGTGAGTCAGGAGGACAAAGAACAGCTTCAGGGGCTTTACGAGAAATATAAGGATCAGATTCCCGTCAATGTTCCTTAAAGTTTTTTGAAAAGAAGGTTGACAGGGGTATTGGTAATATTTTATAATTTTCTTGATAGTTTTCGCAAAAATGCATGATATATGCACAATAGACTGCAACCGGAAAACGGTCGGGGAAGGTGAGCTTACGGATGAGTATTATCAAAGTAAATGAGGAAAAGTGTGTGGGATGCAATGCCTGTGTCAGGGCGTGTCCCGCAAGTGAGGCGAATGTAGCGCAATTGGACGGGACAGGGCAGCTCCGTATTCTGATCAATGATGATAAATGCATTAAATGCGGCGCCTGTATCGAAGCATGTTCCCATGGCGCAAGATCTTTTGAGGACGATACGGACGACTTTCTGGCTGATTTGAAGTCAGGACGGGAGCTGGCGGTGATTGTGGCGCCCTCCATTAAGATTTCTTTCGGAGGTCAGTGGCGGCATGTGCTGAACTGGATGCGGACGCAGGGGAAGGTGAAGATTTATGATGTCGGTTACGGCGCGGATATCTGTACGTGGGCTCATCTGAGGTATCTGCAGAAACATCCGGATAAAAAACTCATTTCCCAGCCCTGCGCGGCGGTGGTGAATTATGTGTTATATCACAAACCGGAACTGATTGAGCATCTTTCGCCGGTACAAAGCCCGATGATGTGCATCGCCATATATGTGCGCAAGGTTATGGGATTTCGGGGCAAGATCGCGGCATTGTCCCCCTGTATTGCCAAGATTGAAGAATTTCGTGATACGGGAGTCATTAATTATAATGTGACAATGGAGCATTTGAAGGATTATTTCCGGGAGAATGGAATTACATTTCCAACGGAAAAAGTATATTGTGATTTTGAATTTGACGGGTGTCAGGGATGGGAGGGAAATATTTTCCCCAGGCCCGGCGGGCTGATGAAGAATCTGTTGGTCCATGCGCCTGAGATGGAGATTACCACTTCCGAGGGGACGGAACGTTTATACGAAGAGCTGGACGCTTATCTGGATCAGAATCCCCAGACTCTGCCGACGGTATTCGACGTGCTCAACTGTGAATATGGCTGTAACGGCGGGCCTGCGATTGGCGGAGAACGCCGGCGGTTTGTGATGAATGATATTATGCATCAGGTGGAACGTTACAGCAGGAAAATGCGCAAAACCAATACCACGAAAAAAGGTGTGGATAAGCAGTATGAACAATTTGATAAGACGCTGAGAGTGGAAGATTTTCTGCGGACTTATACAGGGAAGAAGACCCAGAGCAAGGTTATTACGGAGGCTGATATTGAACAGGCGTACAGGGATTTAAGAAAATCAACCGATATTGAGCGTCATTTTGACTGTCATGCCTGCGGCTATAAGTCCTGCCGTGAGATGGCGATCGCCCTTGCCAGAGGCATCAACGAGAAGGAAAACTGTTATGAATATATGATGAAAATGGTGCGCGAGGAGAGGCAGAAGGTTTCAGAAGTGAACCAGGAAGTTCTGAGAATGAATCACGAACTGATGGAGATCTTTGGAGAACTTTCGCAGAATATTGACAGCGTCCGCGAAGAGGCGGAATCAATCCGCAACGTAGGCGTCAAGAGTTCGGAAGGTATGCAGAATGTTTCCGAGCATATGAATGATCTTAAGCAGCTTAACCAGAAGATTTTGGATTCTATGGGAAATATCAATGAGAGCGTGGATAAATATAATGTAATGACGCATGATGTGGAAAAGATTGCGGGAAAGATTAATCTGTTGTCCCTGAATGCGGCGATTGAAGCCGCCAGAGCAGGAGAAGCTGGCAGAGGGTTTGCGGTGGTTGCCACGAATATCCGCGATTTGTCCGACAGCTCCAAGCAGTCTGTGGGAAGCGCCAGGGAAAATGATGAAGAAATACATATTGCAATGGAAGATATTAATCTGGTGGTAGACAGATTTGACACTACCATCGGAGAGCTTTTGGCGGCGGTGGAAGAAGCGATCAGCGGAGCCAGGCAGACTTCAGAGAACAGCGAACACATTACATTGTCTATGGAGAAGGTAAGCCGCATTGCCGAGAAAGTTCAAAAAGTGATCCGCGATACCAATAATATTTTAAATTAAAAATCTGCTGCGCGCACGGTGGACACTATGCGCGCGGCAGATTTTTACAGTATGCGTATTTTGAGGAACGTTAATGGAAAAATTCTCCCAGATAAAGTTCGCGGTAGTAATCAAGCTCTTCGGCAATGATTTCATCCAATACCCGCATTCCCAGCACCTCTACCGGGGCTTTATCGTCAGTGAGAATCAGAGTTCCAGGTTCGCGGCGCGCAAGATCGTCGGAGACAGCCGCCATCATATCCTTAAGCGCAGGGTCTGTGAGACTGGCGCAGCCTTCCTCAAACATTTTTAAAGCGTCTTTATTTTGAAAGGCAAAGACTTCACAGTTTGTGCCGCCTTTTACGGGCGCCGTGCAGACGTTGGGAAAGACGGCGCTGATGGTATCGCAGAGATAGTCGTTGATGGAGTGTTCAGACTGTGATTTCATATTCATATTAACCACCATGACGCCGTTGTCTGTCAGATGTGTCTGCACTTCTCTGAAAAACTCCACAGACGACATCTGAAAAGGAATGGTGATGTCCTGGTAGGCGTCAACCATGATCACATCGTATTTTTTATCAGCGTCGGCAAGGTAAGAACGTCCGTCAGCGACGGATACTTTCACGGTATCCGGCAGTTCGAAATATTCCGCCGCAAGATCTGAGATTTTTTTGTCAATTTCCACGCCTTCGATCGCTGTGCCGGGAAAATATTCATCACAGTATTTTGCAAACGTTCCAGTGCCCATGCCAAGAATGAGAATGCTGCCGTTTCTGTCCATCTGGGGTATTCCTGCCATGAGAGGCGCTGCAAGCGCATAGTCGTAGTACATTCCGGTCAGTTTTTCATTTTTCATCAGAATAGACTGTACGCCGAACAGCACATTTGTGGAGAGCGTTACCGCCTGGTCCGTCTCTTTTACCTGCAGATAATTGTAAATGGATTCGTCTTCCAGGGTAAGGTCATGTTCCCAGAAGGCAAAACGAAAAGAGGAAGAGGAAAGCCCGAGAATCAGGATCAGCGCCAGTGTCAGCGCGCATTTTAGCATTTTTTTCTTCATGGAGAAAAAATATACCATACTGATAGCCGCAAGTACGCCGGAGAAAATCAAAAAAGTCAGGGCGGTGCCCACCGCCGGGATCGTGACGAAGGTGGGAAGGAATGTGCCGATAATACTGCCGATGGTGTTCAAAGCGCCAAGTTCGCCTACGGTTTTTCCATTGTCATCCAGACTGCTGACAGAATACTTAACCAGGGAAGGCGTGACGGTGCCAAGGAGCACGCAGGGGAAGGCAAATACGGCAAGACAGGCAAAAAGGGCTGCCCATACCAGGAAATTTTTGGTGATAAATACCGCCAGAAGCAGCGATATTCCTGTAATCAGGTATCTTCCCGCAAAAGGAATCAAGGCGGTCCAGGCAGCGGCCAGAAGCAGTCTGCCGTACAGCCTGTCCGGGGAAGGGTTTTTGTCGGCAATGCGTCCGCCCCATACGTTTCCCAACGCCATAGCGATCATAATAACCCCGATGATAACGGTCCATACAATCTGGGAAGAACTGAAATAGGGGGCCATCAGGCGGCTGGCGCCCAATTCCACAGCCATTACGGACATACCGGAGAAAAATTCTGTGATATACAGAAAATATTTGTTGCGCATCAAGTTATTTTTCATCATTAATCTGTCAGCCTTTCTGTTTATTCCTGTGAAGAAACAACGATTCCATCCAGGTTTTTTGAATTGAATTTCATTTTAACACAGAGAAAATAAAAAAAACAGAAAAATTTATAAATTAATGAATAAATACGAAGGATCTGCCAATAATAGTATTATCCGAAAGAACAAAGCCCCCACTTGTTACTTTCGGGGAAAGTGATACACTTTTGAACCAAAGATAAGGTTAAATACTTATCCTCCCCTTTTTGAAATCCCCGCAGGCAGCGTCGGCGCTGTCTGCGGGGATTATGTTGTAAAAAAGAAGAAATAGACAATTCTTTAAAAAATCCTTTGAAAAACTGCGGGAAATGAGTTATACTATCATGTATGTGTAAAAACATAGTAAATTTAAAGACAGAGAATAGTAACAAAGGATGGGATTTAATATGGCATTATTAGAACAGTGGAGAAGTGTTGCGTATAACCAGGAGACAAATAAAGGTGAACTTCAGCGGTTCTGGCAGAGATATTTTCTGGTAGAGAAGGGCGTGTATGAAAAATTGCTGGAGAATCCGGACGAAGCAGTGGAAGGAACCGTAAAAGAGCTGGCAGAAAAATATGGCCTGTCCATTATGGATATGACAGGATTTCTGGATGGAATTAATGACAGCCTGATTAAGGAAAATCCGATTGAAGAGATGGAAGAGGACACCAGGGTCAGTCTTGCCTTTGATAAGGAAGAACTGTATAAGAATATGGTCGACGCCAAAGCAGACTGGCTCTATGAGCTGCCCCATTGGGAAAAGATTTTTGATGAAGAGACACGCCGCAGACTGTATCTGGAGCAGAAGAAGTCCGGCACAGTTGTAAAGGAGCAAAAGGTTTACCCCAATGATCCATGTCCCTGTGGAAGCGGCAAAAAGTATAAAAAGTGCTGCGGCAGAAATAAATAGGCCGGATCCTGTTTCAGTAAGGGTACTGTCTGTTAAAAATGTTGTGCGCGAGATAATCGGTATTTATTTTGCGCTGTACCGGATTTTTATAAAATTTCCTCTTTACAGAATAGAAAAAAGAAGCTAGAATATATACAGCAGTTATGTGATCGTTATTGTACCAGACAGATAAAGCGTTGATAAGAAGAGTACGCTGTGGAACGCCGGATGTTCCGCCGTGATTTGCGGGCGGGCATGGGCAGAGAGAACCGCCGGAGAATGAACATCATTCCAGCGCTGGAAGCGGTTTGGCAGGAAACAGCCGAAGACCACCTTGGAGCGGCTTTTACAGAGCACGGTGACTCCGTTATCGTCAAATGAAGAGGTTTTGTCTTTCGAGAAGCAGAAAGACAGGACAAGCAGGGTGGAACCGCGCATATTGCGTCCCATGCATTGCCAGTGGCATTGTATGGGACGTTTTGTATATACACGGGCTGCAAATAGAATCTGTCAGCAGGCTGACGGACGCCCGTCGCACGGGCAGGAGAAGATGAATTTTCTCTGCTCGATTTATAGGAGGAAATTCCCGGAAGTTCCTCATTGATCTGAGAAAGGAGAACTATGATGAAGATTACATTAAAAGATGGCTCTGTCAAGGAATATGCAGAGGCAAAAAGCGTCTATGATATTGCATTAGACATCAGCGGAGGACTGGCAAGAGCGGCCTGCGCCGGAGAGGTCGACGGCCGGGTTGTGGATTTGCGTACCGTTCTGGAACAGGACTGTACATTAAATATTTTAACCCAGAAGGATGCGGAGGGAATCCGTACGGTACGCCATACCTGTTCCCATGTGCTTGCCGAGGCGGTGAAACGGCTGTTCCCCCAGGCAAAGCTTGCCATTGGACCGTCCATAGACGAAGGGTTTTATTATGATTTTGAGGCGGAACCTTTTTCCAGGGAAGATCTTGATAAGCTGGAAAAGGAAATGAAGAAGATTATCAAAGAAGGAAACCGCCTGGAGAAGTTTACGCTTCCGCGGGCGGAGGCGATCCGGTTTATGCAAGAGCGGCAGGAACCTTATAAGGTGGAACTGATCGAGGATTTGCCGGAGGATGCGCAGATTTCCTTCTATAAACAGGGGGAAGGCTTTACCGACCTCTGCGCAGGACCGCATCTGATGAATACGAAACCGATCAAAGCGTTTAAGCTGATTTCCTCGTCCATGGCATACTGGCGCGGAGATTCTGACCGGGCGCAGCTTCAGAGGATTTATGGCACGGCTTTTGCTGCAAAAGATGAATTAAATGCATACCTGGAACATTTGGAGGATATCAAAAAGCGGGACCATAACAAGCTGGGCAGGGAGATGAAACTTTTTACTACAGTGGATGTGATTGGCCAGGGGCTGCCGCTTCTGATGCCCAAAGGCGCTAAAATGGTTCAGACCATGCAGCGGTGGATTGAGGACCTGGAGGATCAGGAGTGGGGCTATATCCGTACCAAAACGCCTCTGATGGCAAAATCTGATCTGTATAAGATTTCCGGCCATTGGGATCATTATACGGACGGCATGTTTGTGCTGGGGGATGAAAAAGAAGACAAAGAAGTGCTTGCGCTGCGTCCGATGACCTGTCCCTTCCAGTATTATGTATATAAGGCGGAACAGCATTCTTACCGCGATCTTCCCCTGCGCTACAGTGAAACATCCACACTGTTCCGCAACGAGGATTCCGGGGAAATGCACGGTCTTACCAGAGTGCGCCAGTTTACCATTTCCGAGGGTCATCTGATTGTGCGTCCGGACCAGATGGTGGAAGAATTTAAACAGTGTATTGCTCTGGCAAAATATTGTCTGTCAACCCTGGGCGTGGAGGAAGACGTGACCTATCATCTGTCCAAATGGGATCCGGACAACCGCGAAAAATATATCGGGGAACCCGAAGTCTGGGAGGAGACGCAGCAGCACATGCGGGAAATTATGGACGAATTGAATATCCAGTATACAGAGGATGTGGGAGAAGCGGCTTTCTATGGACCGAAAATTGATATTAATACCAGGAATGTTTATGGCAAGGAAGACACGATGATTACCATTCAGTGGGATGCGCTGCTGGCAGAGCAGTTTGATATGTATTACATCGATCAGAATGGAGAGAAAGCGCGTCCCTATATTATCCACAGAACTTCTATGGGATGCTATGAGCGCACGCTTGCCTGGCTGATTGAGAAATATGCGGGCAAATTCCCGACCTGGCTGTGCCCGGAACAGGTAAGGGTGCTTCCTATTTCAGATAAATATGAAGCTTATGCCGCAGAAGTGGAGAAGGAATTAAAAACCAATGGCATCCTCTGTACGGTGGATAACCGTTCTGAGAAAATTGGCTATAAGATCCGTGAGGCCCGTCTCGATAAGCTTCCCTATATGCTGGTGGTCGGGCAGCAGGAGGCGGAAGACCATACGGTATCTGTCAGAAGCCGTTTTGCAGGAGACGAGGGCGTAAAATCCCTGGAAACTTTTATCGACCAGATCAGTAAGGAAATCCGGACGAAAGAAATCCGCAGGGAAGAAGTACAAAAAGAGCAGGAAAAATAAAAATATAAATTTTTTAATTTTGTGAAAAAATAGATGGGCAGGATATGCATAAATTATTTCATATTCTCTGATACTATAAAAGCGGACAGAACGAGACTGTTTTGTCCGCTTTATCAGTCCCCTCATGGGAACACAGGAAAAGAAAGGAGAAATGAAAATGACACGTTTGAAATGTTCTGTAAAAAATTGTATGTATAACGAAGACCAGCTCTGTTCAAAAAGCGATATTATGGTGGGAGGGCAGGACGCTTCTAAGGCCAATGAGACGCGCTGCGACAGCTTCAGGGAGAGAACGGGCAGTATGACCAATTCTGTAGGAAACGCTACGGAAGAGACCAGCGTGGGATGCCATGCTGAAAACTGCCGTTTTAACCAGGACTGCAAGTGCCAGGCAGAGGAAATAGGAATTGCAGGAAGCAATGCATGCAGCTGCTCTGAGACAGAGTGCGCAAGTTTTGATTGTCAGTGTAAGTAGATTTTTGCAGTCAATACGAAGTCTGTATCTGCCAATTTAAATAAACCGCGAAAAAACACTTGTAATTTTAAGAAGCAGGAAGTAGAATATATCTGGAACAATTAATTTCAGCGTTCTGCTTTCTGACTTCAAGCAGAATCAGAACAGATACAGGCGCGGCAGTTGCGCTTTTTTGGAGGAAGCCATGCGGAAGAAATCTCATATATCGTTAGCGAAATATCTTGTAAACAGTTTGGATGAACAGGAACTGGTGAAGCATAAAAAGGCATTTTATCTGGGCAGTATATTACCGGATTGTAAGCCGTCGTTCCTTACAGTGAGACATGAAATAGAAGGAACTTTTCCCAAACTTCAGGAGGATTTGAAGAAACTTCTGGAACGCCAGCGCGCATCTCAGATCAATATGCGGGTGTTTTACCGGAATCTGGGAGAAGTGCTCCACTATATCGCAGATTATTTTACGTTTCCGCATAACTCCCATTATATGGGAAATCTGAAGGATCACTGTTTATATGAGAAACATCTAAAGTACAGTTTAAAAGTATATATCCAAAGCGGCGAGGCTGAGAGAAACCGGACAGAAATCCGAAGAACCGTAAGGAATCTCAACAGTGTGGAAGCGATTTGTGCTTTTGTGAAAAATGCCCACGACGCATATGTCAAAATAAAGAATACTGTTGAGGGAGATTGCCGTCAAATTGTGTCGCTTTGTCATCAGGTGGCAGAAGCGGTTATTTCACTGGTTCAAAGGAAAAATGCGCTGAATCCGGCTGTTGTGGTAAATCAGGGATAAAATGTAAATGTCGAGAAAAAGTATTTCTTGTCGAAATATAGTGTAAAAAAATGACGATTTTCGTTTGCCTTTTTCCTCTAAAAGGGCTACAATAACATTGCGGGGGAGAAGGAGCAGGAACGAATGGAATATTTGCAGGAGCTGCAAAGCGAGATTGAGAAAGTACGAAACGAGTTAAATGTAGCTGCTGAACAGAATGTCCGGAATGGAGACTGTTACCAGACCAGCGTCCGTCTGGATAAACTGATTGAGGACTACATGCAGTATACGAAGGATAAAGTTCACTTTCGAAATTGCGGGTGAGGATGACAGAAGAGTGAGAGACAATTCTAAGCCTGAAATTGTGAATGAAAAAGAAAACAGCATAAGGAAAAGAGGAAAAAGAGCCTTGTATTTAAGGCTCTTTTTCTTATTTTATTGGGAAATGCCTTGTCATGCGAAGGACATGATGTCGCTAAGACGCCCACACACGGCCCTTCAACTCCCTCTATTCCTCAATCTTGAGGTGTAGAGGGAGTTGATAGCGGACTGGTTGAAATATGAGACAAATTTGCTATTGCTTTTTTGAAGTCAATAAGCTAAAATGAAATGAAAGTGGAGAGAAGTGGTAAAAAAGGGAATAAAGTGGTGAATAAGTGGATGGAGATATTAATCGTTCTGTAAACTTACCACAACCTCTGTGTTAGAAGGTGATTTCATGTTCATGGGAGAATACAATCACACAGTTGATGCAAAAGGCAGACTGATCGTTCCATCTAAATTCAGAGAATCTCTGGGTGAAGAATTTGTTGTTACAAAGGGACTGGATGGATGCTTGTTTGTGTATTCTTCAGAAGAATGGAAAATCATTGAAACAAAATTCCGTGAAGTATCACAATTTTCCAAAGAGGCCCGAAAGTTCGCAAGGTTTTTCTTTGCGGGGGCAGCTTCCTGCGAGGTAGACAAGCAGGGGCGTGTACTTCTTCCGGCAATCTTAAGAGAATTTGCCGGAATTGAGAAAGAGGTCGTACTGGCAGGCGTGGTGAACCACATTGAAATCTGGAGTAAAGACAAATGGCAGGAGACCAGTGAATATGACGATGTAGAGGAGATTGCAGAGCATATGGCGGGTCTGGGGCTTATGATCTAAGCAGCTTTTGTACAGCAAAAAGTGAGTAAGCACAGAGCAACAGGAAAGGAACGGCCATGGAATTCAAACATAAATCGGTGCTTTTAAAGGAAACAATTGAATACCTGAATATCAAGCCGGAAGGGATTTATGTGGATGGCACTGTGGGCGGAGGCGGACATGCATACGAGGTATGCAAACGACTGACAGCAGGAGGAAGATTCATTGGAATTGATCAGGATGAAGACGCAGTCAAAGCTGCATCCAGAAGACTGTCCGAATTTGAGGACAGACAAAGAATCATAAGAGGCAATTACTGTGAAATGCGGGAAGTATTGGCACAGATTGGAATATACAAGGCAGATGGAATCGTACTGGATCTGGGAGTTTCGTCTTACCAGTTAGACGATCCTGGCAGGGGATTTACCTATCGTGTGGAAGACGCCCCTCTGGATATGCGGATGGATCAAAGGCAGCATTTTACAGCGAAAGAGCTCGTGAATACATACAGTGAGACGGAGCTGTACCGGATCATCCGTGATTATGGGGAGGATAAATTTGCTAAAAATATTGCGAAACATATTGTGGCGGCAAGAAAAGAGAAGGAAATAGCAACAACAGGAGACTTGTCAGAGATTATCAAAGCGGCGATTCCGGCAAAAGTGCGGATGAACGGAGGCCATCCGGCGAAACGCACCTTTCAGGCAATAAGAATTGAATTGAACCGGGAACTGGAAGTCTTACAGTATTCTCTGGAGGCTATGATTGATCTGCTGAATCCCGGAGGAAGGCTGTGTATCATTACCTTTCACTCTCTGGAGGACCGGATTGTCAAGAATATATACAAAAAAAGCGAACAGCCATGCACATGTCCCAAAGAATTTCCGGTATGTGTATGCAAAAAGAAATCATTGGGAAGCGTAGTAACCAAAAAACCTGTCATTCCCACCGGGGAAGAAATCGTGTATAATTCCCGTTCTAAGAGTGCAAAGCTCAGGGTATTTGAGCGGAAATAATTAGCTTAACAGGGAGACTTAAAAGGATAGGAGCTGAAAGGATGAGACAACAGGAAGATTACACTTACCAGGAGAGAAGAGGCGGTTATATCGACGGAAATACAGTCAGAAGAGTGCAGACAGAGCCAAGACGGCGCAGTGAAGAAATTCACAGAGAATATGTACAGAAGCAAAAAGAGGACAGGGAGCGGAAGCTGCGTCAGAGAAACGCGAGAGCTGCCGCGCGCAGAAATCGTGAACAGGCGCTTTTGATGAGTCCGGGATACGTTATGTTTCTCGCCGCCGCTATGCTGCTGCTGATGGGAGTATTTGGCATCTATCTGCTGCAGCAGTCTCAGTTGAATAATTATATGAAAAGTGTGACGGCCTTAGAAGCAAATTTGATGAATCTCAAAAATGATAATGACGCCGCGCAAAAGAAGATTAATTCATCGGTTGATCTGGATGTCATCCGGCAAAGAGCAATGGGAGAGCTGGGCATGGTGTATCCCAGTGAGAATCAGATCCAGTACTTTGAAGTGGATGAGGATGATTACATGAATCAATACGAAGATATTCCGGAAAGGTGAGAGAGCATTGAGCAGCAGAACGAACAGACGCCGCAAAAAGAGAAGACCAGCCAGATTTTCCAAGATTATGAAAAAAAAGCTGTTGCTGGTGTTTACCTTTATTCTGATTTTGTCGGGCGTGCTTGTAGGAAGACTGGTGTATATTGACCAGGTAAAAGGCGAGGAGTATGAAAAGCAGGTTTTGAGCCAGCAAAGTTATGGGAATCAGAGCATTCCCTACCAGCGGGGAGAGATTCTGGATACCAAGGGAACGATATTGGCAACCAATGAGGACGTGTATAATGTAATTTTGGACTGTAAGCTGATAAATGAAAAAGAAGATTATGTGGAACCTACCATAGCGGCTTTGGTGAAGTGTTTTCCAGGCATTACGGAAGAAGAGGTGAGAACGGCGTTGGCGAAGCAGCCAGACAGCCGTTATTATACTTTATGCAGGAAACTGCAGTATCAGGAAATTGAAGGATTTCAGAAGCTGCAGGCAGAAACGAATAAAGACGATAAGAAAGTGAATCCCAATGTGCAGGGGGTTTGGTTTGAGAAGGAATATAAAAGGGTCTATCCCTATAACAGTCTTGCCAGCAAGGTTTTAGGATTTACCACATCCGGAAATGAAGGGATCGGCGGGTTAGAAGATTATTATAATGATACGTTAAACGGAATTAATGGAAGACAGTATGGATATCTGAATACAGATAACAACGTGGAAAAGACGATCAAAGAGCCGGTAAACGGCAACAGCCTGGTGACTACCATTGATTTGAATATTCAGAAAGTGATTGAAGAAAAGATCACGCAGTTTCAGGAGGAATATCGGGATAAGGAAAAAGAAGGAGACGGAAGCCAGCACACGGGTGTTCTGGTTATGAATCCTCAGAATGGTGAGATTCTGGGAATGTCGGATAATTTTACATACGACCTTAACAATCCCAGGGAATTATCTCCGTTTTACACTGCAGAAGAAATCGCCAGTTTTGGGGAAGAAGGCGAACTGGAGAAGCTTAATTCCATCTGGCAGAATTTCTGTATCACTTATACGTATGAGCCAGGTTCCACAGCCAAACCCTTTACGGTAGCTACGGGTCTGGAGACAGGGAAGATCAAAGACTCCTATTATTGTGATGGTGTGGAGAAGATTGGGGGATATGATATCAAATGTATCAATCGCTCCGGACATGGAATGGAGAGCACGGAACAGGCAGTGATGGATTCCTGCAATGATGCGCTGATGCAGATGGCGGCGGATATCGGCAAAGAAGATTTTTATAAATACCAGAATATTTATAACTTTGGACTGCGCACCAATATTGATCTTCCGGGAGAGTCCAGAACAGATACTCTGGTTTATACGGCGGAGAATACCAACGCCACCTCGCTCGCCACCAATGCTTTTGGACAGAATTATAACGTGACCATGGTGCAGCTTGCCGCGGCTTTTTCTTCTCTGATCAACGGAGGCTATTATTATCAGCCGCATTTGGTAAAAAGAATTCTGGACGATAAAGGAAATACCGTACAAACCATAGAAACCACGCCTTTGAAGCAGACCATTTCCAAACAGACCAGCGACAAGATTAAATCTTACCTGTATAAGACTGTGTCCGAGGGAACAGGAAAAAGCGCCAAGGTGGAAGGGTATTCCATGGGCGGAAAAACCGGAACGGCTGAGAAGGGAAATCGTGAGGATGATAAATATGTAGTCTCTTTTATCGGTTTTGCTCCGGTGGAAGAACCGCAGGTGCTGGTCTATGTAGTGATTGATGAGGCAAATGTTCCGGAGGATGAACAAAGCAGCGCTCTGGCGACGGCTCTGGCGAAAAAGATTTTTGCAGAGATTCTTCCTTATATTAATATCTTCCAGGATGAGGCAGTGGTCACTGCGGATGATGGAACAGCGCAGGAAGGCAATGAACCGTCCGCAGAACCTCAGCAGGAAGGGCTGCCGGACGGGATTCCCAACGCCATGCCGGAAGGGGGAAACGGAACTTCTCAGGAGCCGGAAGATCTTGCGGGCAGAATAGGGCCGGAAACTGAGACGCCCTGAACGATTACATATAGTAAAAGAAATAAAAAGTACATAACCTCATAAAAACCGTAATAGATTGTAGTAACAGCTTTTATGAGGTTTTTCAATGATTAGGAATAAAACATACAACAGGAAAAAAATACTGATTATTTTTGCAGCAGTTACCATGGTTTTAGCGCTGCTGGCGGGGAGACTGGTTTATCTTATGGTATTCTGTTCGGAATATTATGGGAAGAAGGCAGAAGATTTGCATGAGCGGGAGCGTGATATTAAAGCGGCAAGAGGAAAAATAATTGACGCCTCAGGAACAGTCCTTGCTACGAACCGTACCGTCTGTACGATTTCGGTTATCCACAGCCAGATTAAGGAGCCGGAAAAAGTCATACAGACGTTGGTGAAAGAATTGGGGATGGAGGAAGAAACCGTCAGAAAGCGCGTGGAAAAGGTAAGCTCCATAGAGCGGGTCAAGTCGAACGTAGATAAAGAAATCGGGGATAAAATCCGCAATTACAGGCTTGAGGGAGTAAAAGTGGATGAGGATTACAAACGCTATTATCCCTTTGACAGCCTGGCTTCCAAAGTGCTGGGGTTTACCGGAGGAGATAATCAGGGGATTATCGGACTGGAGGTTATCTATGAAGATTACTTAAAAGGAACCAACGGCAAGATCCTGACGCTGACAGACGCCAGAGGGGTGGAAATTGAAAATGCCGGAGAACGGCGGCAGGAGCCTGTTGACGGAAATAATCTGCACATCAGCCTGGATTATAATATTCAGATGTATTGCGAGCAGGCGGCGAAGAAAGTAATGGAAGCAAAATCGGCGGACAGCGTGTCGGTGATCGTCATGAATCCTCAGAATGGTGAAATTATGGCGATGGTAAATGTGCCGGAATTTAACCTCAATGATCCGTTTACCCTGGTAACCGCGCCGGAACAGAAGGAGGAAAAGAGTCAGGAGACTGCCGCATCCGGCGAAGATCGTAAACAGGATCTTCTGAATCAGATGTGGCGCAATCAATGTATGAACGATACGTACGAGCCGGGATCTGTGTTCAAAATTATTACCGCAGCCTCTGCATTTGAGGAGGGCGTGGTATCTTTGTCAGATAATTTTTTCTGTCCGGGTTATAAAATGGTGGAGGACAGGAGAATCCACTGCCATAAACGTACCGGACACGGCGCGGAGGATTTTACCCAGGGAATTATGAATTCCTGTAATCCGGTGTTTATTGAACTGGGAATGCGTCTGGGAACAGATAACGTTTATAAATATTTTAAACAGTTTGGGCTTTTGGAGCGAACGGGCATAGATCTGCCGGGAGAAGCAATGACGATTATGCACGATAAGAAAAATGTGGGTCCCGTAGAGCTTGCGACCGTTTCCTTTGGACAGTCTTTCCAGATTACGCCCATCCAGCTTGCGACTACCGTTTCCTCTCTTATCAACGGCGGAAACCGGATTACGCCCCATTTTGGAGTGTCTGTAAAAAATGACCAGGGAGAGCTGGTGGAAACCCTGCAGTATCCGGTACGTGAAGGCATTGTCAGCAGCGAAACGTCAAAGACGCTGCGGACTGTGTTAGAGAAGGTAGTTTCAGAAGGCAGCGGAAAACGCGCCAAGATCGAAGGGTTTTCCATCGGGGGAAAAACGGCCACATCCCAGACGCTTCCCAGAAGCGCAAATAAATATATTTCGTCTTTTCTGGGCTTTGCTCCGGCAGAAAATCCCCAGGTTCTGGCTCTGACAATTATTAACAATCCCCAGGGAATTTATTACGGCGGAACCATCGCCGCTCCGGTAGTGCAGGAAATTTTTTCCAATATTCTTCCTTATCTGGGCATTGAAAGAGACGAAACAGCAGTAAAACAGGAAGAATCCGAAGATTCCGCACAGGAAGATACGGCGACGGCAGAATAAACGGGGTTATAATAATGGTTGACGGGAAATAGAAGGAATGGCATACTATAGTATGAAAAAGATACAAAGCATAAAACAGTGTAGAAACAAAGAGGTGTAAAAATGTCACAGCGAATATTAATTCCGGTATTGATTGCATTTGTAATTACGGCGGTGTTAGGCCCGGTGGTGATTCCGGTCCTGAGAAAATTAAAAGTAGGGCAGACAGAACGGGAAGAACTGAAATCCCATTTGAAGAAAGCGGGAACCCCCACCATGGGAGGACTGATGATCCTGGCGGGAATCGTTATCACCTCTGTCATTTATATCAGTGATTATCCGGCGATTATGCCGATCCTTTTTGTCACCGTAGGATTTGGAATTATCGGATTTCTGGATGATTATCTGAAAGTGGTGCTGCGCAGGTCCGACGGACTGCTTCCCTGGCAGAAAATGCTGGGACAGATTGTGGTAACGGGGGTATTTGTATTTTATATGGTACGCTATACCGATATTTTCTCGAAAATGCTGCTTCCATTTACGGGAGGATTTGAGCATGGAATTTATCTTGATCTGGGCTGGCTTGCCATTCCGGTCATGTTCCTGGCAATCATTGGAACGGTAAACGGAGCGAACTTCACCGACGGGCTGGATGGGCTTGCTTCCAGCGTTACTGTGCTGATCGCCACTTTTTTCTCGGTGGTTGCAATCGGCACCGGAAGCGGGCTTGAACCTATTACCTGTGCAGTGGCGGGCGCTTTGCTGGGATTTTTACTGTTCAATGTTTATCCGGCAAGCGTTTTTATGGGAGATACCGGTTCCCTTGCCCTGGGAGGTTTTGTGGCGTCTACGGCGTATATGCTGCAAATGCCGGTGTTTATTCTGATTGTGGCATTGATTTACTGGGTAGAGCTTTTGTCTGTGATGATACAGGTCGCGTATTTTAAAAAGACGGGGGGAAAACGCATTTTCCGTATGGCTCCCATTCATCATCATTTTGAGCTGGGAGGATGGTCTGAAACCAGAGTCGTAGCGGTATTTTCCATAATTACCGCAATCTTGTGCCTTGTGGGTCTGATGGCGCTCTGATGTGTTTCTTACAGGCATGAAAAAAACAGGAGGAAAAACATTGAATTTGAAAGGGAAAAAATTCTTAGTGTTTGGAACTGGAATCAGCGGCATTGCCGCTGCAGAGCTTTTGGTGCGCCACGGCTGTTTTGTGGTACTCTATGACGGCAATGAAAAATTGACCGAAACAGAAATCCGGCGGAAGTCAGAATTATTCAAAGATATTAAAATCGTTCTTGGGACATTGCCGGAGTCCGTACTGTGTACCTGTGATATCGCCGTGCTGAGTCCCGGTGTGCCGACAGATCTTCCGGTGGTGGAGCGGATGCGACGCCAGGGACTGGAAATCTGGGGGGAAATCGAGCTTGCCTATGCCTTTGAACAGGGAAGGGTTCTCGCCATCACGGGAACGAACGGGAAGACCACGACAACCTCTCTTCTGGGAGCGATTATGGAACACGCAGTTTCCAAAGTAAAGGTTGTGGGCAATATCGGCATCCCCTACACCAGCGTTGTGGCGGATACCGATAAAGAGTCTGTGACAGTTGCGGAGATCAGCAGCTTCCAGTTGGAAACCATACATAATTTCCGGCCTCAGATTTCTGCGATATTGAATATTACGCCGGATCATCTGAACCGTCATCATACCATGGAGAATTACCAGAAAGCGAAAATGCAGATTACGGTCAATCAGGACAAAGAGCAGTTTTGCGTATTGAATTATGAAGACCTTGTCCTGCGGGAATTTGCCGGACAGGCGCGGGCGCGGGTGGTATTTTTCAGCAGCCAGAGGAAGCTGGAAGAGGGAATTTATCTGGACGGTGAAGAAATGATCTGGGCATGGGACGGGCAGAAAAAGTCCGTTTGCAGCGTGAGAGAGCTGAACCTGATCGGAAGGCATAATTATGAAAATGTTATGGCGGCGGCGGCGATGGCGCTTTTGTCCGGCGTTTCCATAGAAAAAATACGGGAAGTTCTGGTTCGTTTTACAGCAGTTGCGCATAGAATAGAATATGTGGTGACGAAACGGGGCGTTCGTTTTTATAATGATTCCAAGGGAACCAATCCGGATGCGGCAATTCAGGCGATTCATGCAATGGAGTGGCCGACATTGCTCATCGGGGGAGGATATGACAAAGAATCAGAGTACGCGGAGTGGATTAATGCTTTTGAGGGGAAAGTACGGAAGCTGGTTCTGCTGGGGGCTACCAGAGAAAAAATCAGAGAGTCTGCGCTCAGGCAGGGATATCCGGCGGAAGATATTATTCTGGTGGATAATCTTGCGGACGCAGTGGAGGTCTGTTATAACAATGCCAGAGAGGGGGACGCCGTATTACTGTCTCCGGCATGTGCAAGCTGGGGAATGTTTGAAAATTACGAACAGAGAGGAGACCTGTTTAAAGAACTGGCAAGAGCGCTGAGAGAATAGGCTCAGGATATAATTGAAAAAAATATAGAGGTGCTGATATGAGCAGAGAGGAAAGGACTGACAAAAGACAAAGAAATTTCCGCTATTTTGACTATAGTCTGCTGGTGATCGTACTGTTTATGGTATGTTTCGGACTTGTGATTTTGTACAGCACAAGTTCTTACAACGGACAGGTCAAATTTCAGGATAGCGCCTACTATTTGAAAAAGCAGCTTTTTGCAGATATACTTGGAATTGCCGTAATGGCGTTTGTAGCGCAGATTGATTACCGCGTCTGGAAAAACTTCTGGTTTCTGGCATATGCGGGGGCCTTCGGCATGTGTACGCTGGTACTGTTTATAGGGCAGGAATTAAACGGGGCGAAACGGTGGCTGAAGCTTGGACCGGTCAGCTTCCAGCCTTCCGAAATGGCGAAGGTGGCGATTATTGTCTTCCTTGCCACCATTATCAGTAAAATGCCCAAACAAATGGGAAAGTTTACAGCTCTGATTAAAGTGATGCTGCTGGTCATGCCTATGGTGGTGATTGTGGCCTCAGAAAATTTAAGTACGGCAATTATTATTCTGGGCATCGCCATCTGTCTGGTGTTTGTATCCAGCCCAAAATACATGCAGTTTATTGTAATGGGAGGCGTGGTGATTGCATTTGGAGCCGCCTTTATTATGTTAGAGTCTTATCGGGCGGAACGCCTGAAAATCTGGCTGGAACCGGAAAAGTATGAAAAAGGATATCAGACCCTGCAGGGATTGTACGCGATTGGTTCCGGAGGTCTGTTTGGAAAAGGACTGGGCGCCAGTATGCAGAAGCTGGGTTTTGTGCCGGAGGCGCAGAACGATATGATTTTTTCCATTATCTGTGAAGAACTGGGATTGTTTGGGGCCGTCAGTGTAATCCTGCTGTTTCTGGTGCTGATCTGGCGTTTTATGGTGGTTGCCAGCAACGCGCAGGATTTGTATGGAGCGCTGATTGTGACGGGCGTGCTTGCGCATATTTCCATTCAGGTTATTCTGAACATAGCAGTAGTGACCAACACCATACCAAATACGGGCATTTCCCTGCCGTTTATCAGTTACGGCGGTACTTCCGTGGCTTTCTTGCTGGCAGAAATCGGCCTGGTTTTAAGTGTGTCCAGGGGGATCCGTCTGGAGGAATAGAATATGGGAAGAGGAAGAAAAAGACGTAAGAAAAAATGGAAAATGGCGGGATTGACGTTTCTGTTCTTCCTGCTGTTTCTTGCCGTGGGGGCTTTGATCGCCTTCAAGGTATTTACCGTGGAAAAGCTGGAAGTGACAGGGAGCGAACGATATTCAGATGAAGTGATTGAAGAATGGCTGCTGGATGATGAACATTCCTGGAACAGCCTGTACGTGTATTTTAAATATAAATTTCAGGAACCGAAAGAGCTGGCTTTTGTGGATTCCATGGAGCTTTCGCTGAAATCTCCGCATATCCTCAAAGTGAACGTGCAGGAGAAAGCGCTGCTGGGCAGGGTTTACATAGATACAATGGGACAGAACGCCTATTTTGACAAAAATGGCATTGTGGTGGAAATGTCCTCAGAGGTGATTAAGAACGTACCGAAAATTAATGGCCTTGATGTAAAACAGATTGTTTTAAATGAGAAGCTTCCAATCAAAGGAAAGAGCGTCCTCAAAAATCTGCTGGCTCTTACACAGGCGCTGAAAAAGTATAAGCTGATACCTGGAAGCATCAAATATGGAGAAGAGGGAAATTACACGCTGAAATATGGAAAAATTTCAGTAAATCTTGGACAGGCAGAGAACTTTAATGAAAAAATACTGAGACTTTCCTATATTATGCCGAAACTGGAAGGTGAGCAGGGTGTTCTGCACCTGGAAAGCTGGACAGAAAATACGACGGATATAACTTTTGAGAAATTAAAATGACAGACCGAAAGGAATATCTTGAAAAAAATATATGAAAATGAAAAGTTTTTATTGATTAATTTGCCAAAAAACTATACTATAGTATACAGGAGTTTAAACTGGCTATTTAAGAATAGAAATAATAAAAGTTCAGATAGAGAATAAAAGGAGGAAGTACCTTGCTTGAAATTATGACAAACGAAGCAGAGTCCAGCGCCAAGATTATTGTAATCGGTGTGGGAGGCGCCGGAAACAATGCAGTAAATAGAATGATAGAGGAGAACATCGGCGGTGTTGAATTTATTGGAATTAATACAGATAAGCAGGCGCTGGCCCTGTGTAAGGCTCCCACGTTGGTTCAGATCGGTGAGAAACTGACCAAGGGCTTAGGAGCCGGGGCCCAGCCGGAGATCGGACAGAAAGCAGCAGAAGAGAATATTGAAGAGCTGACTTCAGAGATCAAAGGTGCGGATATGGTGTTTGTCACCTGTGGTATGGGCGGAGGAACCGGAACCGGAGCAGCGCCTGTAGTCGCAGGAATTGCCAAGGAAATGGGTATTCTGACAGTAGGTGTAGTGACGAAGCCTTTTAAGTTTGAGGCAAAGGCGCGTATGGTCAATGCATTGGGAGGCATCGAACGTCTTAAGGAAAGTGTGGATACTCTGATTGTGATCCCAAATGATAAGCTGTTGGAGATTGTGGACAGAAGGACAACCATGCCGGATGCCTTAAAGAAGGCCGATGAAGTGTTGCAGCAGGCAGTACAGGGAATTACCGACCTGATTAATGTACCTGCGCTGATTAACCTGGATTTTGCAGATGTGCAGACCGTTATGAAGGATAAGGGACTGGCGCATATTGGCATTGGTTCTGCGAACGGCGACGACAAGGCGATAGAAGCAGTGAAGACTGCAGTGGCAAGCCCTCTTCTGGAGACAACGATCACAGGCGCTTCTCATGTTATTATCAATATTTCGGGAGATATTTCCCTGATGGATGCCAATGACGCGGCGAGCTATGTACAGGATCTTGCCGGGGATAATGCGAATATTATTTTTGGAGCCAAGTTCGATGAGAAGATGACGGATGCGGCCATTATTACAGTAATTGCAACAGGGCTTGAGGGAGCGGCGGCGGCGTCTCCCAAGGTTATGCCGAATATGAAGTATCCTCAGGGAACGACGGCGAGAACGAATACCATGACAAGACCCAATACCATGGCAAGGCCCGCGGCCACTACGGCAGCAAGACCTTCCGGAATGGGGATGAATACAGGCGCAGGGGCGCGTCCGGTCAATCCTTATGGAACGCCTGCAAAGCCCGCGGGAAGCAATCTGGGCGTAACTCCGGGCAGTATGGGAATCAGGCAGCCCAGGAAGCCGGAGAGCAGCGTGCCGGAACGTGATATCAAGATCCCGGAGTTTTTGAAGAATACAAGGAAATAATATTACATAGAAGGAGAATCTCAGTTTGCGAGATTCTTTTTCTGTAATTTGGATACAAGCTACAGAACACTTAGTTTTAAGAGAAGAAAGCGGAGGAGAGCTATGAAAACCATACATATGAAGATTATTTCCGGAATATTATTATGTTCATTGCTTACGGCGGCTATTATCGGGGTACTGGCAATCATTAATTCAGCTCAGATGGAGGGCGACAATTCCAAAGAACAAATGCGGCTTGAGTCCAGGCAGGACGCGCTGGAATTAAACAGTATGATTTCTGGAATCGAGCAGTCGGTAGATACATTGAGCGATACATTGATGAATCAGTTTGATTATGCGGCTTTTCGGAAAGATAAAAGTTATGCAGATACCTATACGGAGCAGATATCACCCATTATAGACGTCTTTGGCGACAGAACAGACGGGGCGATTACAGCATATATCCGCTACAATCCGCAGTATTCCAATCCTACTTCCGGTTACTTTATTTCCAGAAGTTCTGTGGAGGCAGAGTTTGAGACGGTGGTTCCCACAGATTTTTCCATGTATGACGAGGATGATGCGGAGCATGTGGGCTGGTACTATATTCCGGTGAAAGCCGGCGAGGCTGTCTGGATGGCGCCCTATCTCAATGCTAATATTGACGTCTATATGATTTCCTATGTGGTTCCGCTTTTTGCAGACGACGGCACATCCATAGGCATTGTGGGAATGGATATTGATTTTTCTCAGATTACCAATATGGTAGACGAAATAACATTTTCGAAAAGCGGCTATGCATTTCTTGCAAATCCGGACGGTGAAATTGTACATAGTAAGAATCTGGAAGCAAATACAAATATTTCCGGGCTGGATGCGTCCCTGTCAGGAATTGCGGATTTGCTGAATGATCCTCAGCAGGAGGGCTGTGAGCAGTATTATTCCTATCAAAATGAGAAAAAGGAGTTTGTGTATCATAATCTTGAGAATGGGATGAAACTTGTGCTGGCAGTGCCTGATACGGAAATTTATGAGCGGGCGAATCATCTGGCGCAGATTATTTTGGCGGCGGTGCTGATTGCCCTGATATTTTCCGGAGTTGTAGGCATTTTTGCGGGCAGCAGTATTTCAAGGCCGATCAAACAGTTGACTGCAGTGATTGAGCAGACCTCCAGACTGGATTTTCGGGCGACAGAATTTGGTTCGAGGCTCCGCAGACAGAAGGATGAAATCGGCGTTATGGCAAGGGAGATTCATTCTATGCGCGTGGTACTGCGGAAAATGATGGGAAGCCTGGATGAAGCGGAACGTTCCATCTCAGACAATGTGGCAAGTTTGAGTGAAATTATGGAGAAAAACAAAGTCCATGCCCAGGATAACTCTGCCGCGACTCAGGAGCTTGCGGCAAGTATGCAGGAGACCAGCGCCAATACGGCAAATATCATACAGAATATAGAAGAAGTAAAACACAGCTCCCAAAGCATTCATCAGATGGCTGCGGAAGGAGAGGAGAACTCCAGGCAGGTGCGCCGGCGTGCAGATGAAATGGAGAAGACAAGCCGCAAGTCCAGAGATAAGACGGATGAAATGTATGCGGTGATGAAGCAGAAGAGCGATGCGGCTATGGAGCAGTCCAAAGCGGTAGAAAAGATTAATGAGCTGACGGAGGCCATCAAGGATATTTCTTCTCAGACGAACCTGCTTGCCTTAAATGCCAATATTGAGGCGGCCAGAGCCGGGGAGGCAGGAAGAGGTTTTGCAGTGGTGGCGTCGGAGATCGGTTCTCTGGCAGAGCAGACTCTGCACACCGTAGATAATATCAATGGAATTGTCAGCGAGGTAAATGAGGCGGTCTTTCATATGACGGAGTGTATCATGACCGCAATGAAATTTTTAGAGAGTACCGTGTTGGGCGATTATGAGAATTTCAGCAAATCAGGCGGGCAGTACCTTGCAGATGCAGATGAGTTCCAGGGAATCATGGGACATACGAAGGAGGCAATTGGCGTTTTAGAAGGATATATTTCTCAGATTGTAGGAGCAGTGGAAGATATCAATGATATGATAAACCAGTCTGCGGGAGGTATCAATATCATTGCCGAGAAGTCCGGTGAGACGGAAGGGACTACGATGGAAGGTTATGCAAGACTTCAGGATTGTATGAAATCCATAGAGGAATTAAGAGACATTGTCGGCCAGTTTGAGTTATAGAATAAGGCTGTAAATTTAAAATACATATGACAGGGCAGTATCTTTGCAAAGATACTGCCCTGATGTTTTGTCGTATACTGTAAACAAATTTTCGGAAAATCGGACAATGATTTGACAAAATAATCTGCATGTTTCTTTTATACTTAATGCCATGGCGCGCCGGGAGCGTGTTGGAACAATGCTCTGGAGAGGCTCAAAGTAAGGAGGGTGAGAGTGGAATATGAATTGTATGCAGACATCTGGTTTCTGACAAATTTGGTTATGGACTGCATTGCACTGGGGCTTGCAGGAAAAATAATGAAACAGCGCATTTACATAAAACGGCTGCTGCTGGCAGCATGTTGGGGAACCGCAGGTTCTATAGGATTTTTCCTGCTGCTGCATAAGTTCTTATACTATCAGATATTGGTGCATATCCTGGTGAATCCTTTGATGGTGTGGTTGTGTTTTAGGGCCAGGAAGCTGAAACAGTTTGTATGCCAATGGACGCTTACTTATTTGTCTGTAATTCTGCTGGGAGGAAGCCTGGAGTGGAGCGTATCGAATCTGACAGGCATCAGATACTTTTTGCCCTGTCTTTTGTCTGCCATAGTATTTTTATGGATTGCAGAAAAAATCCTGGAATATTTCCGAAGAGAAAAGGAGACGGTATACGACCTTCTGCTGGTGACTGCAGAAGGAACGATAGCGGCGAAAGGATTTTTTGACACCGGAAATCTTCTTGTAGATCCTTTGGTGGGTAAACCTGTACATATTATTAAGAAAAAGATTTTAGAGGAACAGATAGAAAAAGGGAAGCTTCTGATCAGGATGATTCCCTTTCACTCTCTGGGGACGGAGAACGGCATCATGGAAGCCGTAACGATTGAGGGTATGTATATTTTAAAAGAGGGTCAGCCCCTGTATCTGGAAAAGCCGGTGCTGGGACTTGCGGAGGAACGTTTATTTCGGGATGACGGATGCGGCGTGATCCTGAATGGAAAGAGTCTGTAAGATCCATCAGGGGGTAATAGAAAGGAGAAAAGACATGTATATAAAAATAACGATACCGCAGCACTTCCAATTAAAACTGATTCCCACGCTGCATAATCTGCTGCTGATGCGAAAAGGAGACGTCCATTATATCGGAGGAGCCGAAATACTCCCGCCGCCTTTGGAGGCAAGGGAAGAAAACCGCTATATCCAGATGCTGGACGGACCGGAGTCGGAAAAGGCGCGAAGCGTGCTGATTGAGCATAATCTTCGTCTGGTAGTCTACATAGCCAAGAAATTTGATAATACCGGAATCGGAGTGGAAGATCTGATTTCCATTGGCACAATTGGTCTGATTAAGGCGATCAATACCTTCAATCCCACCAAAAATATAAAGCTCGCCACTTATGCTTCCCGGTGTATCGAGAATGAGATTTTAATGTATTTAAGGAGAAATAATAAAACCAGGATGGAAGTATCCATTGACGAGCCGCTGAATGTGGACTGGGATGGAAATGAGCTGCTGCTGTCTGACATTTTAGGTACCGACGAGGACATTATTTACCGGGATATTGAGACGGAGGTGGAGAAAAATCTGCTGCGCCATGCGGTAGATAAGCTTTCGGAGCGGGAAAAGACGATTGTGGAACTTCGGTTTGGTCTGAAAGATCCGCATGGAGAGGAGATGACTCAGAAGGAGGTGGCGGATTTACTGGGGATTTCCCAGTCCTATATTTCCCGCCTGGAAAAAAAGATTATGAAACGTCTGAAAAAAGAAATTGTCAGGTTTGAATAAATATATAAGCTGTGATATACTGAACTTATACAAAAAGTACAAAAGGAGATGGTGCGATGAGGCTTGAATTTTTGGGAGCGGCTCATGAAGTGACCGGAAGCTGTCATTATTTGCAAATGGGGGAAGTGAATCTTCTGGTTGACTGCGGTATGGAACAGGGACCGGATTTGTATGTAAATCAGGAGATACCGGTAAATGCGGCGGAAATTGATTATGTACTGATTACCCACGCGCATATTGACCATTCCGGACTTCTGCCCCTGTTATACAGCCATGGGTTCCGGGGAAAAATTTACGCTACCAGAGCTACGTCAGAGCTTTGCAACATTATGCTGAAAGATTCCGCGCATATCCAGATGTTTGAAGCGGAATGGAAGAACCGCAAGGCGCGCCGGGCAGGCAGGCCGCTGGTGGAACCGATGTACGATATGGATGACGCCCGCGGAGTGCTGGAGCATTTTGTTCCATGCGCATATAACGAGAAGATTGCCGTCTGTCCACAGATCACCGTACGTTTTATTGATGCAGGGCATCTGCTTGGTTCTTCCAGTATTGAAGTGTGGGGCACCGAGGATGACAAAACGGTTAAGCTGGTATTCTCAGGAGACATTGGCCCGGGAGACCGCCCGTTGATCCGTGATCCGCAGTACATAGAAGAGGCGGACTATGTGGTTATGGAGTCTACTTATGGAGACAGGATGCGTAAGCATCCGCCGGATTATGCCGCAGAACTTGCAGAAGTGTGCAGGGAGACTTTTTCCAGAGGCGGCAATCTGGTCATTCCTGCGTTTTCTGTGGGCAGGACCCAGGAAATGCTGTTTTTTATGAGAAAGATCAAAACGGAAAATCTTCTTCCGGAATTTGCGGATTTTGAGGTCTATATCGACAGTCCGCTGGCGGTGGAGGCGACCAATATTTTCCATAAAAATGTGGAAGAGTGTTTTCGGGACCGGGCGCTGGATTTAATTCGAAAAGGTATTAATCCGATTAATTTTCCGGGTCTTAAAGTGGCGGTGTCCAGCGATGAATCGAAAATGATTAATTTTATTCAGAAACCGATAGTGATTATCTCTGCTTCCGGTATGTGTGAAGCCGGAAGAATCCGCCACCATTTAAAACATAATCTGTGGCGGTCTGATTCCACGGTTCTGTTTGTAGGGTATCAGGTGCCGGGAACTCTGGGAAATCATCTGCTGGGCGGGGCTAAGGAGGTCAGGCTGTTCGGTGAGACCATTGAAGTGAAAGCAAGAATTGCCAATCTCGCGGGAATCAGCGGCCATGCAGACCAGGAGCATTTACTGCAATGGGTGAAAGCTTTTGGCAAGACTCCCAAACGGGTATTTGTGGTGCATGGACAGGACCATGTGTGCGATGAGTTCGCGGAACTGGTGGAGAGAGAAACCGGAGTCCGGGCGTCCGCGCCTTACAGCGGAGACATATATGATCTTGCCGCCAATGCCTGCGTAGCCAGAGGCAGCAGGGAACGCGCGGTGAAGAAAGTGAAAGACGCCCGCATGGTTTCCAATGTATTTGCAAGGCTTGTGGCGGCTGGCGAACGTCTCCTTGCGGTTATCCGCAAGCTGGAGGGGCGTCCGAACAAGGAGCTTGGAAAGTTTGCTGACCAGATCAATTCCCTTTGTGATAAGTGGGACCAATAGAGAGATAGTTTTTCATATTTTTTAAAGCGGATTTTTCCAGTCTGCTGACCTGAGCCTGGGAGATGTGAATTTCTTCGGCGACTTCCATCTGGGTTTTTCCCTCAAAGAAACGGAGCTTGATGATGTAATTTTCCCGTTCATTCAATCGTTTCATGGCGTCGCTCAGGGAGAGTTCCTCTACCCAGGTTTCTTCTTTGTTTTTTTTATCGCTGATCTGATCCATGACATACAGGGTGTCGCCGCCGTCCGTATAGACCGGATCGTAGAGGCTTACCGGACATTGTATGGCGTCCAGGGCGAAAACGATGTCTTCTTTGGAAATTTCAATTTTTTCTGCAATATCTTCAATAGTAGGCTCCCTGGAGAGTTCTTTGGACAGCAGTTCTCTGGCATGGATTGCCTTGTACGCCGTATCTCTCAGGGAACGGCTGACGCGGATGGAATTGTTGTCCCTCAGATAACGGCGGATTTCTCCGATAATCATCGGCACGGCATAAGTTGAAAATTTTACGCCGATTTCAGGGTTAAAGTTATCAATAGATTTGATAAGGCCGATACAGCCTATCTGAAATAAATCGTCTACATTTTCATTGCTGTTGGAAAAACGTTTGATAACGCTTAAGACCAGGCGGAGATTTCCCTTAATGTAAGTTTCCCGCGCCGTCAGATCTCCGGCCTTGATGCGGGTAAAGAGATCATTTTTCTCATCCTCTTTTAATACAGGGAGTTTGGATGTGTTGACTCCGCAGATTTCTACTTTGTATGCAGCCATGACGTTACCTCCGGAAAGTTTGATGTATTAAAAGAATGCACGAAATTTACTACTTTTATTCAAAGAATTTTCGTGATATAATAATTGAGAAGCAGAAGGAGTCCAAACGGGCGAGCCGGTAAAGCAGACAGTAATTTAAAAATGTTATTAAGATAAAGCAGGAATTAGGAGAAATAGTTATGAAAGACGCCATTGATAAAAGAAATGAACAGGACAGGATGGCAAGGACCATTGTAAAGCGCAGGAATATTATCTATACCAGCAAAGAGGAATTAGAGCGCAGAGAACAGGAAGAGCGTGAACAGAAAATGCAGAAAGAGCGGCGTGCGGCGGAGGAAGTGGTAAAGAAATTAAAGGATGACGCCAATAATAAGATGGCCATGGAAATTCAGAGACTGATTGCAGACCGGGAAATGTTAGAACGGCAATTGCAGACCGGAATGGATGCGACCGGAAAGAAGCCGATGAATGAAGTGACTCAGGAGAGAGTAGAGGCGATTTTAAGTGAGAAAAACAAGATGCTGCAGGATCTTATTGCCGCGCACAGCGTGGACAGCGCTCCAAAAGCTGAGACGGTGGAGACGGCAGTACCAGAAGCTGATACAGCAGATGAATCCCCGGCAGAAAAGGCAGTTGAGGAAACTGGTATACCAGTTCCGGAAACAGACGCCACAGAAGCTGGGCAGAATCTGGAGGCAGGGGAGCAGGATGCTTACAAAGGTCCGAAAGTAGTTCAGGAAGAACGAATGGAAGAAGATGAGTATTGATGTATAAACCAGAAGATCGGCCGGAAGTTTCTGATAAAGAACAGAAAGATAAGGTTTCACTGAGTGAGACATGGTCTCAGGATGCTCAGGATGAATTAGAGGATTTTATTGAACAGCAGGGAATTTATATCCGTCAGTAAAATTTCCGGAGAATAGAAGAGAAAGCGGCTTTAAGAGCCGGATTAATTAAGAGAAGGCGATCTGCAGCCCCCTTGTACGGGATGCAGTCGCCTTTTTCCTGTAGAAGAAACATCTGATCTTTTGTTTCTGGCACACAGGCGGTGGAAGAGGCATAATATAAAGAAAGTCTGGAAGTTTGCGGGAAGGGTAAATAATGAAGGATATTACGTTACAAAAATATCAGGGGCTGGGAAACGATTATCTGATCCTGGATCCGGAGAAGAACGAGCGGTCTTTGCAGACCAGAAATATAGAAATGCTGTGCCGGAGAAATTTTGGCGTGGGAGCGGATGGGATTCTGTTTGGCCCTCTTTGGGAGCAGGGGAAAATCGGACTTCGCATCTTTAATCCGGATGGTTCAGAGGCGGAACAGAGCGGGAATGGGGCCTGCATTTTCGCAAAATATCTGCTGGATGAAGGATATATTACGGAGAGAAAAATTGTTTTAGATATGTTGTCAGGAGAAACAGAAGTGGAATTTCTAAGAGAAGACGGAGGAAAAATGCGGGTTAATATGGGCAGACCGGCGTATGCTGGCCCCGGTCTTCCTCTGAAAGGCTTAGAAGGAGAGATCGTGAACGCGCACCTGCGTTTCTGTGATAATGATTATAACAGTACCTGTTTGTCTGTGGGAACACCAAACTGTGTAATTATGCTGGAAGAGGTAACGCCTCAGAAAGCAAAAGAGCTGGGACCTTACGTAGAACAGGCGGAATATTTTCCCGACCGTATGAATATGCAGCTATGTAAGGTGACAGACCGGAAGCATATCATGATTGAAATTTATGAGCGGGGCGCAGGATATACGCTTGCTTCCGGGACAGGAGCCTGCGCAGCGGCGGCAGCGGCAAAGCGTATGGGTCTGGTGGATGAAACGGTTATCGTACAGATGCCGGGAGGCAGCCTTTTGATAGAATTTGAACAGGACGATATCATTTACATGACGGGAAGCGTGGAAAAAGTGGGCAGCTTTACCGTGGCGGAACATTTTTTTGCTTAGAGCGCGTTTCCATATGTTCCTGTGGCCGTCTGCCGATAAGAAAAAATAAGTGACATCCGCTGTACTTTTTGTTATGATAAAAAGAACAGTGGAAGGAAGGAAGAACAAATATGGAAAAAATATTAGATCTTATCGGCAGCAAAGTAGTGAAGGCATTTCAGGCAAATGGCTATGATGAAAAATATGGCAAAGCGACGCTTTCAAACCGTCCGGATTTGTGCGAATACCAGTGCAATGGAGCCATGGCGGCGGCAAAAGAATATAAATGCGCGCCGTTTATGATATCGGACAAGGTCGCGGACAGCTTAAAGGGGAATCCCATGTTTGAGTCTGTGGATTCTGTAAAGCCGGGATTTTTGAATTTGAAGCTCAGTGCGGAATATTTGGCGCAATATCTGCGCAGAATGGCAGAAGATCCCACCCGCCTGGGATGTGATAAATGTGAGAATCCCAAAACGATTATGATTGATTACGGCGGGCCCAATGTGGCAAAACCGCTGCATGTGGGACATCTGCGCTCCGCGATTATAGGAGAGAGTGTGAAACGGATTGGAACGTTTATGGGACATACGATGATAGGCGACGTGCATCTGGGAGACTGGGGCCTGCAGATGGGACTGATTATTACAGAATTAAAAGAACGCAAGCCTGATTTGGTCTATTTTGACGAGACATATTCCGGGGAATATCCGCAGGAGGCGCCCTTTACCATTGGAGAGCTGGAAGAAATCTATCCTGCGGCGAGCGCAAAATCCAAAGAAGACGACGCCTACAAAGAGGCGGCAATGCAGGCGACGTTTGAATTGCAGCACGGAAAGGGAGGCTATCAGGCGCTGCTGAAACATATTTTAGATGTCTCAGTCAGTGATTTAAAACGCAATTATGAGAATCTTGGGGTTTCCTTCGAATTGTGGAAAGGAGAATCGGACGCCCAGCCTTATATTCCTGATATGGTAGAAAAAATGAAAAAAGACGGTTATGCCTATATCAGTGAAGGTGCGCTGGTGGTAGATGTAAAGGAGGACACAGACACGAAAGAAATTCCTCCCTGTATGATTTTAAAATCAGACGGAGCGTCCCTTTATAATACCACGGATCTGGCAACCATTGTCTGGCGTATGAAAGATTATCAGCCGGATGAGATTATATATGTGGTGGATAAGCGGCAGGAACTGTATTTTACCCAGGTGTTCCGCTGCGCCAGGAAAACAGGGCTGGTGAAGCCGGAAACAGAACTGAAATTTCTGGGATTCGGCACCATGAACGGGAAAGACGGCAAGCCGTTTAAAACCAGAGAGGGCGGAGTAATGCGACTGGAATACCTTGTGTCAAGCATCAATGAAGAGATGTATCAAAAAATTGCGGACAACCATACGGTAGAGGAGGAAGAAGGACGGAAAACGGCCAAGGTGGTAGCTCTTTCCGCCATCAAGTATGGAGATTTATCCAACCAGGCTTCTAAGGATTATATCTTCGATGTGGAACGCTTTACTTCCTTTGAGGGGAATACCGGGCCATATATTCTCTACACCATTGTAAGGATTAAGTCTATTTTGAAGAAATATCGGGCGCAGAAAGAACTTCCGCAGAATGCGAAGATTTTAGCGGCGCATTCTCACAGTGAAAAAGCGCTGATGTTAGAGCTGTGCAAATTTAACGGGATGATGGAAGCCGCGTTCCAGGAGACTGCGCCCCATAAAGTATGCGCTTATATTTATGACCTTGCAAATGCGTTCAATCATTTTTATCATGAGACGAAGATTATGGCGGAGCAGGATGAAATGGTACAGGCAGGCTATATCTGTCTGCTGGACCTGACCAGGCAGGCGCTGGAACTTTGCATAGAAACGCTTGGATTTGAGGCGCCGGAGCGGATGTAAGCGCCGGGCATTGTACAGATTCCGTACAGGAATCCGCTTTGCATTCATTTATCTGCAAGGTCAGGATTCCTGCCGGACTTCCATATGCTAAAAATTACTTCCATTCCATCCCCAGTTTGAAACGGCTTCATATTTTACGTAAATATGATCCTGGGGAATGTTTAATACCTCATGGAACATAGAGCAGATTTCTGAAGTCAAAGCCGAAAAGGCGCTTTTATTTTCTGTGCCGAACACTTTGACTTCCACAAATGCGGTTGGCGTGCTGTCGTCCCCGCGGAAATAAAGATGATATTCCGGTTCAAAACCGGTCATCAGCCAGCTTTCACTTTTACCGGGAATCAGGGAGATTGCCTGACCCAGTCGTGAAACCAGTGTTTTTTCCTGTTCCTTTGATAAAGAAACGCTTACTTTTGAATTGATAAATGGCATAATGATTACCTCCTGAATGAATTTTCTTCATTATACGTTTTTCTGCACGCTGCTGTCAATTCTTTTACACACAGGTATATTTTGCGCAAAACCGGTAATCATCCCGGATGCAACAGATTGTTGCTGGTTATTTTGAAGAAAAAATGCTAAGGTGAAAGCACAACAAAAGGGAAAGGAATGTGGTTTATGGAAAAGAGCGTAGGAGAGAGATTAAAGGAATGCCGCACAGAGCGCCAGTTAAGCCAGCAGGATCTTGCCGAAAGGCTTCATGTGACAAGACAGGCGATTTCCAACTGGGAGAGGGACAAGACGCTGCCGGATGTGTATATGTTAAAGGAGATCGCTTTAGCGTTTGATATGACCCTGGATGAGTACATGGAACATACCAGACAGGCAGAGGTGAAGATGCCTAAGACGCCGGGCAGACTTACAGCGGCGGCTTTGGCGCTGATACCTCTGTATTTGACTGCAGGGGGATTTACCGGCCATTTAGCGGCAGAACTTGTCATAGGGATGGTGATTATCGCTGTTTTTTGTCAGATGTTTTTGCATCTGTATTTATCGGGTTCGGTAAAAAGCGGTAATTTTTCCATGCTGGCAGGATATGACGGCAAAGTAGAGTACCGGGTGGAAGAAGTGAAGAAAGTATTGATACAGATGGATATGCATAATTCCTGTTCTGCATTTGGAGCGGTACTGCTGCTGGGAATTTGCGGATTTATGGGGGGAAAGCAGGGAGAACTTGTCAGTATCTTTGTGATCGTATCGTATTGTATTGATCTGGCGCTGGCAATCTGTGTTCTCAATTACCGCAGCATAGAGCGGGTTATGGTAAAAGAAAAAGACCAGAAAACGGCAAAAGCAGGTTATATTTCAGTCTTCTGGTTTATGGCCTGTCTGTTTGCCTTTATAGGGGCGGTTTTTGCGAAGATGGAGCTTGCGGGCATTGAGAATAATTCAAAAGAATCCGCCGGAATTTTAGGCTGGATCATTCTTTTTCTGGCGGTTGTAGTTATAGAGTTGTTTTATGAGCAGCACAGGGCCAAAAAAGAGGTGGAGGCGGAGCGCAGGTACAGGCCTGGAAAAGCTTTTTTGCTGAGCAATCTTCTGGTGGCAGGGATTTTTCTGGGGATGCTGTTTTGTTAAAGGATCATACATATTTTTTGTAAAGCAGAGAATACTATCAGGGATAAATATTATATGGAAAGGAGATTCCTATGAATCCATTATCAGAAAAAGAATTATCTGCTTTGAATGATCTGCTGACCGGAGAGGAACTTTTGATTAAGAAATTCCAGGTGCTGGCAGATAACTGCACCGATACGGAAATTAAATCAAAGTTTACTGAGATTTCGAATGAGCACAAAGAGCATTTCCGTTCTCTGTATTCCCAGTTGAGCTAATAATCGCTAAAATCAGGAGGTAAATCATGCAGCAGTCATTTTATTCAGAAAAAGAAATGTTAGCGGATGCGCTGACCGCAGAAAAAACAGCCACCACCCTTTATAATACGTTTTCCAATGAATGCGTTCACAACAACGTCAGAAACGCTATTCTGGACTGTCTGGAAAAAGAACATAATATCCAGAATGAGGTGTTTAATATGATGCACGACAGAGGTTATTATCCTACGCCTTCTGCGGAGACTCAAAAGATCGACGAGGCGAAGCAGAAATTCGGGCAGTGTATGCAGAATTTTTCATAAGAGAGCTGATTCACCTGCTGTATTTTGCAGCAGGTGAATTTATTGTGCGTATACCGCCTTTTGCTGCCGGCATACCGCGAAACGGACTGGGGGCGGTAATTTGTAAACGGACCGAAACCGTCTGAAAAACTTATATTGAATAATCAGTAATTCTTGCTATAATAAATATAGAAGCCATTTATGGAATAAATTTGGAGGCTGATATGCAAAAGATACTGGTAGTAGACGATGTGGAATTGAATCGTGAATTACTGCGCTACATATTGGAGGAAGAGTATACGATTGAGACGGCGGCGGATGGGAAAGAGGCCATACAAAAGCTGCAGGAATCCAGAGAGGAGACCGGGGCGGTTCTTCTGGATTTGCAGATGCCGGATATGGATGGATTTGCCGTTATTTCAGAGCTGAAAGAGAGAGGATGGATGCAAAGCTTTCCCGTGCTGGTGATCAGCGGGGAATATACGATAGATGTGGAGAACCGCTGTCTGGAGCTGGGCGTTTCTGACTTTATCCATAAGCCTTTTGGCACTTCTGTTGTCAGAAACAGAATCAGGAACGCTATGGAGCTGTTTTCTACCAGGAAAAAGTTAGAGCGGAAAGTGGAAGAACAGGCGGAGGCGCTGAGAGAACAAAATGAAATTATCAGACGGCATACGGAAAAGCTGCGTCAGAAAAAGTCGTTTAACAGACTGATGATGGAATACCGGTCCGTCATTATGGAAGTGGAAACCAGGCTTAAGGTGCTGAATGAAGAATTTTCCCAGGAATATAACCGGAATCCCTTTGAGGCGATCGAGAGCCGGTTGAAAACACCGGAAAGTATTTTTGAAAAACTGGACCGCAAGGGTTATCCCGTCACTCTGGAGAGTATTCGGGAAAACCTTACAGACGTGGCGGGACTGCGGGTGATCTGTTCTTTTCCGGATGATATATACCGTCTGGCGGAACTTTTGACGAAGCAGGACGATATCATTATAATACGGGAGAAAGATTATATTAAAAATCCCAAGCCGAATGGCTACCGCAGTCTCCACTTTATATTGAGCGTGCCTATTTTTTTGTCCAATGAGAAAAAGTATATGAACGCCGAGGTGCAGTTCCGCACCATTGCCATGGATTTCTGGGCAAGTCTGGAACATAAATTAAAATATAAGAAAAATGTCGGCAGCGCGGATGAAATCGTGGCGATGCTGAAAGACTGTGCGGATTCCATAGAAGCGCTGGACTATCAGATGCAGGAGATACGAAATAAGATTGACCGTTCCAGGCAGTAGGGTTCGGCTTGACAGCCGTGAGGGCATATATTATAGTGTATAGAGAAAAACTTGAGAAAAACAGGCGAGGGCAGATTATGAGTAAAATTATTTTAACAGGCGACAGACCTACCGGAAAGCTTCATGTGGGGCATTATGCGGGTTCTCTCAGAAGAAGAGTGGAACTGCAAAATTCCGGGGAATATGATAAGATCTTTATTATGATTGCGGATGCGCAGGCATTGACGGATAATGCGGACAATCCGGAGAAAGTAAGGCAGAATGTGGTGGAAGTGGCGCTGGATTATATGGCATGCGGTCTGGATCCGGCAAAGTCAACGCTGTTTATCCAGTCGCAGATCCCGCAGCTTTGCGAGCTGTCCTTTTATTATATGAATCTGGTGACGGTATCCCGTTTACAGCGTAATCCTACCGTAAAAGCGGAGATTCAGATGCGCAATTTTGAGGCGAGCATTCCGGTGGGATTTTTTACATATCCGATCAGCCAGGCTGCGGATATTACGGCGTTCCAGGCGACTGCGGTTCCGGTAGGAGAGGATCAGATGCCAATGCTGGAGCAGACCAGAGAGATTGTCCATAAATTTAATTCCGTGTATGGCGAGACGCTGACAGAGCCGCAGATTTTACTTCCGGATAACCAGGCGTGTATGCGGCTGCCTGGCATTGACGGCAAGGCGAAAATGAGTAAGTCTCTCGGCAACTGTATCTATCTCTCAGAAGAAGCGGACGAGATTAAGAAGAAAGTCATGAGTATGTTTACGGATCCCAACCATCTGCGCGTGGAAGATCCGGGTTCTCTGGAAGGAAATACGGTATTTACGTATCTGGACGCCTTCTGCCGGGAGGAACATTTTGGCAGATATCTGCCTGATTATGCCAATCTGGAGGAACTGAAGGCTCATTATAAACGCGGGGGCCTGGGAGACGTGAAGGTGAAGAAATTCCTGAACAATGTAATGCAGGAAGAATTAGAACCCATCCGCAGCCGCAGAAAGGAACTGCAAAAAGACATTCCTTATATTTATGAAGTGCTGAAAAAGGGAAGCGAAGAGGCGGAGCGTGCGGCGGCAGATACGCTTGAAAGAGTGCGCAATGCCATGAAAATCAATTATTTTGCAGATCAGGAGCTGATTCAGCAGCAGTCAGAAAAATTCAAAGGATAAAAGAAGCAGAACGAAGCTAAGACTTTGGTTGAACTGCAGTGTGGGGTACAAGTGCGGCAGCGCATCATGGGTGTTCCTTTATAGGAAATGCACTTTCATATTTTAGTGTGACAATGTATTCCCTATAGGGTAAAAAAGTCCGGAAGAGCGCGGCTCCTCCGGGCTTTTTGCAGTAAGCGGGCGTTTCTCTGCGCGGCTTAATATCCCAGTTCTTCGCCAATGAGAATGACTTTGATGCGGTTTGCCTGGTTACTGCGGCGTGTGATCACGGTCTGGGCACAGATACATTCCGGGCTTTGGCAGTCGCTGCAGACGCCGGAAGCCGCGCAGGGGGTATTCCGCCTGAGCCGTATGGCGTTGATGGGGGAGGCTGTGTTTTTTACCCGCGTCAGCGCTGCTTCCACAGAGGGCGTAACTTTGTTCATACCGGCCAGAATTATAACGTTGGAAGGGCCGTAAATCAATGCGGCAAGGCGGTTTCCGGTACCGTCGGTATTCACCAGTTCTCCGGTAACGGAAATGGCGTTGCTGCTCATAAAGTAATAATCGGCGTTTAATGACTTGTGATAGATTTCAGACACTTCTTCTTCTGACCTGGCTTTGCTGCGGTCTAAAAGCGTGAGGTCTTCACGGCTTTGCAGAGCTTTTATCATGCCGGATTCTGTCAATGTCACAGAACCGCCAAAAGATACGGTGCTGCCGGATGCAACCATAGACAGGGCAAGTTCAGCCGCGTCTTTGGCAGTAGGGCAGTAATGGGCTTCTATCTGGCGCAGCTGCAGGTTTTTCATGGCAGTGGCAGCCAGTTTTTCATAATAGGTTTTGACTGGAGTCATATGTAATTCCCCTTTCTTATACGTTTTCTGCATTCAGGGTAACACAGATGAAGAAAAGAATCCAGAGTTTTCCATGGAATTTGAATTACTTTTTCAAATGTGCTATAATTCTGGGAGCGTGTTTGCGCGATGTGCGCGGCAGACAGACGGCAGGCGTGGTTTTTGCGGCGCGTTTTAAAAACAGTGGACAGATGGAGGTAGGAATGGGAGAGAGATTAAGGAAACTGGCATCGTACTACAAACCGTACATGCCATTATTTCTTGCAGATATGTTTTTTGCAATACTGGGCGCGGGAGTGACATTGGTGATTCCGCTGATTGTGCGTTATATCACGGACCAGGTAATTGTTTTGGAGGCGCCAGAAGCCCTCGATAAGATCATGGCGCTGGGAGTGATGATGCTTGTTTTAGTTGCCGTGGAGTGTTTCTGCAATTATTTTATTGCAAATTACGGTCATGTGATGGGAGCTAAAATTGAATATGATATGCGGGCTGAAATCTTCGGGCATTATCAGAAATTGTCGTTTTCTTTTTTTAATAATCAGAAGGTAGGGCAGCTCATGTCCAGGATTACCAGCGATTTGTTTGACATCAGTGAGCTTTTGCATCATGGCCCGGAGGATCTGGTGATTTCTCTGATTAAAATTATCGGCTCTTTTGTAATTCTGATTAATATTGATGTGAAACTGACGCTGGTTGCCTTTGCTTTTGTGCCGGTGATGCTGGTATACGCAGCTTACTTTAATACCAGGATGAAGCGGGCGTTTAAGCAAAACCGGGTCAAAATTGCAGATATCAACAGTCAGATTGAGGATAATCTTTCAGGGATCCGTGTGGTAAAATCTTTTGCCAATGAAGAGGCGGAGATGGAGAAGTTCCGGGAGGGCAACCAGGGATTTCTGGCGGCGAAGAAGAACAGCTATGTGTATATGGCGGGCTATCATTCCGGGCTGGGAGCGCTTACGACCATGATTACCATTGCGGTGCTGGCGGCGGGCGCGGCGTTGATTACCCAAAAACAGGTCAGTGTGACGGATCTGATTACGTTTCTGTTGTATATCAATACGTTTACCGAGCCTGTAAAGAAATTGATTAATTTTACCGAACAGTTTCAGAATGGCTATACTGGTTATGAACGTTTCCAGGAAATGATGGCGATTGAGCCGGATATTGAAGATCGACCGGGGGCGGTGGAACTTAAAAACGTAAAAGGAGATATTTCTTTTGAAGACGTGTCTTTTCATTATGAAGAACATACAGAGACTGTCCTGCATCATATCAACCTTGAGGTGCGGGCGGGTTCTTATATGGCGCTGGTGGGTTCTTCCGGCGCGGGCAAAAGCACGTTGTGCAGCCTGATTCCCCGGTTTTACGATGTGACGCAGGGAGCGGTTAAGATTGACGGAATGGATGTCAGGGACATTCAGTTAAAAAGCCTGCGCAGCCAGATTGGAATTGTGCAGCAGGATGTGTATCTGTTTGTGGGAACAGTGCTGGACAATATCCGTTACGGCAGGCCCGGCGCTTCCAGAGCGGAGGTGGTCGAGGCGGCAAAGAATGCCAATGCCCATGATTTTATTATGGCGCTGCCGCAGGGATATGATACAGATATCGGCCAGCGGGGCGTGAAGCTTTCCGGCGGACAGAAACAAAGATTGTCCATCGCCCGTGTATTTTTGAAAAATCCGCCAATACTTATTTTTGACGAGGCAACTTCCGCATTGGATAATGAAAGTGAAAAAGTCGTGCAGGAATCCTTAGAGAAGCTTGCCAAAAACCGTACTGCGTTTGTAATTGCACACAGATTGTCCACCATACGCAACGCCCAGAAAATTCTGGTGCTTACGGATACCGGGATAGAGGAAGCGGGAACGCATGAGGAACTGCTGGAAAAAAATGGCATCTATGCAAAATTTTATTCCGACGGGAAATAAAAAAGAGCCTCTGTTTTGGCAGTATGTTAAGACGTACGCAGTCTGGCAGATAAGGAGATAAAATTTATATGGAAATATCATTTCAAAAGATTGAGTTAAAAGACAAAGAGCTGATAAGCGCCTACCTGGATCAGAAAGTGTACAGAAGCTGTGATCTTGTGTTTCCGAATATTTATTTGTGGAGCCGCAAGTATCCCACAAAGTATGCTGTGGTGGAGAATACGCTGATTTTTCAGGGAATTGCGGAAAATGGTGCGCCGAGCGTTACATTTCCGGCAGGAGAGCCAGAAGACGTGCGCAGGGCGCTGGAAGCGGTCATACAATGGTTCCAAAAGCAGCAGGCGTCGTTTCGTATGCATCTGGTGCAGCCGAAGGAATTTGAACTGCTGGAATCCTGGTTTCCCGGCAAATACCAGATCGATTATAACAGGGATATTGCGGATTATGTGTATGAGACAGAGAAACTGGCAAGCCTTGCCGGGAAAAAGCTCCATGGCAAACGAAATCATGTGAATCGTTTTCTGGAACACAATCCGGAATGGGTTTATGAAGCAATCTCGCCGGAAAATGTGGAGGACTGTTTTCAGATGGCATTGAAATGGCGGGAGGAAATGCAGTGTGAAATTGACGTGGAGAAGCGGGATGAGATGTGTGTGACATTAAACGCCCTGCGCCTGATGGAAGAGCTGGGGTTAAAGGGAGGTCTTTTGAGAACCAGACCGCAGGGGGAGGTCATTGCCTTTACGGTCGGGGAACCTTTAGGCAAAGATATGTTTGTGGTGCATATTGAAAAAGCGTTTGCGCAGATCCAGGGCGCTTATCCTATGATAAATCAGCAGTTTGTGCTCCATGAGGCGCAGAATTACAAATATGTGAACCGGGAGGAAGATACCGGCGCAGAAGGTTTGCGAAAAGCAAAGCTTTCGTACCGCCCGGTATTTCTGATCGAAAAAGGCGTGGTGACGCTTAAGGATTGTTCGCAGTAGCTGTCTGGCCGGGAATGTCTGAATGGTTATGTCCACAGGGCATACTGTAATTCATGCCCCTGACGGGGCGGACGGACTTCGTTTGGTGATGTATGAAATATGTGAAAACAGGAGGAAAAGAATATGACAAAAATAGATATTATTTCTGGTTTTTTAGGAGCTGGAAAGACAACTTTTATCAAAAAGATGCTGGAGGACGTCTTTAAGGGTGAGAAGATTGTGCTGATTGAGAATGAGTTTGGGGAGATTGGCATTGACGGCGGTTTTTTGAAAGATTCCGGCATTGAGATCAGCGAACTGAATTCCGGTTGTATCTGCTGTTCTCTGGTGGGAGATTTTGGCAAGAACCTGCGGGAAGTTATGGAGCGTTTCCATCCCGACCGCATTCTGATTGAGCCGTCCGGTGTGGGAAAATTGTCTGACGTGATGAAGTCCGTACAGGAGGTGGAAGCGGAAAATGAGGTGAAACTCAACGGGCGTCTTACCGTGGTCAATACGGCAAAAGCCAAAAAGCAAATGAAAGCATTTGGAGAATTTTTTAATAATCAGATTATGTATGCCACGGTTGTAGTGTTAAGCCGGACCCAGAACGTGAAGCCGGAACAGACAGAAGAGGTGGTAAAGGCAATCCGGGAGAAAAATCCACAGGCCGCCATCATCACCACGCCCTGGGATGAGATCGACGGAACGCAGATTTATAAACTGATGGAACACCAGAAATCATTGGAACAAGAGCTTATGGAAGCGCATACATGCGATCATGAGCATGGACACGGCGATCATCATGACCACAACCATGAGCATGGATCAGACTGCGGCTGTCATGAGCATGACCATCATGACCACAACCATGAGCATGGATCAGACTGCGGCTGTCATGAGCATGACCATCATGACCATCATCATGAGCATGGATCAGACTGCGGCTGTCATGAGCATGACTGCGATCATCATAACCATCATGAGCATGGATCGGACTGCGGCTGTCATGAGCATGACCATCATGACCATCATCATGAGCATGGACACGGCGATCATCATGACCACCATCATGCAGACGAAGTATTTACAAGCTGGGGGAAGGAGACGCCTCACGTATTTTCCAGGGATACCATTGAACACGCAATGAAAGTGTTCTGTGAGACAGAGGAGTATGGAACGGTTCTGCGTGCAAAAGGAATGGTTCCGGGCCAGGACGGAACATGGATTTATTTTGATATGGTAGATGGAGAATATGAGCTCAGGAGCGGGGAAGCAGATTATACCGGAAGGCTCTGCGTGATTGGTACGAATCTTGAGGAAGAAAAACTGGAAGCATTATTTGGCATATAAAAAGTCAGTCAGAAAGGGTGTGAGAGCATGGAAATTCCGGTATATTTATTTTCCGGATTTATGGACAGCGGCAAAAGCTCCCTGATACGGGAAACTCTGATCGAGGGGGACTTCAGCCAGCAGGGAAAGACTTTGCTGATTCTGTGTGAAGATGGAGAGACAGAATTTGAGGAGGAAGAGCTGGCAAAAGTAAATACAGTGATGGCGATGATAGAAGAGGAAGAAGCATTCACTTCTGCGAAGCTGAAAGAACTGCAGCTTGCCCATCAGCCGGATCAGGTATTTATTGAATATAATGGAACCTGGCAGATGTCTGCTTTTCTGGAACTGGAGCTGCCAGCGGACTGGGTGCTGGTACAGTCTCTGGCCACAGTGGACGCCACGACTTTTGAAATGTATCTGAATAATATGCGCGCTATGATTATGGAACAGCTTTTTGCGGCAGATGTGGTAATTTTAAACCGCTGTGAAGACGATACCCCCAAAGGAAAATTCCGCCGTGCCATCAAAGCTGTGAACCGCAAGGCGCAGATTGCCTATGAGCGCACAGACGGCACGATTGATGAAAATGATTTGGAAGAACTGCCTTACGATCTGAATCAGGAAATTATAGATATTTCCGATATGGATTATGGAATCTGGTATATGGACGCGCTGGATGATCCCAGGAAATATGAAGGGAAGAAGGTGCGGTTTTTAGCTCTGGTTTACCGTCCGGAGAAGATGAAGAAGGGGGTGTTTGTGCCGGGGCGTTTCGCCATGACCTGCTGTGTGGACGATATAACGTTTGTGGGATTTAAATGCAAATATGAGAAAGCAGCGGAAATAGCCCATAAATCCTGGATAACCATTACAGCGCAGATGCACTGTGAATTTGCTATGGAATATAAAGGAAAGGGGCCGGTGCTGTACGCACTGGAAATTCAGCCGGCAGAAAAACCGGAGGATGAACTGATTTATTTTAGCTGATTGTATGGAAGGCGGTTATGGTGATGGAAGCAGACAGCAGGCTGTCGGAGCGGATTGCGGACAGTATTTTGTCTATGATTACAGCGGAACAGCGGTTCTTGCCAGGCAGTAAACTGCCAAATGAAAATATATTGTCCCAGGAACTTAAGGTAAGCCGTACCACGCTGCGGGAGGCGATCCGTATTCTTGCCACAGAAGGAATTTTGGAGATCCGGCGCGGTAAAGGAACGTTTGTACGGGAGGATTTTAAGACAGACCGGACAAAAGAACTGTCTGGTCTTGCCATGGCAAAGGTGAACGCGAGGGATTTATATGAAATGCGTTTGATTTTTGAGCCGGAAGCAGCTTATTATGCGGCGCTGCGCGCCACAGAAGAAGAAATTCACAGGATTCTGGCGTTAGGAGCAGAAATTGAAGAGCGGATCCGGCAGAACAAAGACCGCACAGAGGTGGAGCAGGCATTTCACAAATCAATTGCCAGAGCCACCCACAATGAATTTATGAATCAGCTTATGCCTGTGATTTACGAGGGGATCAATAAAGGCGTCCGGCTTTCCCGTGTCCATGAGGAGGCGGTGCAGGCTACGCTTGTGGATCATAAGATATTGATGGATTTTTTGAAAGCACGGAATGGAGAAGGGGCAAGAAACGCCATGCGCATTCACATTTTACATGCCATGGCCCAGCTTCCCATGGATTGAAAACTTGTATCATCAGAAAGAATGTGAAGGAGGAACGGCAGATGGGACGGCAGGACAGGTACGAAACAGAAGAAGCTATGCAGGAAGAAACAGGGGACAGGAACGGGGAGAAGCATGACAAGAGGAGAAAAATTCTGAAAGAAGTTTTTAATAATGCGGTTATGATTATGATTGCTCTGGGAGTTGGTTTTTTTCTCAATAAATATGTGGTTGCCAATGCTCAGGTTCCCACAGGATCTATGGAAACGACGGTAATGGCGGGAGACAGAATACTGGTGAATCGTTTGTCGTACGTATTTGGAGAGCCGCAGAGAGGGGATATTGTGACGTTTATTTATCCCGACGATGGAGAAACGCTTTACCTGAAACGGATTATGGGGCTGCCGGGAGAAACCATTGCCGGAAAAGACGGCGTAATCTACATCAATCATAAGCCTTTGGAGGAGGATTTTACCCAGGAAGTGAGCGATGATTTTGGTCCCTATACCGTCCCGGAAGGAACCTATTTTATGATGGGAGATAACCGCAATAATTCCTGGGATTCCAGGTACTGGGAACATAAATTTGTAAAAACAGAGGACATTATCGGAAAAGCGGAGATAAGCTATTTTCCGCATCCGCGTCTGTTAAAATAGCAGGATGAGAGATACAGCCAGTTGCCAAAGGACAATGCGCTGTATTTCTTTATTCTGTAAAAAAGTAATCGCTCTGAGGCAGGAATAAGAGGAGAAGAAGCATGTCATTACAGTTAATTTTCGGAGGCTCCGGCAGCGGAAAATCTGATTATGTATACCAAAGAATTTTAGATCAGTCAGAGAGAGAGCCAGACTGCACCTTTTTTGTTCTGGTGCCAGAACAATTTACCATGCAGACGCAGCGGGAACTGGTGGGAAGACAGGAAAACCACAGTATTATGAATGTGGACGTGGTAAGTTTCAATCGCCTTGCTTACCGCATTTTTGACGAGCTGGGTATGGGAAATCTGAATATTTTGGAGGAGACAGGAAAAAATCTGGTACTGCGCCGGGTGGCGGAAGAACAGCAGGGTAATTTAAAACTGCTGAAGGCAAATATGAAAAAAACCGGATATATTACGGAGATGAAGTCTATTATTTCTGAGCTGACCCAATACCGGATTGCGCCGCAGCATCTGAACGCGCTGATTGAAGAGCAGAAGCATCTGCCTTCATTCCGCTATAAAATGCAGGATATTCAGACCATGTATCAGGGGTTTTTGGATTATCTGGAAGGCAGATTTATTACGGCGGAAGAATTGCTTGAAGTGTTTGCCAACGAGGCGGAACGCTCGCAGATTCTTCGAAATTCCGTGATAGTCCTGGATGGATTTACCGGGTTTACGCCAGTGCAGTATTATCTTTTAGAACGCCTCGTAAAACTTGCCAGAGACATTCTGGTGACAGTAACGCTGGATCAGAGGGAGGACCCGTATCACGACAGGGGCGTTCAGGATTTGTTTTATATGAGCAAGAAAACAGCGGCGGCTCTGACAAAAATTGCAGCCAGACAACATGTGGACGTTGCGGAGCCGCTTTGGATTCCCCATAGCGATAAAAGCCGTTTTACAAACTCTCCGGCTTTGTTGTGGCTGGAGCAGAATTTGTTCAGGGTAAAACCGGAAGTATATAATCTGTCTGGGACGGAGCAGGCACAGGAGCAGGATATTTTTCTTTACTCTCTGGCGAATCCCCGGCAGGAGCTGGAATTTGTGGCGGGAAAAATCAGGGAGCTTGTCAGAGACAGGGGCTATCGCTATCAGGACATTGCCATTGTCTGCGGAGACGTGGAACTGTATGGAACTTATGCGCAGGAGATTTTCGATACCTTTGAAGTCCCGTTATTTTTAGACGCCAGGAAGGATATTTTATTTCATCCAATGACCGAATTTTTAAGAGGAGTTCTGCTGATTGCGGAGCAGGATTTTTCTTATGAAGCGGTGCTGGGATATCTGCGCTGCGGCTTGTCCGGCTTTTGCATGGAAGAAATCGATTTGCTGGAAAATTATATTCTTGCAGAAAATATCCGGGGATTTCGAAAATGGCAGAAAAAATGGGTGCGCAGGGGCAGTGTCAATGATCAGGAGGAACTGGACGAGATCAACCGCCTGCGGGAACGGTTTATGGAACAGTTTACGCCGTTGCGGGAAATATTCACAGGGGGCGGGCATAGCGTGCTGGAGGAATCCAGAGTCCTCTATGAGCTTATGTGTTCCCTGGACGTGGAAGGGATGCTCAACGAGTATGAGGAAAGCTTTCAGGAACAGGGGGAGACGGCTCTTGCCAGGGAATATGCGCAGATTTATAAAACGGTGATGGATCTTTTGGATAAGATGGTGGAGCTTCTGGGAGAAGAACAGATGCGCGTCAGGGAATACCGGGAGATTCTGGAAGCGGGCCTGGAAGCGGCGGCGATTGGGATTATCCCTCCCGGCTATGACCGTGTGGTGTTCGGAGACATAGAGAGAAGCCGCCTGTCCCATATTAAGGCGCTCTTTTTTATCGGAGTGAACGACGGGCTGATCCCCAAAATGGTGGAGCACGGAGGAATTATTTCGCAGACAGACCGGGAATTGTTTGCCGCGAATGAAATGGAACTATCTCCCACGGACCGGGAGCGGAGTTTTATCCAGAAATTTTATCTCTACCTGAATCTGACCAAGCCCTCGGAAAAGCTGTATATTACCTGGTTTCGGGTAAATCAGGAAGGAAAAGAAAGCCGCAAATCCTATCTGGCGGCAGCGATTCAGAAAATGTTTCCGGACTTTGCGCCTCTGAGAGTGGAGGAGCTGTCAGGATTTGAGCAGATTGTAACGCCCAAAAGCAGCCGCAGATTTCTGGTGGAGGGACTGAAAAAAGCCAAAAGAGGAGAATGGTCCCAGGAATGGATGGGACTGTATCAATGGTATGAGAAACAGCCAGAATGGCGCGGGCAGCTTCTGCCATTTCTGGAGGCGGCATTTTACCAGTATCAGAAGCAGAATATGGGAAAACAGGTCACAAGAGAACTCTATGGGAGCGTGCTGGAACACAGTGTCACCCGTTTGGAGCAGTTCAGCGCCTGTGCCTGCAGTCATTTTCTGCAGTATGGCCTCAAACTTCAGGAACGCAGCCTGGGAGAGTTTGCAGCGGTGGATATGGGAACCATGTTTCACCAGGTGCTAGAGCATTATGCGAACGCTATGGAGCGGGCGGGCTATCATTGGTTCGATGTGCCAGAGCAAGAGCAGGAGCGGCTGATGGACGAGGCAATCGAGGAAACGCTGGGCGCCGGGTTCGACAGTCTGCTATTGCAGGAAGCGAGGACGGCATATCTTCTCGAGCGGATGAAACGCATTTTAAAACGAACGGTGGAAACGATTGCCGAGCAGATTCGCACCAGTCATTTTTCGCCGGAGGGCTACGAGATTTCCTTTTCCTTTGTGGAAGATTTGGAATCTGTGAATTTTATTTTAAACGATCAGGAAAAAATGCGGCTGCGGGGCAGAATTGACCGCATTGATACGCATAAAACAGAGGACGCGGTTTATGTGAAGGTGGTGGATTACAAATCCGGCAATCAGGATTTTCAGCTTTTATCCCTGTATCATGGCTTACAGCTTCAGCTTGTGGTATATTTGAACTCCGCCATGGAGCTGCTTAAGAAAAAATATCCGCAGAAAGAGGTTTTGCCGGGGGGGATGTACTATTATCATCTGGACGATCCTATGATAAAAGGGGAACCCGGAAAAACGGACGTTCAGATTCAGGAGGAAATCTTAAAGGAGCTGAAATTAAAGGGAGTGGCCTCCCAGATCGCGGATGACAGCGTCAGCGCTAAGGCAAAAAAAGCCGCAGCGGAAGAATTCCGGATTCTTTCCGGGTATGTGAATCACAAGATACAGGAAATCGGCAGGAAGATTTTTCAGGGAGAGATTCTGGCGAATCCCTATCAGTTGGGAGACAGTACCGGATGTGATTTTTGCCCCTATCATGGGATCTGCGGATTTGATGCCGGAAGGCATGGGCAGGATTACCGGAAACTGGAAAATATCAAAGATGAGGGAGAAATTCTGAGAAAAATGCAGGAGGAGATGTAAGCGGCATGGAAAAAAAATGGACCAGACAACAACAGCAGGTGATTGATCTTGGCAACCGGAACCTGCTGGTGTCGGCGGCTGCGGGAAGCGGCAAGACAGCCGTATTGGTGGAACGTATTATTCAAAAGATCACAAATACAGAACATCCGGTGGATATTGACCGTCTGCTGATTGTAACCTTTACCAATGCGGCGGCGGCAGAGATGCGGGAGCGGATCGGCATTGCCCTGGCGGAGGCTTTGGAACAGCGTCCGGACAATATTCATCTGCAGCGGCAGCAGACCTTGTTGCATACGGCGCAGATTACCACCATACATAGCTTTTGTCTGTACGTAATACGGAATTATTTTCATCGGATTGATCTGGACCCGGAGTTTCGGGTGGCGGAAGAAGGCGAACTGAAGTTAATGCAGAGCGACGTGCTCGATCAGGTGCTGGAACAGTATTACCGGGAGGCGAAGCCGGAATTTCTGGCGCTTTCTGAGACGCTTGCCACGGGCAAAACGGACCAGCCGTTCAAAGAGACGATATTAAAATTGTTTCGTTTTGCCATGAGTTATCCCTGGGTGGAGGAATGGCTTTGGGATTGTAAAAAGCCCTTTCATGTGCAAACCCGGGAGGAGTTTGACCGTCTTTCCATGACAGAAGAATTGTTAGAATATCTGGGAAATCTTTCGCTGCAGTGGAAAGAACAGATCAAACAGTGCCACAGGCTCAGTCTGGCAGAGGACGGCCCTTCAGCCTATGCAGAACTTCTGGAACGGGAAACGGCGGCTATGGAAGAAATAGCGGCGAGCCGGACATATCAGGAATATTATGAGCGTATCCGCGCATGTTCTTTTGCCCGTCTGCCTGCTTTGCGTAAATTTTCCGGAGATCCGGCAAAGAAAGAGCAGGCACAGAAGCTGCGCAATGAGGTAAAGGCTTCTGTGAAAAAAATGACGGAACAGTTTTTTTTCCAGAGTCCTGAGGATATGAGAAAGGATCTGGAAAAGTGCCGTCCGGCAGCGGATATGCTGATTGAGGTCACGCTCGCCTTTATCCGGGCTTTTTCAGAGAAAAAGCGGGAAAAAAATATGCTGGACTTTAATGATCTGGAGCATTTTGCCTTAAAAATCCTGGTGGATGAAAAGACGCGCGAGCCGAGCCAGACGGCGGAAGAGCTGCGGAACAATTATCAGGAAATTATGATTGATGAATATCAGGATTCCAATTATGTACAGGAGACGATCTTGCGGGCAGTGTCGAAGGAAGCACAGCAGGGGCACAACATGTTTATGGTGGGCGATGTGAAGCAGAGTATTTACCGTTTCCGTATGGCGCGGCCGGAGCTTTTTATGGAGAAATATCATACTTACTGCCAGGAGGACAGTGAGAACCAGCGCATAGATCTGCATAAAAATTTCCGCAGCCGCCGGGAGGTTTTAGAGACGGTCAATGATATTTTCTATAAAATTATGAATCAGGATATCGGAAATATCACCTATGACGAGCAGGCGGCTCTTTATGCGGGGGCTGTATTTCCACAGGGAGAGCCGGGGATGTTTGACACCAGATTTGTGGTGATTGAGCCAAAAGAGGACGACCAAATGACCAAAGTGCAGGAGCTGGAGGCAAAGGCGGTGGGCAATGAAATTCATGAGCTGATGAAACGCCAGAAGGTGACTGATCAGATGCCTTCCGAAGACGGGGAGGGGAGTCTTCGGCAGGTGCGTTATTCAGATATTGTGATTTTACTGCGTTCCTTAAGCGGCTGGGCAGATACCTTTGTGAAGGTTCTGGGAGAGATGGGAATTCCCGCCCGTGCGGCGGCTGGTACCGGGTATTTTTCTGCATTTGAAGTGCAGACTGCTTTAAATCTCTTGAAAATTGTAGATAATCCCAGGCAGGATATTCCTCTGGCGGCGGTGCTGGCTTCTCCTGTCGTAGGTCTGACGGGGGAGGAGCTTGCCATTTTAAGGGTTCAGTTTCCGGAAGAAAAGTTTTATCAGGCCGTCATGCATTATCAGGCCAAAGATGTACCGGATTGTTCCGAAAAATTTCCCGTATTATCTCCAAAATCCAAAGAGAAGCTCCAGAATTTTCTTGAACTTTTACAACGGTTCAGAACAAAGGTCAGTTATACGCCCATTCACAAGCTCTTATATGAGCTGCTGGAAGAGACGGGGTATCAGGCTTACGTCTATGCGCTTCCGGATGGAGAAGTGAAACGGGCAAATCTTCAAATGCTGGTGGAGAAGGCGATTGCCTATGAGGGCACCAGCTATCGGGGCCTGTTTCATTTTATCCGCTATATGGACCAGCTTCAGAAATACGAGGTGGATTTTCCCCTGGCAGAAGGAGAGGAAGCGGAGGATGCCGTGCGGATTATGAGCATCCATAAGAGCAAGGGCCTGGAATTTCCGGTGGTGTTTGTCTCTGGACTGGGAAAGATGTTTAACAGCCAGGATCTCAGGGAACGGGTCGTGCTCCATCCGGGGCTTGGGATTGGCATGGATGTCACAGATTTAAAAAGAAGGCTGAGAACGCCGGGGCTTACCAGGCAGTTTCTGGCGCGAAAAATTGCCATGGAGAATACCGGAGAAGAACTGCGGGTTTTGTATGTGGCGCTGACCCGCGCCAGAGAGAAATTGATTCTTACAGGTGTTTTGAAAAAGGCGGAGCAGAAATTAGAAGAGCTGGAAACGGAATTTCTGCAGGAATCGCAGCAGTTTCTTTCATTCCTGAAACGGCTGAATGCCAGTACGTTTTTACAGTTTCTTTTGATGGCGGCCGCGTCCTATCCCGGAAAATATCCGGTGCAGCTTATCACCCAGTCTCAGCTTCAGTCGGCCTCTGAGCGGCGTCTTGCCAAAGAGGAGCTGACGAAAATAGAACTGTTTGCGAAACTCAAAACTGCCAGTCCGCAATGGGAACAGAGGGTAGGAGAGCGTTTGTCCTATCAATATCCTTATGAGGAGGAGACCGTAATGCGTACCAAGGTATCAGTTTCGGAATTAAAGCATCGCCTGAGCGGCAGGATGCCGGAAGAGGAACCGATACAGCAATTGGCCTGGAGCGAAGAACAGCGGCAGGAGGCGCAGAGAGAAGAGGCAGCAGGGGAAAAGGAGCGCTATATTCCGGCGTTTATGGAAGGAATACGGGAAGAAAATATGGGTGCGAAACGGGGAACAGCCATGCACCGTGTGCTGGAATGTTATGATTTTACCCAGGCTTCTGACACGCTGAACGGGCAGCTTGCGCTTATGGCGGAGAACAAGAGAATGGAAAAGGAACTTCTAAAGCTGGTAAATGTCAATGCACTGCGAAGATTTCTCGCAACTCCTCTGAGCCATAGGATGCAAAAAGCTGCGCGGGAAGGGAAACTGTATAAGGAAAAACCGTTTGTTATGGGAAAACCGGCCTGTGAGGTTTTGCAAGAAAGCGAAAGCCGGGAAATGCTGCTGATTCAGGGAATTGTCGACGTATTTTTTGAGGAGGCGGACGGAATTGTACTGCTGGATTATAAAACAGACCGGGTACAGACAGGCGCGCAGCTGGCAGAACGCTACCGCGGGCAGATGGAATGGTATCAGGAGGCCGTTGAGCGGGCGCTGAAGAAACCAGTGAAGGAGAAGATGTTATATTCCTTTTGTCTGCAGGAAACCGTTCCGGTATCATAAGAACTGTCAATGACGCCGCCGCGCTGCTTCACTCCTTATAATTTTCTGGTTTCAACCGCCTGTCTGCCGGTATGTTGTGTGTGCTGCTATTTCATCAGAAGATCCATCAGGTAAGCATAAACTTCTTCGTTCTGCTTTTGCCAGTTGGCGCAGACGGCTTCTGCCTGTTCGCGGGTCTTCACGGCGATGGTCAGGTCAATGAGAGAATACTCTTTTTCTTTGATCTGACAGCGCGCGGCAAATTCCTGACCCGTAGTCTTATAATAATCAGCGATTACAGAGATTTCCTGACGCAGCTCCATATTGTTTTCTGCAAAATAAGAGAGTACGTCCGATTTAATGGCGGGAGAAATTTTATCCGGAAAATAGGAGAGCGTTTCTCTTCCGGCCGGGGTGATATAGTAATGCGTATTATTGTGGGTAGATTCGGTGCGCACCAGTTCCGCGCTGATAAGTTCGCTGATTGCCTGTTGAATGGTAAAATAAGTCGTATATTCTTTTTCCAGCACGAAGTTGGAAATCTGGGTGTTGGTCAGAGGAAAATCCACATGATCCAGCATATACAGTACAATTAGTTTATATTGCGTCAGGGCTTCTGCCATGAAATCACTCCTTACTCTTCATATTGTGCGGGTGTTTCTTTCCATGTTTTTATTTGCATAAATTTCTCTGACTTTTCATCATTGGCGTAATATTTTCCCTGCCAGGTATCTCTGAGTTTTAAGGTTTGTTCGATCTGGTTGAGCACGCTGCGTTTGGCCAGGCTCCAGAGGGGCGCGGTCAGCAGTTCTTTGGGACCGTCCCCGGTAAGGCGGTGAATGGTGATTGTCTGCGGCAGCCGTTCCAGACAGTCCGCGATCAAATCGCAGTAAGCGTCCTGCGTCAGAAGAGGGAACGGCTGCTTTTTATAGAAGTCTCCCAGATCTGTGTCAGATAAAATGTGTAGTAACTGCAGTTTGACGCCAAATACCTGTAAAGCTCCCACATGAGCGACAGTTTCAAGCATCTGTGCTCTGGTTTCGTTGGGAAGTCCCAGAATCACATGTACGATGACCGGAAGGCGGCGAAGAGTCAATGCATGTACCGCCTGATGAAAACATTCCAGCGTAAAGCCGCTGCGGATAAAACGGCTGGTATCAGGATGAATGGTCTGCAGTCCCAGCTCCACCCACACCGGTTTGATCTGGTTCAGTTCTGCCAGGAGATTCAGAATATCAAAAGAGAGACAGTCCGGGCGGGTGGCGATGGAAAGAATCACCACATCGGGATCCAAAATAGCCTCGGTAAAAATTTTCCGCAGATAATCTACTGGCGCATAGGTGTTGGTATATGCCTGAAAATAAGCGATAAATTTGCGGCAGTTGCGCTTGGCGCGTATTTGTGCTTTGGCTTCTGAGAGCTGCAAAGAAACAGGCTGGCAGCTTTTTTGAGCAAAATCGCCGCTGCCAGCCTGGCTGCAGAAAATGCAGCCTCTGCTGCCAAGCGTGCCGTCGCGGTTGGGGCATGTCATGCCGCCGTTTAAAGCCAGGCGGTAAACTTTCTCGCCAAAAGTCTGTTTTAAGTAGTAATCAAGAGCGTAATATCGTTTTCCATTCCAGAACATGTTATTTTCCACAGATATGAGATTTGACGGCGCTGCTTACTGCCGGCGCCACGCGGGGATCAAAAGCTTCCGGCATAATAAAATCTTCGCTGAGCTGTTCTGGCGGTACCAGTCCGGCAATTGCCTCCGCGGCCGCAAGCTTCATTTCTTCTGTAATCTGAGCGGCGCGGCCTTCCAGAGCGCCCTTGAAAATGCCTGGGAACGCTACGACGTTATTAATCTGGTTGGGAAAATCGCTTCGTCCGGTTCCAATTACTTTTGCCCCGGCAGCTTTGGCGATGTCCGGCATAATTTCGGGGACAGGGTTTGCCATGGCGAATAATATGGCGTCTTTGTTCATGGAAGCCACCATTTCCGCAGTGACAATATTGGGAGCGGAAACGCCCACAAAAATATCGGCGCCCTGCAAAGCGTCGGCAAGACTGCCGCTTTTCTGTTCCAGATTGGTGATTTCCGTCATTTTCTGCTGCATCCAGTTCAGATCCGGATAATCTTTGCCGATCATGCCCAGGCGGTCGCACATGGTTACATGGGGAAATCCGTAGGTGAGCAGAAGCTTTGTGATGGCAATACCGGCGGAACCTGCGCCGTTTACGACAACCCGGCAGTGTTCCTTTTGTTTGCCAGTCACTTTTAAGGCATTAATGATGCCGGCCAGAACCACGATTGCCGTTCCGTGCTGGTCGTCGTGGAATACAGGGATAGAAAGCGTTTTCTTGAGGCGTTCTTCAATTTCGAAACAGCGGGGAGCGGAAATATCTTCCAGATTGATGCCGCCGAAACCGGGAGCCAGATAAGTAACGGCTTTGATGATCTCTTCTGTATCCTGAGTGTCCAGACAGATGGGGACGGCATTGATCCCGCCAAATTCTTTGAAAAGCACGCATTTTCCCTCCATGACCGGCATGGCGGCGTACGGACCGATATTTCCAAGTCCAAGCACGGCGCTTCCGTCGGAGACGACGGCTACGGTATTTGCCTTCATGGTGTATACATAGGCGTCTTCGGGATGTTCGGCAATGAGTTTACATGGCTCCGCAACGCCGGGGGTGTAGGCGATGGACAGGTCTTCCCTGGATGTTACAGGGGCTTTTGCAGTTGTTTCCAGCTTGCCCTGCCATTCTTTATGTAAAAGTACTGCCTGTTCCTGTAATGTCATTTGAGTTCACTCCTTTGTGTTGTTTAAATATTCAGAAAGATTCGATTAATCATAGCATGAAAAAAAATGTAAATCAAGAAAAATGGACTTTCTATTTATAAAAAGATAGTGTATAATAGATTCATTACATTATGAAATCAGTCATGGTCAACTCTGACATAGATTCCCATATCATAGCGGTTAAAAGGAGAAATATATGAGAGAAAAGTATGAAAGTTTATCTGTAGTAGTATTGCGGGATGTGGCTAAATCCAGAGGATTGAAGCATCTTTCAGGACTCAAAAAAAGTGAACTGGTAGATTTAATGCTGAAAGAGGATGAGAAGGCTGCCAGAGAAGAAGAGAAGACTCCCGGTATGGCCGCAGAGGAAGAGGATACGCAGCAGGCGGAAGAAGAGAGGGAAGAAAAGGGAAAACAGGAAGGAAAAAATTCTTCCCAGTATGACAGCCATAACGAACGTGGGGAAAGAAATGCCAGAAATGAACGCCTGGAACGAAGTGAACGGCAGGAACGGAAATCTGCCAGGATTATTACAGCAGACGGTATTGAAATTGATAATCCTGAGCTGGACAGCGGAATCAGCGCCCATGGAATTTTGGAGGTTATGCCGGACGGATATGGATTTATCCGATGTGAGAATTATCTGCCAGGCGAACACGATGTCTATGTTTCTCCGTCTCAGATTCGAAAATTTGGTCTTAAGACGGGCGATATTATCAATGGAAATACCAGGGTGAAAACCCAGCAGGAGAAGTTCAGCGCACTGTTATATATCCGCAGCATCAACGGCTGTCATCCCTCGGAAATCTTAAGGCGTCCGAATTTTGAAGATTTAACGCCGATTTTTCCCAATGAACGGATTCGTCTGGAAACGGACCGGGGAGCGGTTCCAATGCGCATTATGGACGTAGTGTCTCCCATTGGCAAGGGGCAGCGCGGCATGATTGTCTCCCCGCCCAAGGCAGGAAAGACAACCCTGTTAAAGCAGGTGGCCAGGGCAGTGACCAGAAATCATCCGGATATGCATCTGATTATTCTGCTGATTGACGAGCGTCCGGAAGAAGTCACAGATATCAAAGAGGCGATTGAGGGGAAAAATGTGGAGGTAATTTACTCTACGTTTGACGAGCTTCCGGAGCATCATAAGCGTGTGTCAGAGATGGTGATTGAGCGTGCAAGACGTCTTGTGGAACATGGAAAGGACGTCATGATTCTCTTAGACAGCATCACCCGTCTGGCAAGGGCGTATAATCTGATTGTGCCCCCCAGCGGAAGGACGCTTTCCGGCGGTATCGATCCGGCGGCCTTGCATATGCCCAAACGGTTTTTCGGCGCTGCCCGCAATATGCGCGAAGGGGGAAGCATTACGATTCTGGCGACGGCTCTTGTGGATACCGGAAGCCGTATGGACGATGTGGTTTACGAGGAATTTAAAGGTACGGGCAATATGGAACTGATCCTGGACCGTAAGCTGTCGGAACGCCGGATTTTTCCTGCGGTGGATATTATAAAATCCGGAACCAGGAGAGAGGATCTGCTGCTGAGCCGCGAGGAGCAGGAGGCAGTGGAAGTGATGCGTCGGGCCGTCAATGGAATGAAGCCCGACGAAGCGGTGGAGAGTATTTTGAATTTGTTTGTACGTACCAGCCATAACCGCGAGTTCTGCCAGATGGTAAAAAAGACCAAACTTTTGTGATGCGGCGGCTGAATGCCAAAAAGGATTTGTCTGTAAATATTTTATAAAAGAACTTGCATATAAATAAAATCTATGCTACAATAATAGAGCTGTTGCGCAGGCAATAGTACAAGCAGAAAATCAGGTTAACAATTTTGAAATATAGAATGAAGAGGTGAAAAATATGAGAGAAGGAATCCATCCGAATTATCATCAGGCGACGGTAACTTGCAACTGTGGAAATACTTTTGTAACAGGTTCTACCAAGGAAGATATCCACGTTGAAATCTGTTCTAAATGTCATCCGTTCTATACTGGACAGCAGAAGGCTGCTCAGGCTCGCGGACGTATTGACAAGTTCAACAGAAAGTATGGCATGAACAATCAGTAAGAGGGTTACGTTCAACCAAAGGGAGGATGTCTTTTCAGTCGGCATCCTCTATTTTATTTGTTCATAAAGGAGTGAAAAACGTGGCTTATTCCGGAATCGGCGGGCAGGCTGTCATAGAGGGCGTGATGATGAAGCATAAAGATACGTATGCCGTGGCAGTGCGCAAACCAGATCATGAAATAATTGTAGAGAAAAAGCAATATCATGGAATATGTAAAAATGAGGTTTTGCGTAACATGATATTTATTCGTGGAATCATCAGTTTTATTGAATCCATGGTGCTGGGTATGTCCACGCTGACATATTCTGCTTCCTTTTTTGAGGAAGAAGATAAGAAAAAAGATACTTCTGCCAAAGATGCGTGTTCTTCCGGGGAACGGCGTAAAAAGAGGGAAAATATAGAGATGGGGCTGACAATTGCGCTCTCTGTTGTACTTGCAGCAGCAATTTTTATGGTACTTCCCTTTTACGTATCTTTAATTTTCCAGAACTTTGTTTCCTCAAAGACTTTGGTGATTCTCATTGAGGGAGCGTTGCGGATTCTGATATTTTTTGCTTATATTCTTCTGATTTCTCAGATGGAGGACATCCGGCGGGTATTTATGTATCACGGCGCGGAGCATAAGTGCATCAACTGTCTGGAGCACGGCCTGGAGCTGACAGTGGAAAATGTAAGGAAGAGTTCCAGAGAACATAAACGCTGCGGAACCAGTTTTCTGTTTTTCGTGGTGATTATTTCAATTATTGCAACGATGTTTATACGCGCAGATTCCAGGATGGTGCGGCTTTTGCTCAGGATCGCGATCATTCCTCTTGTCGCAGGAATTTCTTATGAGTTTATCCGTCTTGCAGGAAGAAGTGAACAAAGGCTGGTCAATTTGCTAAGCAAACCAGGATTGTGGATGCAGAAATTGACGACCAGAGAGCCGGATGAGGAGATGATTGAAGTTGGCATTGCTTCTGTGGAGGCAGTCTTTGACTGGAGAAGTTATGTGGAAACGATAAGAAAGGGAGAGGAGTCATGACGTTTAAGAGGGCATGGAGCTATGGAACAGAAATGCTGCGGAATGCCGGGATTTTGGAACATGAGCTTGACGCCTGGTATCTTTTGGAGTATATCTTTAAAATAGACAGGAGCTGGTATTATCTGCATTATGCGGAAGAGATGCAGGAGGAAAAATTTCAGGAATATGAGCTGCTGTTAAAGAAACGCTGCGAACGTGTTCCTTTACAATATATTACTGGAAGCCAGGAATTTATGGGGCTGAATTTCAAAGTAAATTCCTATGTGCTGATTCCGCGTCAGGATACGGAAACATTGGTGGAAGAGGCTTTAAAAAGGCTGGAGCCAGATATGGAAGTGTTAGATCTGTGTACTGGTTCGGGGTGTGTGATGATCAGTATTATGAAACAGAAGAAAGTAACAGGAACGGCAAGCGATATATCAAAACAGGCGCTTCTGGTCGCAAAAGAGAATGCCAGAAAAAATCAGGTGGAGATTAATCTGGTGCGCAGCGATCTGTTTCAGAATATTACAGGAACGTATGACATGATCGTGGCAAATCCCCCTTATATTCCGACGGAGGCAATCGGGAAATTGATGCCGGAGGTCAGAAATTTTGAGCCGGTAGAGGCGTTAGACGGTAAAGAAGACGGAATGTATTTTTATCATAAAATTATCGGGGACAGCCGCAGATATCTGAAGTCCAATGGATATCTGTGTCTGGAAATCGGACATGACCAGGGCGGAAGAGTGGCTTTCCTTATGGAAGAAAACGGTTACAGGAATGTGAAAGTGGTAAAGGATCTTGCCGGAAATAACAGGGTAGTCTGTGGGAATCTGCCAGCGGTAAAATAGAAAGGAAGAGATATATGTTTGATAAATTAGAGGATATTCTTCTCCGTTTTGAAGAAATTATGAATCAGTTGAGCGAGCCGGATGTGGCAAATGATACGAACCGTTTCCGTAAATTGATGAAAGAGCAGAGCGACCTTGCTCCGATTGTGGAGGCATATAAGGAATACAAACAGGAAAAGCAGAATATTGAAGATTCGCTTGCCATGCTGGAGGAAGAGAGCGACGAGGAAATGCGTGAACTTGCCAAGGAAGAGCTGAGTGGTTCCAGGCAGAAGGTGGAAGAACTGGAGAACAGACTAAAAATTTTGCTTTTGCCGAAAGATCCCAACGATGATAAAAATGTTATTGTGGAAATCCGTGCGGGCGCGGGCGGTGATGAGGCGGCGCTGTTTGCGGCAGAGATTTACCGGATGTATGTACATTTTGCAGAAAGCCGCCGCTGGAAAGTGGAAACTCTGGAGTGTGAAGAAATCGGCATCGGCGGTATGAAGAATGTCACTTTTATGATAACCGGACAGGGGGCTTATTCTGTGATGAAATATGAGTCTGGCGTACACCGGGTACAGCGGGTGCCGGAGACGGAATCCGGGGGGCGCATTCATACTTCTACGATTACGGTTGCAGTGATGCCGGAAGCGGAGGAGGTTGATGTGGTTATTGATGAAAAAGATATCCGTATTGACGTCATGCGTGCTTCCGGAAATGGCGGGCAGTGCGTCAATACTACCGATTCCGCAGTGCGCCTGACACATTATCCCACGGGAATTGTCATTTACAGTCAGACAGAAAAATCACAGCTTCAGAATAAGGAGAAAGCGTTTGCGCTGCTGCGCGCCAAGCTTTATGATATTGAGTGCCAGAAACAGCACGACGCAGAGGCGGAGGCGCGGAGAAGCCAGATTGGCACAGGCGACCGTTCTGAGAAGATCAGGACCTACAATTTTCCACAGGGGCGTGTCACAGACCATCGTATCAACCTGACGTTGTATAAGCTGGATAAGGTGATGAATGGAGATATTCAGGAGATTGTGGATGCCTGTATTGCAGCCGACCAGGCTGCGAAGCTGAGCAGCTTTGAGGATAAGGCCTGAAGGCCTTAATTTTGCTGGGTTTCTGGGAATGTCCGGCTATAACGGGAATTGAATAAATATGGGAAAAAGACGGTCATGGACAGCTTCATCGACTGTCTTTTTTGTTTTTCCGGTTGCATAGATGCACTGTCTACCCCTATTTTGGTAGTATGGATGTATGCATAGCCTTGTAAAAATATATGTTCTTTTTTGCTTAGAAATGCCTATTTTATGCTGAGTTGAGGGATATTTTCAAGATGTAGGTGCGGTTTTATGGAGGTACTTCGAGCCTTACGATTGAATTGGAGCCATTTTAAGTTGAACAGGTAATAGTTCCCTGAATTATAAGGGGAAAGGAAGTTTAAGAGAAGAAGAGGTACATTCCTTACGGTATAACAGGTAACATTTCTTTAACGTGTAGCTAGGAAGAAAATCTTGGCATATGTTGGGACAGGGTGGTATGCCATGTAAATAAATAGGTAATAGTTCCTTGGTGTATAGAGAAAAAAAGAATTTCCCGCATCTTTTGGAAGGGAATGGAAAAAGAAATAGTTCTTTGATATAATGGCTTAGGAGGTGAATCTATGGAGCTTTTGTATAAAAAAGACCTAAAGAGGCCATATCAGCCACATAAAATGAATAAAGACATTGCGTTGTCTGATACATTGAAGGGAAAATTTAATTGTTTTTACAAAGGAATTCAAGACAGTGACAGTTAAAAGAAGAGGAATGGACAAAGGCTGCTTTGCGGTTAAAGCAGAAGGTTCAGTTAGAAGTGCAGCAGTTTGGGAATTGTAGGTCAATTTATGTGACGGATTATGTTGAGTTCATCTATGGGGTATGCTGCTTGTGGATCTATGGATTTGTGGGTGATGAACCTGTCGGGCAGCATGGTTGATACATCAGACAAGTATCGTATTCAGGGCTATGACAAGAAATATGCGGATTCATTGAAAAATGACAAAAACTTTAATATCGTAGCGAATTTTATCATTCCGCTTGAGAAATGCCGGGACTACTGTGGGAATGTAGTGAAACGGAGATACATCCCAAAGTATTGGAGGCCAATCACAATTAAGATTGCAATTGCAGAATGAGAAGTGTAAGAACCAGTTCCTATAAGTTAGGGTGACTGGTTCTTTTTTGTTGCGGGGGTATGGGCGGTGTGGTATACTTTATATATTAGGAGATGGTGTGTTTAAAATTAGGATGTATTTGATAAAGTCCATTCATTCAAGACAAGCGATATTAGTTTTTGCAATATGGAAAGAATTTGGTTCAAAAAGGATATTATGATTGTAAAGAGGGGTGTAAAATATGGATGAAGAAGATTTATTGGACTTAAAGAAAGAACTTCATTTTCCTAAAGTTTTTGATAGCAGGTTTAGAGTGGATTATTTGTGGCTGTTTATTTTATGTGTTGGTTTTATGGTTATGGATCAGATTATGAAGTATTTAGATTATTGTCCAGAGCTATTTAGTGGGGGAAATTATATTTTTCATGTGATTCAGAGTTTAACAAGCATTCTTTCTCAGTTAGCAGTTTCTGTTGCAACAGCTATTATTTTTTATTATGTGGTAGAGTTTATAAATGCTAAGAAAAAGCTGGGGGATATTGTGGAAATAAGAAAGCATCTAATATTTATGATGTATGGGCATATGAGAATTTTGTGCCATACGCCATCTTTTGACGGGCTTAATCGGAATAAGAAGCGTTTGAATGATAAGTTTAAAATGTTTCTTATAATGGATATTATGGAAATATATATAGAGTGTCTGAAGAAGAAACATATATTAGAGTTTATGAGGATGGAAGAGTAATTTGATGAAATAAAAAAATCCCAAGATTGGCTGTTTATATGCTTGAAAGGTTAACAGGAGAATAAATGGAAATTAGCCATTATAGTGATTCAAAATTTTTATTTCTCGCAGAAGAAGTATTATTTTTAGGGGTATTTATTTCAGAAGATAAATGTGAGAGGTTGGGAAAGGAAAAAGAGAATGGCTGCTAATAAGAAAGTATTCATATTAGAAGAACATTTACAAGATGAAGCATTAGATTTATTTCAGTATACACATATACGAGCATATCATGCTTGCCGTCCGTTGGATATTCAAGAGTATTTAATAAAGGGCATACAGGTTATCAATAAGAAGAAATCCTTGAAAGAGTCTTTGGTTAGGATAAAATCAGATTTTGTGAATGATAAGGAAATAGAAAAGGAGTTTAACAAACATTGGAGAGCTCTTGATAATATACATAAAAGAGTTTGGTTAGCTGTAAATAAAGAAATATTATTGACAGATTCATCTCATTATTTGATATATGGTAGTGAGTTTATAAATGCATTAGCTATGGAACTTGGATGCAGGTCATCATTAAAAGAAACAGGGATACCGACGATATTTCATTGTGATGTTCCTGTAGAAAGTATTAGCCTTAAAATAATTATGGATATTGAAAAATTGGTGCAGATGAGATATGTAGATGATATTACTATTGATGTTAACGGAGTTGATTCGCAGGATATTATTAATTATGAGCATCCCAAAGAAATGCCAGATCCATATTTTTATAATGTAAAGTATCGGCCAAATTATATGGAATTGAAAGTAAAGGGGTATACAAGTATAAAATTGTGATTCATGTATGGTATATTGAAGGAACATATTTTATATTATTATGCGATATTAAATAGTGCTATTTTGCTTGAACATTATGCTATTTTGAGATAGGGTAATTTACAATATTTTAGTAAGAATTATAATACCGAGTTGAGGAAGGGTGGGATAATTTTGTATGTCTGAAAGACTAACATGGGAAGAGATTCAAGAAAAGTACCCAGACCAGTGGGTGGGACTAGTAGATGTAGAATATGAACCAGATAATGATGCAACGATAAAGACTGCAATTGTGAAATATACGGATAAGTCGAAAAATGAGCTGACGCGGATGCAGATCCAGACGAATGGTAACTTGCTAGGGATCTATACAACGCCGGATCATGTTTTCCAGATGGGGGCAGTGGGGTATTTCGGATGAAACAATTTACTTTATCATTAGTGAAAAACAGCCTGCGCCCAGTTGTGAAATTAGAAAGCTGGAATAATTTCAGGGCATTGCTGGACACAGGGGCATTCTTTCCGATTTGGACTGCGGAAGAAGAAATATTGAATGACTTAGGGGGAAGAATCTTAAGAAAGAATGTTTTTTTCAGTGGATTTGGTGGAAGGACAAAAGGAAATTTGTATGAAGTGCAAAAGATTGTGATTGGCGACCTTATTTTTCCAAATACACATATTGTAGCCTGCAAAGATTTGCAAGATGTCCCTTTTCAGTTAATTTTAAGCGCGACGATGTTCCAAAATTTGATTTACGAAATTGATGATAAAAATCATAGATTCAATGTTACAATACCGGATGATGAAAGCAATGTGAGGAACCTCAGAATCGAAGATTCCAATGGTAGACTGCATATTCTGTGCCATTCTGCCTGAAAAAAGCCTGGTTTATAGGAATAGTAACAGGAAAATAAGGTTTTCAATGAGTCAGGTAAGACAGTTTGTATTTTATGTATGAAAAGTGTGAGGTTATTCTGGAACGTGCATATTTTATAGTAATTTTGACATGTAAGCTGAATTTTCCGGATGTCTGCTGCCGGGGCATGGCTGTGTTTGCTCCGAGCCTTTTGTATAGCAACGTTTGTACACAGCCCTTTTGGGCATAGCAGTATTTGTTCTGCGCCTGTTATTTTAGCAACGTTTGTTCCGTGCAGCCGATCAGGCGGCGAAGCTAAGCAGCTTTGAGGATAAGGCCTGAAGGCCTTGATTTTGCTGGTTTTCTGGGAATGTCCGGCTAGAGCGTGTTTGAAAAATAAAAAGTATACAAAACGTTTGTTCACACCTCTTTTTATGGTAAAATAAAGAAAAAGGGGGCTGATATTATGTTAAGACGTTACGAACTTACCGATCACGAATGGGAACAGGTTGCATCTTTACTCCCTCCGGAAAAGACTGGAAAACCAGGACGACCTTCAAAGGATAACCGTACCATGCTTAACGGGATGGTCTGGACCGCACGCAGTGGCGCCCCATGGCGTGACCTGCCGGAGCGCTATGGCCCCTGGAATTCGGTATACAGCCGCTTCCGCAAGTGGATTGATGACGGGATCCTTGATAATATCTTTCGGGTGCTCAGCCTTGAAGCTGAACTATATGAACTTTCACTGGATGCCACAATTGTCCAGGCTCACCAGCACAGTGCAGGTGCAAAAAAAGGGGGCCTCCAAACGAAATCGGGCATAGCTGGGGAGGAGCCAGTTCCAAAATCCATGCAGCTGTAGACGCATATGGCGATCCTGTCTATCTGATGCTTAGTGAAGGACAGCGTAATGACATCAATTTTGCTATCCCTGTACTGGAGCATATCAATATAGAAGGAAGCAGTGTGCTTGCGGATCGTGGTTATGACAGTCAGAATCTGATTGATTATATCTATGAAAATGGCGGAGAAGCAAACATTACTTCCAAAAAAGGAGCCAAATTCGAGCGCCGTTGTGACTGGTGGCTGTATAAAGAGCGCCATCTGGTAGAGAAATACTTTCTCAAACTGAAGGGATTCCGCCGCATTGCCACCCGTTATGATAAGCTGGCGTTTACATATATGGGCTTTGTATGCCTTGCTTCAATCTTGATTTGGATAAAATGACCAAAAGCTGGTAATTTTCAAACACGCTCCAGTACATCGTTGCATAAATAACAGTGAATTAAATTGTTAAAGGTATCCCTGCATATGTCCATTTGAATGGATGCGCTGTAAGATTATACTGTTCTATAAAACGAAGGATACTTTTTTCAAGTTCTTCTATTGATACGTAGCTTTTCCTCTTGAGCAGCCTGCGGTTAATAATGCCAAACCAGATCTCTATCTGGTTCATCCATGAACTATGTTTCGGAGTATATACAAATCGTATCCGGTGGGAAGGATCATGCAGAAAACCACCACGGCTTTCCATGTTTTTAAGGATGCCTGCCTTCCCCTTCTTCCCCAGTTCCGTATCTATACCACAGGTTTCTGCCACGAACCGCACAAGTGATTCGGATTTATGGATATTAAGGCCATCACAGACAAATGTCCAGGATGCTTTCGGATCCGTGTTTACCAGTCCTTCCACGGCTTTTACGAAATCTTCTTCCGTCCGTGTGGAATTCAGATATGGAGCTTCCATTCGTCCTGATGCAATGTCAAAAAAACCTATCAGGCTTGTCGTTCCATGACGTATATATTCAAATGGCCTCAATCTCCCGCAAAGAAGGAAGGGCTGCAAGAAAACGGTTCCGCCAGGCTGCAACATGATTATAATGCAGGCCGACCTGTGATGCAATGGACTGGTTGGAAATATCCTGTGATGCCAGAAGGATGATCCTGGATCTTTTGACCAGGCTTGCAGGGAGGGAACGGCTTTTGGAAAAGGCAGATAAGACTGCATTTATAGTATTCTGATAAAACGGGAATCATATCAATTGTTTTCTTTCGCATAATAAGACCACCTTGTTCATTCGTAATAAGATCATTATGCACCAAAACCGTCAAATAGAAAACAAAAATTTATTCACTGTTATTTCAGCAATGCTGTACTAGAAGGCGAATCAGAAAATTGCATCTTGTTTCATATAGTATCGTATTTTAACAAGAAAATGTAAAAAATTTGCGGAAAATAATTTTTATGTAATGTATAATATATTTATGAAGGGTGGCTTTTGGATATGACATTGGCGACTGCAAAATGTACCCGGTGTGCTGCGAATATTGAAGTGGATGAAACAAAAGATGCAGGTATATGTCAGTATTGTGGAACTGAATTTGTTACAGAAAAGGTTATAGTAGATAATATTCCTCAGCATATAACTATAATCGGAAAAGACGCATTTAGAGGAAATAATTGTATTGAGAAAGTAATTATACCAATTTCAGTAAAGAGAATCGATGAATATGCTTTTTGTAGTTGTGAGAAGTTGAAAACCATAGATTTTTCTCACGCTTTGTCAATTGCGGCTATAGGTGGGTTAGCTTTTGCTTTTTGTAAAAATCTTGAAGAGATAGATTTACCGGATACAGTCAGCAGTATAGGTGGACATGCTTTTGATAATTGCATGAATTTAAAGAATGTTTCAGTTGTTGTACAACATTAAGGGAGGTTGTTATTCCGGCAGGTGTGGAAATTTTGTATAGGGATTGTTTGCTGGATGCAGACTTGATAAATTGATTTTCGAAAATGCGGATAATGTGAAAATAGTAAAAGACAGTATTTTTTTGAGCAAAAAATATACCTGAATTGATTGCAACAGATAATTTTAAATCAAGATTTTCAAGATATATTAATTCAACGGATCTGGTCACAATGAAGACAAATGCTCCAACAGCTGAAAATCATGCTACCCAATCATATGAGTCTAACAGCGGGTGCTATATTGCTACTTATGTATATGGTTCCTATGATTGTCCTCAAGTCTGGACTTTAAGAAGATTCAGGGATTATACACTGCATGAAACTTGGTATGGCAGAGCATTTATAAAGTGCTATTATGCAATCTATTAGTTGCAAATATTGAATGTTTAGGGAAAATATTATGAAAGGTATGGTATTGACATGAAAAAAACAATAGTGTTATTAATTATAATCTGCTTATTTGTATCAGGCTGTGGCGAAGTCAACGAAAGTCAAGAACAACAAAAAGAATCAGAAGATATCTTGTCAGAAGAAGTACAAAAAAATCAAACTGTATATGATGAAGCGCTTGCTTTAGCGTATGAAGGGAATTTTTTTAGTGCAGTAAAAAAAATTAATGAATTGTCAGAGCCTTATTTAGATAGTGAAGAATTAATAGAGCTATTTGAAAAAGATATAGATAGTTCATTTATTGGCACTTGGTTTTGTAGCAGAGAAAATTCTTGCAATGATATGGATATTACACTGGAAATATATCCGGTATATAGGTCTGGAGAAATTGAGTTATATTTTGAAAGAGATATGATATGTCTAACAGGTCTGGGAAGTAGCAATATAACAGGAACTATTGATATACCATCATCTAATTCTATAACTGTTAGTAGTTTTGGCAACGCTCAATGGACGGTGTCAGAAAATACTCTTAAGGAAGTCTTTACTAGTGATGGAAACAAAACAAATACATATTTTAAATAGTTTTTTGATGGTTGGTTAATTAACAAGTATTTTATTACCATTTTAATACAATATAAAAAAATATGGTTAAAATGGTAATGAAATTAGATATTAATGTAGTACAGTGATAAATCATAGTAAATTTATAAAACCAACTGCTGCAAAGCGCTTCAAAACCTACTGTACCAACAATACATAATCAAACACTCTAAACCGTTCGTATGGAAAATACGAGTGTATATATTGAGCATCCAAATCTGCACAGTGAGAAATTATATGATGAATGCAAAATCAGCAGATGTAACCGGACTGAATTTACTAAAAATAGCCCAATTTCCATCCACATATCAGATGAAACTATTGGAAAATAAGGCTTTCCAATTCCCTAAACTGCCACTTGAAAAAGGATTCTGGATAGTTTATAACCATTGTAGAAGGTAACGGAGATATTGGAACGTTCCCAATTACCCTAGAGTGTGTTTGAAAAATGCTTTCTGATAGATGTATCGTAAGCGTCAAATAAGATAGTGGATAGAAAAATAACCACCAGACCTTTATACTAAAAGGACAGTGGTTATCGACACCGTTCCTGTGCTATGGGATCCCATGGCAGATAGTCATCCAGATATTCCGGATTTTCAAGAAATCTACTTCCCAGCATATCTGACAGGATATATTTCAGATACTTCATTGGCGCAAGACCATTTGCTTTGGCTGTCTCTGCCAATGTATAGATTCCGGCACTTGCAGCGGCTCCTTTCGGACTGCCTGCAAACAGCCAGTTCTTTCTGCCGATCACAAATGGACGGATACAGTTTTCAGCAAGTGAATTGCTGATCGAACAGTGCCCATCTTCCAGATAATTGAAGAACTCCTGTCGGTGATTCAATGCGTATTGAAATGCTTTGGAAAGTTTTGATTTTGGCAGTTCTCCGGCAGCATTTTTCTCAGTCCATGACCAAAAAGCCTCGAGAAGCGGCTTCTCGCGGATGACACGTTCTTTTTTCTTTTCATCATGCGGCAGACCCTCCAGGTCTGCTTCTATCTCAAACAGTTGGTTCAGCCGAAGGATTGCTTCTGCTGGCTTCGAGGCTTCGGGGGTATGGACATCCTTCGGCAGTGCATCCACAAAGGTGCGGCGCAGATGGGTATAACACAGACATCTTTTTACGCCCGGGATCCCATTGTATCCGGAGTAAGCATCCGTATGGATGTAACCGTTATAGTCTTTCAGAAATGCCTCCGGATATTTCCCGCCCCGTCCTGGCTGATACTCGAAATACCGGATGGGAGTTTCTGCATCTTTAATGCTGCAGTAAACCCACATGTATGAATCCGATGTATTCTTTCTTCCCGGTTTTTTGATTACCTGTACATGCGTTTCATCGATATGCAGGTAATCCTGTTTCAGCAGTTCCTGCTTCAGGCGGCAGACCACATGGGAAAGCCAGTCCCGGAAGACAACCAGAAGCCAGTTTGACATGGCCGCCCTGCTCAGCTTCAGTCCCAGAACCTCCCATTCTTTTTCCTGGCGGTATAATGGAATGCCTAATTCAAACTTCTGGTGGATCAGCCATGCGATCGTGGATGCAGATGCAAGAGAATGTAAAACCGGCGGATATGGGACCGGCGCTTTTTCCATATATGGCGTTCCCTGTTTCCTGCAGGATCTGCACTCGTAAGTTTCCCGGTAATGGCCGATGACCTTTAGTCTGGCAGGAATAAACTGTACTTCCGTACGGACGAATTCTTCCCCGGCTTTTACCGTGGAACCTCCGCACTTTTCGCAGATCTGTTCGCTTTCATCTATGGTGTGAAGCACCTTGCTGTGTGGAAGGTCTTTGATCAGTTCTTCGCGCTGGCCGGTATATTTTCTTTTGCGGAGATGTTTTTCGACTTCAACCATTTCTGGTTCTGGTGCATTGGGATCTGCAAAACATTCCATCTCATTGAAAAGAGACATCTGTCCCTCTATCTTGAGGGCAGATGTCTTCTCAGACTTTGTTCCATACAGTTTACGGGTCAGAAAATCAACCTGCTCCTTCAGGAGCCGGATCTGCTGTTCCAGTTCTTTGATCTGATTTTGGTATTGCTGTTCCCTGTTTGACAAATGCTCTGCCCCCTGCGTTTTGGTGGTTTTATGATACCACTAAAACGCAGGATTTCCCAGTGTTTGTACGAAATTTCAGAGATTCTCCGGATGTTTTGGATTCCATTTTTGAACCGCTTTTGGCTGTTCCGGATTCAATCCTTCCAGGAGCCAGCGGAGCTGCTGTGCCGATATCTGTTTTGCTTCTTCACCGGTCCTGGGCCATTGGAGGCGTCCGCATTCGTATCGTTTGTACAAAAGGCAGAATCCATCTCCTTCATAGTGAACCGCCTTGATCCGGTCTGCCCGTCTTCCGCAGAACAGGAACAGAGAATTGCTGTATGGATCGAGTTTGAAGTTGTACTGGATGATATCCACCAATCCATTCAGCTGTTTCCTCATATCTGTGTACCCAGTACGGATATAGATGTTCTCCACATGGGAGAGATCTCCTAACATGACTGCACTGCTTTCAGAATCATTGTCAGTGATTCACAGGATGTATCTTCAAAAACTTCGATTCTTATGTCTTTGATATGCAGCACCGCTGTGGGAGAAGAATGAGAAGTGTGTCTGTCAGGCAGAGATACTTCTGTAAACTCAGAGGATGTTTCCGGTAAAAGGATCGTATTTGGACCAGGCTGTGAATGGACGCCGTTATTTTTTCTAGGAAGATCTTCAAGAGCTAACCTGCGTATTTTTGCGATCCAGTAATAATAACTTTTTAAAGAGACGTTATTCTGTTCGCACCATGCCTGATTTGTCAGGCCGGAGGCTCTGCATTGCTGGATCACATCCAGCCAGTACCGAAGTTTCACCTGCTTATCAGGAGTTAGTGATGAAATGTCCATGGAATCGCTCCCTTTTCTTGGATTTAGAGTTTTGGGAGTGGATACTAAAAACTCTAACCCCAAGTTTACAGGAAAATATCAGGTATTTCACTACACATTCTTATTTAACGCTTACTCTGTATCGTGTACAAGCCACGGTATGACGATGAATAAATTGCCTTCTCTTAGCGTCAGCACAGCGTTGTCGCCAAATAATGCAGCCGCATTGCCGTATACGGATATAAAATAATAATTGGAGATTTGCACAAATAATAAAGAATTTTTTGAAAAAAATTAGAAAAAACATATAATTTTATTGACATGCCATAGAGTGAGTGTTAAGCTGTAAAAAAGGTTTTATAAAATTTTACTGTCAAAAAAGCTGCATGAAGAGCTGTGTGATCGGAACGTATATGGAATAGAGTAAGCAAAAATTAAGAAAGGGAGTAAAAGAAATCATCATTGTGCGCCAGACTACAGGCGCGGCGATTATTCATGTAGTCGCCGGGATATGTAATTGCCAGCAGTAAAATTATAAGAAGGGGGAAGCAATATGAGAGTGAGAAGCAAAAGAGCAGCAGTATGGATCCTTGCAGCGATATTAACAATAAATTGTCTGGGATTTTATACAAAAGATGCTGATAAGGCTTCTGTTACAGCGTCAACATATAAAAAGACGGATTATCGGCTGGTAACGCCGGATCATGCGTTAAAAAGTGCAGACGAGGATGTCGCGCAGAAGTTGGAATTTGGAAAGAAAGAAGAAGGAAGAATTTTACCGGAAACAGAAAGCCGGCATTATGAACTGACGTTAAAAAGTTCCGGGGAGCTGACGATTTATCTGGAAGGGAATACGGAAAAACTTGCAGTACAGCTTACGGACAGCAATGAAAGAGAATGGGATGCCCTGGGAACTGCGGGGGGAGGAAAGTATACCTACCAGCTTAAGAAAGGGACTTACCATTGTCAGGTAAAGGCCGTGAAAGATACCCTGCTTTCAGAAGAAGGACTGGCTTATGCCATAACAGCGGAATTTAAGTCCGCAAATGCAAAGTATGAAGATAATACTACGCGCAAAAAAGCGGTAAAACTGCCGCTGAACAAAGAATTGTTCGGTCATTTGGCGCAAAACGCTTCCACAGAGTACTATAAGATTACACTAAAGAGAGTTTCCTACCTTGCAGTTTCGATCAATACGCAAATCACAGACAAGATGCCGGAAACGTTCGTAGTGTCTTTGTATAACAATGAGGGAAAGCGGCTTTCCAGCTGGGAAAATCCGGACTGGGAGGCAATTGAGAAAGAAAATGAGGAGACGGGCGGCGAATTTGGGTTTGGAACCTGGATATCGAATGCGGACGGTCAGGATGAAGGATTGAGAGAAGTTTTGGATGCAGGCACTTATTATGTTGCAGTCAGCATGAAAGAGGATAAGAATGGGAAAGTGCCGGCAAAAGCCAGATATGGACAATATGCGCTCCATGCAGCTTCCTACGGCTTAGGGGTGGAATTGAAATTGTCTCAGAAGACGGCCGAGTATACTGGTAAAAAGATAAAACTGCCGAAGATCACTTTGAAAGAATACCCCAGGGATCCATACCATTACTTTTGGGAGCCTTATGAAGTAAAAGATTTTGATTGCGTATCCAGTATGTCAGACGGCTCCTCTGGTACAATGAAAGAGATTGGAAGATACAGGATCGGTCACAGCGGAGGAAGCAGTTTCTATAATCCGGGAGGCGTATATGCCTATACCATTTTTACAGTAACGCCAGTTCAGGCGAAGTTCAAACGTCTCAGCAGTGAAAAAAGAGGAGAACTTAAGGTGTCACTGAAGAAAAACGCTCCGTCTACCGGTTATCAGATCCAGATAGCAAGAGATAAGAATTTCAGAAAGTCCAGAGAGACATTAACGACCAAAAAAGTAAAGCAGACCATAAAAGGTTTGTCTTCCGGGAAAAAGTATTATGTGCGAATCAGAAATTACAAAGATGTAAAGACTTACTATTGTCACGGTACGCCTGTTTCCGAATCTATTTATGGAAAATGGAGCAGGACGAAGACCATTGTGTGCAGGTAACTGCTTTTTATTATAGCGAAGGCCCTGCTTATGTGAAGTGTTAAAGTTTATTATTTGAAAAGCAGTCGCGATTATGATTGCAACTGTGTAATGAAGAGTAAAGGAACCAGCGCCCATACTTCAGGGCGGCTGGTTCTTTTCGCTGTCTGAATATTTTTTTAGAGTGGTATTTATTGTATATAGAAAAAGACGCCTTTTTCTGTTTTACAATTTTTTTCATATACTGGGATCTCAGTGGTAAGATTTCTGATTTATGTATATTCTGCACAAAATCTTCCATACTAAACTGTATATCTTATGAACTATCAATTTGGAGGAAAGGTGGAAGAAAAATAAAAAAGAAAGGAAAATATGCAGACACATCTTTCACCTCTTGTGTTTGCGTCTCAAATGAAAATGCGGTATTTTCTCTTGAGGCTTGGTGCAGATTATGAAAAAGAGATGGATTTCATTAATGCTGTCGGCGGCGCTTGCCGTGACTATGGCAACGGGCTGCGGAACGAAAAAAAATGAGGAAAAGGCAGAAGAAAACAACACTGCAGAGGAAGGGAATGGAACGGACAATGCAGAGACAGAGGATGAGGACAATGAAGGGAATAACAATCAGACGGCAGATGCAAAGGGAGCCGTATATTACCTGAATTTTAAGCCGGAACAGGCAGACCAGTGGAAAGCGCTTGCAGAAGAGTATACCGGGGAGACAGGGGTGCCAGTGACAATCGAAACGGCGGCATCCGGGACATATGAATCTACCCTGAAATCAGAAATGGCGAAAAAGCAGGCGCCTACGCTGTTTCAGGTGAACGGGCCGGCGGGACTTGCTTCCTGGCAGGATTATTGTTACGATTTGAAAGACAGCGCCGTTTATAAAAACTTGAAAAGCGATGATTTCGCATTAATAAACGATGCAGGAGAAGTACAGGGAGTAGCGTATGTGATTGAAACTTACGGACTTATCTACAACAAAGCGATTTTAGAAAAGTATTGTGCAATGGAAGGAGCTAAAATTAAGGACGCCTCTGAAATTAACAGTTTTGCAAAACTGAAAGAGGTGGCAGACGACATGCAGGCGAAAAAAGATGAACTTGGTATTCAGGGAGCCTTTACTTCTGCCGGTATGGATTCTTCTTCCGACTGGAGATTTAAAACGCATCTGGCAAACCTTCCTATTTATTTTGAATATCAGGAGGATGATATTGACACCACAGAGGCAATTAAGGGAACTTACCTGGATGCCTATAAAAATATGTGGGACCTTTATATTACGGATTCCACGGTGGAGCCAGCCATGCTCTCAGGTATGACAGGAGAAAATGCGACGGCAGAATTTGGAATGGGCGAGGCAGTATTTTACCAGAATGGAACCTGGGTATACAATGATATCGCTGGAAATGAAGTGGCAGATGAGGATATGGGGATGCTGCCCATTTATATTGGCGTAGGCGATGAGGCAAATCAGGGACTTTGTACCGGATCAGAAAACTATTGGTGCGTGAATAAAAATGCTTTACAGGAAGACATCGACGCCACGCTGGATTTTATGGAATGGGTGATTACAAGTGATACCGGAAGAAAAAGCTTCCGGGATGAAATGGGATTTGTAACGCCGTTTACCACTTTTACGGAAGAATATCAGCCGGATAATCCTCTGGTAGCGGCGGCTAACGAGTATATTGATGCAGGAAAAACACCAATTCCCTGGGTCTTCTCCACGGTTCCTTCAGAAAACTGGAAGAACGGCGTGGGAAGCGCGCTTTTGGAATATGCCCAGGGAACCGGGGAATGGGACGCCGTGAAGTCAGCCTTTGTGGAAGGATGGGCGTCTGAGTATAAAGCCGTGAATGAATAGGTGTAGAATGGGATGGCATTATTTGCCATCCCAAAAATTGAGAGGTGATATATGCAAAATTCTGTAAAAAAATATTTTCCGATTTTTGCGCTCCCCACGGTGGCGGCATTTGCCATTGGATTTTTCGTGCCTTTTATCATGGGGATTTATTTGTCTTTTTGCAAATTTACTACCGTAACAGACGCGAAATTTGTCGGGATAGATAATTATTTAAAAATATTTTCTGACAAAACCTTCGGGCATTCTCTCTGGTATACGGCGGCATTTACAGTTGTGTCTGTAGTACTCATCAATGTGCTGGCGTTTGCAGTGGCAATGCTTTTAACCAAAGGCATCCGGGGAACCAATGTGTTCCGTACCGTATTTTTTATGCCGAACCTGATTGGAGGCATTGTGCTGGGTTATATCTGGCAGCTTTTGTTAAACGGTATTCTGGCAAATTACCAGAAAACTCTGACGTATAATGCTGCCTACGGTTTTTGGGGACTGGTCATTCTTATGTGCTGGCAGCAGATTGGATATATGATGATTATTTATATTTCCGGCATTCAGAATATTCCGGGTGAACTGATTGAAGCGGCCAAAATTGACGGGGCAACGCCGGTGCAGATTTTAAGAAATGTGACGATTCCAATGGTAATGCCTTCCATTACCATCTGTACCTTCCTGACGCTGACAAACAGCTTTAAACTGTTTGACCAGAACCTGGCCCTAACCAATGGAGAACCGTCCAATATGTCGGAGCTTCTGGCGCTTAATATTTATTACACGTTCTATGGCAGAGCCGGGTATGAGGGGGTTGGCCAGGCAAAGGCAGTGGTATTTTTTATACTGGTGGCGCTGATCGCCGTGGTGCAGACAAGATTGACAAGAAGCAGGGAGGTGCAGCAGTAATGGGTGTAAGAAAAGCGAGAAACGGATGGCTGTTTACATTATTGTTCAGCGCGCTGTCGCTGGCATGGGTTTTTCCTATTGTGCTGGTGGTAGTGAATTCTTTTAAGAAAAAGGTCTATATCAGCCGTAAGCCCTTTGAGTTTCCTTTTGGAAAAATGTTTGTGGAGCTGGAAAATTATGTGCGGGGCATGGAGAAAATTCAGTTTTTTGACGCTTTTAAAAATTCTCTTTTTATCACAGTATGTTCGGTGGCAGTGATTATATTATGTACCTCGATGTGTGCCTGGTACATATCCAGGATAAATTCTGCATTTTCTACCGGATTTTATTATTTATGCCTGTTTTCTATGATCGTGCCGTTTCAGATGGTGATGTTTACATTGTCAAAATTGGCAAATATATTGCATTTATACAGTCCAATTGGTATTATATTGGTATATCTTGGATTTGGAGCCGGGCTGTCCGTATTTATGTTCTGCGGATTTGTGCGGAGTATTCCGCTGGAGATTGAAGAGGCGGCAATGATTGATGGATGCACGCCTTTGCAGACTTATTTTCATGTGGTATTTCCGATTTTGAAGCCTACCTGTATTACAGTGGCGATTCTGCAGGCTATGTGGATCTGGAACGACTATCTTTTGCCCTATCTGGTACTGGATATCAAACGCTGGAAGACGATTCCGATTGCAATCCAATACTTAAAGGGCGGTTATGGAGCCGTGGATATGGGAGCAATGATGGCAATGCTGGTGCTTGCGATTATTCCGATTATTATTTTTTATATGGTATGTCAGAAATATATTATTGAAGGCGTTGTGGCAGGCGCAGTTAAAGGTTAAAGAGTTATTGTGAATGACTGTCGGAAGGGAAGCTGATGTTGATCAGGCGGCTCCCTTCTGCGGCGTGCAGCCTGAGTTTAAGGAATCATGTATCATGGCGTTGGTATCTGCGCTGATCTGGTCAGCTTATTGATATTTAAGAAAGAACAATTATAGGAGGTATATGTAACATGCGTACAAGCGGAGTTTTAATGCACATTTCTTCTTTGCCGTCCCCATATGGGATTGGAACTATGGGAAAGGAGGCAAGGAAATTTGTGCATTTTCTTATGAAATCAGGACAGAGTTATTGGCAGGTGCTGCCGATTTGTCCGACCAGCTATGGAGATTCGCCTTACCAGTCTTTTTCCAGTTTTGCAGGAAATCCATATTTTATTGATCTGGATCTGCTCTGCAGAGAGGGACTTCTTAAAAAGCAGGAATGTGAAATGTGCCAATGGGGGGATCAAGCTGAACGGGTGGACTATAGTCTGATTTATGAGAACAGATATCCGCTGCTACATAAGGCGTTTGAGCGGTTTCAGAACAGGATTCCCGGAGATTACGAAGCGTTTTGCCAGGAAGAGGCGGACTGGCTGGAAGATTACGCCTTGTTTATGGCGCTGAAGGATTCTCATAACGGCGTGTCGTTCAGCCAATGGGAGCCAGAGTTGAAAAAGCGGGAAAAAGATGCTTTGGAGCGGGCAAAAAAGGATCTGGAAGAGGAGATAAAGTTCTGGAAAATGCTGCAGTACCTGTTTTACAGGCAGTGGAAAAGACTGAAAAAATATGCCAATGACAAAGGCGTCCGCATAATAGGCGACGTTCCTATTTATGTGGCGATGGACAGCGCCGATGTGTGGGCAAATCCGGAACAGTTCTATCTGGATAAGGAACTGACGCCGATTGATGTTGCAGGATGTCCTCCGGACGCATTTTCAGAGGACGGGCAGCTTTGGGGGAATCCGCTGTTTCGCTGGGATGTGATGAAAGAAGACGGTTATGGCTGGTGGACAAAGCGTCTTGAGAAAATGTCTAAATTGTTCGATGTAATCCGGATTGATCATTTCCGGGGATTTGATTCTTATTACGCAATTCCATTTGGAGAGGCTACGGCAAGGAATGGAGAATGGCGGGAAGGACCGGGCATTGAGCTGTTTCGTTCCATTGAGAAAAAACTGGGCCGGCTTGATATTATTGCAGAGGATTTGGGATTTCTGACAGAATCCGTGCGCAAGATGCTGGCGGATTCCGGTTATCCGGGAATGAAGCTGCTGCAGTTTGCTTTTGATACCAGAGAAGACGGAGATTATCTGCCGCACAATTACACGCGTAATTCGGTCGTATATGCGGGAACGCATGACAATGATACCATTCTGGGATGGATGAAAACAGCGCCCAGAAGCTGTGCGTCTTTTGCCAGAGAATATCTGAGGCTGAACAGGCTGGAGGGCTATCACTGGGGAGTGATGCGCGGCGTGTGGTCAAGCGTCAGCGATACGGCGGTGGTAACGATGCAGGATTTACTGGGGCTGGGAAGCGCGGCAAGGATGAATACGCCGTCTACCCTGGGCGGCAACTGGATGTGGAGAATGAAACCGGATGCCATCGACAGTAAACTGGTGAGGAAAATCAGAAAACAGACGGAATTGTATGGAAGGCTGCCGAAATAATAAAACGCTGTGAATATGTACATCAGAAACAGGATGTGTTATAATGTTCCTGCAAAAACAGGGCTGTGAAGCTCACACAGATACTGGAATGGAAGGGAATGATACAAGTATGGAACATTATTATCAACCAGAGATTGAATGCGCATCCCAGGAACAGATTCGTGCCTGGCAGGACGAGAGACTGGCAAAGACAGTAAAACGGGTGTATGAGAATGTCGGGTTCTACAGAAAGAAGATGGATGAACAGGGAATAAAGCCGGAAGAGATCCGCTCGGTGGATGATCTTCATAAGCTTCCTTTTTTGACAAAGGATGATTTGCGCGACGCTTATCCCTACGGGCTTTTGGCAGCGCCTTTGTCCGATTGTGTCCGGATACAGTCTACCAGCGGCACAACCGGGCGGAGAGTGGTGGCTTTTTATACTCAGAATGATATTGATCTTTGGGAAGAATGCTGCGCCAGGGCAATTGCTGCGGCAGGCGGAACAAAGGAAGACGTGGTACATGTCTGCTATGGTTACGGATTATTTACGGGCGGTCCCGGATTAAATGGAGGTTCTCACAAAATTGGCTCTCTGACGCTGCCTATGTCTTCTGGAAATACAGAACGTCAGATTCAGTTTATGTGTGATTTAGGTTCTACGATACTTTGTTGTACGCCTTCTTATGCGGCATATCTGGCGGAATCTATCTGGGAGAGAGGACTGCAGAATCAGATCAAATTAAAGGCGGGAATTTTCGGTGCGGAAGCCTGGACGGAGGAAATGCGTCGTGACATTGAAGAAAAACTGGGAATCAGGGCGTATGATATTTATGGCCTGACCGAGATTTCCGGTCCCGGAGTGTCCTTTGAGTGCAGCGATCAGAGCGGAATGCATATCAATGAGGACCATTTTATCGCAGAGGTAATCAATCCCAAGACAGGAGAGGTTCTTCCGGATGGGGAAAAAGGAGAGCTGGTATTTACCAGCATTACCAAAGAGGCGTTTCCATTGATACGTTACCGTACCAGAGATATCTGTATTCTCAGCCATGAGAAATGTTCCTGCGGGCGTACGCATGTAAAGATGACAAAGCCTTTGGGACGCAGCGACGATATGCTGATTGTGAAAGGCGTCAATGTATTCCCATCCCAGATTGAAACTGTGCTGTTGAACCAGGGGTATCCGGCAAATTATCAGATTATTGTGGGACGTAAAAACAATAGCGATACCATTGAAGTTCAGGTAGAAATGACACAGGAAATGTTTTCTGATAATGCGGGCGTTGTTGCAGAACGGGAGAAGAAGCTGGTGGAGGCATTGAAGGCCATGCTGGGTATTTATGTTAAGGTAAGCCTGGTAAATCCCAAGACAATTGCCCGAAGCGAAGGAAAAGCTGTCCGTGTCATTGACCAGAGAAACTTATATCAGAACTGATGCAAAGCGGATGAACCAATAGGAGGGAATTTATGACAGTAAAACAGATTTCTGTATTTGTAGAGAATAAGCCGGGAAAATTGGCGGAACTGACAGAGTACTTACAGCAGCATAAGATCGATATGCGCGCCTTGTCCATAGCGGAAACACAGGACTTTGGCATTGTGCGTATGATCGTAGATGATGCCTACCAGACATCCTGCATTCTGAAGGAGGCTGGTTATGTGGCTTCCATTACGCCGGTGCTGGCAGTGGAAATGCCGGATGAGCCGGGAAGTCTGTTCCAGATTTTAAAAATGCTCGGAGACGGCGGCGTGAATCTGGAATATATGTATGCATTTCTGACGCCCAAGGAAGCTACCGCGTATATGGTTCTTCGGGTGGCGGATAATGAAAAAGCCATGGATATTTTAAGCAAAAAGGGAATTCGGGCGGTCTGCCAGGATGCAATTGCCGATTTATGGTAAAGATAAACGCTGATAAATGAGATATTGTTCTAAGGAAAAACCTCCTGCATATACTGATAACAGTAGAACAGGAGGTTTTTGTATGGAAAATATCAGTGCAGGTACATATAATATTTACAAAGATATCAGCGCCAGAACCAATGGAGATATTTACATTGGAGTGGTGGGACCTGTGAGAACCGGAAAATCCACGTTTATTAAGCGATTTATGGACGTGATGGTGCTTCCGGAGATGGAAGATGTACATAGCAGAGAGCGGGCTACCGATGAGCTGCCTCAGTCGGCGCAGGGGAAGACGGTTATGACGACGGAACCGAAATTTGTGCCCAAAGAGGCTGCCAAAATACGGCTCAGCGATGATCTGGAGGTCAGCGTACGTCTCATTGACTGTGTGGGATTTATGGTGGACGGAGCTGCCGGGCATATGGAAGAGGGGTCAGAGCGGATGGTAAAAACACCCTGGTTTGACTATGAAATTCCTTTTACCCAGGCGGCGGAGATTGGCACCCAGAAAGTAATACGTGAGCATTCCAATATTGGAATCGTGATAACCACAGACGGGTCCATTACAGAACTGCCCAGGGAAAGTTATATTCCGGCAGAAGAAAAAACAGTAGGGGCTTTGAAAAAACTGGGCAAGCCCTTTATTCTGCTTTTAAATACGCAGAAGCCCTACAGCGCAGAGAGTCAGAAGCTTGCGGAGGAACTTGCGGAGAAATATGGAGTCGGAGCGCTTCCGGTAAATTGTGAACAGCTCAGAAAAGATGATATTTATCATATTTTAGAGAATATTCTCTATGAGTTTCCCATTGAGCGTGTGGATTTCTTTTTGCCTAAATGGGTGGAAATGCTGGAAAATTCTCATAAAATTAAAGAAAATGTTATCCAAAACGCCATGCAGATTCTTAAGAAATTTACGTTTGCCAAAGATATCCGGGGAACAGAGCTGCTGCCGGAGGGAGAATATATCCGCCGGATGAAGCTGGATAAAGTGGAGCTGTCAAGAGGATGCGTGCAGATCGTGTTTGACATAGATGAAAAATATTACTATGAGAATATGAGCGAGCTGACCGGCGTGCCGATCCAGGGAGAATATCAGCTGATTTCCATGATTCGGGAATTATCCGTAATGAAGAGGGAATACGATAAAGTAGGAAGCGCCATGGAGGCAGTAAAACAGAAAGGCTACGGCGTGGTGACGCCTCAGCTTTCCGATATTGAAATTGAGGAACCCATACTGATCCGGCATGGTAATAAATTTGGCGTAAAAATCAAAGCGCAGTCTCCTTCCATACATATGATTCGTGCAAATGTAGAGACGGAAATCGCCCCTATTATTGGAAGCGAAGAACAGGCGCAGGACTTGATTGGATATATTAAGACCTCCAGAGACCAGGAAGAGGGAATCTGGCAGACGAATATTTTCGGAAAATCCATTGGAGAATTAGTAGAAGATGGAATCCGCAGCAAGATCACGATGATGGATGATGAGAGTCAGGTAAAACTGCAGGATACGATGCAGAAAATCGTCAATGACAGCAATGGCGGTCTGGTATGTATTATTATATAGGCTGTTGTAAAAGAAATCCTTATGGAAGTTTGACTTTCATAGGGATTTTTATTTTAGAATATTGAAAAAAATACATTAATTGTGATACAATATTACCATTGATACACGATCATATTTGTACAGCGAATAATAAGGAACTGACGCATTGGCCTGCCTGATTTTTTGATTTGCGGCATTGTCGTCAATCGGCGCAGTTTTCACTGCGTCTTATTTTCCTGTCCTGTATATGAAACAATCATCCTGTGCCAGTGTATCAGACCCCTGTTTTTGCTGTATGAATACTTGTTTGCGGGAGGAATGTTTTATGAAAACAACAAATGGAACGCAGGAAGAATTTAAGAAAAAACAACCTTCAAGAGGAAGAGGCGGCTTGTTCTTAAAAATTTTTGTGACAGCGGTTTTATGTATGATGATACCATTGTGCATTACATCGTTCACTACCATAAGCTCTGTTTATACGACGCTTCGCAGTACGGCAAATGAGAACATTCAGCAGCTTTCCAGCGAGAAAATGAGCGAGGTAAACTTTATTATTCAGAATCAGATTGCTCTGTCGAAGGCAGTGGCAGAATCACCCTATATTGCGCAGGCGGTAGCGGAACAGTATAAGACCGAAAATTTGAACAGCTCGGAAAATCAGAAAATTCAATCGTATCTTGGCAATATTTTTCAAGAGGAGGACGGAAAGATGGTTTTGACAGATATCAGCGAACGCGCGCAGGGTCTCAAACAGAATGCGGTTGCTTCCCAGAGACGCGCCAGCGAGCTTACGTAGGACATCAATGCAAACCTTCAATCCATAAAAAGCAGAGGAAGAACTTAATATGAAAGTAACTTATATCCATCACAGTTCCTTTTGCGTAGAAACAGAGGGAACGGTATTTGTGTTTGACTATTATAACGGAAAGGGAGTACCCGGCTGCGAATATCATGGGAAGATGCCCGAATTTCCCGGTGAGACGCAGGTTTATGTATTTTCCAGCCACAGCCACCGGGACCATTTTGACCCGGAGGTGCTTGCCTGGAGCAGGCGTTATGAGAAGATTTATTATATCTTTGCCAAAGAAGTGAAAAAGAAGCTGGGAAATTCCATGCTCAGACGCATGGGGCTGGGAGAAGAAATCAGAGAAAAAATCACTTACGTTAAGCCCAAAGAGACTTACAAAGTCGGGGAGGTTACTGTGGAAACGTTACTTTCCACGGACAGCGGCGTGGCATTTTTAGCGACGGGCAGCGGCGGCTCTGTTTACCATGCGGGCGATCTGAACTGGTGGGCATGGGAGGAAGAATCGGAGGTCTTTAACCGTTATCAGGAAGCAACTTATAAACAGCAGATAGACCGTCTGAAAGACAGGCCGATAGACGTATCTTTTGTAGTTGTGGATCCCAGACTTGGAAAAAATCAGTTTCTAGGACTGGATTATTTTTTGAAGCAGGTTAAAAGCGGCTGCGTGATTCCCATGCATTTGTGGAAACATTACGAAGCGCCCCGCGCATATCTGGATCTGCCGGAACATCAGGCGTTTGCAGAGCGGATTCTGACTGTGGAAGAAGAAAACCAGGTTCTTTATGTGCAGCGGCGGCAGGAACGCGCGAAAGAAGCCTGACAGAAGCGTTCTGACACTTGAAAACAGCGGTGCTATATGGTAATATTAACATTTGATAGGAGGTGCGTAATGGCGATATTTGTTTCATTTATACAATATGCAGTAAAGGTTCTTATGTTTGCAGCAGTGGCATGCGCCGGAGTTTTTCTGGGTAAGAAGCTGCGTGACAGAAAAGACGCAAAAGAGCAGAAATAGACAGTTGGAGGAAATTTGTAGTGAAGAAGTATGGAGTAAATGAACTGCGCAGGATGTATCTGGAATTTTTTGAGAGCAAAGAGCATCTTGCCATGAAGAGCTTTTCGCTGGTGCCTCATAATGACAACAGCTTGCTGCTGATTAATGCAGGTATGGCGCCCTTGAAGCCATATTTTACCGGGCAGGAGATTCCGCCGAAGACACGCGTGACTACCTGTCAGAAATGTATCCGTACCGGAGATATTGAGAATGTAGGAAAGACAGCCAGGCATCTGACTTTTTTTGAAATGCTGGGAAATTTCTCATTTGGAGATTATTTTAAGCGGGAGGCAATTGCCTGGAGCTGGGAGTTTTTGACAAAGGTAATCGGTATGGAAGCGGAGCGTCTTTATCCTTCCATTTATGGAGAGGACGACGAGGCGTTTGATATCTGGACGAAAGAGGTAGGTGTTCCGGCGGATAAGATTACCCGTTTTTACCGGGATGAAGAAGGCAAATGCGATAATTTCTGGGAGCATGGCGCAGGTCCCTGCGGTCCCTGTTCGGAAATTTATTATGACCGCGGTGAGAAATATGGCTGCGGAAGGCCGGACTGCAAAGTGGGATGCGACTGCGACCGTTTTATGGAAGTGTGGAACAATGTCTTTACCCAGTTCGACGGAGACGGGCATGGCAATTATGAGGAGCTTGCCAACAAGAACATTGATACGGGAATGGGACTGGAACGTCTTGCCGTGGTAGTGCAGGATGTGGATTCTGTGTTTGATGTGGATACAATGAAAGCCATTCGGGATAAGGTCTGTGAAATATCCGCAAAGACCTATCAGACCAATGAGGCGGACGATGTTTCGATCCGTTTGATTACGGACCATATGCGTTCTTCAACGTTTATGATTTCAGACGGAATCATGCCCTCCAATGAAGGCAGGGGTTATGTCCTGAGGCGTTTGATCCGGCGTGCGGCCCGCCATGGCAGGCTGCTGGGCATTAACGGCAGATTTCTTGCCGCTTTGAGCGCGACCGTGATTGCCGAGAGCAGGGACGGATATCCGGAACTGGAAGAGAAGAAAGAATTTATTTTCAAAGTGCTGACGCAGGAAGAAGAGAAATTTGATAAAACCATTGACCAGGGGTTAAGCATTCTTGCGCAAATGCAGGAGGAAATGGCGGAACGCAAAGAGAAGGTACTGTCCGGCGAAAATGCCTTCAAGCTCTATGATACCTATGGATTTCCTCTGGATCTGACACAGGAGATACTGGAAGAGAAAGGCTTTTCCATAGATGAAAAAGGTTTTGCGGCATGTATGCAGGAGCAGAGAAACAAGGCGAGAAATGCCAGAAAAGAAACCAACTATATGGGAGCTGACGCTACGGTATACGATGAGATTGATACAAAAGTTACCTCAGAGTTTGTGGGATATGACCGTCTCAGCCACAGTTCTGAAATAATGGTACTGACTACGGAGACGGAGCTGACCGAAGCGCTGTCTGACGGAGAGCGGGGAACCATAATTGTAGCGGAGACGCCTTTTTATGCCACTATGGGCGGTCAGAATGCAGATACAGGCGTTATCCGTGCCGGAGAAAATGAATTTGCAGTGGAAGATACCATCCATCTCAGAGGCGGCAGAATCGGCCATGTGGGCAGAGTGACGGCAGGGATGTTCAAAATTGGCGACAAGGTGGAACTTTCTGTAGAAGCAGAGAAACGCGCGCTGATTGGAAGAAACCACAGCGCCACGCATTTGCTGCAGAAAGCTTTGCGTGATGTTTTGGGAAGCCATGTAGAGCAGCATGGATCCGATGTAAATGCAGACAGGCTCCGTTTTGATTTTTCTCACTTCGCAGCAATGACCCCGGAGGAGATTGCCAGGGTGGAGAATATCGTCAATGAAAAAATTGCGGCGTCCCTTCCTGTTGTGACAGAGGTAATGACATTGGAAGAAGCCAAAAAGACAGGCGCAATGGCGCTTTTTGGAGAAAAATACGGAGATTCTGTGCGGGTAGTGAAAATGGGAGATTTTTCCGTCGAGCTTTGCGGCGGTACCCATGTGGGCAATACCAGCAGCATCAGCGCTTTTAAGATCATATCTGAGTCGGGCGTGGCGGCAGGCGTGCGCCGGATTGAGGCGCTGACTTCTAAGGCGGTCTTTGCCTATTATGACAGATTGGAAGAAACGCTTACAGCAGCGGCGAAGCTGTTAAAGACCAACCCGGCAGGCCTGGTGGAGAAAATAGAGCATCTCTGGGCGGATCTAAAGGCGCTTCAGGCGGAGAATGATTCTCTGAAAAGCAAGGCGGCAAAGGATGCGCTGGGAGACGTTATGGATCAGGTGACGGACGTCAAAGGCGTGAAACTGTTGGCGGCAAGCGTGCCTGATGTGGACATGAACGGTCTGCGGGAACTGGGAGACCAGTTGAAGGATAAACTGCAGGAAGGCGTAATTCTGCTTATTTCTGAAAAAGGCGGCAAGGTGAATCTTGTGGCTATGGCAACCCAGGAAGCCATGAATCAGGGAGCGCACGCCGGCAACCTGATCAAAGCCGTTGCCGGCAAGGTTGGCGGAGGCGGGGGCGGACGTCCCAATATGGCCCAGGCGGGCGGCAAGCATCCGGCAGGAATTCCGGAGGCTATTACAGAGGCAAAAACTGCTTTGGAGAAACAGATAAATTCCTAAAGTTTTCCATCGAAAATAGTTGACTTACGGAAAAAATCTGTTATAATATTTAATAGTGCAATAAAATATGACCCAAACAGTTGAATATGCACAATACGCAACTGGAGGGAGGTTAGGTGTGAGACTATGTCAAATGTAATCGTTAAAGAAAACGAAACTTTGGATAGCGCTTTACGCAGATTCAAAAGAAACTGTGCCAAGGCAGGAATTCAGCAGGAAATTCGTAAAAGAGAACATTACGAAAAGCCAAGCGTAAGACGTAAGAAAAAATCCGAAGCAGCTAGAAAGCGTAAATATAATTAAAAATTGTGTGAAAAAATGCCGTATTTTCTGGGTAACAGAGAATACGGCATTTTTTTATCTTTCCTATAAGATAAAAATAATATGCGCACTCGCACAAGAGGTAAAATATTGCTTCGCAATTGTGCTCGGCGCGCAAAGTGTCCAGGCCCCTCATGATTGAGGGGGTAGGGGAGCTGAAGTGGGCATGCCCACTTTGTTCTCTTATAGGAAAGACCTTGTCACGCTAATGCGTGAAAGTATGTTTCCTATAGAACAAAAATCAGAATAGATAGTGCTAAAACAGATTGTTTTTGTTATAATCATTATAAAAATGATTATAAAATAAATATGAAAGGACAGGAAGAATTTTATGAGACACAAAGTGTTGCTTACAGGGAACAATGAAACCATTATCAATGAATTTTTCACGTATATGGATTTGAATTTTGAATGCATCAGCACATCACAGCGGTACGATGATATTATGAATCATTTAAAATACGTAAGTCCGGATGCGTTTGTGTACTGCCCGTTCAATGAAAATTTTGACGATTTAAAGCGGTTTGCCAATGTGGCAAGAAAAATTTCCGATGAAGAAATTCCCATTGTAGTCATAGGCAATCCCAGCGACTGCAGCGAGCTGACAAAGATTGCGCCAGCCATGAAAGCTACTGTGCTCCATAAGCCAATTTCTTCTGCAAATATTCAGAGGGCTATTGAAAAGATTTTTGAAGAAAAGCGGGAGCTGCAAAAAGATACCGAAGAAGTCGTGGCTGTAGCGGAAAAAATACAGAAAACGGAAAAGTATACAGCAAGAAAGAACAATACTCTGAGGCGCAGAGCAGACGAAGGGCCGGAGGTGGCGGACCAGTTGAAAAAGATGCCTGAGAGAAAGCATATCCTGATTGTAGACGACGACAGCAGCGTTCTTAAAATGCTGAAAGGATATCTTTCCGAGCGTTATGATGTCGCCACGGCAATTAATGGCAAGGTTGCCGTGAGGTTTTTAGAAACCAAGCGCACGGATCTGGTGCTTTTGGATTATGAGATGCCGATGGAAAACGGCGCCTCCGTGCTTCGCCGGATTCGCTCCAACAGAAAAACCGCAGATCTTCCGGTGGTATTTCTGACAGGCGTTACAGACGGCAAAAAGATTCAGGAAGTAATGGCATTAAAACCCCAGGGATATCTTTTGAAGCCTATCGAAATGGAGAAACTTTCTTCCACAATCAAGGGAATTTTGAATTGATAAAGGAGGAAGAACATGGAAATCATTCATGATAAGATGGGGCTGACAGATCTGATTAATGTGGAAACGCTGCAAAAAATACAGAATGCTTTTTCCCAGGTGACGGGGATGGCGGCGCTGACAACGGATCATAAGGGCGCGGCAGTTACCAAGGGTACCTTTTTTTCAGATTTTTGTATGAAAGCCAGGCAAACGGAAGAGGGCGGGAAACGCTGTCAGAAGTGCGACAGATATGGCGCGGATAAGGCGGCCAGGAACAAAGCTTCCTGTGAATATTCCTGTCATGCCGGGCTGGTGGATTTTGCAGCGCCGATTATGGCAGGAGGCAGTATGGTAGGATGCCTGGTAGGGGGCCAGGTATTGACAGAAGCTCCGGATGAAGCGAAAATCCGTAAGGTGGCGTTGGAAATTGGCGTGGATCCGGATGAATTTGCCGAGGACGTCCATAAGATTAAAATTGTGGATAAGGCAACTGTGGATAAAGCTGCCCTGGCGTTGTATGATTTTGCAAATACGATCTCTGAGCTTGCTTTTAGCAGACATCAGACGTATTTAAAAAATCTGGAATTGGAGAAGGCGTCTAATATGAAGTCGGATTTTCTTGCCAATATGAGCCATGAGATCCGCACGCCTATGAACGCCATTATCGGGATGGCGGAAATGCTGCTCAGAGAGGAACTTTCTGATACAGCCAGAAATTATGCAAGCCAGATTAAATCATCCGGCCAGTCGCTGCTTACCATTATCAATGATATTCTGGATTTTTCCAAGCTTGAATCCGGAAAAATGGATATCAGCGAAGTGACGTACGAACCTATGTCGCTGATTAATGATATTGTAAATATTATTGTGACCCGTATCGGCAATAAAGATTTGGAACTGACCATGGATGTAACGCCCGCTCTGCCGTATGAGCTTTATGGCGATAACATCCGTATTAAGCAGATTATTGTAAATCTTGCCAATAATGCGGTAAAATTTACCCAGCAGGGCTGCGTCCACTTAAAGGTGGACTTTGAACGCAAAGGAGCAGAATGGGGAGAGCTGCGGGTGTCTGTCTCCGATACGGGAAGCGGAATCAAAGAGGAGGACAAAGCGAAGCTGTTTGAATCGTTCCAGCAGGTGGACAGCAAGCGAAACCGAAATATTGAAGGGGCGGGTCTGGGACTTGCAATCTGTAAGCAGCTGGTTTCCTTGATGAGAGGCGGGATGTCTGTGGAGAGTACGTATGGGGAGGGAAGTTCCTTTTCTTTTGCCATTCCTCAGAAGATTATCAAAGGAAAGCCTTCGATTGAAAAAGCGGCGGAGCAGACAGTGGCGGCAGCTCTGCTGCGAAGCGTCTACATAGAGCAGGAAATGGAAATAGACGTAAAAAGGTTTGGAGGAGAGTTCATTCGTGTAAAATCAGAAAAAGAGCTTGCGTCGTTAACGGAGAGAAACGTTAAGTATTTATTTGTGGAACATTTGCTGTTTACCGATGTGGTTTATGATTTTCTGAGAGAACATGAAGATATAACAGGGGTGGTACTGGTAAATTACCGTACGCTGCGCACATATCCTCTTCCAAATGTGCGCGTGGTAAAAAAACCATTGTATTCTTTAAATCTGGCTGGAATCTTTAAGGGCGACGAGGTTTATGAGAATTTTAGCCAGATGGAGGCCGAGGATTTTAATTTCATTGCGCCGGAGGCAGAAATATTGATTGTGGATGATAACGCAGTGAATCTGACCGTTGCCAGAGGACTGTTAGAGCCTCTGGAAATGAAGATTGATACGGCGTTGAGCGGCAAAGAAGCAGTTGCCAAAATTGCGGAGAAAAAATACGATATTGTGTTTATGGATCATATGATGCCCGGGGTGGATGGTGTAGAGGCCACCAGGATTATCCGGCGGATGATGGGAGATAACGGCCAGATTCCGATTATAGCTCTGACGGCAAACGCGGTGGATGGAACTCGTGAGATGTTTATTAACGAGGGTATGAATGATTTTGTGGCAAAGCCGATTGAGTTAAAAGTAATTGCCTCTAAAATCAGGATTTGGCTGCCGGATGGGAAAATTGTGGAAAAGAAATATGACGAAAGAAAAACGCCGGAGATGACGACGGAAATTTCCATTGAAGGGCTGGAGGTAGCGGCGGCCATGGAGCTGCTGGGAAGTGAGGAACTGTTCTGGGCTGTATTAAAAGAATATTACCGTGTCATTGACAAGAAATGTGAATTGATTCAAAAATATGAACAAAGGGAGCAGTGGAAGGAATATACTATAGAAGTACATGCGTTAAAGAGCGCTTCAAAGCAGATTGGCGCATTGGAGCTGTCCTCTGTTGCAGAGCGCATGGAAGCGGCAGGCAATATGGAGGATACTGTTTTGATTCACGAGACTACGCCTGGAATGCTGGAACAGTACAAACGATACAAAGAGATTTTGACGCCGTATTTTATGAATGACGCAGTAAAAGAGGGAAGCGGACAAATTGAAAGAGAACAGCTTTTGCAACTTTTTATGAAAATGCGGGAAGCGATGGATAATCTCGATATGGACGCCATGGAAGAAGTGGCGGGCGAGATCAACCAGTATTCGTTTCGTGGAAAAGAAAAGGAGTATTTTACAAGCCTCAGAGAGGCGGTGGAGGACATTGATACGGAAAAGTGTGAAGAGATACTTGTACAATGGGAGCAGCTTTAGCAGAAATAAATGATATTCGCTCTTGAAAACATGAATGATTGCACAGACGATTCACCGTCTCTGCGATTGTCTGAGAAAGACGATAAATGATATTGGACGGATTTTAGGCGAGATGGCGGACGGCAACATTGTCGTGGACGTTGAGCAGAATGAATCTTATTATATTGGCGATTTTAAAGTTCTGATGCAAAGCCTCAAGAGCATTCGTATGCATCTTACAGATGTAATGCGCAATATTACAAATATTGCAAAAGAGGTAAATAACGGCGCAAATCAGGTATCTGCGGGCGCGCAGTCGTTATCCCAGGGAACCATACATCAGAAAGAAGCGATCCACAGGCTTGTAGATAACGTGACGGATATTACAGAACAGATTCAGAACAGCACAGTTCGCTGCAGCGACGCTACGAATCTGGTAGACCGGGCTACCGACTATTCTTCTGAAGCGGATGATAAGATGGAACAGCTGCTTACCGCCACAAGAAATATCGATAACTCATCCGCCCAGATTGAAAGCATTATTAAAACAATTGAAGATATTGCTTTTCAAACCAATATTCTTGCATTGAACGCCTCTGTGGAGGCTGCCAGGGCGGGAGAGGCCGGGAAAGGGTTTTCTGTCGTATCGGAAGAAGTCAGGAAACTTGCCTCTAAATCATCAGAGGCCGCTAATTCAACGAGTATGCTGATTGGGCGATCCATACAGGATGTCAAAACAGGTACGGAATGTACAGACCATGTGCTTTCTGCGATGCAGGTGATCAGCGAGTGTATTCAATCCGTTAAATTGCTTATGGATGAAATTGCATTGGCCAGCTTCCAGCAATCGGAAATGATTACTTCTGTAGAAAACAGAATCAAAGAAGTTTCTAAGGTAACACAGGAAAATTCGGATGCGGCCGAAGAAAGTGCGGCAATATCCAAGGAATTATCAAATCAGGCAAAGACGTTGAATCAGCTCATCAGTCAGTTCCGCATTCAATAAGACAGTTACTGGCGCAGTCTGCAAAAGATGCAGGCCAAACAGAACGCGTTATCATTTACTTGAGGATCTTGCAGGATTTATATCCTTCAGGGTCCTTTTTGATCTGTGTAAAATACCTTGTTACGCTAAAGCGTGAAGATGTCTTCCTGCGAGGCAAAATCAGGGATATTTTCGTTTTGTTTCACAAAATTTATTATTTTTGAAGACATAAGAGTTTTATGCTCGTTATAATAAACAGACAGATAGAAAACAGTTCCCCTGACAGAGGGAATAAAAAATAGCAAAGGAGGCGGAAAGAATCGATAAAGAAGAATATTTTGGATATCTCCTGGATACATACGAACGGCTGGTATATTCGATCTGCCTGAAGATGACGGGGAACCAGTTTGACGCAGAAGATCTGACTCAGGAAACTTTTTTATCCATTTACAAAAATCTTGCCTCTTTTCAAAGGGATTATGAGAAGGCATGGGTATGCAGGATTGCCACGAATAAGGGTCTTGATTTTCTAAAAAGCGCCAAAAGGCGTGTGGAACCGAAAGAAGATACTTATTTTGAAGACTTAAAGGACCAATCGGCAAGTCCCGAGGAAACCTGTTTGGAGCAGGAATCCAAAGATTATGTTTACACTATCTGTCAAAGCCTGAAAAGTCCTTACAAAGAAGTTGCAACAGAACATTTTTACAGGGAAAAGACAGCCAGGGAAATTGCTGCGGAAACAGACAAAGGAATTAAAACAGTACAGACCCAGATCTACCGGGCCAAAGGAATGCTTAAGAAAATGGTAGAAGGGAGGGCATTAAGATGACAACAGGAAAACAGAATATGGGATCAGAAAAACAGGAAACAGCTATCCGGGAATCGGGCGCGTTCAAAAACAGGCATATAAATGTGGATTTGTTCTGTGACTGGCAGACCGGGCGTATGGGACAGCATGAGGAAGAAAAATTTTTACAGCATATAGGAGCCTGTACCTTCTGCGCACAGCAGTTTGGCGAGTGGATGGAGAGCGGCGTTGCCGATTCTGAAATGTCTGCAGGGCTGACGCCATACAGCGAACATACAGTATCCTGGAACCGTCCTCTGTTATCAGAGCCGCCCGCCTATCTGAAGGAAGAGATACTGCGAAGAAGCCGTCAAATAGATGTGCAGGCAAGTATACGTATAAAGGAAACTTCACATAAGATGCAGCTTCTTATGTACAGTCTGAAGGTGGGCCTTGCGGTAATGGCGTCGATCTTTATGCTGATGATGACGTCAAATATGCAGAATCTGGGGTTTGATATAACGCAGATGCAGCAGGAACAGAGAGCAGACAGGAAGAATGTTTCCGAAGAACCGGGGCTTACAGATACCCTGAAACAAAAAAGTGGAGAAATATCATCGTTTTTGAACAGTTTGAGCAACGGATTGTTCCGTATAGAAACAGAAGAGACAAAACAGGAAGAAATCAGGAGGTAACGAGATGACGAAGAAAAAAAGCGGATTTTTAACTTTTTGCTTTTCCCTGGTGCCAGGAGCAGGGGAAATGTATATGGGATTTATGAAACAGGGGGTCAGTATAATGGCATTTTTCTGGCTGTTGATTTTTCTGGCGGCATTTTTAAATATGGGTCCCGTACTTTTTATTCTGCCAATTTTGTGGTGCTATAGTTTTTTCAACGTTCACAATTTAAGAGGACTGTGCGACGAAGAATTTTATGCTATGGAGGATGATTATCTGTTCCATCTTGACCGGGTGCTTCCCGCAGACAGATGGAACAAAAGGCGGAATAACTTACTGGCTTGGGTGCTGATTGTGATTGGCGTTTTGATTTTGTGGGGAAATGTGACAGAGTATATGCGGTGGATGTTTCCAGGCGAGATTTACTGGAGTATTGTGGATGCGGTTCCCCAACTGGCAATTTCGTTCTTATTTATCTGGGGTGGAATCAATCTGATCCGGGGGAAAAAAAGGGAGCTGGAAGATAAGTCGCTGGAACAGGAGGAACGGTAAAATGAGAACCAGAAGAGTAGGAAGCATAACCTGTGGAATTTTGATGATATTTTTTGGAATCCTGTTTATGGTCCATATGTTTTATCCGCCGCTGTCTCTGGAAATAATCATGAGATTATGGCCTCTGATACTGATCGGACTGGGCGGGGAGCTGATTGCCTCTAATATTCATAGAAAAGAAGATCAGGAAGAGGTGCTCAAATATGATAAAGGCGCAATTTTTCTGGTATTCCTGCTCACCGGCTTTGCTGTGATTATGGGGATGGTGGAATATTTTATGAGTTACACATGGATGTATTAAGCGTTTTGCAAAGAAAACCGCGGCATGGACTGAAAAGACGTGCCGCGGTTTTTCGTTCAGGCAGATTTTGCCTGTGATTGCGCCCGGCGTATATTTTCATACCTGTACAACGAATATTAATTAACTAACCCTGGCTCAAATCTCCGGCAGCGCCAGTTAATAATTATTTGTTGTACTTGATATACAGGCATATATTACATATAATGGTAATATAGATATAGATTACGGGATTAGCGTCAGGGAGAGGAGGAACAGTGATGGAATGGAAAGATCAGATGCGAATGGTAAAGAAAATAACGGCCCTTATGTGCGCGGTGATTCTGACGGCGGAAGGCATGGGAGTTCCAAAGGGAGCAGCTTATGCGGCGTCTGTGCCTGCTGCAGAAGAAGAGGAGATTACGCCATTGGAATTTGGAGAAACAGCCGGGGGCAGGATTTCATCGTCAGAGGGAGGACAGCAGTATCAGATTACCTTAAAAAGTTCCGGGAAATTAACGATTCGCCTGGAAGGAGAAGAGAAAACGCTGGCGGGAAGACTTACGGATGCGAAAGGCAAAGACCTTGAGCCGCGCGAAGGCGCTGCGGGAGGGACTTATACCTGGCAATTGAAAAAAGGAACTTACGATTATCAGGTAATAGCTGCGAAAGACCTGGAAATTCCGCCTGCGGGACTGACCTATATGATCACGGCAAATTTTAAGTCTGCAAAAGCAAAATATGAAGGGAATACAACACGGAAAAAAGCGGCGAAATTACCTCTGAATAGGGTCATATATGGACATTTGGCGCAGAATGCGCCTTCTGAATATTATAAATTTACATTAAAGAAAATGGCTCCGATTGCGATTACGCTTGATACGCAGATCGATGAGAAAACGCCGGAAACTTATGTCGTGTCTTTATATGATAAAACGGGAAAACTGCTTGGAAACTGGGAAAATCCGGACTGGTGTTCATATGAAAGCGACGCCTGGTATGGGAGCTGGATTGAAGCTGAGGGCGGCACTTATCAGGGTCTGAAAGGAATTTTAGAGCCAGGCGTTTATTATGTAGGAGTGACAGTAAAAGCGGCTGAGGACGGCAAGGAGCCGAAGCCGGCCCGTTATGGCAAATTTGCGATTCATGCGACAACCTGGGAATTACCGGTTTCGCTCAAATTGTCTTATAATAAAGCGGTGTACACAGGGAAGAAATTGAAGCTTCCCAAAATAACGTTAACAGAATATCCGGACTCTCCTTATTATAAAGACAACCTGCCGTATGGCAAATCTAGGTATGATGTGGAAAAGTATAGAGCTATATATGATTTGGAAACAGGAAAGTTTTTAAGAAAAGTGAGAAAAGTTGGGAAATATTGCTTCGGACGCGGCTTTATAACGACAACACTTTCAACATACAACAGCGATGCCTACGCTATTTTTACAGTTACGCCCGTACGGGGAAAGATTAAACGTTTAAGCAGCAGAAATGCGGGCCAGATACATGCGGTCCTGCGAAAAGACGTACCGGCCATAAGTTATGAGATTCAGATTGCCAGGGACAAAAATTTCAGGAAATCGAAAAAAACAATCAAAACAGAAAAAAGCAGAGAAACCATCAAAGGCCTGCAGTCCGGCAGGAAGTATTACGTAAGGGTAAGAAACTATAAAGATATGGAGATCAGATCCTGCGCAGGCGCAAATGTCCGCGAAACTATTTATGGATCATGGAGCCGTGCAAAAGAAATTGTATGTAAATAACAAAATCAGCAAAGAGGAGGGAGAGGCAAATGAAGAAAACGATAACGGCACTATTCGTTTGTGCAGTGGTTTTGTCTGTGAATTGCCTGGGAGGGCATATGGAACTTATTAATGCAGCATCTTTTGTAACGGCGGATGACGCTTCTTTGGAACTTGAATTTGAAAAAGAGACGGAAGGGCGGCTTTTGCCGGGAAAGCCCGGTCAGCGTTATGAGGTTGTATTAAAACATTCCGGGAAGCTCACTGTTTATCTGACAGGAAAGCAGGAGAACGTGAGAGGCTTTCTCACAGATGCGGATGGAAAAGAGTGGAATCCCGTCGGGGAAGCGAAAGAAGGAGCATTTATTTATCAGTTAAAGAGTGGAACTTATCATTATCAGGTTTGCGCAGAGAACGATGCAGACATACAGCAGTCAGGGCTTGCGTATGTTATTTCGGCAAAATTTCAGTCTGCGGAAGCGAAATATGAGAATAACAGCATACGGAACAAAGCAGTAAAACTTCCCTTGAATCAAATATTTTACGGACATCTGGCACAAAATGATCCATATGAATATTATAAAATCACTTTGAAGAGAATGTCTTTTCTGGAAGTGTCCATCAATACTTCCGTTGCAGATATGGGAGAGGTTCCGGAGAGTTATGAAGTGTCTTTGTACGATAAAAAAGGCAGAAAGTTTTACAGTTCCATAAGTCCTGACTTTATACATATATATGGTGAAAACGCAGAGGATGAATATAATGAGAGCGGCTGGATTATGAACGGGGTGACGCAGGTTTTGGACGCAGGCACATATTATATAGGCGTCAGGGTTTACGATGATAAAAACAGTAAGACGCCTCCCAGATACGGCAGATTTAAAATACATGCAAGTATGCATCCTTTAGCGGCTTCCATAAGATTATCACGGTACAAAGCAGAATATACAGGAAAGAAGATTACGACTCCCAAAGTTTATGTGAAAGAATATCCCAAAGCCCTGTATTATGACGACCGGGCGCCGTATGAGCCGGAAGATTATCGTACGATTGTCAATCTGCGTTATTCAGAAACTGCAAAATATATCAAAGACATTGGCAGATATAAGATTACTGACCAGGGAGTCAGTACGATTGGTTATCGTGTAGACGGTTCCTATGCCTACGCCATTTTTACAGTGACTCCGGTGCGGGGGAATATCCGTCGGATCACCAGTAAACATCCGGGCCGCATTCAGGTGTTATGTAAAAAAGACAGGCAGTCTTCCGGTTATGAGATTCAGATCGCCAGGGATAAGAATTTTAAAAAGTCCAGGCAAACGATAGATATTAAGAAAACCAGCCAGACCATCAAGGGGCTTTCTTCCGGGAAAAAATATTATATCAGAGTAAGGAATTATAAAGAGATGGAGACAGAGTATTGTTTCCTGTATGGAGTGAAAGAAAAAATTCGCGGCAGATGGAGTAAAGCGAAAGCCATTGTGTGCAAATAGCACATCCGTAAGTAACGGAAAAGGCTATCTTCTACTGCAATAGAGGATAGCCTTGTAATCCGTTTGATTTTTAAACTGATTATTGTTTCCGATTGAACAACCGTCGGACACGCCATATCCTCCGGCTTCTAAGATGATTATAAACCAACACTGCGAATTTCGCAAGAGGGTTTAGGGAATGGGAGTGCTTCGGTACTCCTATTTTTTTGCGGAAATGATGATTCTCGACTTTTGCCTCGCTTTTTGATATAATAAAAATACACAATTTTGAAACAGCACAATCTTCCAATAGAGTAAATATGACATTTTAGGAGAAAATATCGAATACCGGACATTAGAAAATACAGGTTCCGTTTGTATATACGAAGCTTTTACACAGGCGTTTTCTGAGTATCAGGTTTCAGTTGATATGGAACATCTGGAAAAATAACAAGAAGATCAATGGACAGCAATCAAAAATTTTTGGACTTATCCAAGTATTATGATACAACATCATTGACATAGCAAGACAAGTGACAAGCGTCTGTTGATGCGTGTCTTTTATATATGCAGATCCGAACCTATAAGATAGTGAAAGGTAAAAAATATGATTCTGAATGGTTACAACAGAAGAAGATCACTGCAAAAAATAAGAAAATAAAATTATAAGAAAAAATACTTGCAGTTTTACGAGGCAGGTGTTAGAATAATACCCGATAACAGTGAAAGGCCAGGAAGGTGTTCAGTAGAGAACTGCACTGCTTACAGAGAGAGAGGATCATCGGCTGTAAATCCTCTTAAGAACAGACAGCGATCGAATTTCCCACCGGAGCCGCATATCTGAACGTGATTGCTGATGAGGAGTCATAGTAGGATATGACGTTTTTGCACGTTACGCAAAGAAGAGCGCCTGAGGATCAGTTATGCTCAGGAATCAGGGTGGTACCGCGGAATTTTCGTCCCTATGCATTTGCATAGGGACCTTTTTTGTTCTATATACGAAAGATTTCGACACACTAAAATGTGAAAATTTCTTTCCTATAGAACAAAAATCTAATATGTACACGCGTGTACATGGAACATGTCACTGCATGACCGCACGCGGTGCAGCCAGAGGACTGTCAATCCGCAGGAGCCGCAAAATAAAAAATAAAGGAAAGCGTGAAAGAATCTGCTGATTTTTTCACCGACTGCCTGTTTGTGTTAAAAAGTACACAGAATGGAGGAATTATGAAAGAAAAACTGGAACAAATCAAAGCGGAAGCAATCCGTGAAATTCAGAATTCTGACGGACTTGCAAAATTAAATGATGTAAGAGTTGCATTTCTGGGAAAAAAAGGCGAGCTGACAGCGGTGCTTAAGAGTATGAAGGATGTGCTGCCTGAAGAACGCCCCCTGGTAGGGCAATTGGTAAATGAGACAAGGCAGAGCATTGAACGGCTGATTGAGGACACCAAAGCCAGGCTGGAAGCAGCGGAACGGGATTTGAAACTGAAGCAGGAAGTAATAGATGTAACCCTTCCGGCAAAAAAGAATCTGGTAGGGCATCGTCATCCCAATACCATTGCTCTGGAAGAAGTAGAGCGTATTTTTGTGGGAATGGGCTACGAAGTAGTGGAAGGGCCGGACGTGGAATATGATTATTATAATTTTGAGGCTTTGAATATTCCGGCGAACCATCCGGCAAAGGATGAGCAGGACACGTTTTATATCAATGATAAGATTGTGCTGCGTACCCAGACTTCTCCGGTACAGGTACGCGAAATGGAAAAAGGAAAACTGCCAATCCGCATGATTGCGCCGGGCAGAGTATTCCGTTCGGATGAGGTGGACGCCACCCATTCCCCTTCGTTCCATCAGGTGGAAGGACTGGTTGTAGACAAGAACATTACGTTTGCAGATTTAAAAGGCACCCTTGCAGAGTTTGCCAGAGAATTGTTCGGCGAAGATACAAAAGTAAAATTCCGCCCGCATCATTTCCCATTTACCGAGCCAAGCGCCGAGGTGGATGTGACCTGCTTTAAATGCGGCGGCAAAGGATGCCGCTTTTGTAAAGGATCTGGCTGGATTGAAATATTGGGCTGCGGCATGGTGCATCCCAGGGTGCTGAGCATGAGCGGGATCGACCCTGAAAAATATTCGGGCTTTGCCTTTGGTATGGGTCTGGAACGAATTGCGCTTCTCAAATATGAGATTGACGATATGCGTCTTTTGTACGAGAACGACCATCGTTTCTTAAAACAGTTTTAATGATTGCAAAGTAGAAGAAAGGAACAGTGAATTATGAATACATCATTATCATGGATCAAAGCCTATGTGCCGGATTTGGATGTGACAGCGCAGGAATATACCGATGCAATGACTCTTTCCGGTTCAAAGGTAGAAGGATTTGAGAAGCTGGATGAAGATTTGGAGCGCATTGTAATTGGACAGATTACAAAGATAGAAAAACATCCGGATGCAGATAAACTGGTGGTATGCCAGGTTAATGTGGGAACAGGGGAGGATATCCAGATTGTAACAGGAGCCTCCAACGTGAGAGAAGGATATAAAGTTCCGGTGGTATTGGACGGCGGCCGTGTGGCTGGCGGTCATGACGGCAAAAAAACGCCCGGCGGAATTAAAATCAAAAAAGGAAAGCTGCGCGGAGTGGTCTCCAATGGCATGATGTGCTCCATTGAAGAACTGGGATCAGACAGAGAAATGTATCCGGAAGCGCCGGAGGAAGGCATTTACATCTTCGGAGAAGACGCAGTTGTCGGAGAGAGCGCAGTAAAAGCGCTGGGACTGGACGATGTGGTATTTGAATATGAGATTACCTCAAACCGTGTGGATTGTTTCGGAGTGCTGGGACTGGCTAGGGAAGCGGCAGCTACCTTCCGCAAAGAATTTAAGCCTCCCGTTGTGAGCCAGACGGGCAATGGGGAAGATGTCAATGATTATGTGAAAATCACAGTCAAAGATACAGGGCTTTGTCCCAGATATTGTGCAAGAGTTGTGAAAAATATCAAGATTGCCCCGTCTCCCAAATGGATGCAGCGCCGTCTGGCGTCTCAGGGAATCCGTCCGATCAATAATATCGTGGATATCACCAATTATGTGATGGAGGAATATGGACAGCCCATGCATGCCTATGACCTTGACACCATTGCGGGCAGGGAGATTGTGGTGCGGCGCGCAGCTAAGGACGAGAAATTTGTGACCCTGGACGGGCAGGAACGTACCATGGATGATTCGGTGCTGATGATCTGCGACGGGGAAAAAGCCGTCGGCATTGCAGGAATTATGGGTGGAGAAAATTCCATGATTACAGACAATGTGCAGACGATGCTCTTTGAAGCAGCGTGTTTTGACGGAACCAATATTCGTCTCTCCAGCAAGAAAATCGGCCTGAGAACAGATGCTTCCGGGAAATTTGAAAAGGGCCTGGATCCAAACAATGCCATAGATGCCATCAACCGCGCCTGCCAGCTTATCGAAGAGCTGGGAGCAGGAGAAGTTGTGGGCGGCGTTGCAGACATTTATGGAAAAGTCAGAGCGGGCAGACGGATACCGTTCGACGCACAGAAAGTAAATCAATTATTGGGAACGGATATTGACAAGGAAACCATGATTGGCTATTTTAAAATGATTGATCTGGATTATGACGAAACGAAAGACGAAGTAATTGTACCGTCTTTTCGGCAGGATCTGGAATGTCTGGCCGACATGGCGGAGGAAGTGGCGAGATTTTACGGATATGATAATATTCCTGCTTCCCTTCCCAAAGGAGAGGCAACCACTGGGAAACTGTCCTTTAAAATGCGGGTGGAGGAAGTGGCAAGAGAAACGGCAGAGTTCTGCGGATTCAGCCAGGGCATGACGTATTCTTTTGAAAGTCCGAAAGTTTTTGATAAACTGCTGATTCCAGAGGACAGCGGGCTTCGAAAGACCGTTGTGATTTCCAATCCTCTGGGTGAAGATTTCAGTATTATGCGCACGATTTCTCTGAATGGGATGCTGACTTCTCTGTCTACGAATTTCAACAGGAGGAATAAAAACGTCCGTCTCTATGAGCTGGGAAATATTTACCTTCCCAAGCAAGTTCCAGTGACAGAGCTTCCGGAAGAGCGGATGCAGTTTACCCTGGGCATGTATGGAGAAGGCGATTTTTATACTATGAAAGGCGTAGTGGAGGAATTTTTTGAACGAGCGGGCCTCCAGGAAAAGACAACTTATGATCCAGAGGCAGGAAAACCCTTCCTCCATCCGGGCAGACAGGCAAATATTATTTATCATGAGGAAGTGGTGGGGTATCTGGGAGAAATTCATCCGCAGGCAGCAGATCACTATTCCATCAAAGAACGCGTTTATGTGGCAGTGATTGATATGCCAAAGGTTACGGAATTTGCAGGTTTTGACCGTAAATATCAGGGAATTGCCAGATTCCCGGCAGTGACCCGCGATATCAGTATGGTGATGCCAAAGAATATACTGGCGGGCCAGGTGGAGAAGGTGTTTGACGCCAGAGGAGGCCAGTATCTGGAGAGCTATGAGCTCTTTGATATCTATGAGGGAAGCCAGATTCAGGCAGGATATAAGTCTGTGGCGTATTCCCTGACGTTCCGGGCAAAAGATAAGACTCTGGAAGAGGCAGACTATGCTCCGGCTATGGATAAAATCGTAAAAAATCTGGAAGAAATGGGAATTGAGCTGAGAAAGTAAGGAAAGGTATGAATGTAAAAGATTTTTATTATGATCTGCCCAGGGAATTGATTGCCCAGGACCCGCTTGCAGACCGTTCCAGTTCGAGACTTCTGGTGCTGCGCCAGGAAAGCGGAGAGCTGGAACACCGGCATTTTGCCGATCTGTTGGACTATCTCCAGCCACAGGACTGCCTGGTAATCAATAATACCAGGGTCATTCCTGCAAGACTGTTCGGGGAACGGGAAGGCACGCAGGCAAAAATAGAGATTCTGCTGCTTAAGAGAAAAGAAAAAGATTTGTGGGAATGTCTGGTAAAGCCGGGAAAAAAGGCAAAGCCCAAAACCAGGATTCTTTTTGGCGGCGGCCTTCTCACAGGTGAGATTACAGATGTGGTGGAGGATGGAAACCGCCTGATCCGCTTTTCTCATGAGGGGATTTTTGAAGAAATTTTAGATCAGCTTGGCCAGATGCCCCTGCCCCCGTATATTACGCATCAATTAAAGGATAAGAACCGTTATCAGACCGTGTATGCAAAATATGACGGATCTGCGGCGGCGCCTACGGCGGGACTGCATTTTACGCCGGAGCTTTTGGATAAAATCCGCGCCAGAGGCATTCAGGTTGCGGAAGTAACTCTTCATGTCGGCCTGGGAACCTTTCGTCCGGTGAAGGCAGATCAGGTACAGGAGCATCATATGCATTCAGAATTTTTTCAACTGGATGAGGATGCGGCAAAGATAATCAATGAGACAAAAAGAAAGGGCGGCAGAGTGGTGTGCGTGGGAACCACAAGCTGCCGTACCATAGAGTCCGCCGCGGCAAAGCTGAGAGAGAGAACTGCGGCGGAAGATCACGAACAAATGTGGGTCAGTCCCTGCAGTGGATGGACAGATATTTTTATTTATCCGGGATATCAGTTTCAGGTGCTGGACGCGCTGGTTACGAATTTCCATCTGCCAGAGTCTACGCTGGTAATGCTGGTATCGGCGCTTGCAGGGAGAGAGCAGATTCTGAATGCCTATGAAACAGCAGTGAAAGAACAGTATCGGTTTTTCAGTTTTGGAGACGCCATGCTGATCATCTGATTCTGTAAGGTGATTTTATGAAGATTGAGCGAATGATTGGAATTTTGTCCATTCTTTTGCAGCGGGAGAAAGTGACTGCGCCGTATCTTGCAGAAAAATTCGAGGTTTCCCGCCGCACCATCAACCGGGACATCGAAGCTCTTTGCGTTGCCGGGATTCCCCTGCTGACGGAGCCGGGAGTAAATGGCGGAGTTTCCATTATGGAAGGTTATAAAATTGACAGAACCGTGCTGAGCACCTCGGATATGCAGGCTATTCTGGCAGGGCTTCGGAGTCTGGACAGCGTGAGCGGGACCAACCGTTACGCCCAGTTAATGGAAAAGCTCTCGGCGGGCGCTTCCAATCTGCTGGCAGGGGATACGCATATTTTAATTGATCTTTCCTCCTGGTACAAAGATTCTTTATCTCCTAAAATAGAGCTGCTGCATAACGCGGCGCTTACCGGGCACAAGGTTTCCTTTACTTACTATGCGCCCGGAGGAGAATCAAAGCGGGTGGTTGAACCGTATGATCTTTTGTTCCAGTGGTCAAACTGGTATCTGTGGTGCTGGTGTGAAATGAGAGAAGATTTCCGTCTGTTTAAGCTGAGACGGATGATGAATCTTGAGTTGAGAGAACCGTTTCAAAGGCGCGCGGTTCCTTCTCCTGATTTATCGGCTCCCCATGTATTTCCAAATTTGTATGAGGTAAAAGCAAAGATTCAGCCTCAATATAAGTGGCGGCTGATTGAGGAATACGGCCCGGAAAGCTTTTCCGTGCAGCCGGACGGAACCCTGCTTTTTTCTTTTGGATTTACAGATAAAACAAGCATTATAACATGGATTGTCTCTTTTGGAGATGGCGCGGAGCTTATAGAGCCGTCAGAGTTTCGCAGGGATGTGCTGGCATTTGTGGAAGGAATCCGGCAAAAATATCTGCAATCATGACATACAGGTGTCACGGTTGCTTTGATAGAATAAGGCTATCAAAAGAAAGGATGGTCTTATCAATGGAATATGAAATTGTAATGTTAGAAGAAAAAATCGCGGTGGGCGTATCTGCCCGGACAAATAATGCATCCCCCGACATGAGCGCCACCATTGGCGGGTTATGGGATCAATTTTACAACCAGGGAGTGTATGCGTCCATTCCCCATAAGGAAAATGAAAAAGCCTTGGGGATTTATACGGATTACGATGGAGATGCAAGCGCAGATTATACGGCCATGGCTGCCTGTGTGACTACAGAGGAACCGCAGGGAAATCAATATGCTGTCTGCCGCATTCCTGCCGGCCCATATGCAAAATTTGTCATTCATGGAGATATGGTTCAGGCGGTTGCAGCGGCATGGCAGGAGATTTGGAAGATGGACCTGCCCAGATCATTCCAATGTGATTTTGAAGAATATCAGGATGATTCCATGGATCATGCAGAAATACATATTTACGTGGGTCTGGTTCAGGAATCGAAAGGACTGATTGAGTCCAGGTGCGGGATCTTATGCAGTGAATGCGCCTGCCGCGAGCAAATGGGATGTAAAGGATGCCTGCATATACAAAAACCATTTTGGGGAGATTCCTGTCCGGTGAAAGCCAGTTGTGAAGAGAAAAATCTGGAACATTGCGGACAGTGCAAAGAATTTCCCTGTGATCTGCTGCATCAGTTTGCTTATGATAAACAGCAGGGGGATAACGGAAAACGAATAGAGCAATGCAAGGTCTGGAGGAAACAGTAATTTATGGCTTCAAAAATTGAATTTGTAGAGTATATTGCAGAACAGCTTCGGGAGGCGGGAACCATTACGTACAAGAAGATGTTTGGAGAGTATGGGATTTACTGTAATGGCAAAATCTTTGCTGTGATCTGCGACGATCAGTTTTATATTAAGATTACAGAGGCCGGAAAAGAAATTTGTCCAGATTTGCCGGAGCAGCCGCCATATAAAGGGGCAAAAAATTATTTACTGGTAGAAGATGTGGAAAACCGGGAAATGCTGACAAAACTGGTGATGGCGACCTATGCGGAACTTCCGGAGCCAAAACCCAAAAAGCGGAAAAAGGGGTAGTCTATGACGTTTGACTATAAAAAGGAATATAAAGAATTTTATCTGCCAAAAAATAAACCAGAGCTGGTTACGGTGCCGTCTATGAATTTTATTGCCGTTCGCGGCATGGGTGATCCCAACGAAGAGGGAGGCGGGTATAAGCAGTCGATTGGCTTGCTTTACGGAATTGCTTTTACGATTAAAATGAGTAAGAAAGAGGAGCATCGCATAAAAGGCTATTTTGATTATGTAGTGCCTCCTCTGGAAGGACTTTGGTGGCAGGAAGGCGTAAAAGGCGTTGATTATGCAAGGAAAGACAAATTTGAGTGGATTTCTATGATTCGTCTGCCGGAATTTGTAACAAAAGAGGAATTTGACTGGGCAATAGAGGAAGCTGAGGCAAAGAAGAAAACGGATTTTTCAAAAGTGGAATTTTTCACATATGAGGAAGGTATGTGCGTGCAGTGTATGCATATCGGTCCTTATGACAGCGAGCCTGCAACCATAGAAGCGATGGACAGGTTTGCCGGCGAACAGGGTTATCTGCCGGATCTGGATGGTTCGCGTTACCACCATGAGATTTATCTGAGCGATGTGCGCAGGTGCAGGCCAGAGAATTTAAAGACGGTGATCCGCCATCCTTTGCGCTCCCAATAATATAGTGTAAAGAATGAAATACTCCGGAAGCCAGAGCGGTTTCCGGAGTATTTTTTTATCTTATAGGAAATTCCTTCGGAATCCCTATAAACTTCCATGCTTCGGCTCTTAGCACCACCATAAATGAAACAGGTTCATGTATACATTTATTTTTCTGTCATTTTCATGTATATTAATGATGACGGCAAAAATCGTTTTTTACCTGGAC